>PXRX01000028.1:83542-132345 GCA_003023195.1 Halobacteriales archaeon QS_8_69_26
CCACCGTTCGACGAGTTCTCGAACACCTCCACTTACGTCGCTCCGTCTGCCATTTTCGCCCAAGGAAGTGTAGAATACTCAACGTGCAAAGCCGAGTTACATTTAAATAATCGGCGTTAGACCCCTCTACACTCGAGCAGAAACTGCGCGACGACCAGGTCCAAGAACTCGGGAGAGATCCGCGCACGCAGGGCTTAAGAGCAGATACGTGGTTTAATCCGGCGCGTGCGCAATGTGAACTGCAGGGACCCAAGCTGCGCCTGCAAGGCGCAGCGCTTAGGACGCTGTTCCGAAGGGATCCGCCGGTTCGAATCCGGGCCCGCGCATCCTGCCGCGAACGATCCGTGAGCGGCAGGTTCGCTCCGGGGATTTGAACCGGACGAGACGCGCACAGCGAAGCGAGCACGTCTCGGCGAGGTTCGAATCCGGTCCCGCGCACACCTGGGACTCGAACGGAACCGGATCCAGCCGTTTCGACCACCGAGACCGGAATCCAGCCCTTCCAGCCATCGAGATCGGATCCGCCCCTTCCACCAGTTTACGGTAAAGTTACTGTAACACGGCGGATCCGGACGGTTCGCTCGAAACCGTCCGACCCGACGTCGCCGAACGGATCCCGAAACGGCGAATCGTGGCCGAACCAGAACCCCTAATGGGGATCCATCGGAAGGGTCGCCGATGACGTCGCCGGACGGCTGGACGCGGGTGGACACCCACGTGAAGGTCCTCGACGACCGGGTGGTCGAGCGGGCGAAGCAGCGGGGGATCGACGCCCTGGTGTACGCCCCCCACTTCACGCGGCTCCCGGCCATCGAGGAGCGTGCGCGGCGCTACTCGGACGAGGAGTTGCTGGTGGTGCCGGCCCGGGAGGTGTTCACGGGGACCTGGGGCGAGCGCAAGCACGTGCTGGCCCTGGGGCTGGAGTCGCCGGTGCCCGACTTCGTCAGCCTGACCGGTGCGATGGCGGAGTTCGAACGCCAGGGCGCCACCGTGGTGGTTCCCCACCCGGAGTTCTTCACCGTCGGGCTGTCCGAGTCGGACGTCCGCGACCACCGGGGAGTGGTCGACGCCGTCGAGACCTACAACCCCAAGTACTGGGCGCGACACGACCGCCGGGCGCGTGCCATCGCCGACCGACTGGACCTCCCGCGGACGGCGTCGTCCTACGCCCACCTCCGGCGGACCGTCGGGGCCGCGTGGACGGCCTTCGACCGACCGATCGACGACGAGGCGGACCTGCTGGCCGCTATCGTCGGCGACGGAGGTCGGCGGATCGCCCACCGGACCGGACCGGGCCACCGGTTCGAGCGGCTTGCGGAGTTCGCCCACCTCGGCTGGGAGAACTCCTACGAGAAGGCGGACCGGGTGTTCCTCTCGGGGACCGAACCGACCCACCCCGACCACGTCGCCTACGGCGGCCGGTTCGACGACGTGGCCGTCTACTGATCCTCGCCCGGGGACCGCAGGGAGTCCGGTCGGCCGGACGCCCGACGGCTCAGAGCCCGAGTAGCTGGCGGGTGTACTCCAGGTCGACCTGCGGGAGGAGGTAGATGACGGCGGCGACCGTCCCCAGTTCGATCAGGGTCACGACGACCGTCACGGCAGTCGCCCACTTGCTGGAGGTGGTCACGCCCGAGGGGAACCCCCACTCCTCGTCGGCCAGGGGGTAGAAGAAGGCGATCCCCCGTCGGGAACCGACGACGTCGAGGACGTAGTGGGTGAGCACCCCGATCCAGACGTACCGGAGGTTGCCGAAGTAGTAGGGAAAGGCCAGGAAGATGGCGAGCACCGGCAGGTTGTGGAAGGTCTTGCGGTGGCGCCCGAAGGCGGTGTCGACGTCGGGGAACAGCGCCCCGAGCACGATGGGGAGTGCCACCTCGACGACTGTGAGGACGGTTCGCTCCTCGAGGGAGGGGTAGAGCAGGAGGCCGATGCCGACGCTCAGCAGGGCCGCGTTGAGCACGTGCCCGCGCTTGTCCATCGTCCGCACCTCTCCCGGCGCCGTCTCAAAGTTTTCCCCGCGTCAGACGCACGGCCGACGCCCGAGGGGAGCGGGGACGTCGGGGAGCGACGGATCACCGCCCGGTCGGCCGATCACTCCTCGATGGGGACCGCCCGCTCCGTCCCGTCGACGAACAGCAGTCCGTCGTACTCGTCGGCGAGGACGACGTCGGTGTAGTGGGTTCCGGTCTCGCCGGCCACGTAATAGATGGCACCGAGACTGTGCATCCGCCGTTCCTCCCCGAGCCAGTCGGCCAGGTCGGGATCCCCTGCCGCGGACGCGAGGTCGACGAAGAACGTCGAATAGCCCACGTCGTCGAGGACGTCGGGAACGGTGTCCTCGATCGGTTCGTCGAGGGAGAACTCGCCGAGTTCCGGCTCCTCGACCTCCTCGGGGTCGGGGATGGCCTGGAAGGACCCGCGCCCGAACTCGAACCCGACGACGTAGTAGTCGTCGCCGTGCTCCTCCCGGAGGTGCCCGCCCGTGCTCTCGAAGGCCTCCCAGTCGTCGTCCAGATCGGACCGCACCGGGGTCGTCTTCACGTGGGCGTTGTGGCCCCACAGCGCCACCAGGTCGGCGTCCTCGTGGTCGAGGACCCAGGAGGCGTTCTCGGCCATGTACTCGTCCCGGAGGGCGTACCCCGCCTCTTCCCGGTCCGCCATCGCCCGCCGGGACTCGAAGGCCTGCCGGAGCGTCCGGAGGTGGCGCCGCGCCAGGCGGTACTCGTCCGGGCCGGTCGCCGCCTCGTAGGCCTCGCGGCGGTCCGCGAAGCGGTCCTCCAGGTCCGAAAGGAGGGCCGCGACGTCCTCCCGGCGCCGTTCGAACGACTCGTCGTCCCCGCCGTTCAGGTCCTCGTCCTCCAGTTCGCGCAGGCCCGCCTCGACGTCCGCGAGGAAGTCCGGGTCGGCCTCGTCGAGGTACTCCCGGAGCGCCCGGGCCGGCCCCCCGGAGAACTGCATATCGACGCCGTAGAACCGCACCCTGTCCTCGGGGTCCCGGTCCTCGTTGAACGACCGGATCCACTCGACCATCGCGAGCACCTCCTCGGTGTCCCACGTCCAGAAGTGGACCCCGTCGATGGCCTCGACGGGGTCGCCCTCCCCCCGGCGGACGTACCGGTCGATGGCCAGCGTCTCCGAGAAGTTCGCCTCCCAGGCGAAGGTCCGGCAGTCCAGTTCCAGCACCAGGTACCGGAGGAGCCGGTGTTTCAACTGGAAGAACTCGCGAGTCCCGTGCGTCGCCTCGCCCATCCCGAGGATCCTCCGGTCCTCGAGGGCGTCGTCGAGGAAGGCCAGGTCGTCCACGGCCGTCGACGGATCGGTCCCGTCGAGCGGTTCGGCGTACTCTCGGAGTCGCTCCGCGACCGATCCCGTGTCGGGGTCGCCAGTGTCCCGTTCGGTCATCGACGGGTGGTCTCGGCCGGCCGGAAAGTATCCGGCGATGCCGGACGAGCGAGACGGGCGTATCGCCACGAGATCCCTCTGCTGACCGGATGACCCTACTGGGCCTCCAGTCCCCAGTCGATGTGGCTCCACAGCCGTTCCCAGAGGTAGTACAGCACGGTCTTGGCGACGGCCGCGGAGAGGCCTATCTTGGCCGACGCCCCGACCTGTCCGGTGTGCGCGAAGGCGACGGCGAACACGACGCTGGTGGCGAACAGCCGGTAGGTCGCGGCCTTCACGACGGATCGGCGGTGCTTCTCCACGTCGGGTCACCCCGTGGGCGGGTCGCCGGGTTCGAGCGACGGTCGGTCGAGTGGATGGGGGATCGGGCGTCGCATCGATCGATGGTACGGCCGGGAGCGACAAAAATATAATTAAATATAATTACCACGGTCGGAGTGGATCGAAGGGTACTCTGGAGTGGAAGCGGCGGGACCGAGGGAACGGACCGGGACCGGGTGGATCAGTTGCGACCGAGCCGAGGGTCGTCGATCGGGTTACTCGCCGTCGCAGTCCCGGGCGGCATCGGGGTCGCGGAGCTGGAACTCCCGGCGCTCGTAGACGTCGGCGTCCCCGTCGACGAGTTCGTAGCCGAAGGCCCGCCAGTGGTCGTCGGGGTAGACGTGGAGCGACCTGCTCCGGACAGGACTGTAGACGGCGTGTATCTCGTTCTCCCGGGGGTCGACGACCGCGGCCTCGCCGGGCCGCGTGACCTGGGAATCGATCACCTCGAAGGTGTACTTACCGTCACCGACCCGGGTTCGCTCCAGGTCGGTGACGACGAGGTGGCCGTCGACGAGCACCTCGAAGCACGGGCGGCCGTGGTGCTCGTGGGGGCAGAGCGTGTACCCGGGGGGCCACTCCATGAACCGGATCACGTGTTCGCCGGGGTCGCCGATGACCTTCTCGCGGGTGTACTCGTCGGGGGCGGCCGGGTCGGTCGTCACGTTCTCGAAGAAGCCGTCCCGCTCGATGGCCTCGCTGAGGAGCGTCGGCCCCTCCTCGACGAAGGCGTCGTCGCCCCGGTCGAGCAACGCGCCCAGTTCGTCGTACACCTCCCGGACGATGGGGTTGGGGTCGGAGGCTCGCGAGGTCGTCTTGCTCACGGCCCGTACTACTACCCACTGGCGCAAAAATCCTACGAGTATTGCCGCAGTCTACGACGCACGCGCCTGTTCGGCCGGTCAGTCGCGGCCGTCGCCCTCGCTCTGATTACCGTCCGCTCCGGCCGTCGTCCTCGTCGTGAGCGTCGCTCCCGGATCCGGCCATCTCCGAGAGCAGGTCCGCGAGGCTCTGGCGCACGACCGCCCGGCGGACGGCCGCCCGGTCGCCGTCGAACTCGTAGCGGTCGACGGTCGCGTACGAGTCGCCGGTCTCCCAGGGGGCGGCGTGGGCGACCGCGACGAACGCCGTCCCGACGGGACGGTCCTCGGTGCCGCCATCCGGACCCGCGACCGCCGTGGTCGCCACCCCCCAGGTGACGTCGGCGCCGTCGCGGATCCCCCGCGCCATCTCGCGGGCGACGGGACCGCTGACGACGCCGTGGTCGTCGATGGTCTCCCGGGCGACCCCGAGCGTGCGACGCTTCGTGTCGTAGCCGTACGCGACCGCGCCCCGGCGGAAGTAGCCGCTCGCACCGGGAACCGCCGTGAGGGCCGCCCCGAGTGCGCCCCCGGTCGCCGACTCGGCGACCGCCAGCGTCTCGTCGCGGTCGACCAGTCGTTCGCCGACCCGCCGGGCGAGGGCGCGGACCTCCGCCCCCGGACCGGGACCGGTCGCGCCGGCGTCTCCCTCGGAACTCATCGGGAGAGGATCGGGACCCCACCGGCATATACCCGGGTGTCCCGGAGCCGTGGGGAACGCATCGGATCACCCGTGGGGGCCGGAGGGTAGTATCGGGGTCGTCGTGAGGGGGTTGCACGACCCCGATCCTGTTAATACGACGCCCGACTTGTCAGCGTTGAATGAAACCTTTTATAACTAATCGATGAGGAAGTGATTACTGCATGTCCGCGACGTCGACCGAAGTCACGAACGCATCGGGATTCAAGAAGGGGTCACTGGGGAAGCAGATCGGACTCACCGTCATCACGTTCGGCCTGTACGCGGTCTACTGGTGGTACGACACCCACCAGCAGTTCGCCGCCGCGACGAACACCGACCTCGACCCGACGATGCAGACCGTGCTGTTCCTCATCCCGCCGCTCAACCTGTACGCGATGTGGAAGTTCTCGAACGAGGCCGAGGCGGTGACGGACCAGAGCGGCACGGTGCTGTTCGTGCTGTTCCTGGTGTTCGGGCCCGCGGCGTGGTACCTCATCCAGACGGGCATCAACGACGTCGCACAGGGCTAACCGGGTCGTCGAGGGGAGCGCGGACCGTCTCGTCGCGGTCCCGATCGCTCGTCACATCGCTCGTCGTCCCGGCAGACCAGGGCTCAACCGGGCTTTTTTGCCGTCGACTGTCGCCCGACCACAGACGTGGCTCCGCGTCGTGGGAAAGGGCCGAGTACCCCCCGGTCGAAGCGAACCCATGGGTGAGGGCGTCTACGGGTACGGACCGACCATCATGGAGGTGAAGCGACTCGTCCGGGCCGCCGACCGGGACGTGGTGGACCTGGTCAGCGGTCGCCCGGACTGGGACCCCCCGGACGCGCTCCGGGCGGGCCTCCGGGAGTACGCCGACTCGGACCCGCCGGAGTTCCAGTACTCCGAGGAGCGGGGTCTGCCGGCGCTACGCGAGGAGATAGCGGCCCGGCGGGGCGTCGAGGAGGCGGGCGTGGTCGTCACCTGCGGGACCGTCGAGGCGAACTACCTCGCGATGGCGCGGGCGCTGGAACGCGACGCCGGCGGCGCGGTGCTCGTCCCCGACCCGGCCTACCCCTACTATCCGGCGCGGGCGCGGATGCTCGGGGCCGAGGTCCGGCGGGTCCCGGTCGGGGCCGACGGGAGCCTCGACCCGGCGACGGTCCGGGACCGGGCCGACGACGACGTCGCTGCGATCACCGTCACCAACCCCAACAACCCGACCGGTGCGGTCTACGGCGAGGCGACCGTCCGCGAACTGGTCCGGATCGCCGAGGAGTGCGACGCCGTCCTGGTCAGCGACGAGGTGTACTCCCACTTCGACCGGTCGGGCCGGTTCACCAGCGCCGTGACCGTCGACTCGGCCCACCGGGTCGTAACGACGGGGGTCTCGAAGTCGATGGCCGCGACCGGACTGCGGATCGGGTACGCGGTGGTCCCGCCGGGGCTCCGCGAGCGGACGACGATGCGCCACGTGCTGACGACCATCGCGGCCAGTCGGCCGGCACAGCACGCCGTCCTCCGTGCGCTCCGGGAGACGCCCCGCGAGTACTACGCCGAGGCGCGCGAGCGGACCGGTCGCCGGGCCGACCGCCTCGTCGCGGCGCTGACCGAGGGCGGCGCGGACGTCGTCCGCCCGGAGGGGTCGGTCTACGTCTTCGCGCGGCTCCCGGGGGTCGAGGGGACGCTCTCGGGCGCCCGGCGCCTCGTCGAGGGGGCCGGCGTCGCCGCCATGCCGGGCGCCGCCTTCGGGGAGGTCCGGCGGGACTGGATCCGCTTCGCGCTGACCTCGGACCGGGTCGGGACCGCCGCCGACCGGCTATCGGCGTTTCTGGCCGACCAGTAGCGACCGAGATCGATGCCGTCCACCGGTTCTGTTGCCACAAATACTTATACGTCCCGGGCCGCCATCATCAGTCGATGGCCCCTGATCCGATTACGCTTGGACTGCTGGGCGCCGTGCTGGTGGTCTCCCTCGTCGGCGCATTCCTCTCGTTCTCGGCGCGACGGTCGGCCGCCTCGGCGACCGGTGGGGACGGCGCGTCCGGGGAGCGGCTGGAACGGATCGAAGAGCGACTCGACGACGTCGACGACCTGGCGGCCCGCCTCGACCAGGTCGACGACCTGTCCGAGACGACCCAGCGGATCGAGTCGCGGATCGACCGGCTCGGCCAGGTGCTCCAGACGATGGACGGTGGTGGTGACTCGGCGGCGGTCGAGCAACTCGACGAGCGGCTCGCGGCCCTGGAATCGGTCCCGGACCGTCTCCAGCGGATCGAGGATCGCCTGGCCGACGGCGGCGGGGATGGCGGTGGGGAACGACTCCAGCGGATCGAGGCCGACCTCGACCGGCTGGAGCGGGTCGAGACCAAGCTCGAACGGCTCGAACAGGTGGACGCGAAGATAGACAAACTGGGAACCCTGGTCGAGGGGATCGACACGGGCGGTGGAGCGGGAGACGGCGCCGCCGGGACCGACGAGGCGGTGGCGAAACGGGTCAAGCGCCTCAACCAGCGCACGGAACAGATCGACCAGCGGGTGGCGAAGGTCCAGGAGGGCCTCTCGAACCTGGCCGACTCCCAGACGATAAAGCAACCGCTCGTCAACATCGACGACCGGCTCTCCCAGCTCGACGACCGGCTCACGGACCTGCGGACCCACCTGTCCGGCTCGGAGCCGGCGGTCAACCAGTCGCTGACCGAGATCGACTCGGAGATCTCGGCTATCGACGAGCGGCTCACCGAGATCAAGGACACGCTCGAAGCCGGGGGCGGCGGCGGTACCTTCGCGGGGACGGCGACGAGCGACACCGACACCAGCGGCTTCATGACCTCCGACGGCGGCGACGACACCGACCTGGAGGAGGTCGAGGAGGACTTCGACTTCGACGAGGAGTTCCTCGGTATCGACGACGAAGACGACACCGCGTAGGCTGGGCTGGCGACTCCCACTCGCGGTTCTGGTGGAGCGCGTCGTTCGGCGATCCGTACCGCCGCCGGGACGGAACCCGTGGTTTCATTGTGGTCCGGCCCCCCTACGACCGACAATGGACGAACCGTCGTTCGCGATCGGGATCGCGGGTGGTACCGGGGCGGGCAAGACCACGGTCGCCCGGGAGATAGCGGACGCGGTCGGGGAGCCGGTGACCCGGCTCCCGCTCGACAACTACTACGAGGACCTCTCGCACCTGGACATCGAGGAGCGCGAGCAGGTCAACTACGACCATCCCTCGGCCTTCGAGTGGGACCTGCTGGTCGAGCACATCGACCGGCTGATGGCGGGCGAGTCCGTCGAAATGCCGGAGTACGACTTCACCATCCACAACCGCAAGGACGAGCACACCACCGTCGAACCGACCGAGGTGCTGGTGGTCGAGGGCATCTTCGCGCTGTACCACGAGGACGTGCTCGACCGCCTGGACCTAAAGGTGTACGTCGAGACGGACGCCGACGTCCGGATCCTCCGGCGGATCCGCCGGGACGTCATCGACCGCGGCCGGGACCTCGACGGCGTCATCGACCAGTACCTCTCGACGGTCAAGCCGATGCACGAGCGGTACGTCGCACCCACCAAGACGGAGGCGGACGTCATCATCCCCGAGGGGGCCAACAACCGGGCCGTGCGGCTCCTGGCCGACAGGGTCCGGTCGGAACTGGCGGGCGAGGCCGACGAGTTCGGCCGGAACTACCGCAACGAGGCGCGGGACGACGACGAGAACTCCCGGACGGAACTGGCCGCCGAAGGTCCGGGCGAAACCTGATTTTCCTCGCTCTACTGCCGACCCCGTGATCGCCGTCCGTCTCGGGCGCTGAACCGCACGACTGCACCGCATTCGCCCGCCTGTAGTGGGGGCAACGACAACCTTGATAGTATTGGACACCCAACGTGAGAGTGCAATGAACTGCCGAGTTGTCGTGGAGGCCGCGGTGCCGGTCTACGACGTGGAAACGCCAGACGAGGCGGTTCGGATCGCCATCTCGAAGACGGGGGAGATGCTGAATCCGGACCTCAACTACGTCGAAATCAGCGAAGGGAAGCGCACCTCGCCCTCCGGCGAGAAGCTCCCCCCGGCGTTCATCGCCGCCGACGAGGCGCTCGTGGCGCTCGAACTGGAGATGACGGTGTTCAACGTCGAGCGCGAGGAGCACGCCTCGCGGATCGCACGCAAGGAGATCGGTCAGCGCCTCGACAACATCCCGCTGGAAGTGATCGAGGTCGAGGTCCTGGAGGACGACGAAGAGGAAGAGGAGGAGTCCGAACCGACCTCGACCGACTCCGGGAACGAGGACGACGTGTTGCCGGAGTTCGAGGACCTCATCGAGTAACCGCCGCCGACGACCACGACCGACCCGCCCTCGCGCTCGACAGGGGGCGGCGTATCGATCGCCCCACCGCGTCTGTGGGTTTCTTCTCCTCTTCCCTGCTCCGCGGTCCAGGGTGTACCGCCCGACCCCCACCCCACCCGTGGCTGTCGGGTCTGTATCTCGCAGGACGGGTACCACGCCGCCAGTTCAGTCGGCAGTCGGGGCGACCGCGGTGCGGTCCTCGGTCTCCTCGCGCATCTCAGCGGTGATCCCTTCTGTCATCGCGAACACGGCCGCCTTGTGGTCGGTCTTCGACTTGTGTATCGACGTCGGTCGGATCCCGAGCGATTCGTACTCCTCGAGGTCCGGTGTTTCTCCGCTCCATTCTTCGTACTGGTTGGATACCTCGGCAAGCAGGCCGTGTAGGTGAATTAGTTCCTGCTTTTTCATGGGCAGGGGGACGTTACGGCTGGAGGTTTATATTATTACTCTGGGGACCGTTAACACACACCTCCCGTAGACGGCCCGCGAGGGCCGTTGACGGGGACCTCGGGACCGTTCCGACCGCCGATACGTCCTGTTTCGGGATCCCTATTCGGGGTGGTGTTCCCGGAGGGACGCGGCCGCACTCCGGACGGGGCCGGCGGGCGCGGTCGGGGACCGGCGTACGGGGTCCACCGGGGCCGGCACGCACGGGCGAGAGGCCGCCGGTCGGTCGGGATTCGAGGATTTTTTGTCCGGGACGACCCGGGATCGGGTATGGACTACGAGGACCAACTCGACCGGGCACTGTCCGAGACACCGGACATCGAGGGGCAGAGCCAGCGGTTCGAAGTACCCGACCCGGAGGTGCGACAGGAGGGGAACGTCACCGTCTACGAGAACTTCCAGGACACCGTCGACGCACTCGGGCGGGTCGACGACCACGTCCTCAAGTACCTTCGAAACGAGGTGGGGACGAGCGGTCACATCGACGAGAGCGGGCGGGCCCGACTGACCGGCGAGTTCGACGCCGGCCGCATCGCCGACGCCATCGACGACTACGCCGAGGAGTTCGTCCTCTGTCCGGAGTGTGGCCTGCCGGACACCCGCATCGGTCGCGAACAGGGCGTCCAGATCCTCGTCTGCGAGGCCTGTGGCGCGCGGTCCGCGACGGAGAAGGGCTAGCCGAACTGCTTGAGCGTCCGGAGGTCGTGTTCGGTCCGCATGAACTCGGACGTGCGGCGGGTGAGGCCGCAGTCCGGGCAGGTGAAGTTGTTGTCGGAGGGCGGCAGGTCGTCGGGTCCCGACTCCCAGTCCTTGTTGCACTCGGGACAGAGAATCCGAACGTAGGTTTCCTCCATGCCCTCAGAGTGCGCCACCGAGGGACAAAAACCTTGTTGGCACCCCCACCGGCCCGGCGCTCGAAACGGTCGGATCCGAGTTACGAGGTCTCTAAAGCACCCCCGGCCCAGGCCAAACAAGCGGTTACCTGAGGCGGGATCCCCCCGGCGAAATAAGCGGTTATCTGCGGGTAGGGATCCCGGCGAAACGAGGTGTGCCCCGGGACCGTTCGCCGACGAGTGGGAGGTTACAGTAAGATTACTGTAAATTCCGATGCCCCCTCACCGGAGGCCGGGATCGGCTCCCCCTCACCGGAGCCCGGGATCGGCTCCCCCTCACCGGAGCCCGGGACCGGTTCAGGGCCCGCCGAGGCCCGGATCAGTTCCCGCTCCCGCCCAGGCCGGGGATGGCCACCGCCCGCTCCAGGCGGGACATCCCCAGCGCCGTCGTCAACACGAGCGCCAGGTAGACCAGCGCGACGACGGCGTAGATATCGGTGTACTGGAACGTGTCGGATCCGATGTCGCGCGCACGCCGGAACAGTTCCGGGACGGTGATAAAGGCCGCCAGCGACGAGTACTTGATCAGGTAGACGAACTCGTTGGTCCACCCGGGGATCGCGTACCGGAGTCCCTGGGGGAGGACGACGTGGCGGATCCCCTGGAGCCGGGTGAGGCCGACCGCCCGTGCGGCGCGCAACTGGCCGGGGTCGACCGACTCCAGCGCCGACCGGATGTACTCGGACTGGTAGGCCGAGGAGTTGATCGTGAAGCCGATAATGGCGACGAAGACCGCCTCGCGGGGGATCGCACCCCTTCCGACGAAGCCCACGTCACCGATCATGCTCGCCAGGGGCAGTCCGAAGTACAGGAGGAACAGCTGGGCCAGCAGGGGCGTCCCGCGGATCAGTTCGGTGTAGACCAGCGCGACCCCCGAGAGGAGCCGTCCACCGTAGACCCGCGCGACCGACAGCGGGACCGCGATCACCAGTCCCAGGAGGATCGACACCAGGGTCAGGTAGACGGTGAAGTACGCCCCGGCGGCGATGGCCGGCGCGACTTCGGTGGCGAAGGCCGCCAGGTCCAGCACCCAGCGGAGCCAGTCCAGCAGGGCGGACGCCAGGCCGAGCGAGGCCGCGACCCCGCCGACGGCGTCGGCGGCCGCCTCGAACGGCCCCGCGGGGAACCACGGCTCCCGGGCCCGGACCCCCTGCTCGGACCGGATCACGTCGGGCGCGCCGAGGGCCGTGAACAGGTCGTCCAGCAGGGTGCTGTGGTAGGCCCACCGCGCGACCAGCCACGTCCAGAACGCGATCCCGATGGCGGCGACGACCAGTCGCCGGCGTCCCGGGAGTTCGCCGACCGAGGTCCCCCGGGACTCGGCGACGTCCGCCCCGGCGACTCCCTCCTCGGCCAACCCCGTCCCGGTACCGGTTCCGGTGGCGGTCCCGGCCCCTGCCGCGGTTCCGGGATCCGTCGCGGGGTTGCTCCCCGGTCCGGGCACGCCGTCCGGGCCCGACCCTGCCGCACCTCCAGGGCCTGACCCCGCCGCGCTTCCGGAGTCCTGGCCGGTCGCACCGTCGGCTCCGGGATCCGACCCGGACTCCGGGTCGGGCGCCCCGCCCGGTCCGGAGTCGGATCCGTCCTCGTCACCGGACATCTCAGGTTCCACCGTGCACGTCGGTGAGCCGACCGAGGAACGCCCTCGTGCGGTCCCGTTCCGGGCGCTCGAACAGGTCCTCCGGCGGTCCCCGCTCGACGATCCGGCCATCGTCGAGGAACGTCAGCGTCGAGGCGGCCGACCGGGCGAACCCCATCTCGTGGGTGACACACAGCATCGTCATCCCGCCCTCGGCGAGGTCGGCCATCACCGACAGCACCTCCCCGACGAGTTCCGGGTCGAGCGCGCTGGTCGGCTCGTCGAACAGGATCAGTTCCGGGTCCATCGCCAGGGCGCGGGCGATCCCCACGCGCTGTTTCTGCCCGCCCGACAGCTCCGCCGGGTAGGAGTCGGCCTGGTTCGCCAGGCCCACCCGCGAGAGGTAGTCGTCGGCCCGTTCGCGGGCCTCGCGCTTTCCCATCCCTAGCACCTCGGTCAGGCCGAGGGTGACGTTGCCGCGCGCGGTCCGGTGGGCGAAGAGGTTGAACTCCTGGAAGACCATCCCGACCCGGCGGCGGAGTTCGTTCTCGTCCATCCGGTGTATCTCCTCGCCGTCGAGGTGTATCTCGCCGTCGTCGACCTCGGTCAGCCGGTTGATACACTGCAGCAGGGTCGACTTCCCGGACCCGCTGGGACCGATGACCACCTCGACGTCGCCCGGGTCCATCGCGAAGCTCACGTCCTCCAGGACCCGCTCGTCCCCGTAGGACTTGTGGACGTCCTCGACGCGGAGCAGGCTCATCCCGACCCCTCCCCTGGGACGGCGTAGGCCTCGTCGAGGTAATCCAGCGTGCGGTTCGTCCCGAAGGTGAGTACGAAGTAGACCGCGCTGATGGTCAGGACGACCTCGGTCACGGCGGTGTCCCGACCGGGTCGGAGGTACAGGCGGGTGGCCTGGGTGAGCAACTCCGCGATGCCGATGGCGAAGGCGATGCTCGTGTCCTTGAGGACGATGGTGAACTCGTTCTGGAACCCCGGGATCGACCGCCTGACGGCCTGGGGAAAGACCACGTGGCGGATGGCCGACATCTCGGTCATCCCGACGGCGCGGGCGGCCCGCATCTGTCCCTCGCCGACGGAGGCGATGGCCCCCCGGAACACCTGGGCCTGGTAGGCGGCACTGCGCAGTCCGAGCGCCAGTATCGCCACGAGAAAGTTCGAGAGCCGGACCTCGAGCACCGGCACGGTCCCGATCCGAGGGATCGGTAACCCGAACGCGAACAGGACGATGAGCACGACGATGGGCGTCCCGCGGAGGAAGACGCCGACGGTGCTGACGACCGCCTGGAGCCAGCCGTCCCCGTAGAACTCGACGGTGCCGGCCGGGAACCCCAGCAGGAACCCGAGCGCCAGGCTGGTGGCCGTCAGCAGGACCGTCACGGCCGTCCCGAGCGCCAGGAAGTGCCAGTTCTCGGCGACGAACGCCCAGTCCCGGGTCTCTAGCTGGCCCGCGAACTCCGGCGGGAGCGGGGTCGACGACGCTACCCGGACGACCGACGCCGGATCCGCCGGGACGGCCTGGAGAACCGGGATCGGGTCCATCGAGGTTACTGGAAGTACTTCTGGACGAGGTCGTCGTAGGTGCCGTCGTCCTGTATCTCGGTGAGCGCGTCGTTGATCTCGGGGATCCGCTCGTCGCCGTTGCGCATGGCGAAGGCGTACTGCTCGCCGGTCTCGATGGTGAAGGCGACCTCGACCGACCGGCTGTCGGCGAAGTTCCGGGCGACCGGGACGTCGACGACCACGGCGTCGATGTTGCCGTTCTCCAGGTCCTCGATCGCCAGGACGTAGTTGTCGTACGTGCGTTTGTCGTCCTCGTCGACGACCCCGTCGTCGATGAGCTTGTCCACCTCGCCCTCGCCGGTCGTCCCGCCCTGGGCGCCGATCACCCGGCCGGAGAGGTCGTCGGTACCGCTCGGGGAGAAGTCACCGCCCTCGCGGACGACGACCGCCTGGTTGACCTCGTAGTACGGGTCGGTGAAGTCGACGTTCTGCTGGCGCTCGGGAGTGATGGACAGCGCCGCCGCCGCCAGGTCGAAGTCCTCGTTCTGAAGCGACGCCAGCAGCGTGTCGAACTCCTGGTCGACCCAATCGCCGACCCCGTAGCCCGCGCGGTCGATGGCCTCCTCGGCGAGTTCGACGTCGAACCCGACCAGATCGCCGTCGTCGTTGATGTACTCGAAGGGTGCGAACCCGGACGCAGTTCCGGGAACGATCTCCTCCTGGTCGCCCAGACACCCCGCGATCGCCGTCGACGCGCCTGCCGCACCGATCGCTCCCACCGCGCGCAGGTACGTCCGGCGGTCGGCGGTCCAGTCGGTTTCGAACTTCCGTGCCATGGAAGGTGGTGGACTGGTCGAACTTTCAAACTTTCGCCGGAAACCCTGGATTTCCCCCGATCTGGGGTGGATCCGGGGCGATCCGGGAACCGTCCCGTCGCGGATCCGGCAGGCCGGGCGGGACCACCCCGGCTCGGATCCGGTGGAGCCACCCCGTTCCGCATCCGGTGGAGCCACCCCGCTCCGCATCCGGTGGAGCCACCCCGCTCCGCATCCGGTGAGACCACCCCGCGCCCGACCCGGTAGTGGCCGTCCCGCGTCCGAAGTGACTAAGCCGCCGCCCCCGGGAGTGGGCAACGGATGGAGACGGACCACAGGGTCGTCGTGGGCGACGCCCGGAACCTGGCCCTGCCCGACGACTCGGTCGAACTCGTCGTCACCTCGCCACCGTACCCGATGATCGAGATGTGGGACGACCTCTTCGCCGACCTGGACCCGGCGGTCGAGGAGCGCCTGGCGGCCGGCGACGGCCGGGGCGCCTTCGAGGCCATGCACGCGCAACTGGACGAGGTGTGGGCCGAACTGTCCCGGGTGCTGGTCCCCGGCGGGGTCGCCTGCGTCAACGTCGGCGACGCGACCCGGACCGTCGACGACAGTTTCCGGGTCTACGGGAACCACTCGCGAATCGTCGACGCCTTCGAGGACCTGGGGTTCGATCCACTCCCCGAGATCCTGTGGCGAAAACCCGTCAACTCGGCGGCGAAGTTCATGGGTAGCGGGATGATCCCACCCAACGCCTACGTCACGCTCGAACACGAGTACGTGCTGGTCTTCCGGAACGGCCCCGGCCAGCGGGAGTTCGACCCCGGCGCGGACCGCCGCTACGAGGCCGCCTACTTCTGGGAGGAGCGCAACCGGTGGTTCTCGGACGTCTGGACCGGGGTCCGGGGGGAGCGCCAGGCCCTCGACGGCGACGCCTACGGCGGGGACGACCCCCGCGACCGGTCCGGCGCCTACCCCTTCGCGGTCCCCTACCGCCTGGTCAACATGTACAGCGTCTACGGCGACACCGTTCTGGATCCCTTCTGGGGAACCGGAACGACCAGCCTCGCCGCGATGGTTGCCGCCCGGGACTCGGTGGGCTACGAGATAGAACCCGAGTTCGCCCGCGCGTTCGACGACCGGGTGGACGCCGTCCCGGACCACTCCCGCGACGTCGTCGAGGAGCGCCTCGCCGACCACCGGGCGTTCGTCGCGGAGCGACGGGCCGAGGGCGACGACTTCGGCTACGAGGCCGAACACTACGACTTCCTCGTGCGGACGAAACAGGAGCGACGGATCCGCCTCTACGCAGTGGAGCGCATGAAAGAGACGGCCGACGGCTACCGCGCCGTCCACGAACCGGTCGAGGACCGGTAGTCACCGGGATCCGGTCGGCCGGAGAACCGGAGCCGGGGACGGTCACTCCAGGGCGTCCAGGCGGAACTCGAAGGCCGCCACCGGCACCTCCAGGTCGTGTTCGACGATCACTTCGGGGTGGACCTCGCCGACGACCCCGACGGTTTCGCCGTCCAGGACCACGGCGGCGGCGCGGCCGGGGATGAACGTCGGGTGCTCGGTCGCCGGTGTTTCCAGTTCGACGCCGAAGTTGCGGGCGAGTGCCTGCAGGCGGGCCTTCGCGTCCTCGTAGGAGGCGTCGGTCCGGGCGAGGACGCCGGCGACCGACCGGTGTTCGGCGACGTTGGTGTTCTCGCTCTCGTCGACTTCGGCGACGAACCCGACCTCGGAGAGGTCCTGGGGGTAGGCCCGGTGGGTGTTGTTCTCCAGGACCATCAGCAGCGAGGGCAGCGCCCAGGTGCGGACCGCCTCGTAGGACTCGCTGTAGGGCTCCTTGATCCGGACGGGGTCGCCGGCGCCGGCGGCGTCGGGGTACTCCTCGGGCGCGAGGTTCATCCGGTCCTGTAGCTGGTCGGTGCCGATCAGGTGGAAGTTCAGGGTGTCCTCGAAGCCGAGGCCCACCAGTTGAGTGCGGGCGGCCTCCTCCAGGAGCGATCGGTCGTGGCGGCCGCCGACGGTGCTCACGTCGGGGTAGCGCGGTTCGAGTTCGTTGAAGCCGTAGGCCCGGCCCACGTCGTCGACGACGTCCACCGGGTGGAGGACGTCGACCCGGTAGGGTGGCACCTCAACCTCGTACGCAAGCTCGTCGTCCCCCACCTCCTGGCGTTCGCCGCCCAGGCCGGACCGCTCCAGGAGGTCCAGCACCTCCTCCGGGTCGAGGTCGATCCCCAGGAGCGACTCGATCCGTTCGTGGGCGACGGTCTTGGTCTTCGTCGAGAGGTCCGGCCGGACGAGCGTCTCGTCGCCGTACTCGACCCTGACGGACTCGACCGTCGCGCCGCGAGCGTCCAGCGCGTAGCAGACGACGTTGAGCATCCGGTCGATGGTCCACTGGTCGGTGCCGGTCATCTCGACGAACAGCTCCCGGGACTCGGTCGTGACCTCGGTCCGGCGACCGTTGATCACCGGCGGGAACGAGAACAGCTCTCCCGGTCCGAGTCGAGGGGGACGAACCGGTCGCCGTCGGGGGCGACGCCCGTGTACCGGATCGACTGCCCCTCGCCCTGGCCGGGCCGTTCGCCCTTCAGCATCGCGAGGTCGTGGACGCCGATGGCGCCCTTGGCCCGCTTGCGGCCCATCGTGGCGTGGAGCTTCTCCTGGAGCTGGATGAGCGACTCCAGGGCCGCCTCGTCGAGGTCCACGCCACGGATGACGGCCCCGGTGACGTAGGGCCGCTCCTCGGGGACGTCCTCGACCCGGATGGTCCAGTCGGGGTCGTTGGTGTTCGGGACGTACACCCCGCGGTCGTCGCCGTACTGGTAGCGCAGCGACCGGGCGACCCCCTCGACCGACAGGCGGTCCAGCCGGTCGGGTTCGAACTCGAACCGCAGGTCGCCCTCCTCCGTCTCGCCCTCGTACTCCAGGCCGAGCGAGAACAGGTCGGTCTTGAGTTGCTCGTCGTCCTTCTCGTCGTGACCGGTCAGGCGGCGGAGTTCGTCCGTGTCGATGTCGACGGTGGGCATCAGCGGATCACCTCCTCGTTCCGCAGGTAGTCGAGGTCGACCAGCGTCCCGTGGACGTCGCGGATGTCCTCGGCACCGGTCGTGAGCATCATCAGTCGCTCGCCGGCCAGCCCCCAGGCCATCACGTCGCAGTCGACCCCCAGCGGTTCGAGCATCTCCGGCCGGAAGATGCCGGAGTTACCGACTTCGATGACCTCGCCGGTCTCGGGGTGCTCGCCGAACAGCTCGAAGCTCGGCTCCGTGTAGGGGTTGTAGGTCGGCTTGTACTCCAGGTCGGTGATCCCGAACTGGGCGTACAGCTCCTCGAAGGTCCCCATCATGTCGCGGATGGAGAGGTCCTCGGCCATCACCCACCCCTCTATCTGGAAGAACTCCAGCAGGTGGGTGGCGTCGAGTTCGTCGTTCCGGTAGGCCTTCTCGATGCTGAAGAAGCGCTGTGGCGGCTCCAGGTCACCGATCTGGTGCCCCGAGAGGTACCGGGCCGACAGCGAGGTGGTGTGGCCCCGCAGGGCCAGCGCCCTCGCGAAGTCCTCGTCCCAGGGCGAGTGGTACCCCTCGCCGTCCTCGCCGACCCCCTCGCGGTGGGCCCGTTCGACCCGGTCGACCAGGTCCTCGGGCAGGTCGTCGATGTGGCTCGGGTGGTCCAGAGCGAACCGGCCCCAGTGGGTGCGGGCCGGGTGGTCCTGGGGCATGAACAGGCAGTCGTTGATCCAGAAGTCTGCGTCGGCGTGGGGGCCGTCCATCTCCTGGAACCCCATCCCCACCAGCACCTCCTTGACGCGTTCGATCATCCCCCGGAGCGGGTGGACCTTCCCGCCGGTCACCGACGGAGCGTCGGCCTCGACGTTGTACTCGCCGAACTCCACGTCGCGCCACTCCCCGCTGGCGAGCATCCCGGGGGTGAGTTCGGTCGCCGTCTCGACCGTCTCGATCCCCTCCATCAGGGCGGTGACGCCCTCGTCGGTCAGGCGGACGCGGCGGACGGTCGAACTGTGGCGCTCGACCAGGTCACGGCGTTCCAGGCGGTCGGGGGTCCCCTCGTCCACGTCGGCCTCGTCGTCGGCCAGCACGTCGAGTGCCGTCGCCTCCGCGTCGGCGTCCGGGTCGGCGTCCGGGTCGGCCGTTATCTCGCCGGACTCGACCGACCCGTAGCCCTTCCGGCCGTAGTTCGCCAGCGCGATCTGTGTGCGGTCGCCCAGGTCGGCGGCCCCGACGACCTCGCCCATCGGGACGGGCGCTTCGTCGGCGCCGGCCGCGACGGCGGCGCGGTAGAGTCGGACCTCCGGAAGCCCGTCCTCCGCGTACTCGGACCCCTCGTCGGTCAGCACCGTCTCCTCGCGTTCCTCTTCCTCGACCTCGACCAGCCCCTCCTCTTCCAGTTCGAAGGCGGCGCGGGCGACCGTCTCCGGGGGAAGCCCGGTCGCCTCGGCGAGGGTGTCTATCGACTGTGCGTCGGTCGCGCTCGCGGCCTCCAGTACCGCGGCCTGTGATCGTGGTAGTCGCATGTCGTTCGCTCGTTGGTCGGGGTAGCGCCGGGTGGTCAGTTGTCAGTTCCGATCGCGGGGGACGGTTTCGGCCGCCGACCGGCGGCGGCGTCCACCGCCCCTACCCCGCGAAGAAGAAGCCGAACCCCGGGCTGGCCGTCGGTCTGTCGCCTGCACGCCGGCACCGGCGGTGGGGTTCGGGTGCCATGTGAGGGCGTGACGGGATCCCCGGTGAAAAGCGTTCCGAGGCACCGATCGCGCGGGGCGAGGCCGAGACACACCCCGATCCGACCAGGGGCAACGGTCACCGTCGCGGACGCCGGCGAGGACGCCGACGACCCCGGATCCGACAGCGGACTACCGCCGCCGATCCGTCTCGAAGTCGATGTCCAGGTCGTCGAGTGCCTCCTCCAGTTCCGCCCGCTTCTCCTGGTGCTCCGCCAGGAACTCCTCCATCAACCGGGCGGCCTGCTCCTTGCAGTCCCCGCACAGTCGCTCGCCGCCGACGCACTCGTCGTACACCTCCTTGGCGAACTCGTCGTCGTCGCCAGCGAGCAGGTAGGCGTACAGTTCGTAGACGGGACACTCGTCGGCCTCGCCGCCGAGTTCGCGCTGGAGTTCGGCCGTCTCGCGGCCCCCGGTGGTGGCGGCCTTCACCTTGTCGTAGCCGTCCCCGGGGTCGTCCAGCAGGGAGATGTGCGAGGCCGGCACCGACGAGGACATCTTCCCGCCGGTGAGGCCGGTCATGAACCGGTGGTAGATCGACGAGGGCGGCAGGAAGCCGTAGCCGCCCTGGTCGAGTTCGACCTCGCGGGCGAGGTCCTCCGCCTCCTCCCGGGAGCGGTCGAAGGCGTCGACGTGGGCCTCGTAGACGCGCTTCTCGCCGTCGACGGCGTCGACCAGCGCCTCGAAGGCCTCCTCTGTGGCGTTGCGGTCGAGGAAGCGAACCCGGGGACGGAGCGGTTCCTTGCCGGCGTTCTCCAGTTTCTCGACCGCGGCGTCGCGGGCCGCCGTCGCGGCCGTCTCGTACTCCGCCAGCCACTCGGCGGCCTCGACGCAGCGGGGGCGGTCCGGGTCCTCGGCGTATTCCTCCCGGCGGTCGTAGGCGACCCCGACCAGTTCCCGTTCGGCGTCGGTCAGTTCGAAGCTCGCGTACGCCTCCGTGACGCCGAAGTACCGCACCCTGGCGGCCAGGTCCCGTGCCAGCCTGACGTGGGGGTCCTGGTCGGGACCGACCGGGATCACCGTCGGCTTGGGCTCGTCCAGTTGCGGGGAGAGGATGTCGGCCATCTGGGTGACGACCGACTGCATGTGCGAGACGTCCGTCTCGCCGTCGAAGTCGTAGATGGCCCCCAGTTCCGAGAAGTTGGCCTCGATGCCCAGTTCGAAGGCGAGGTCCTGGACCTCGCGGTTGTCCGACTGGCGGTAGAGTTCCCCCTCCTCGGGGTCGAACCCCAGCGCGAGCAGGCTCAGAACGTAGTCCCGGGCGTGCTCGTCTATCTCGTCCCAGGGGAGGTCGCGGGCACTGTGGGCCTCCAGGTCGGCGATCAGACCGTAGGCGTCCCCGCCCTGCTGCTGGTGCCAGATCAGTTCGTCGAACACCAGCTTGTGACCGATGTGGGGGTCGCCGGTGGGCATGAACCCCGACAGCGCGGCGAACGGCTCGCCGTCCCGCATCGCGTTCGCCACGGGCCGGTAGTCGCGGTGGCCGAAGATGACCCCCCGACGCATCAGGTAGTGCGGGTCGGGCACCTCCCCCAGTACCTCGTCGAACTCCTCGATGCCGAACTCCTCGAACAGCTTCCGGTAGTCCGCGACCGTCGAGGATCCCCAGGGATCGAGGGTCACGTCATCGGCCCCCTCGGCGTCCGCGCCACCGTCGGACCGGAGCTCCGACGAGCCCCCGCTCACCTCGCTCGCGGGGACACCGTCGGTCACCGCCCGATCATCCGTCTCTCGTTCCCCCGGGTCGTGGCCGTCGGTATCTCGCGTCATTCTGATGGTGGTCCCTCGCGCCGGACGGCGCAAAAAGGGTTCGCTTGGGGGGACGCCGCCCGATCCCGGGATCGGCCCCGGCACCCGCCACCGCACCTAAACCCGCCGATCCCGGATCGTATCGTCCCCTCGCAGTGTATTGGTTTCACTTTCACATCCCTGTTAACGGGAGTTTATGTGGCAGGGGGTCGGATCCACGACCATGGCAGCAGACGCGGAACTCCAGAACCTGCCCGGCGTGGGACCGGCGACTGCAGACAAGCTCCAGGACGCTGGCTTCGACGACTTCCAGGGGCTGGCGGTGGCCTCCCCCGGGGAGCTCTCGAACGCGGCGGACATCGGCGAATCGACGGCGAACGACATCATCCAGGCGGCCCGCGAGGCGGCCGACGTCGGCGGCTTCGAGAGCGGCGCGACCGTCCTCGAACGCCGCCGCGAGATCGGCAAGCTGACGTGGGGCGTCGACGAGGTGGACGACCTCCTCGGTGGCGGCGTCGAAACCCAGTCGATCACCGAGGTGTACGGCGAGTTCGGCTCCGGGAAGTCCCAGGTGACCCACCAGCTCTCGGTCAACGTCCAGCTCCCCGAGGAGCACGGCGGCCTCCACGGCAGCGCGATCTTCATCGACAGCGAGGACACCTTCCGACCGGAGCGGATCGACGACATGGTGCGGGGGCTCCCCGACGAGGCCATCCAGGCGACGATGGACGACCGGGACATCGAGGGCGACCCCGGCGACGACGACGCCATGCAGGAACTGATCGAGGACGTCCTCGACAAGATCCACGTCGCGAAGGGGTTCAACTCCAACCACCAGATCCTCCTGGCCGAGAAGGCCCAGGAACTGGCGAGCGACAGCCAGGACGACGACTACCCCGTCCGCCTGTTGTGTGTCGACTCGCTGACCGCGCACTTCCGCGCGGAGTACGTGGGTCGTGGCGAACTCGCCGAACGCCAGCAGAAGCTCAACAAGCACCTCCACGACCTCATGCGGATCGGCGACCTGAACAACACCGCCGTCGTGGTCACCAACCAGGTGGCGTCGAACCCGGACTCGTACTTCGGCGACCCCACCCAGCCCATCGGCGGGAACATCCTCGGTCACACCTCGACGTTCCGGATCTACCTCCGCAAGTCCAAGGGCGACAAGCGGATCGTCCGCCTGGTCGACGCCCCCAACCTCGCCGACGGCGAGGCCGTGATGCGCGTCGACGGCGACGGCCTCGTCGCCGAGTGAGCACCGCGATCGCCCGCAAGCGCCGCGTCTGACGCGCCCCCGCGCTTTTTACTCCCCTCCCCCGTACCCCCCGTAATGCCCGACCACCCGCTCGGCGGGCGGTTCGTGCTCGACACGTCCGCGCTTCTCACGGAGGGGATCCGACGCGACGGCGAGGACCTGGCGGCGGCGCTCCGGCGCGTACTCGACCTGGTCGCCGAGGCGACCCTGTCGCTCGACGTCGCCTGTTACGTTCCACCGGCGGTCCACGACGAACTGACGGGGATCCTCGCGGCCAGGGAGGTCCCGGAGGACGTGCGCTCGACCCTCGACAACTGGGTGGTGACGAAGACGCCGGCCCGCCACGAGGTGGCGGTCCCCGCCGAGGTCGTCGGCGGGTTCGTCGAGGAACTGTCCGACCGCGTCGACCGGGGGCTGGACGTCTCGGAGGCCGCGGTCCGCCGGGCCGACGCCGACGACCCGGTCGACCGCGTGGTCGCCGACCTGCGCGACGAGTATCGCTCGGCACTCCGGCGCGGTCTGCTGGACTCCCGGGCGGACTTCGACCTGCTGGTTCTCGCCCGCGAACTGGACGCCTGCGTCGTCACCGAGGACACCGGTATCGTCCCCTGGGCCGAGGACTTCGGCCTCCGGCACCGCCGTGGCCGGGAGTTCCCCGCGCTCCTGGAGCGGTACCTCCGGGCAGCCGAGGGCGATGCCCCCACCGAGGGGACGGTCGAACAGTAGGGTCGGCGCTTCGGTGGGATCGACCCGTTCGGGGTTTCAGCAGACCGGCTTGGGGTTGACGCCCTGTGTCTCCAGGCTGTCGACGTACTCGTCGTAGGCGGCGCCGACGACCCCGTCGGCGGCCGCGAGGGCTCGCTCGAACTCGTCGCCGTCGAGGGCCCCGTCGGCCAGGTCGAGCACCCGATCCAGACGGTCCTCCACGTCGTCGCCCATCCCCCGGAACGTGCTGGCGGTCCGGGGGTCGGCGTCGCCGACGAAGAAGCCGACCACCTGGCCCAGGTGGGCGTCGGTCACCAGCGTCTCGCCCAGCAGCCCGCCGATCCGCTCGGCAGTCCCGTCCAGGCCGTCGAGGTGGTCGTAGACTCGCGGGGGGTCCGGGTCGTGGTCGTCGAGTTCTCCCGCGATCGTCTCGTACCGGTCGGCCTCGGCGTCGGCGACGTCGGCGAACAGGGCCGCCGCGTCCCCGTGGTCCTCGTCGTCGGCCCACCCGCGGTAGGCGTCGCGCGCGCCGGCGGCGACGTCGGCGGCCGCCGCGAGTACCGCGTCGGCGTCCATCTCGCCGCCGGTGGCGGCGAACAGCGACTTCGAGGAGCCGAGGCGCGAGAGTTCGGTTTCCCGCTCGTCCCGTACCTCGTCGACCAGGTCGGAGGCGTCCATACCACCCGTAGTTCGCTCGAGGGCTTGAACGTTGGCTAACCGGTCAGCGGGCGTTTCGCGCCGGGGGGATCCCCGTCGACCGCCCTGGCTACTCCCCGAGGGTACCGAAGACGAACTCGCTGGTGCTCCCGAGGGGGTCGTCCACCGTCTCCACCCGGAGGTCCTCGAAGCCGGCGGCCGCTAGCTGGTCGAGGGTCCGGTCCCGACCGGGTGCCGAGAAGAACATCCGCCCGCCCATCCAGCCCTCCCGCACCGTCTCGAACGGACCGCCGGGGAGGGTTCGTAACTGTTAATGAAGTTAGTATAATTCAGTAGTGTTTAGAGGTATTCAGTAACACAACCTTTGTCAATATGCAATACATATAGAAAGGTGTGAGAGATCGACACGAAATCGAGGGTGAAGAAATCGTTGAGCGAGAGGTCAAACCGTTCGGGAGCGGTGGCGCACACGTCACCGCTCCAAAAGCCTGGATTGGTGCAGACGTGAAACTCGTGCGGACATCGCCACCCGACGACGAATGACGATGCAACTCACCGAACAGTTCCACATCCCCGACGAGCATCACGAGGCCTGCGACCGCCTCACCACGCTCGTCCGAAAGCACACCCGACGATTGCTCTCCGACGAATACTGGCAAGACCACCATCTCGACGCCATCAGCGACCACGCTGGCCAGTCCTACACGTACATCCGTGACGACGACCACGATGCCTTCGAGGGTGTCGAGGAGTACGTATATAGTCGGTTCAAGCGGTGTGTCTACCACCGCGTCACGCACGTTCTCGACGCCCACGCCGACGAGTACCACGCCTTTCAGTTCGTCACCGACACCGTTGCCGAGCGCAAAATCAGGCGGATCGGCTGGCATCGACTCCGCAACAGACTGTTCGACGAGGACTCACCATACATCGAGTGGCGCGTCCTCGAAGCCGTCGTCGAGCAACTCAACGACTACTACGACACCCACGGGCGGTTCCCCACCACGTACACAGAGCTTGTGGACTGTCCCGAACCGAACGGCACACTCCCGTATGCACCCGATACGGGCGACTACCACATCCACGATCTGTCGGTCGAAGACACAGAGCTAGTCGTGACGCTGAACGCGCCGGATTCGCTGTCACCGGACAGTCACCACGACTGGCCGGCTCACGACCTCCGGTTTCCCATCCACAACCGATTTCGAAAGTTGCTCGCCACGGGACGCCTGAAAGCACCCACGCTCCACGCCAGCGAACACGGCTACACGCTGGACGTGCCGGTCGCCATCCCCGAACCCGAGTGTGAGACGGTGGATGGGCGTGTCCTGTCGGTCGATCTTGGCGTCAAAAAGCAAGTCACCTGCGTTCCCGTTGAAGAGGACGATGGGCTGACACAGATCGCCCCGCCGGAGTTCCTTGTCCATCCGAGCAAGAACAAACTGTTCCGCGTGAAACGTGACGCTGACGGAATCAATGACCGCCTCGCAGAACTGCGACGGCAGGGCAATGCCCATACCGACCGCTTCGATCACTTGCTCGCTGAGTACCGGCAGACACGCCGGAAAGAACGCCGACTCCGCGAGCAAATCCAACACGACGTGGCGAACGAGTTGGTGTGGCTGGCTATTGAATCCGGGTGTGAGGCCATCGTCTTCGAGTCGCTCGGCCAACTGGAGTCATCGGGGACGAGCGGTGCTGTGGCGTGGTCGATCTCGTCGTGGGCGCGTGGTGAACTACTCGATCTCGTCACGTACAAGGCTGAATTGGTCGGCATCGACGTGGAGAGGGTGAATCCGTGGGGCACCTCGCGGTACTGTCCCCGGTGTGGCGAACGAGGCCGGACGGTGAAGGCGCCGGACGACCACACGGAGTGTCGCCACGGCGGGCACTTCCACTGTCCGGCGTGTGGCTACGAGTGCGACCGAGACGTGGTGGGTGCACTCAACGTCGGCAGAAAGCACCTATCTGAATCCAAGATGGAAGTGGCGACTCCCGTCGCCTATATGGAGGCGGGGAATCACGCCAGCTTTCCATCACCGTCAGGTGCCCGTTCTGCTGGCGTTCAGTCCGCGACCGACCAACAGGATGTGGCGAGCGGTCGTCAGACCCGACTGTCTCGGTTCCGTGCCGCGCCACTCACCGCGAAGCGTGGTGAGACCGACACGGGTGGACTGCACCAAAATCACGGTAGTAACACGGGCCTGCGGCGGCCCAGCGGTAGTGTGACACTGCACGTCCTCGCTAGTGCTACCGATCACGGCTGAACACTACCAAATACTACTGAAAATAAGAACGGTCATCAGCAGTCGCCCGCCGGGCCTGAGAACGCGGGCGAACTCCCGGTAGACCTCGGGGTGGCGCTCGCGAGGGACGTGGAAGACCGCGTGGTAGGCGGTGACGGCGTCGACGGTCCCCGCACGCAGGGGGATCGACCGCATGTCGGCCTGGAGGAGGCGGGCACCGGGGACCGTCTCGGCGGCCATCTCCAGCCCCGCCCGGGAGACGTCGAGACCGACGCGCCCCCCGGGGAGGTTCGCGAGCGTCCGGGCCCCGTCCCCACAGCCGACGTCGAGGACGAGGGGGTCGTCCGGGAGCGTCGCCACCAGATCCGCGAGGAGGTCGGCGTCCGAGCCCGACGGGTCCCGGGCCTCGGCGTAGGCCCGTGCGATCCCCTCCCAGGCGCGACGGATCTCGTTCGGGTCCACGGTCGGGGTTGGGGGGCCGGCCGGAAGAGTCCTCGCCCCGGCAGTCAATCGAGGATAGCGTTCCGGGTATCCCGCACGGTCGCCGGCGAGACGTCGGCCACCTCCGCCACCTCGGCCTGGGTGAGCGGTTCGTCCCGGCGGTCGGCGGCGACGTAGAGGCAGGCCGCCGCCACCCCGGACGGGTTGCGCCCGCCGATCCGGCCTGCCTCGCGGGCGCGGGTGGCCACCTCGCGGGCGCGGGCCTCGGTCTCCGCCGAGAGGTCCAGCTGGCTCGCGAACCGGGGGAGGTACTCCCGGGGGTCGATGGGGCCCGTCCGGAGGCCGACCTCGCGGTTGAGGGCGTCGTAGGCGGCCGCCAGTTCGTCCGCGTCCGCCCGCGCGGTGTCGGTGACCTCCGACCGTGTCCGGGAGACGGAGTTAGTCCGGCAGGCCGCGTACACCGCGGCGGCGGCGAACCCCTCGATGGACCGGCCCCGGAGCAGGTCCCGGTCCTGGGCCGTCTCGAACAGTTTGCAGGCGAAGTCCCGCACCGACCGCGGGAGGTCCAGTTCCCCGGTCAGTCGCCGGATCTCGGTGAAGCCGTACACCCGGTTGCGCTCGGACTTGCTCGCGATCCGCGTGCGGTCGTGCTGGCGGCGGAGGCGGGCCATCCGGCGCCGCCGCCGGCCCTCTAGCCCCCTGGTCGAACCGATCTCGGTAGTCAGTCCCCGGTCGTGGCGCGACCGGTCCAGCGGGGCCCCCGTCCGCTCGCGGTTCTCCTCGTCGTCGTCGAACGAGCGCCACTCCGGCCCGCGGTCGATCCGGTCGGCCGCGACCACCAGCCCACACTCCGCACAGACCGTCTCGTCGCCGCTCGCGTTCAGTCGCCCGCTACACTCCGGACAGCCGTCGTCCACCGTGCTCATGTGCGAGGCTTCGCCCGGTGGAGACATTTAAACCCGGGACGGACCGCCCGATAGCGGTGGGTCTCGGCCCGATTAACCTACCGGTCACCGGTAGGTTCGTTGCGGCGACGGGCCCTCGACCGGTCGGGTGATCCGTACACTTTTATTCGGAAAGGCCGCGAACCCCTGGATGTGGGACTGACAGAGATCGCGGCGGGGATAGAGGTGGTCGACGAGCAACGCGACCGCGGCGTCGCGGCCGTCGACGACACCGGGGGCGAACTGGCGGAGGCGCTGGCCGACTACGCCGGGGACCTCCCCTGCTCCCCGGAGGAGGCGGCGACCGTTCTGGAGGCCTACGCGGGCGGCGCCCGGGTCGGCGAGGCCGGCCACGAGGCCGGCGTCGTGCCGGTGACCGCCGCCAAGACCCTCCACCTGCTGGGGATGGAGGGCGTCTCCCCGCTCTCGCCCGTCGGCCGCGAGGTCGTCAGGGACTGGGTCGCCGGCGAACTCAGCCACGCCGAGGCCCGGGAACTGACCGGTGCCGACGAGGCCGAGTTCGCCCTCGCGGCGTTCGTCGAGACGCACGACCCGATCCCCGGTGCGGAGGAGGTCCTCGAACGGGCCCTCGCCGACGGCGACGCCGCCGCCAGCGTCGCGAAGCGCGACCACCTCGCCGAGACGATGAGCGGCGTCGACGACCTCCTCTAGAGCCGATCCGCCGCCGGCTTCTCGGACTCCATCCCCCCTTTCCTCTCGGATCCCGCCACCCTTCCCGGATCCCACCGGATCCCGACGGTAGTTTTAACCGACCGGCCCGGGTCACCGAGACCGTCGATGTGGCGTTCCGAACTCGCCGACGCGGTCGCGACGGTCCGGGACCGCCCCGCGCTCCTGGTCGTCGGCGTTACCTCGATGGCGGTCTGGTGGGGGACGGTCCTGGCAGTGGGGGTCGCGAGCCCGGCCGTCGAAACCGCCGCCGAGCTGGTCGCCATCGCCTCGGGGAGCGCCCGACGGGGGTTCCTCGGGGTGAGGGCACCGAAGGCGACGCTGGACGTCGTCCGAAGCGTCCTGCAGGTCGGCCTCGCGGTCGTCCTCCTGGAGGTACTCTGGCTGGTGCTGGTGCTCCCGACCAAGGCGGCGACCGCCCGGGCGCTCGCCCGCGGGGAGTCGCTCTCGACCGCGGTCCGGTCGCTCGTCGGGCGGTCGGGACCCCTCCTGGCCGCCGGCCTCGTCCACCGGAGCCTGGTCGTCGCGGCGTTCCCCTTCGCGGCCGCGGCCGCCGTCGCGGTCTACTTCTCGGCCGGGACGGCCCTGGAGGCGACCGCCTACGCCCTCGGGGTCCGTCCGCACTGGGTCGTCACACCGCTGGCGCTCCTGTTCGCGCTGGCGGTCGGCCGGCGGGGGGCCGCCGCCGTCGCGGGATCCCCGGTCGTCGGTCTGGCCGCCGCCGACCGGGATGGGACGCCGGGTGGACTGTCGGTCGCCAGGACCGCGCCCGCCCGGGCCCTCTCGGCGCCCCGCCGGACGGCCCGCACCGGCGCGCTGGCAGGGGCGCTCGTGCTCTCCCCGATGGTCGTCGCCGTCCCCGCGACCCTCGTCCTCGACCGGTTCGCCGGGTCGGACGCGGGGGGACTCCCCCTGTTCCTGGCTCTCGCCGCCCTCGTGACCGTCACCGGCGTCGTCGGGCACGCCCTCGCCGTCGCGGTCGAGGTCCGGGCCACGACGGACGGCGACGCATCCGGGACCGGCGACGGCTCGTCGGGGATCCGCGCGGCGGTTCCCTGGCGCCGGGTGGCGCTTGCCGCCCTGGTCCTGACCGGGGCCGCCCTCGCGGGCGGGGCCGTCCGCGTGGCCGACCACCGCCCGGTGGCGGCCGAGGGGCCGGCCCCCGGACCGGTCGCCGAGACCGCGGACCCGGACCGGGTGGTGGCCGACGGACTGACCGGTGCCGAACGGTCGAGCCACGCGGTGACCCGCCGGAGCGAGTCCCGCCGGCTGTACGCCAACGGCACCGTCGGGAACTGGTCGCCCGGGCTCGCGCTCCGCTTGCGGTTCGACCGCCCGGACGGACAGGTCCTCGTCACGGCACGCCTCCAGCCGCCCGATGAGGAGGTGGTCCACGTCACCTACGTCGACGGGACCGCGTACGTCACCGGGCGGGTGGCGACCGCTGATCTGGACCCGGGTCGGGAAGCGATGCGGCGAGCGGACCTGTTAGTCATGCCCATCCACCCTGGCGTCCTGGACGGGAACCGGGAACTCCTGACCGGTACGCTCGGCCCCGACGACCCCGCGGACGACGGGGGCTGGACCGTCCTCGACCGGAGCGACGGCCGGATCCGCCTGGAGAGCCGGGACCCGGAGACGGTTTCGGCGTTCTCGGGGGGCGGCGTCGACCCGGAGATCTTCGTCGAGGGGTCGGTCCGCGCGACCGTCTCGGCCGAGACCGGCCGGATCCGCCGGATAGAGGTCCACTACGTTCGGAACCGGTCGACGGTCGACTACGCGACGGAGGTCCGAACGACGATCGTCGTCGAGGGGTACGGGACGACGGAGGTGTCCCGTCCGCCCGGCACCGACCGGGGGGTCGTCGAACTGGTCCTCGACGCCGTCTTCTACTGACGGTCGGGAGCCGCATTCGATCGGGAACGCCGCGTAACCGCAGGTCCGGATCCCGGGGAGGCGACACCTACAAACCGGGCGATCCCCACCGATCGCACATGAAGGTCATCGGGGTCGCCGGGCCCGCCGACGCGGGACGGCCGGGGCTCGTCGAGCGACTCGTCGAACGACTCTCGAAGCACGGTCGGGTCGGGACCGTCAGGGACGACCCGGACGCCGGTACGGACCCCGGGGCGGACCACCGGGCGGCGGGCGCTGCGGCGACCTACGGCGTCTCCGAGGACGGCCGGTGGGTCGGGACGGGCGAGGACGCGTCCCTCGACGGGGTCCTCGACGGACTGGCCCCCGAGTGCGACTACGCGGTGGTCGAGGGGTTCCCCCGGGCGGACCTCCCGCGGATCGTTCTGGGGAACCGCGAGACGGAGGGGACCGTCCTCGCGGCCGCCGAGACGGCCGACGGCGTGGACCTGGACGACGTCGTCGAGGAACTGCGGGGGGGCGAACCCCACGAGACCCTCGAATCGCTGGTGGCCCGGGCCAAGCGGTCCCCGGAGGCCGAGCGAGCCGGCGCCATCGCGACGTTCACCGGGCGCGTCCGTGCGAGGGACGCCCCGGACGACGAGCCCACCGAGTTCCTCGAGTTCGAGAAGTACGAGGGGGTCGCCGCCGACCGCATGGACCACATCGTCGACGAGTTGACCGACCGCGAAGGGGTCTTCGAGGTTCTCCTGCACCACCGGACCGGCGTCATCGAGTACGGGGAAGACATCGTCTTCGTGGTGGTACTGGCGGGCCACCGTGAGGAGGCGTTCCGGACCGTCGAGGACGGGATCAACCGCCTCAAGGACGAGGTTCCGATATTCAAGCGCGAGGTCACCGTCGAAGAGGAGTTCTGGGTCCACGAGCGCGAGTGACCCCCAGCGGATCCGGGGGTGATCCGGCCCGCGCCGCACCCGCCGGCACCCCCTCGCGAGCGATGATCGGCCGGGATCCGGCCGGATTCGCGCCGGGGACCGCCCGATAAATACCCGTTCTCCCAGGACCCGGATTAAAGACTCAGAGAGGGCGATAAAATTTCTCCAATCCCCTGAGGCAGTTTTGAAAGGTGGTGAAACATCGCAGTCGGACCTTTTTTCCACTGAACAGAGCTGAAAAGCTACTAAGCGTCCTTCCTTTATATGCGGGTGTGGGGAATACGGATGGTCGAGGCGATACGAGATGAGCGCCACACCCGAGCCCTCCACGGAACGCGACGAAGCCCCCGAACCGCAGGACAAGCAGGAACGGCTTCGTCGCTTCCTGGCACAGAAGGTCGAAGACGGCGAACTGTACTTCAAGAGCAAGTTCATCGCCGACGAGGTCGGTCTCTCGCCCAAGGAGATCGGCGCCCTGATGGTCCAGCTGAAGGACTCCGCCGAGACCCTGGAGATCGAGAAGTGGTCGTACACGAGCGCGACCACGTGGCGGGTCGAGCCCGCCTGAACGTCGCCCGAACTGGTCCCCCTTCCTCCGGACCGCGCCCTGCGGTCCCCGCTTCTCCCGACCGGTAGCCGGTGGTGTGACCCAGCCGCTCGCGAGATCCGTCCACCGACCGGTCCCGGAACCGTGCCCATCGACCGGTCCCGGAACCGTGCTCACCGACCGGTCCCGGAACCGTGCCCACCGACCACGCGAATCCGGGGGCCGATCGCCGATCCGTCCCTCCGCCGACCGGTCGAGCCCGGGGATCGGTCCCGATCCCGAAGGTCGTCCGTCTCCGTGCCGAGCGGTCCTCCGTCGCCGTGACGATCGACCGTTCGTCGCCCGCCCGAGGGGCGGCCAGTCGGTCCGGCTTCCGGGGGTTTATGCCTCCGGACCCCGACTGTTGGGACGATGGACGAGGCCGACGCGCCGCCGTCCGGTCCCCCGACGGACGCCCTGGAGGCGGTCTTCCACGTCGAGGAGGTCCGGACGGACGGCGACCGGATCCTCTACTACGGCGAGTCGCTGGTTCCCCACGACCACCTGATGGAGGAGGTCTGGCCCGCCTTCCGGGAGGCGGGCTACGAGGTCCGTCTCACGACCGCCGACCGCGTGGACCCGCCGGGGGATCCGTCCCCGTCGGAACCGCCAGCCAGGTCCGGCACCGGCGGGACCGGCCGATCCGGGTCCGGGACACCCCGCGATGCCGCCGACCGGTCCGGGACGGCCCGGGAGACGACCGACCGGTCCGGTCCCGGCCCGGGATCCGATCCCGCCGCGACCCGCGACGACCGGAGCGACGACCCCGGGACTGACCCCGCCGCGACCCGCGACGACCGGGGCGACGACGACCCCGGGACTGACCCCGCCGCGACCCGCGACCGGTCGCCCTCCGGGACCGACCCGACTCCGAACGGGGGGACCGACGGTACGGGTGGTGACGGCAGGGATCACTGGACCGGCGACGACCGGGGACCCGGCGGGCGTGACGCCTGGACCCGCGACGACCGGCCACGCGGGCGAGGAACCGGCGACGGCGGCATCGGCGGGAACGACTCGCAGGTGAACAAACCCGGCGGGACGGTGTGGGCCGACCCCTCCCACGCCCGGAGCCCGCACGTCCTCGTCGCGGAACCGCACAGCGTGGGGATCGACGGGATCCCCTGGAAGAACGCCGCCCTGGCGGTGGCGACGGTGCTGTCGACCCTGTGGGCCGGGGCCGCCTGGTACCACATCGACCTCGGGCAGAACCCCGAACACATCGTCCACGCCTGGCCCTTCACCGTCGCCATCATGGGCGTCCTCGGCGTCCACGAGTTCGGCCACTACGTGATGAGCCGGTACCACGGCGTCGACGCCTCGTTGCCCTACTTCATCCCGATCCCGACGCTCATCGGCACGATGGGCGCGGTGATCCGGATGAAGGGTCGAATGCCGGACCGGAAGGCACTGTTCGACATCGGGATAGCGGGGCCGCTGGCGGGCCTGGTGGCGACCATCGCGGTCACGGCGGTCGGCCTCCACCTCGACCCGGTGACCGTCCCGGAAGCGATACGGAACGACCCCGGCGCCGTCCAGGTCCACCTCGGGTTCCCGCCGCTGATGTACCTCATCGCGTGGGCGACGGGCCAGCCCCTCTCCTACCCGGAGGGACTGGCGGTCAACCCCGTCGTGATCGGCGGATGGGTCGGGATGTTCGTGACCTTTCTCAACCTCATCCCGGTCGGGCAACTCGACGGCGGTCACGTCACCCGGGCACTGCTGGGCGAGCGCCAGCGGACCCTCGCCGCCGTCGTCCCGGCGGTCCTGTTCGGCCTGGCGGGCTACCTCTACTACTTCCGGGAGGTGCCCGGCAACGCCGTGTTCATCTGGGTGTTCTGGGGACTGTTCGCCGCCTTCTTCGCGTTCGTCGGCCCCGCCGCCCCCGTCGAGGACGAACCTCTCGGCCGACGGCGGATCCTCGTCGGGGCCCTGACGCTCGTGCTCGGGGCGCTCTGTTTCACCCCGGTCCCGATCGCCATCATCCAGTGAGGGGTCCGACTCCCGGTCCCGATCGCCATCATCCAGTGAGGGGTCCGACTCCCGGTCCCGATCGCCATCATCAGTGAGGGGTCCGGTTCCCGTCCCCTACCCCTCGCCGTGGACGTAGCCCTCGTCGGGGAGCGGGTCGCCGTCCATCGTGACGCCCCGGTCGGCGGGGACCGTCTCGCCGAGGACCGCGACGGGAACCGGTGCGGACTCCCTGACAGCCGACAGCGTCCCCTCGGGAACGGTGAAGAGCAGTTCGAAGTCCTCGCCGAAGGCCGTCGCCATCGCCAGGCGGTCCTCGGGTCCTTCGGCGACGTCCTCGACGGCCGGATCCACGGGGACGGCGTCGCTCTCGACGGCGAACCCGCAGTCCGAGGCGGCCGATAGCTGGTGGAGCGACCGCGCGAGGCCGTCGCTGACGTCCATCATCGCCGTCGCCGCGTCGGCGACCGCCCGGCCGGCCGCGACCCGCGGAGTGAACCGGAAGAGGTCGTTGGCCCGGTCCGGGTCCTCCCCGAACAGGCGGAGGGCGGCCGCGCTCCGGCCCAGCGTCCCGGTGACACAGACCGCCTCGCCCGGCGAGGCGCCGGACCGGGGAACCGGATCCTCGGTGTGGCCCAGGGCGGTCGTTGCGACGGTGAACTCCCGATGCGTGTCGAGGTCACCGCCGACGTACTCGGCGTCGACGGCCGCACAGACGTCCCGTGCGCCCTCGACGAACGAGGACAGTTCGTCGGGGACGAACGCCGGGGCGGCGTAGACCGCGACGGCGGCGGTGGCCCCGGCCCCCATCGCGGCGACGTCGGACAGCGAGGCCGCGACCGACCGCCAGCCGGCGGTGTAGCGGGTCGTCCCGGCCGGGAAGTCCGTCCGGTCGTGGAGCATGTCCGTCGTCAGCACCGCGTCGCCGACCACCGCCGCGTCGTCGCCCGCGCGGTCCACCAGGTCGCCGACGAGGGCGAGGGCCGCACGCTCGTCGACCCCTCCCCGTTCTCCCACCTCCTCGCCGTCCACGGCCCTCCCGTCGCCGGCCCCGGAGTCCTCCATGGCAGTGGGATCGGTCCCCGCCGGGCATTAATCCACGGGGGCGACGGATCCGCGGATGGCTTACAGTAAAATTACTGTAACCCGGGAGCGGATCCGGGACGGGGCAGGCTCGGACCGGGGCGGGATCCGGGACGGGGCGAGACGGGATCGGAATTGGGCGGGATCCGGGACGGGGCGAGACGGGATCGGAATTGGGCGGGATCCGGGGGGGCGACCCCGGAACGGGAGCGGACCCGGGGAAGGGGCCGGGGCGGGTCGGACGGACCGAGACGGCCCGGGACCCGGCGGCCACCGCCCGCGAACTCGAATACGATGCCCTTAACTGCCGGCGCGGGGTATCCGGCCGCATGGCCACGATGTACGACGTCCCGGTGGAGGCCCTTATCGAGGCCGTCGCCGAGGACTTCGCGGATCGCGACGCGATAGCGCGCCCGGACTGGGCGCAGTTCGTCAAGTCCGGCTCGAACCGCGAACTGCCCCCCGAACAGGAGGACTTCTGGGAGCGACGCGCCGCGAGCGTCCTCCGGAAGGTCGCCAAAGACGGCCCCGTCGGCGTCGGCCGCCTCCGGACCGAGTACGGCGGTGCCAAGCAGGGGTCGAACCGCTACCGCGTCGCCGGCACCCACCGCTCCGACGCCTCCGGAAAGGTCATCCGGGAGATCCTCGTCCAGCTAGAGAAGGCGGACCTGGTCCGCCGCGCCGAGGGCGAGGGTCGCCGGATCACCCCCGAGGGCCAGAGCTTCCTCGACGACACCGCCGAGGAAGTCATCGAGGACCTCGACCGGCCGGAACTCGACCGCTACGCCTGAACGCGGCGGAGCTTTCTTCCGACGGCCCGAGTCCGCCCGGCCGCCGCCTCTCCGTCCCGACCGGATCCTCCCCGGCCGTCGCCTCACCCGTCCTCGCCGTCCCGACCGGATCCCGCCGAGCCGTCGCCCCCGTCCTCGCCGTCCCGACCGGATCACCCCGCTCGTCGAACGGTCGTCTCCGTAATGATTTTCAGCTCCAACCCGCAATTACACCACAAGATGAGCGAGAACCCCGACGACGACCGCCTCGACGAACTCAGGGAGAAGAAGATGGAGCAGCTCAGGGAGCAACGGGAGGGCGGCGGGGAGGCCGCCGAGGCCCAGCGGGAGGCCGCCGAGGCCCAGAAGAAGGCGATCCTCCGCCAGCACCTCACCGACGGCGCGCGCAAGCGGCTCAACTCGGTGAAGATGTCCAAGCCCGACTTCGGCGACCAGGTCGAGCGACAGATCGTCGCCCTCGCCCAGTCGGGACGGGTGCAGGGGAAGATAGACGAGGACCAGATGAAGGAACTGCTGAAGGAACTCAAACCCGACGAGACCGAATTCAACATCCGGCGGCGCTGACGCCGGGCGGGGATCCGCGATGGAACTGGGGTTACTCTACAGCGGCGGCAAGGACTCGACCCTGGCGGCACTCCTGCTCGACGGGTTCTACGACGTCACCCTCGTGACCGCCACCTTCGGGGTGACCGAGGACTGGGAGCACGCCCGCCGGACCGCGGAGTCCATCGGCTTTCCGTTCCGGCGCGTGGAGATGGACCGCTCGGTCGCCCGGTCCGCCGTCGAGCGGATCCGCGAGGACGACTACCCGCGGGAGGGGATCCAGCGGGTCCACCTCCACGCCCTGGAGTCGGTCGCCGCGGACGGGTTCGCGGCCGTCGCCGACGGCACCCGGCGCGACGACAGGGTGCCCTCGGTCTCGCGGGCACAGGCCCAGAGCCTGGAGGACACCCACGGCGTCGACTACCTCGCGCCGCTGTCGGGGTTCGGCCGCGGGGCCGTCGACCGCCTCGTCGACCGCCACCTGGAGGTCACGGTCGGCCCGAGCGAGGAGATAGACAAGGCCGACTACGAGGCCGAACTCCGGGCGCTGTTGGCCGCCGAGTACGGCGAGCGGGCGGTCGCGGAGGTCTTCCCCCACCACGAGCAGACCCACGTCGAGGACCTGCGGTGACGGCCCGGCGAAGCGCGTTTCGGCGGTGCGCGTCCCGGTACCACCGATCGAAAGCTTTCAACAGGTCGCCCCCCCAAGCGGGGCCATGTACGACCGCCTGAAGGGATTCCGGGACTTCTACCCCGAGGAGATGGGGCCCCGGCGGGAGGCCATGGACGCCGTCGAGACGGTCTGTCGGCGCTACGGGTTCCGCGAGGTCGGGACCCCGGCCCTCGAACGCGCTCAGATGTACGTCGACAAGAGCGGCGAGGGCATCGTCGAGGAACTGTACAGCTTCGAGGACCAGGGCGGTCGCCACGTGGCGATGACCCCGGAACTGACGCCGACGGTCGCCCGGATGGTCGTCGCCAAGCAACAGGAACTCACGAAGCCGATCAAGTGGTTCTCGACCCGCCCGTTCTGGCGGTACGAGGAGCCCCAGCAGGGCCGGTTCCGGGAGTTCTACCAGACGAACGTCGACATCTTCGGGTCGTCGGCCCCCGAGGCCGACGCCGAGGTGATGGCCGTCGTCGCCGACGCCTTCGACCGCCTGGGGCTGACCCCCGACGACTTCGAGTTCCGGGTCAACCACCGGGGGATCCTGGGCGGCCTGCTCGCGTCGTTCGGCGACGACGTCGACGTCGAGGACGGGATCCGGGTCGTCGACAAGAGCGAGAAGGTCGAACGGGCGGAGTACTACGACCTGCTCTCGGGCGTGGGGCTGACCCGCGACGAGGCCCGGCAGGTCGACGACCTGCTCTCGGCGGGCGACCTGGACGAGATAGCCGAGTTCGCCGGGACCGACCAGGTCGCGGCGGGCGTCGAGAACCTGCGGGCCGTGATGGCGGCGGCCGAGGACTTCGGCGTCCGGGAGTACCTCACCCTCTCGCCCGAGACGGCGCGGGGACTGGACTACTACACCGGCGCGGTCTTCGAGTGCTTCGACTCCACCGGGGAAGTCTCGCGGTCCATCTTCGGCGGCGGGCGCTACGACGACCTCATCGAGGAGTTCGGCGGCCCCTCGATGCCCGCCGTCGGCGTCGCTCCCGGCTACGCGACGATGACCCTGCTCCTCCAGCGAGCCGGCGTCCTGCCCGAGGGCACACTCTCGACGGACTACTACGTCCTCCGGGTCGGTGACACCCGCGCGGTCGCCGCACGGATCGCCCGCCAGCTACGGGACAGGGGCCACGTCGTCGAGTCCGACGTCGCCGGGCGGTCGTTCGGCGCACAACTGGACTACGCCGACTCCGTCGGTGCCGAGACGGTGGTCATCGTCGGCGAGCGCGACCTGGAGAACGACGAGGTCACGGTCAAGGACATGGACTCGGGCGACCAGACGACCGTCCCCGTCGAGGAGTTCCCCGGCGACCGCGACCGGCCGACCTACGACGACTTCGCCTGACCGATCGGGCCCGTGGTAGAACCGACCCGCTCACGGGGCGGAGATCAGACGACCCGGTCGACGGCGAACACGAGCGCCGCCGCCAGGACGGGGGGAACGACCGCGAAGACGGGGTCGAGGCCGTAGAGGAACCCGACGGCCGGCGCGATGGCGTCGGGCGGCGTCTCGCGCTGGTCGGGGGGCGCCGAGACGAGCAAGGCGACGTACAGCGACCCGACGAACAGGTAGCCCGAGGCGGCGAACAGGAGGTCCGCCCTCGGGGTCGCGGTGCCCGCGCGGTGCCGGCGGGCCGCCAGGACGAGGGGGGCGAGCAGCGGCGCGACCACGAGCAGGCCCGACAGCAACAGGAAGGCCCGCGAGAAGGTGGCGGTCCCGCCGCCGGAGAGGGTCCGGGCCACCCAGCCGGGGAACGCGAGCGCCACGAGGGCGACGACGAAGGCGGCGAGCAGGCTCCCGACCAGGGCGTAGGACCGCATGAGGTACGAGTCGCTACCAAGGGCCGTCTTCACCGACCGCCAGACGAGGCTGTAGCGCCCCGGGCCGTCGTCCCCTCCGGTGGCGTCCGTCCGGGCGTCGGCGGTGGCGGTCGTCGCGGTGGATCCCGTCGTCCCGTCGCCCCCACCGTCGGCCTCGCCCGTGCCGTCGGCCATGCGCCGGGGTTGGGACCGCGGGCGATTAAGGGGTGCGATCCCGGTGTCCTCGCCACGGCCCACCGACCGGTCGCCGGCTCTCGGATCCGGCAACAGGTTCCGGGACCCGACGGCCGAGGGAGCGGCGATAGGTTTAGGTCCGGGCCGCGAGAAGTCCGGGACATGAACGTTCTCGTCGGCGGCGGCACGGGCTTCATCGGGACGACCCTGTGTGCGGAACTGGTCGAACGGGGCCACGACGTGACCGCGCTCTCGCGGGACCCGTCGGGCGCGGACCTCCCGTCCGCGGTCGAGACCTACCCGGCCGACGTCCGCGACTACGACGACGTCGAACCCGCGTTCGAGAACCAGGACGCCGTGGTCTACCTGGTGGCGCTGTCCCCGCTGTTCAAGACACCGAGCGGCCTGACCCACGAGGCCGTCCACCTGGGCGGGGCGGAGAACACCGTCCGGGCCGCCGAGGAACACGGAGTGGACCGGCTGGTCCACATGTCCGGGGTGTTCGCCGACCCGAACGCCGACACCGCCTACCTCCGGTCGAAGGGGAAGGCAGAGGAGGTCGTCCGGGACTCGGACCTGGAGTGGGTCGTCTACCGGCCCACCATCGTCTTCGGCGACGGCGACGAGTTCAAGGGGTTCGTGAAGATGCTGACCACGCCGTACGTCACCGGCCTCCCCGGGGGCGGTCGGGTGCGCTACCAGCCCGTCTGGGTCGGCGACGTCGTCCCGATGCTGGCCGACGGCGTCGAGGACGAGGACCGCGCCGGCGACACCTACGAGATCGGAGGCCCCGAACGCCTCTCGCTGGCCGACGTCACCCGGATGATCTACCGGTCGGAAGGCAAGTCCGTCACGATACTGCCGGTGCCGACGATCCTGGCGAGGGTCGGACTCAGGGTGATGGATCCGGTCCCGTTCTTCCCGCTGGGCGCCGACCAGGCGAAGTCCATGGACACCGACCTTGTCGTCGAGAACAACGCCGTCACCGAGTTCGGCGTCGAGACCGCCGACCTGAAGACCTACGGGCAGTACCTCGGCATCGAGTAGCCGCTCGGGACTCGAGTAGCCGTCCGCTCCGGGGGCCGGGTCCCCAGGTGGTCCGGCACCAGGTAGGATCCGCTTACCGGCCCGGTGGGGATCGGCACGTGTCGAGCGAAGGAGTCCACGTCGAGCCCCGTCCACCGAGGCACGCACGAGGTCGGGGTAGGCCGATCCTTCGGGCGATCGTTCCCGGTACCGTCCACGGAACTATCCTGTACGCATCCGGTAAGTAAACTTAAAACGCGGGGTGGCTCCCCAGTCAGACGGCGTTCGCCGGGGGTAGACCGCTGGTTCGGCTTCGCTGACACAAGGCTTATGGTACTGATATGCCTGCTTAGGGACAGCGTCTAACTATGAAACTCGCGATGATCGGCATTGGGCAGGCCGGCGGGAAGATCGTCGACAAGTTCATCGAGTACGACAAGACGACGCCGGGTGGGCGGATCGTCAGGTCGCCGGTGGCGGTGAACACGGCGAAGGCCGACCTTATGGGCCTCGAACACGTCCCGGAGGAGAACCGGGTCCTGATCGGCCAGGCACGGGTGAAGGGCCACGGGGTCGGGGCCGACAACGAACTCGGCGCGGAGATCGCCGAGGAGGACATCGACGAGGTCCAGGGTGCGGTCGACTCCATCCCGGTCCACGAGATAGACGCGTTTCTCATCATCGCCGCACTGGGTGGCGGCACGGGGTCGGGCGGAGCCCCGGTCATCGCCAAGCACATAAAGCGGATCTACACGGAACCGGTCTACGGCCTCGGCATCCTCCCCTCCAGCGACGAGGGCGGGATCTACACGCTGAACGCCGCCCGGTCGTTCCAGACGTTCGTCCGCGAGGTGGACAACCTGCTGGTGTTCGACAACGACGCGTGGCGACAGTCGGGCGAGTCCGTCGAGGCGGGCTACGACGAGATCAACGACGAGATCGTCCGTCGGTTCGGGGTGATGTTCGGCGCCGGCGAGATAGACGGCAGCGAGACCGTCGCCGAGTCGGTGGTCGACTCCTCGGAGATAATCAACACCCTCGCCAGCGGCGGCGTCTCGACGGTCGGCTACGCCACCGAGGAGATCCAGCGCTCGGACGACCAGGGGTTACTGTCCCGGCTCCGGGGCGGTGGCGGCGACGAGGACGCGATGGAGGCCGCCAACACCACCAACCGCGTCACCAGCCTCGTCCGGAAGGCGACGCTCGGGCGGCTCACCCTCCCCTGTGAGATCGCCGGGGCCGAGCGTGCGCTGCTGGTACTGAGCGGCCCCCCCGACGAGATCAACCGCAAGGGCATGGAGCGAGGCCGCAAGTGGCTCGAGGAGGAGACCGGATCGATGGAGGTCCGGGGCGGGGACTACCCCGTCCAGGAACCGTTCGTCGCGGCCGCCGTCCTCCTGTCCGGCGTCACCGAGGTGCCCCGGATCAAGGAGCTCCAGCAGGTGGCCATCGAGGCCCAGGACAACATCGAGGAGGTCCGCAAGGAGTCCGAGAAGGAACTCCAGGACCTCGTCAAGGACGACGAGGACGAACTCGACCCGCTGTTCTAGCGCCTCCTCCCAGCTTCGCCGTGCCCAGATACCGATCCCCCCGCTCTCGGCTCCCGCTCTTCCCTCTCGTCGGCGTGCCGGGCCGTAGCGAGTGCCACCCCCGAGGATCCGTCGGGACCCCGCGCCCACGGGCGACGACGGGGCCGTCGGACGCGCGTCGAACGGGAACGCAAAAGCGAAGGGGACTTACAGGGTTGTGTCGAACGTGAGGCAGATGACTCGGAGTGACTATCTGACGTTTGCCGTCGCCGTTGCCGTCGTGTTGGCCGCCGTCGTCGGGGTGGCCGCGGCGGTCGAGGTGACCAGCGAGGACGTACCGGAGGAGACGGAAGTCGACAGCCCGACCAGGGTGAGCGTCACGCTCGAGAACCTCTACGCCGACTACGAGGAGTGGACGCTCGTCGCGAGCACCCAGCTAGAGGACGCCCGGTGGAACGTGACCTACTACGACCAGACCGGCGCGGTCGTCGACGGCAAGGAGGTCGAGGGGCAGAATTACAACGGCATAGGGATCAGCCCCGACAAGGACATCGCGCGCGTCGTCGTCGAAGTCGACGGGACGACCCCGGCGGTCGGAGGCAACTACACCTACGACGGCCAGAACACCTTCGCAGTCCTGCGTCTCTCGCAGGACCCGGCCAACGGTGGCGTCGAGCCGCCGTTCCAGACCTGGGAGACCGTCCACTACACTCAGGACAGCAGCGAGGCCCGCCAGGCCCTGGATAGCGCCCAGGCCGCCATCGACGACGCCAAGAGCTCCGGCGTCGACGTCAGCGAAGCCGAACGCCTGTTCGACAACGCCGTCCGGGCCTACCAGCGCGGCAACTTCGAGAACGCCAAGGACCTCGCCGACCAGGCCCAGACCAGCGCGGAGAACGCCCAGAACAAGTCCGAGAGCGAGAGCGAGCAGATGCAGCTCATCCTCCTCGGCATCGGGGCCATCGTCGCCATCGCGCTCGTCGGCGGCGGCATCTACTACTACCGGGAACAGCAGAAGGACCAGACCCGGCTCCGCTGACCGCCACGACCCGCCCCACACCCCCGCCTTCCCGTGGATCCTCCGGCCGACCCGGGTGGGCGACTTCCCTCCGTCCTACGGACGGGCGATCCCCCGACCCCGCCGTCCCCCTCTTCTACCGACTGGACGGCCCTCCTCATCGGCAGTTGGTCCCCGTTCCGCGAGTGATCGGTCCCCGCTGTCGCCGGGAGAGAGCGTCGACGGGCGGGTCCCGGGGACCGGCGGTCCGGAAGGCCTTACCCCCTCGACGCGCAACCGACGGCCATGCGCGTCGTCGTCCCGTTCGACGCGCGCCGGCCGAAGACGCGACTCGCGCCCGTCCTCGACCCCGACGAGCGGACCGCCTTCGCGCGAGCGATGCTCGCGGACGTGTGCACGGCGCTCGTCGAGGCCGGCGCCGACCCAGAGGTCCTGGCGACCGCGCCGGTCGACCCCGGCCGCCTGGGCGTCGACCCCGCCAGCGTGACCGTCACGGTCGACGAGCGACCGCTCACGCCGGCGGTCAACGACGTCCTGGCCGAGTCGCTGGGCCGCGATCCGGACGCCGGATCCGACGATGGGGCCGACCTCGGACCCGCCGGTACCGGAGCGTCGGACTCGCGGGCCGGTGGGGGCGACGGCGACCCCGACGCCGAGACCGTGGCGGTGGTGATGGCCGACCTGGCGCTGGCGACGCCCGCCGCCGTCGAGCGGTTGCTTTCCGCCCCGGGTGACGTGGTCCTCGTCCCGGGGCGGGGCGGCGGGACGAACGCCGTCCTCGCGCGCCACCCCGGGTTCCGGGTCGACTACCACGGCGTCTCCTACCGGGACCACCGACGGATCGCCGCCGAGGCCGGCGCGGCGGTGCGGACCGTCGACTCCTATCGCCTCTCGACGGACGTCGACGAGCGGTCGGACCTGCCGGAGGTCCTCCTGCATGGCCGGCCGCGGTCGCGGGAGTGGCTCCGGGACCGGGGGTTCCGGGTCGCCACCGACGCGGAGGACCGGGTGACCGTCGCCCGGGAGTCCGTGGCCGACGGGGGGTAAGGGTTCGGTTCCTCGTCCCCGGACCGCGATCTTACAGTAATCTTACCGTAACAGCCGCGGGTCAGTCCCCGCCGTCGAGGTCGCGCCCGCAGTGGGGGCACTCGTCGTGACGGATCTGGCTGCTGGCCTCGCGGACCTCGCGCATCACCGTCGAGATGCGCTCCTCGGCCTCCAGTTCCTCCTCGACCGACAGTTCGACGCCCTCGACTTCGAGGAGGAACTTCGCCACCTCGCTGGCCTCGTACATCACGTCGTCGAGTTCCTCGGCGGTGAAGAAGCCGGACATCGCGCCGTAGAGGAAGGTGGCCCCGGACTTGCGGACCTTCTCCTCGAAGGCGGAGCGGGCCTGGTTGACCGCCTGCGGGGTGTAGGTGTCGGTCATGAACGGCACCAGGCGCGGGAGGTTCTCGCCGATTTTCGTCATCTCGACGCCGGTACCGGTGCGGAAGTCCGCACAGAGGCGAGCGATGGCCCACTCGCGGGCGGTGACGTAGGTGCGCTCCCGGAGGAAGTCGTTGACCCGTTCGTACTGGCCGCCCTCTATCTTCTGGAACCGGTCGTAGCTCTGGACGTCCTCGGGGACCGAGGGCTGTGGGTCAGAGCCTTCCTCGGCGTCCGGGGATCCACCGGTGGAGGGCTCGGACTCGACCGACTCCTCGGCGTCCGGCGGGCGGGGGGTCTCGCTCATGGGATCCCATTGCCCGCAGGCGGGCAAAAGCTTTCTCCGTGCGTCAGACGCTCGTCGTTCCGGGGCGGGACCGCCCCCGGTCGATCCGCCGGCCGCTCCCGTGCGCCGGGCGGGAGGATCAGCCGAGCGGTTCCCAGCCACGCGGGGAGTCGTTGAGCCGTTCGGCGCCCTCGGCGGTGACCGCGACCAGGTCCTCGATCCGGATCCCGAACTCGCCCTCGACGTAGACGCCGGGTTCGACGCTGAACACCATCCCCTCCGCCAGTTCTGTGTCGTTCCCCTCGACGATGTAGGGGGCCTCGTGGACCTCCAGGCCGACGCCGTGGCCGGTCCGGTGGACGAACGCATCGCCGTACCCTCGCCCTTCGATGACCTCGCGGGCGGCCCGGTCTATCTCCCGGGCCTCGACGCCGGGTTCGACCGCATCGACGGCCGCGGCCTGGGCGTCCCGGACCGCCTCGAAAGCCTCGGTGAACCCGTCGGGCGGGTCCCCCGCGAACACGACGGTCCGGGTCTGGTCGCTCGGGTAGCCGTCGACCCGGGTCCCGAAGTCCAGCACCACGGGGTCCCCCTCGCGGATCTGCCGGTCGCCGTGGTGGTGGTGCGGTCGGGCGCCGTTGGGACCGGCCGCGACGATGGTCTCGAAGGAGACGCCGTCGCCGCCCCTGGCCTCCAGTCGCTCGCGGATCGCTTCGGCCAGGTCCCGTTCGGTCAGGCCGACCGCGTCGCTCCCCATCCGGCGGACCTCCTTGGACACCTCGTCCGCGATCCGCCCGGCCTCCCGCATCGCCGCCAGTTCCGCGTCGTCCTTCGTGATCCGGAGGTCGTCGAGGGTCTCGCTCGCCAGGCCGAACTCCGCACCGGGGAGGGCCGCCCGGACGTCCCGGGCGAACAGACTCCACAGGCGGTCGTCGAGGAGGATCCGCCGTCCGTCGGCGCTCCCGTCGTCGTCCCGGAGGCCGAGGTCCCCGACGGCGTCCGCGACGACGGCCGCCGGGTCGTCCCCGTCGGCCCAGACCCGCAGGTCCTCGACGTGAGTGGCGTCCCGGACCTGCGCCGCGGAGAGTTCGGGGACGACGAACGCCACGTCCCCGGGCGTGACGAACAGCAGGAAGTGTCGCTCGCTGGGGTCCTCGTCGAAGCCGGTCAGGTAGGTCAGGTTCGGCCCCGGGAACAGGACGGCGGCGTCGGCGTCCCCCTCCAGGGCGGACTGGCACTCGCGGATCCGTCGCTCGAAGGGTCCGTCCGCTGGCATCGTCCACACTCCGACCGCGGATCCCAAAACGGTGGTGGAGCCGGGAACAGCTATAAGCCGCCGGACGGCGGACGGCGATCCATGTCCGGCGTACGGAAGTTCGAACACGCCACCCTGCGGGTGACGGACCTGCCGGCGGCCGTCGAGTTCTACACCGAGGTGCTGGGCCTGACCGAACTCGAGGAGCGCGACGGGGTCGTCTACCTCGGCTGTGGCCTCGACGAGAACTACGACCTGGGCCTCGTGGAGGGCGGCACGGGCGTCGACCACGTCGCGGTCCGGGCCCCCGACGAGGAGACGCTCGACGAGTACGAGTCCCGCCTGGGGGAGGCCGGCGTCGACGTCGAGCGAACCGGCGGCGCGGAGCCGAACCAGACCGGCGGGGTCCGCTTCGAGTTGCCCACCGGGATCGGGATGGAACTGGTCACGGTCGCCGACGCGTCCTACCACCACCCGACCCGGACCGTCGGCGACCGGAAGCGGACCGCACCGGTGGACGTCGACCACGCGAACCTGGCGAGCTACCACCCCGACCGTGACCTGGACTTCCTGACCGAACACCTCGACTTCGTCGTCTCGGACCGCATCGAGGGCGAGACGGGCTTCACCGTCCAGGCGTGGGTCCGCCGTGGCGACTTCCACCACGACCTCGGTATCTCGACGGCGGACAACGTGGCCCACACCCTCCACCACCTCAGCTTCGAGATGGCGGGCATCGACGCCATCAAGGCCTTCTGCGACGACCTGACGGCGGCCGGCCACCAGCTAGAACTGGGCCCCAGCAGGCACAACGCCGGGTCGAACGTCTTCGCCTACCTCTGGTCGCCCGGCGGCAACCGGATCGAACTGACCGCCGAGATGGCCACTGTCGACGAGTCGGCCGAACCGGGCGTACGGACCATCACCCGCGAGGAGAACACCGTCTCCTCGTGGGGCGGGGTCGTCCCCACCCGCGAGTTCCTGGAGAAGGGATCCTGATGGGCTGGCTCGACGGGCAGACCGCCCTCGTGACGGGGGGCGGCTCCGGGATCGGTCGGGCGGTCGTCGAGCGGTACGTCGAGGAGGGCGCCGACGTGGGAGTGCTGGATATCGACGGCGACGCGGTCGCGGCCCTGAACGACGCGTACCCCGACCGGGTCCACGCGGTCCAGGGCGACGTGACCGAGTACGGGGACAACGAGCGGGCAGTCGTCGAGACGGTCGCGGCCTTCGGCGGCCTGGACGTCTTCGTCGGCAACGCCGGCATCTTCGACGACGCCGTCCACCTCGCCGACCTGGACCCGGAGGACGTCGAGGCCGGCTTCCGGGAACTGTTCGGGGTGAACGTCATGGGGTACATGCTCGGCGCGAAGGCCGCCCTCCCCGAACTCCTCGATTCGGGGGGCTGTATGGTCTTCACCGCCTCCTACTCCAGTTTCTACCCTGCAACCGGGGGGATCCTCTACACCCCCGCCAAGCACGCGGTCGCGGGGGTGATCCGGCAACTGGCCTACGAACTCGCCCCGAGGATCAGGGTCAACGGCGTCGCCCCGGGGTTCGCCCCCACCGGGATCGGCGGGGTCGACTCGCTCGGCCAGGAGCGGTCCTCGGCGGTGCCCGAGGAGATAGACGAGCGCTACCGACTCCCGGGCCTCCACCGGTACGATCATCGAGGCCGACAGCGGCCTGTCGATCCGGGGGGCCGACCGACCGGCGGGCTGGACGGGGGAGTAGCCTCTTCGCTGGATCGGTCTCCTTCTCCCGGGATCAGCCACCGCCAAGGGAATCAGCCACCGACCCCGTCCGCGACCGCGGTCTCGACGGCCTCGTACCCGGTCACCAGCGCCGTCGCGAGACCGCCCAGGTAGCCGCGGTGGTTGATCCCGCCGACGTCGACCCCGGCGGCGTACAGGCCGGGGATCGGGGTTCGCCGGGGATCGACCCCCGCGAGGTCGGCAGCCAGGGTCGACCCGGTCTCGGCCCGGCGGAGCACCCGCATTTCGTCGTCGACCCGGATCCCGCCCATCGTGAACGTGATGCCCGGCTGGACGGCCACGGCGTAGAACGGCGGCCTGTCGAGGGGTCGGGCGTGGTCGCGCCGCGGGGGGTCGAGGCGGTCGCCCCGGCCGGCACGGACCGCCTCGTTGTACTCACGGACGGTTTCGACGGCCCGGTCGCCGTCGACCCCGGCGTCCCAGAGTCGCTGGCCGAGGTCGTCCAGCGACCGCGCACGGATCACCTGGCCGCCCATCTCGGCGGCGCGGTCGACGATGTCGCCGACCCGGCCCATGCTGAACACCTCGTCGCGGTAGAGGTCGCCGTCCAGCAGGTAGTGGGCGCGCCCGCCGGCCTCGTGGAGGGTGTCCTGGGCGAGGGTGTGCTCCAGGTCGGACTCGGACTCGTCGGTGAACCGCTCGCCGTGGCGGTCGACGGCGACCGCGAACGGGCCGTAGTACTGGGTTGCCTCCAGGTACTCGTCGGGACCGAACCCGGCGGGCGGCGCGGCGAGGTTGTGGCCGTAGAAGGTATCCATTCCGGCGGTCGTGGTGGCCCCCGCGTCCCGGGCGGCCCGGAGGCCGTCGCCGGTGCTGTGGGGGTTCGACCGGAGCCAGAGCGTCTCGGCGCAGGGCGTGACGAACGACTGGAGCAGTTCCTCGTCGCCCTGGAACCCGCCGGTCGCCAGCAGTACCGCGTCCGCCTCGACCGCCAGGGGGCCGTCCGGGCCGGCGGCGTCGACGCCAACCACCCGGCCGGCGTCGTCGGTCCGGAGGCCCGTCATCGGGGTCTCGGTCAGGATCCGTCCCCCGTCGTCGCGGATCCGGTCCGTCGCCGTCGCACAGAGCGCGCCGGGGTCGACCTTCCCGCAGTTCGCGCCGGGGGTCGGCGTGGTCACCACGTCGCCGGTCGGCAACTCGACCGGTGGCTCGTCCACCGCCAGCCCCAGCGACCGGAGCCACTCGAACCCGTCGTCCAGCCCCTCGACGACCAGCCGCTGGAGGGCCGGGTCGCCGTCGGGAGCGGCCTCGCGGGCCTCCTCGACGGTCGGGTACGACCAGACCAGGCCCGCCGAGAGCCGCATCGATCCCCCGACCTCGGGGGCCTTCTCCAGCAGGACGGGATCCAGGCCGCGCTCGGCCGCCCGGACTCCGGCAACCAGTCCCGCCATCCCGGCACCGGCCACCGCCAGGTCGGCGCGAACCGTCTCGCGCGTCATCGGCGGAGCCTTGGCGTCGACCCGCTTGACTCTTTCCCCGGCACCGACCGGTTCTGTTCGGATCGGACGAAAGCGATCAACGTAGCCGTAGTGACTACCTTGAAAGCCCCCGGCCCGCTCGCCCCTCCGGGGCTCGCTGTGGTCTTCGTTCGCTCACGGTGTTCGCTCCCTCCGGTCCTTACGTCGCCCGGGAGGGATCGACCGGGCCGGCCCCTTTCACCTATGGAAACGCTGCTACCTCCACAAACCACCGCTACCGATAAAATGATTACGCCGTCCCGGTGTCTACTGCTCTCCCGGCCGAT
>PXRX01000029.1 GCA_003023195.1 Halobacteriales archaeon QS_8_69_26
CCGGGAGGGCGAGATCGGTCGGACCCAGTCACCCGGTTGCGCGGGCGTTCGAGCCGGTACCGGTCGAACCCAGGGATCCGGAACGTCCTCAGAGTTCCAGTCCCCGGATCGCCACGCCCTCGCCCGCTTCGACGCGGCCGATCACCCGCCCGTCGGTCCCGTCGGCCAGGTCGTCGGCCCGGTCGGGGGAAAGGGCGGCGACGAACCCCGTCCCCATGTTGAACGTGCGGTGCATCTCGGCGTCGCTCACCTCGCCCTCGCGCTGGACGAACCCGAACACGGGATGGGCCTCGAAGGGATCGCGCACCTCGTAGCGGAACTCGCCGAGCCGTTCGAGGTTGGTCCACCCGCCGCCGGTGACGTGGGCGGCGGCCCGGACGCCGTACTCGCGCATCGGCTCCAGGAGGTCCGCGTAGATCCGCGTCGGTTCCAGCAGGACCTCGCCGATCGTTCCCGCGCCCCCGGGGAAGGGGTCGCCGTAGTCGTGGCGGCGGGTGACCGCCTCGCGGGCGAGCGTGAGGCCGTTCGAGTGGATCCCGCTGGACGGCCACCCGACGAGGGCGTCGCCCTCCCGGGCCTGCCCGTCGAAGACGGCGTCCTTCGCCGCCAGTCCCGCGCAGGCCCCCGCCACGTCGATCCCCCTGATGATGTCGGGGAGGACGGCCGTCTCGCCGCCGAGGAGGGCCACGCCCGCCCGCTCCGCACCGGCGGCCAGCCCCTCGCCCAACTCGGTTGCCACCGCGTCGTCCGGTTCCTCCACCGCGAGGTAGTCGACGAACGCCACGGGGTCGATGCCCCCCGCCACCAGGTCGTTGACGTTCATCGCCACGCAGTCGATCCCCACGGTCGAGTAGTCCCCGACGGCCTCGGCCACGAGCAGTTTGGTGCCGACGCCGTCGGTCGCCAGCGCGAGGTAGCTGTCGCCGGCCTCGACCAGGCCGGCGTAGGCGTCCGTGTCGACCCCCGCGTCGAGGTCGCCGGCGGCACCGACCAGCGCCGCCGTCGCCGCCTCGCTCGCCTCGACGTCGACGCCCGCCTCGGCGTAGGTGAGTCCCTCCTCCGACCCGTTCTCGTCCTCTGACTCGGGACCGGATCCGTTCTCGGGGGCCGGTCGGTCCTCGGATCCCGGGTCGTCGCCCCTGTCGTCCCCGAAGGCAGTCATACCAGATCCGGGGTCCGACCGGCGCAAAAGCCCATCGCTCCCGAATTCAGGCTTCGGATCTATCGTGAGGTCGGTTCGTATTCGGACTGCTGGATCCTCTCTCGGGGGTGATCGCCCGAAAGCCCCCGGGCCGTTCGCCGGCCCTGGCTCGTTGCGCTCCTCCCTCGCTCCCGGCGGTCGCTCGGTCCGGTGCTTGCGTCGTCACGCCAGGCGGACGGCCCGGCCCCTTTCATAGTGATCAGTTCGAATCCGTACCGGTGAGGGACGTCCAGCTATCCGTTCGTAGGCTTCGTAATGGCTCTCGGAAGCTCGCACCGGTAAATCACTGTCATACTCACTATCAGTCCCACCGCAGCCTCGATCCTCCCCAGCCGTCTGCGCTTCTCACACCCTCGCTTCGCTCGGGTGTTGCGATGCTCGCCCCTCGCGCGTTCCTCGCGCGCCGTGGGGACGATCGGGCCGGGCGGTTCGCACCGCAGGGTCGCTCACCGTGCGACCGCTACATCTCGGCGTCGATCACGCCCCGGAGGTCCCGGATCTCCTCGACCGCATAGTCCAGATCCTCGCCGCCCACGTCGAGCGAGAGGACGCCGTCCCCGGTGGCGGTTCCGAGGTCGGTCACGGGTGCGACGCCCTCGAAGGCGGCGCGGACGGCCCCGGGATCGGTCGTCTCGACGACCGCCCGGCCGGGGGTCTCCGCGAGGAGGCTGGGTTTGTCGGGGACGGAGGCCCGGACGCCGGCGTCGCCGGTGACCATCTCCGCGAGGGTGACCGCGAGGCCGCCGTGGCTCACGTCGTGGACGGCGAGGGTGGCGTCCTGGTCCGCGACCCCGGCGAGGGCGTCGATCCGGGGGCCGAACTCGGCGGGGAGGTCGGGGAACCGGTCGCTCCCGCCGCACTGCGCGAGGTACTCCGAGCCACCCAGGCCCGTCGCGTGGCCGCCGACCAGGAGGATCCGTCCCTCGCCGGCCGGGGAGGCGGGCGGGGCGTCGTAGCCCTCCCTGGTTCCGACCATCAGGAGGGTCGGGGTGGGGGGAACGGGCCCGCTCGCGGAGTCGTTGTACAGCGAGACGTTGCCGCCGACGACTGGGACGTCCAGGGCCGCACAGCCGTCGGCCAGGCCGTTCACGGCGTCCCGGAACCCGCCGTAGACCGCGGGCGTCTCGGGGTTGCCGCCGTTGAGGCAGTCCACCGCGGCGAGGGGCGTCGCGCCCTTCGCGGCGAGGTTCGTGGCGACCTCCAGGGCGACGGCGCGGGCGCCCTCGTAGGCGTTCGCGTCGGTCCAGCGGGGGTGGCCCCCCGCAGCCAGTGCCAGCCCCAGGCCGGCCTCCCGGAGCGCCAGGATCGCGGCGTCGTCGCCGGGGCCGACGGCGGTCCGGACCCCGACCTCGTGGTCGTACTGGCGGTAGACCCACTCCTTCGAGGCGGTGGTCGGACTCCCGAGGACGCTCTCGACGGCCTCCCGAAGGGCGACCTCGGGCCGGTCAGTTTCCGGTTCGGGCGGCGACTCCGCGCCGAGGTCGTTCGTCGGCGCGCCGTCGGCCAGGAACCCGGCGGGGACGTCGACGACCGTCTCGGGATCGCTCGCCTCGCCAGGATCCCCGTTCGCACCCCCCTCGCTTCCCGAGAACGTGCAGACGTACCGGCCCTCGGTGACCTCGCCGATCACCGAACAGCCCAGGTCGAAGCGGTCGGCGACCGCCCGGACCCGGTCCACGTCCGCCGGGCGGACCTCGTAGCACATCCGCTCCTGGGACTCGGCGAGCAGTATTTCGAGGGCGTTCATCCCCGGTTCGCGCTGGTGGACGGCGTCGAGGTCGATCCGCGCCCCAAGGCCGCCCTGGGCGGCCATCTCGCTGGTCGCACCGCCCAGGCCGGCGGCACCCAGGTCGCGGGCGGCCCGGACCAGCCCCTCGTCCAGGAGTTGCTCGTTGGCCTCGATGAGCAGTTTCTCGGCGTAGGGGTCGCCGACCTGGACCGCCGGGCGGTCCTCGGTCTCGGCGTCCTCGTCCAGGTCCTCGCTGGCGAAGCTCGCGCCCCCCAGTCCGTCGCGGCCGGTCGCGTTGCCCACCAGCACCAGGCGGTTCCCGGGCTCCTGGACGGCGGCCCGGACGATCCGGTCCGGCTCCACGAGGCCGACGCAGCCGACGTTCACCAGCGGGTTGCCCTCGTAGCCCTCGTGGAAGGTGACGCTGCCCCCCACCGTCGGGACGCCGATCGCGTTCCCGTAGTCGGAGATGCCCTCGACGACCCCCTCGAACAGGTAGCGGGGGTACTCGTCCTCGAACGGGCCGAAGTAGAGGCAGTCCGCGAGTGCGACCGGGTAGGCCCCCATGGACATGATGTCGCGAACGATCCCACCCACGCCCGTGGCCGCGCCGTCGTAGGGGTCCACGTAGGACGGGTGGTTGTGGCTCTCGATCCCCACGGCGATCGCCAGGTCCTCGGCCACCCGGACGACGGCGGCGTCGTCGCCCGGCCCGACGAGGACGGCCTCGCCGTCGCTCTCGAAGGCCGACAGCAGCGGCCGCGAGGACCGGTAGGCGCAGTGCTCGCTCCAGAGGTTCTCGAACAGGGCGGCCTCCTCGCGGGTCGGCTCGCGGTCCAGTTCCTCGACCACGAGCGCCCGGTCGGCGTCGGATAGCGGCATTCACCTCCATGCAGGGATCGGCCGTACAAAGGCCTTTCCGATTGCACGTCCGTGGATCAGTGGCGGGGAGAGGGTTTCTCACGTGCTCGGTCCGGTTTCAGCAGTCGTCAACGAATTCGGATCGATGGAGACCGCCTGCAAAGCCCTCGGCCCGGTCGACTCGCGCGTCTCGCTGCGCTCCTGGGCTCGCTCCCGTTGGTCGCTCGCCTGCGGTGCTTGCGTCGCCGGGCTTCGTCGACCGGGCCTCGCCCTTTGATTCCGCCAGGCGGATCGGATCTTCAGTGGGCCGATCCGGTGGGGATCCCCGGCCGAGCGCGTGGCCCCCTCACCTCCCCGCCCGGCCGCACGCCGTGCTCGCGGCCCTCCGGGCCGCTCGCGGGGTAGCGACCGGGCGCGTCCACTCCCGGGGATCGGCCGGCCGGAACCACACCGAGGATCGCCCTGCCGACCCTCAGTCCCGGCCCCGGCGGGCGGTCGGCACACCCTCGTGCCGAC
>PXRX01000030.1 GCA_003023195.1 Halobacteriales archaeon QS_8_69_26
GGGAAACTCAGGACTGGCGTTTGAACGGTGGTCTGTTCCACCGAGTGACGGCGCGTATCCACGGCCTGAAGGCCGTGGTATTGCGCCTGTTCTGCATAATACGGCGTGACCTTTCATTCTCGGCGAGCGTATCGAAACCGGACCGCGGACCGCGGCCCCAGTTCGGGAGATCCGGATACCTGCCGCCGAGACCTGCCCTCCGGCGTGTATTCACGTACTCCGGTCGGCTGCGGACCGCCGATCCCTCCCCGGGTCGTGACGGGGTCGGCCGCCGCCGCGGCGGTGGTGCCGACCCCCGAGAGGACCGCGCCGGCCACGACCCCCTTCGTGAACCGCCGGCGGTCCGTGTCGGTCGGGTACTTGTCGTCGTTCATCGGTCCCCCCCGACTGGCACCCCACGGCCCGGTCGGATCCGGCGCACTGACTCGGCGACTCCGCTCCTCCGGCGGTCCGGGTCGCTCCCGGGCCGGTCACCGATCGATCGCCGTGCATACACCCGGAACTCGGGTTTCCGAAAGGTTATGCTTTGTTGAAATCCCCGTTTGACCTACCGGTCGCCCGGCACCCGCCGGTGGGAGCCCCACCGAATCCAGTGATCGGCCCCGTCTACCGGGAGGGGGAACGGCCGTCTGACCGGGCCGCCGCCGGGTGACACGACCGTCCCACCGGACCGTCCGGTCCCGACATCATCAAGGCGACCCGGCCCCGCGGTGAAAGTGAGTGACACGACCGTCCCACCTGACCGTCCGGTCCCGACGGGCTTTTGTCCGAACGTCGCCCATGCCGGTGCATGCGCGCACTGACGCTCGGGCCGGCGGGCACGTACTCCCACAGGGCGGCCAGTTCGGTCGTCGACGAGGTGGGGTTCCGGGAGTCGGTGACCGCCATCGTCGAGACCGTCGCCGAGGGGGAGGCACACAGGGGTGTGATCCCCGTCGAGAACAGCATCGAGGGGTCGGTCACGGAGAGCCTCGACGCCCTCGCGGACCTGGAGGTGGCGGTCGTCCGGGAGGTGGTGACGCCGATCCGACACGCCCTGCTGGCCCAGGGCGACTCCTTCGAGACGGTCGCCAGCCACGCCCAGGCGCTGGCCCAGTGCCGGTCCTACCTGGAGGCGACATACCCCGACGCCGACCTGGAGGCCGTCGCCTCGACCGCCCGCGGGGTCGAACGGGCCCGGCGAGACCCGGCGGTGGCGGCGATCGGACACCCCGCGAACGCCCACGGGGAGGTGACCGACGGCGGTGAGGATCCGTCGGAGGGATCCAACGGGGCGGACGACACCGAGACTGGCCTCCGGGTGCTCGCGGAGGACGTCCAGGACCGGACCTCCAACGCGACTCGCTTCTTCGTCATCGCCCCGCCCGGCGAACGGTCGGAGGCGGGAGGCAAGACGTCCATCGTCGTCTACCCCGGGACCGACTACCCGGGCCTGTTGCTGGAACTGCTCGAACCCTTCGCCGACCGGGAGATAAACCTCTCGCGGGTGGAGTCCCGGCCCAGCGGCAAGCGCCTCGGCGACTACGTCTTCCACGTCGACTTCGCGGCCGGCCTCTACGAGGAACGGGCACAGGCGGCGCTCTCGGACATCGAGGACACCGCCGAACACGGCTGGGTCCGACGGCTGGGGTCGTACGACGTCGAGCACGTGGTGTAGGTCGTCCCGGCACTACGGGATCACCCCCCTCGCGTCCCGGTTCACGGGGATCACTCTCTTGTGTCGCCGCCGATACGTTGGGGTATGCTGGTTCCGATAGCGGTGCGGGAGGTGATGTCCGCGGACGTGGAGACGGTCGGCCCGGGGGCGACCGTCGCGGATGCGGCACGGAGCCTGCGGGAAACCACCGTGGGATCGCTGGTGGTCGTCGACGACGGCGAACCGGTCGGTATCGTGGCCGAGACGGACCTGGTCGAACTGATGGCCGATGGGGGCGACCCGGAGTCGCGGACCGTCGAGTCGGTGATGTCGGCACCGCTGGTCACCGTCGGACCGGACGCCGAACTCGACGAGGCCGCAGACCTGCTGGCCCGGGAGGACGTGAAGAAGCTCCCGGTCGTCGAGGACGGGGACCTGGCCGGCATCGCGACGACGACGGACCTCTCGCGGTACCTCCCGGTGTACGCCGACCGCCAGGGCGAGGACCGCGAGCGAGTGCGGCGTGACGTGCTCCCGGACACCTCCTACGAGCGGGAGGACTGGACCTTCGAGTACCAGGAGACGACGGGTGGCTCGGACTCGGTCGTCGAGGTCGGTGACGTCGCGCGCTTCTCGAAACCGCTCTCCGAGGAGGACGTCCGGGCGTTCGCCGACGCCTCCGGGGACACCAACCGCCTCCACCTCGACGACCGCTTCGCCGAGGGGACGCGCTTCGACCGACGGATCGCCCACGGCTCGCTCACGGCGGGCGTGATAAGCGCCGCGCTGGCCCGCCTACCGGGATTGACCATCTACCTCTCGACGGAGGAGATGCACTTCCTGGGACCGGTCGACGTCGGCGACCGCGTGACGGCCGTCTGCGAGGTGGTCGAGGACCTCGGCGGCGGGCGGTACCGGCTCTCGACGTCCGTCGAGGACGGGGAGGGGGAGGAGGTGGTCTCCGGGTCCGCGGTCGTGCTGGTCGACCGCCTGCCCGCGGACGACGGTCAGGGGGCCGGTCGGTCGGACGACCCCGGGAGCCGATCGGGTACCTGACGGGGGAGAGAGTGGGATCCCGCCCCCGAGCCGGACCTCCGACCGGGGACGGACTACCGGAGCCCGGGTTTTAATAGTACCCCTGGAACAACATCCGGGGGATTGGAGGGAACTCGACGGGTTCGGCCCCGCCACAGGGGACGACGCGGGTCGGCCCGTGGAGTCACGAGCGAACATGGCCTGGCAGACGACTCCGTACACGGTCCCGCTGGTCGTGGCGGCAGTCGTGTCGATCGGTCTGGCGACCCACGCGGTTCTCTACGCCCACAGACAGGGACGGACGCCGCTGCTCACGTGGTACGGCGTGCTGATGACAGCGGCCGGGATCTGGACCCTGGCTGCGCTCGGGCAGACCTCCGCGACGACGCTGGACGCCAAACTCGCCTGGTTCAAACTCGTGCTGGTGTGTTCTGGGGTCGTGGTGGTGGGGTGGCTCGGGCTTGCGTTCGCCTACGCCGGTCGCGAGAAACTCCTCGAAACACGCGTGTTACTGGTTCTCGGAGCCGAACCGCTCGTCTTCTCGTTCGTGGTCGCCCCCACCGACGGTGTCCTCCACGACCTCGTGTTGGCCCCGGGAACGGGATTGGTCGAGGGGGCGCCGTTCGCGGCCCTCGACCCCGTCTGGGGGTCCTTGTTCCTGTTCAACGCGCTCTGGTCGTGGACGGTCGTGGCCGCGGGCCTGGCTGTCCTGGCCGGGACTGCGATCCGATCGGAGGGCGTCTACCGCGGCCAGGGGGCGGCACTGGTCGTGGCGGGGGCCGCCCCGTTACTGGCCAACGCCGCGTGGGTGCTGGGCGTCGGTCCGAACCCGGGCGTCGACCTCACGCCCCTCGCCTTCGGCGTCTCCGGGGTCGTCTTCTGGGTCGCCATCTTCCGGTACCGGCTGCTAGAGGTGAGCCCCGTCGCGCGGGACGCGGTCGTGGAGCACATGCGCGACGGCTACCTCGTCGTCGACCCGGACGGACGGGTGGCCGACGTCAACCCGACCGCCGAACGGATCCTCGGGGCCATCGGGGACGACCCGCGCCCCGTCGGCCGGCCCGCCGGCGACCTCCCGGGTCCCGTCGCCGCCCTCCTCGCCGACGACGAACCTTCCGACGTCGCTGGGGTGGCCGGCGTGGGATCCGACTCCCCCGAGGTCCGTCGGTCGGAGGAGTTCACCGTCGAAACCGGTGGCGAGCGTCGCCACGTCGAGGCCAGCGCCACACCGCTCTCGGACGGCGACGAGCGGATCGGTACGCTGGTGATCCTCCGGGACGTCACCGACCGCCGGACCGTCGAGCGCCGGTACGGGTCGCTCATCGAGAACTCCTCGGACCTTATCACCGTCCTCGACGAGGGCGGCATCGTCGAGTACCAGAGCCCGTCCATCGAACCTGTCCTCGGGGTTCCCCCCGAGGAGGTGGAGGGGACCAACTTCTTCGAGTGGCTCCACGACGACGACGCCGACAGGCTCATGGCCGAGTTCCGCCGGTCGGTCGAGGACCCGGACTTCTCGGGTCGGTACGAGTACCGCGTCCGGGACGCCGACGGGGAGTGGCGGGTCCTGGAGGGCCTGGTCGAGAACCACCTCGACGACCCCGTCATCGAGGGGGTCGTCGTCAACGCCAGGGACATCACCGACCGGAAGGAGCGCGAACGGGAGCTCCGCCGGCAGAACGAGCGCCTGGAGGAGTTCGCCTCCCTCGTGAGCCACGACCTGCGCAACCCGCTCAACGTCGCCACCATCCACGCCGAGAACGCCTACGACGACCCCGACGAACACCTCCCGCAGATCGAGGAGGCCCTGGATCGCATGGCGAGGATGATAGACGAGATACTCACGCTCGCCCGCCAGGGCGAGACCGTCGCCGAGACGGAACCGCTGGACCTGGCGGACCTTGCCCGCGAGGCCTGGGAGAACGTCGACACGCGGGGTGCCACCCTCACCGTGGAGACCACCCGCGAGGTGGCGGCCGACGAGGACCGCCTGTTGCGCCTGTTCGAGAACCTCTTCCGCAATAGCGTCGAACACAGTTCCACTGGCGATCAGCCGGAGGACGGTGACCAACCGGAAACTCGCATCGAGATCCGGGTCGGTGCCACCGACGACGGGTTCTACGTCGAGGACGACGGCGATGGGATCCCCCCAGAACTGCACGACCGGGTGTTCGAGTCGGGGTACTCCACCCGGGGGGAGGGAACCGGCCTCGGACTGGCGATCGTCCGGCGGATCGCGGAGGCCCACGGCTGGACCGTCTCCGCCGGTGAGGGAGCCGAGGGCGGCGCACGGATCGAGGTGGACGGCCTGGAGGAAGTGCTCCTGGAGGACCCGGCCGACTAGGGCCGGGGGTGGGACACGTCAGCCGTCAAGCGCCGATCGGATCCCCCGACACCACCGGAGGAGCCACTCGTCGTCGCCGAACCGGGCCGTACACTGGAGGCCGATCGGTAGCCCCCCGTCCGTCGTCGAGGCCGGGACGGTGACCGCGGGGACCCCGGCGTGGGTCCAGGGCAGGTTCATCACCGGGTCGCCCGTCGAGTCGATCCCTTCCGGTGCCGGTCCCGGTGCGGCGGGGCTGACGAGGACGTCCACCCCGGCCTCGTCCATCGCCTCGTGGACCGACGTCCGTAGCTCCCGGCGGCCCGCCCGCGCGTCACAGAGCGACCCGACGTCGATCCCCCTGCCACGTTCCACAATTTCCCGGGTCGCGTCGGCGTACCGGTCCCGGTAGTCGGGGTACAGTTCGTCGTGGGACAGCGCCATCTCGGCGGCAACGAGGCGGTTGTGGCGCTCGTTGACTGCGTCGACGTCGGAGAAGGGATCCGGCCGACGGACCTCGAACTCCCCGGCGATCAGGTCGACGCTCGCCGCGAAGTGCTCGCGCCCGACGTCGGAGGCCTGGTCCAGGTACGGTCCCTCGACGGCCCCGACGACCGGTGGATCCGGCGGCTCGTCGCCGGCCCGCCAGTCCTCACAGAGGACCCCCGCCGCGAGGGTCGCACCGGGCAGGTCCGCGGTGAAGAAGCCGACCGTGTCGACCGACGGTGCGGCGGGCAAGACGCCGTCGGTCGGGATACGGCCGTAACTCGGCTTCACGCCGACGACGCCACAGAAGGCCGCCGGCCTGTTCACCGATCCGATGGTCTGGGTTCCCAGCGCGAGCGGACAGACCCCGGCGGCGACCGCCGCCGCTGACCCACTGGAGGACCCGCCGGGCGTGTGGTCGGTGTCGTGGGGGTTGCGGGTCGGGCCGGGCTCGAAGTACGCGAACTCGGCGGTCACCGTCTTCCCCAGGACCAGCGCACCGGCGTCTTCCAGCGCCGCGACCGCGGGGGACTCGGGGCCGTCGATGGCGGTCGGTGGGACCTCCGATCCCCCCCTCGTCTCGAACCCGTCGACGTGGAAGACGTCCTTGACGCCGACGGGGAGACCGTACAGCGGCGGTCGTTCGCCGGGGCCGGGGTCGCGCCGCCGGTCGAGTTCGCGTTCGAGGCGTCCCCACCGGTCCTCCTCCTCGACGAAGGCACAGACCGAGGGATCGACCGCCTCGAACCGTTCGCGCGTCCGATCGAGGACTGTCGCCGGGTCGGTCTCGCCACGCCTGAGCCGCCGCGCCAGTTCGCCCGCCCGGACCTCCGAGACCAGTCGCGTCACGTCCCCATTCCCGGTTCGCTGGCCCTTCAACGATCCCCCGTTCTACGCGTGTTACAGTAACTTTACTGTAACCCATCGTCTGTGGGTTTCACCAAGCCTCCGGTCCACAGATTCAAGCCGCCGCCGGCCCCAGGATCGACCGAGACGGATGGAGGAGACGCCATCGGGGACACCGGTCGGGGTGGACGACCCCTACGAGCATGCGGGTCGGTGCGACCACCTCACCGACGACGGCCGGTGCCGGTTCGCCATCGAACGCGCCGGCGACCACCCCAAGTTCGCGGCGGACATCCGGGAACGCGAGTACGCCTGTCCCGCCGCCGACCCGGAGGACGAATGGGAGTGGCGCGACTGCCCCCACTACCGGTCCCGCCAGCGGTCCCGGGAGTGTGTCAGGTGCGGATTGGAGGAGCGCCGCGTGGCCCACCGGGACGAGCGACCGCTCCTGGAGGAACACCACCTCTCGTACGCCGACGGCTCCGGCACGGCCCACGAGATAACCGTCTACCTCTGCCGGTGGTGTCACGCCAGGGTCCACGACTCCTGGGCACGGGTCACCGACGACGTCGAGCCACCGCCGGAAGCGATCGCGGAGCGAGAGGCCCGCCGGTCGCGCGAGCTAGAGGAGGCCGGCTTCGAGACGGCCGCCGACCGGTTCGGGGACGAGGTGGTCGAGGACGGGAACAGCGAGTGATCCCCCGGGCGCTGAGTGGGGGTGATCCCCCCGGACGATCCGAAAGCGGGAGAGATATACGCCCGCCGCCCGGCGGACTCGACATGAGCGATTCGAAGGGGACCGCCCTGGTGACCGGCGCGTCCAGGGGGATCGGGTACGAACTCGCGCGCCTGTTCGCGGGGACGGGCTACGACGTGGTGCTGACGGCCCGCACCGAGTCCGACCTCCGGGAGGCCGCCGACTACTTCGCCGAGCGGTTCGGGGCCGAGACCCACGTGATACCGACGGACCTGTCCGACCCCGACGGTCCCCGGCAACTCTACGACGAGTGCCGGGAGCGCGACGTCGAGGTGGACGTCCTCGTGAACAACGCCGGGTTCGGGACCCACGGCCCCTTCGTCGAGAACGACCTGGAGACCGAACTCGACCAGATACAGGTCAACGTGACCGCTCCCACGCACCTCACCCGCCTGTTCCTCTCGGACATGGCCGACCGGGGCGACGGGAAGGTCCTCAACGTCGCCTCTAGCGCGGCGTTCGCCCCCGGACCGTCGATGGCCGTCTACTACGCCACGAAGTCGTACCTGCTCTCGTTCTCGGAGGCCGTCGCGGAGGAGGTCCGCCAGCGCGGGATCACCGTGACGGCGCTGTGCCCCGGCCCGGTCGATACCTCGTTCACGGAGCGTGCGGGCAACGACGGGATGAACCTCTACCGGATCGACCGCCACCCGCGCACGGTCGCCCGGGAGGGATACCGGGGGCTGATGCGCGGCGACACCGTCGTCGTGCCGGGCCTGGGGATGAAGGCGGCCTACCTCGCCGCCAAGCACGCCCCCCGGAGCGTGAGCCGGAAGGTCGCGGGCTGGCTCAACCGGGCCTGACCCGACCGAGGGGTGGCTCCGCCGGTAGTCCGGTCGCTTCGCCGGTGGTCCGGTCACTCCGCTGGTGGCCCGTCGTGTCCACATATCCGGGGCGAACACCGCGTCCTGCCCGGTTTTTCGATCCCGAACCTTACAGCCGGCGACCGTTTTCGGCTATCGTTGTCGGCCGGGAATTTTATACGATAGTGGAATGTAACAAAGTGTAGCGGGCCGAGTTCACGAAACGGGCTCCCACAGGCGGCGTGACGCTCGGTACCGACGACCTCGACCACACGCGCCCGGGTCGGGGGAACCAACCATGATCAGGCAACATCCGGACGGTCCCAATCGGAGGTATCGACAGACCGGCGACCTCGTACTCTCGTCGGGGACCGCGGCGAGCAAACGGACCGACGGCGACGGCGACTCCGGGGACGACGAGACGGACGAGTAACCCGTCACGCCGACCCCACGACCGCCGCCCGCCCTCCGCCCCGCACTCCCCACGAGTTCTCGCTTCCAGTCGAACCAGGAGCGACGGTCGGCGCCCGCTCAGAGGACGTTCTTCTCCTCGCGACCGGCCCCGACCCCCTCGAACCGGTCGGTGCCCAGCGCCGAGATGTCGACGCTCCTGGGCTCCCCGTCGACGATCATCTCGGTCACCAGTTGCCCCGTCGCCGGCGAGTGCATGAACCCGTGTCCCGAGAACCCGACGGCGTTGACGAACCCGGGGAGTGTCTCCTCGATGATCGGGTGGTGGTCGGGCGTGACGGCGTACAGCCCCGACCAGCCCTGGCGGATCCCTGCCTCGGGGCCGAAGTACTCTGCGCAGTCGGCGGCGCGTTCCAGGGCCTCGACGGCCCAGTCGATGTCGTAGTCCGTGGGGTAGCGGTCGGGGTCGCGCTCGTCGGGGTCGGTGAAGTGCCCGCCGACGAGGGCGTCGCCCTCGCGGTCGGGGAGGAAGTAGACGCCGGTGTCCATGTCGAAGGTCAGCGGCGTGTCCTCGGGGACCGGCTTCTCGGGTGCGACGACCCCGACCTGGCGGCGCTGGGGCGAGATGGGCAGGTCGAGGCCGGCCATCGCCGCCACCCGGCCCGCCCACGGACCGGCGGCGTTGACCACGTACTCCGCGTCGACGCGCCCGTCGTCCGTCTCGACGCCGGCCACCCGGGCGCCGTCGCGCACCACGTCTGTGACGGCCGTGTGGGTGCGAACCTCGGTGCCGGCCTCCTGTGCGGCCGTCGAGAACCCCTGGAGCGCGAGGTGCGGATCAGCGATGCCGTCCCGGCGACCGTACGTCGCCAGCCGGTAGTTCCCGTCGTGAACGTCCGCGTGTTCGCGCGCCCCCGCCGGGTCGAGCACCTCGATGTCGACCCCGAGGTCCCGTTGCATCTCGGCAGTCTCGCGCAGTTCCTCGGCCGTCCCCTCCTCGCGCGCCAGGAACATGTAGCCGATCCGCCGGTGCTCGATGTCGACGCCGAACTCCTCCTCGAAGGTGTCCCAGACCTCCATCGACGCCTGCGAGAGGCCCACGTTCACCGGCGTCGAGAACTGTTCGCGGATCCCTCCGACCGCCCGTTCGGTCGATCCGGCACCGACGTTCGACCGTTCGAGCACCACCACCTCGACGTCTCGCTGTCGGAGGAAGTAGGCGGTAGCCATCCCGACGATGCCCCCGCCGACGACGGCGACTGTCATCGTCCGGAATTGGAAGACGGCGACCTAAGTAGTGTCGATCACTCCGACCGGTCGGCGGGGCCGATCCCGGGACTCCGACCGTCGCCGGACCTGGGCGCGGCCATTACTCGCCGTCCTGCTCCCGGTACCGACCACGGCGGTCGATTTCCCGGAGCTGATCGACCACCCGGGGGTCGCCCCGCTCCCGGTAGCCGTCCTCGGCGGCCGCCGCCAGGCCCTCGACGTCCTCGGCCGTGCCGGCGAGGCCCTGCCGGAAGACGTGCAGGTCCATCGCGAAGTCCTCGACGGTGTCGGTGTGGTAGCCGAGGCCGAAGTCGATGAGGTAGACCCGGTCCCCGACCCGGACGTTCCGGGGCGTGGGGTCGCCGTGGACGAACCCCTCGCCGTGGAGCCTCGCGAGGTGCTCCCCCACGGTCCGGACGAGCCTCTCCGGATCGGCCTCTGTCGCGGAGGTTCCGGATCCGTGTCCGGTGCTGGCGTCCCCGGTGGCGGCGTCGCCGGATCCGTCTACGGTGGCGTCGTCACCCGCCCCGTCGACCAGGTCCCGGAGGTCGGCGTCGCCCACGAACTGGAGGACGAGGCGGGCCTCCTCGGGGTCCACGTCGAGGACCAGTGGCGTCGGCACGCCGCTCCGCCGGGCCTTGCTCGTCAGGCGTGCCTCGAGGACCGTCCGGTCGCGCCGGAGGCGGTCGTCGAGGGCGGCGTGGCGGTACCCCTTGGGAACCCGGCGCTTGACCACGCGGTCCCCCTCGACGGTCACGACGGCCTCCGCGCCCCGGTGGCGGTCCTCGCCGGCGCGGTCGCCGACGGCGACGGACTCGCCGGCCCGCCAGGTGACCGGTACCTCGTCGGGCCGGTACCCGGGGATCACCCGGGACTCGGCGACGGGGACGGTGTCGCCGGCCTCGAACATCCGCGCGCCCAGCACCGCTATCATCCCGGCGTTGTCCCGGAGGAACCGGTCCTCGGGGGCGAAGAACTCGGCGCCGCGGTCCTCGCACATCTCGGCGAGCATCGCCTGGAGGCGCCGGTTCTGGCCCACGCCGCCGCCCAGGACCAGTTCGGTCGACCCGGTCAGCGCCATCGCCCGTTCGGCCACCTCGGTCAGCATACCGAAGACGTTCTCCTGGAGGGAGAAGCAGACGTCCTCGACGGGCGTGCCGTCGTCGACGGCCGCCTTGGCGGCACTCATGATCCCCGAGAACGAGAAGTCCATTCCCTTGACGACGTAGGGGAGGTCGACGTACTCGCCCTCGTTCGCCCGTCGCTCGACCTTGGGGCCGCCGGGGTGGGACCACCCGAGGTGGCGGGTGAACTTGTCGATGGCGTTGCCGACCCCGGTGTCCATCGTCTCCCCGAGGACGCGGTAGCGCCCGCCGTGGAAGCCCAGGACGTGGGCGTTCGCGCCGCTTGCGTTCAGGCAGACCGGCCGATCGAAGCCCGCGCCGTGGCGACCGATCTCGCAGTGGGCGAGCATGTGGTTGACGCCGACCAGCGGCACGTCCAGCGAACCGGCAAGCGACCGCGCGGTCGTCCCGGCCACCCGCAGGCAGGGACCCAGCCCGGGACCCCGGGAGAACGCCACGGCGTCGATGGCCTCGTCGGCCGGCCCGGGGACGTGGTTCTCCAGTGTGCGGTCGACGACCGACGGCAGGGCCGAGCGCATGTGTTCGGCCGCCTCGGAGGGGTCGATCCCGCCGCTATCGGGCTGGTAGGCGTCGGTCTCGACGGCGACGCTGTCGGCCTCGACGTCGTAGACGGCCGCACTCGCGGCCCAGGCGGTTCCCTCGATGCCGAAAACGAGCATTCAGTGCGTCTCCCGGCGGGCGGTGTTTCGCCCTACTCCCACTCGGTGTAGGAGCACCGGCCGCAGTGCTGGCGGTCGCCGTACTCGCCCAGGTACGAGTCGCCACAGCGCGGGCACGTCTCGTGGTCGGTCGTGCCGTCGTCGTTGTAGAGTTCGTGGTGGGACATTTCAGGCCTCCTCCTCCTCGGCCTCCGCGCCCACTTCGATCTTGTTGCGCTCCAGCATGTGCTCCTGTTCGACGTCCCTGGCGTGGTCGGGGCTCTCGTAGACCCGGGCCTCGCCGACGGTCTTTCGCATGCCGAACTTGGTGTCGAGTTTCCGGACGACCACCTCGTCGGCCTCCTTGTTGAGCATGGCCGCGAGCGAGTCACGCACGGAGAGTCGCTCGGGGGTGGCCTCGTCGTGAACGATCCGGAAGGTCACGTCCGTCCGGTGGAGCATGGGGTTCTCCTCCTCGGAGACGATGTCGATGTCCATGGTACCTGTGCTTGCCCGCGAAGCGGTCAAAAGGATTTCGAAGCGGTCGGGCGATCCCGCCACAAGTCCGGGGACCGGCCCCTTCCGATCCGTGCCAGGAGTCGCTCGGGTTCCCCGGACCCCGGGACGGGAGAATTTATTGCACCCTGGCCGCTCGATCGGAGACGAACGGAGGGGATCCACTGTGGGAGGACGGGACCTGGAGTTACGGCCGCGGGAACTGATCGGCGTCGGCTTTCTCCTGCTCTACGGCTACTACCTCTACGGCGACGACGGGTTGCTGCCGTCGGTCACGCCGACCCACGTCCTGATCGCTGCCGTGGGACTGGCAGCGGTCTACGGGATCGCGGAGGGATCCGCGCGCGTCCTCGACCGGGTGTACGACTCCCCGGCACCGGAGGTCGGCCGGGCCGAGTGTCGCACCTGTGGGCGAGAGGTGAAGGAGACGGCCCCACGATGTAGCCACTGCAACACCCGGGAGCCCGCGTCGTCGTCGGACGGGAAATGAAGACGCTAATGCAGTTGTGCGGACGGGGCAAGAACTTTCCCGGCGTTCCTCGTTGTCGTTCCATGGTCCGTACCAACGAGCGCGGTCCGGAGGGATCGGCGTGAGCGACGAGTCGGTGACGCTCGACCTGGAGGGCGACGTCGCCACGGCGACCATCGAACGGCCCGACGTCAGGAACGCGCTGACCGGGGACGTCTCGGAGGGACTGATCGACGCGGTCGACGCCGTCGAGGGCAGTGACGCCCGCTGTCTCGTCATCGAGGGATCGGAGGGGGACTTCTGTGCCGGCGGGGACGTCAACATGATGGTCGAGGGCCTGACCGGCGACGTCACCCCGGACGAGAAGGAGCGGACGATAACCCAGTACACCCACCGGTCGATCGCCCGGGTCGCGAGGTGTCCGATCCCGACGATAGCGAAGGTCGACGGCGCGGCGTTCGGTGCCGGGGGGTCGCTCACCCTGGCGTGTGACCTGGTACTCGCGAGCGATGACGCGAGGATCAGCTTCGGCTTTCGGCAGGTCGGACTGGCGCTGGACTCCGGGGCCTCGGCCCTGCTCCCACGGGTGGTCGGGATGCACGTCGCCAAGGAACTCGCCTACACCGGCGAGGTGGTCGAGGCCGACCGGGCCGAGGACCTGGGCCTGTTCAACCGGGTCTACCCCGTCGACGAGTTCGACGAGCGAGTCCGGGAGTTCGCGGAACGGATCGCCGCCGGCCCGACGACCGCCCTCAAGACCACGAAGCACCTGCTGGACCGGAACGTCGGGCGGTCACTGGAGGCCGCCATGGACGCCGAGGCGGCCGCCCAGGCCGGGGTTCTCGAAACGGACGACCACCGGGAGGGCGCCGAGGCGTTCATCGAGGGCCGCGAACCCGAGTTCACCGGGGAGTGAGGGTTTGGCGGGGCCGGAACCGACCGATGGCGCTACAGACCGCCGATCCCCAGCAGTTCCCGCGCACGGTCGTGGTCCCCGTCGAGCGTCCGGAACAGGGCCTCCGCGCGCTCTCGCGTCTCGGGGGAAACCGTGACCAGCACCATTCCCTCGCCGGGCTGGCCGTAGACCACGCTCGCACCCTCCGGAAGCGCCAGGACTGCCGGGAGCGTCGCCAGGTCCTCCTCCCCGTCGACCACGACCGTCGCTGGATCGTCGGCGTCCAGTCCCCGGCGGATCGCCCGGAGCAGGTCGGCCGAAAGGGTCGCGGCCGGGTTCGGGACCTTGCCGTCGCCCTCTACCACGCGCTCCCTGATCGCGTCCTCCACGGGGCCACGCTGGGTGATGCCGTCGACGACGGCCAGGTCCGGCCGACGTCCCGCTTCCAGGAGGTGGTAGGTGACCACGTCGCCGACCGCGACCAGTGGGTCGCCGGCCTCGGACAGCAAGGCGTCGGCGTCGGTGAACACCGGTCCCAGCGGATCCTTGAACTCGTCCCGCGCCGACTCGGGGAGGCGGAGGAGAACCTCGGGGTTGTCCGGGGATGGGGGATCCGATCCCTCCCGGTTCCCGTCCCCGGGGCCGTCGTCGCTCATCGCCGGGTCAGCGGACCTTCAGCGCGTACTTGCCAGGCTCCGTGACCTCCATCTTCTGGGCGATCTCGGAGGTCTCGGGGTGGGCGATGATCACGTAGCCGGCCCAGTCCTCGGTCAGCGAGGAGGACCCGCAGTTGGGACAGGACTGGGTGTCGGGGTCGACGACGTAGTGACACTCGCGGCAGGTCAGCCACTGCTTCGCCACGCTCACTCACCCGCCCTGGCGCGGTCCTCGCGCTCCTCCTGGAGCCACCCGTGCTTGCCGAGACCGGGCTGGCTCCCGGTCAGTCCGATCTTCGAGTCCCGGGGGTTGCGCTCGTCGATGCTCTTGGTGACGATCCGGGCCCTGACGGCGTCCTCGACGGTGAGGGTCCGGTTCGAGTCCCGGGAGGCGAGGGTCTCCCCGCCCTCGTCGTAGGCGAGGTACTCGTCGGAGATCTGGGAGACGTGGAGCAGGCCGTCGACGGGGCCGATCCCCACGAACGCGCCGAACTCGACGATCTCGACGACGGTGCCGTCCACGACCTCCTGCATCTGCGGGTCGAACGTGACGGCGTCGAACTCCACCTCGTAGTAGACGCCCGGGCGGTTGGGCAGGACCGTCCCGTCGCCGACCTCGTGGACCTCGACGACGCTGACGACGCTCCCGACCTCCTCGTCCATGCGCCCCTCGAGTTTGTCCTGGAGCAGTCGCTTGACCAGTTGGGGACTGACGTCGGCCAGTTCCTTCGGCGGTACTTCTACGGTGTCGATCAGCCTGACCTGCTTGTACATACGTGCGTTCCTCTTACGGTTGAGTGACTGCCAGTTTGTTCCGGCCCCTTAAACCAATTACTGGTACGCCCCGCGAGCGGACCCGGTCGGCGAGGTCGCGGTCGTTGGTGGCGACGTAGTCGACCCTGCCGTCGCCGGCGAGTTCGACGATGGCGTCGTCGGCGTACCCCGCCCCGCTCTCGACGACCGAACACCGCTCGACGAGGTCCCGGCCGACGCTGGCGGCATCGGCCTCCTCGCCGCCGCCCTTCGACAGGGCGTCGAGTTCGGCCACCACGGACGATGGCACGACTGGGTCGGCGGCCGGAACCAGCCGGTCCAGTTCTTCGAACAGGCGGACCCCACACTCGACGGGCATCATCAGGGCGCTCGTGTCCAGTGCGACCCGATCGCTCATCCGACGACGGGCTCACCCGCGGAGCGTCCCCACGCCGATCAGCCGCCAGCGGGCGCCGATCCGCCGGTTGATGGCGATCTTGGCGCCCTCGGCCGCACAGACGGGACGCTTGAGGTTGACCTCGGCCTCGTCGCCGCGGGCGCTGGTGACCGCCCCGACGGTCTTGGCGGTGCCGACGATCATCATCAGGGGTTCGCCCGTTGATATCTCCTCGACCTCCTGGCTGGCATCGCCCTCGGCGGAGGCGTCCATCGCTCCCACCACGCGGTCCAGCAGGTCGACGTCCATGGTGAACGACTCCCAGGTCGGCGGGAGAGTGCCGGGCGGCCCGGCGACCTGGCCGGCGAGGCCGTCGCCCTTCGTGATGCTCGGGTCCAGCCCGGTGCCGACGCCAAGGAGACCGCCGGGCGAAACCTCGTCGACGAACTCCCCGCCGGCCTGGAGCGACCTGACGGTGGTCTCTATCGGGCGGTACTCGGACTGGCCGCCCTCCTCGACCTCCCGGCCGGGGCGGATCTCCAGGTCCTCGTCGGTGTGGAGGCGACCCTGGACGAGCGACCCGCCGAGGACGCCCCCGACCAGGTCCTCCCACTCGGTCCCCGGCCGGTTGATGTCGAAGCTCCGGGCGACCTGCATCCGCGGGTCTGCCTCGGGGTCCCGTTCCGGGGTGGGGATCTCCTCCTCGATGGCGCCGATGAGGACGTCGATGTTGACCTCCCGCTGGGCGCTTATCGGGACGATCGGCGCGCCCTCGGCGACCGTTCCCTTCACGAACTCCTGGATGTCCTCGTAGTTCTGGCGGGCCTGCTCGCGGTCCACCAGGTCTATCTTGTTCTGGGCGATGACGATGTTGTCGATGCCGACGATGTCCAGCGCCATCAGGTGTTCGCGGGTCTGGGGCTGGGGAACCGGCTCCGAGGCCGAGACGACCAGCACCGCGCCGTCCATGATGGACGCCCCGGAGAGCATCGTCGCCATCAGCGTCTCGTGGCCGGGGGCGTCGACGAACGACACCGTCCGCAACACCTCGGTCTCGACGTCGTCCTCCCCGCAGGTCTCGTCGACGGTGAACGCCTCGGGCTCCTCGCCCTCCGGGCACTTCCGTAGCGTCGCGTCGGCGTAGCCCAGGCGGATGGAGATGCCGCGCTTCATCTCCTCGGAGTGCTGGTCGGTCCACTCCCCGCTCATGGCCTCGACCAGGGTGGTCTTGCCGTGGTCGACGTGCCCGACGAGCCCGATGTTCACCTCCGGTTGTCCTTTGGCTGGCATGTGATATTGTCTTGGAATCCCTACCCCCGAGCGACTGATAAGCCTGCTGTTTCGTCCGGTCCTCCGCCGGCGGCCGACGGCGACCGGATCCCCTCTCGCCCGACCCGTCCGGTTCCCGAGGCCGTACGCGTCGAAGACCGATTCCCCGACGGACGACTCCCGAGAGGCGTCGGTCGCGACCCACCGATTCAACTCTCAGCCCCGTTCGTCGGGCCATGGAACGGAAGAACTTCCTCTTCCTCTCCCTCGACGCGGCGCTGATCGGTGACCTGGCCTGGCAGGTGTCGAAGGAGGGCCACGACGTGAAGTACTACATCGAGGCGGAGTCGGACCGGGACTTCGGGGCCGGCATCGACCACGTTCGGAAGAACCCCGCGCCGTACATGATCAAGCCGCTCGGGAAGGTCCAGAACGTCAAGCGACTGCTCTACGTCGGTCGGGACGACGACGGGGGCGACGTCGTCGACGTCCTCCGGGCCTACGAGACGGCATGGGGCGACCGGATGAAGGGGTTCCAGCTACAACGCCGTGTCTCCGGCGTCGAGGTGGCGGTCTGTGGCTTCTTCGACGGGAACCGGTTCGTCCGGTGAACGTCAACTTCGAGCACAAGAAGCTGTTCCCTGGGAACGTCGGCCCCCCGACCGGCGAGATGGGCACGTCGATGTTCTGGACCGGGCGGAACCGCCTCTTCGAGGAGACCCTCGGGAGGGTGGAGGGGTGGCTGGCCGAGGAGGGCTACGTCGGGAGCATCGACGTCAACTGCATCGTCAACGCCGAGGGGATCCACCCCCCGGAGTTAACGCCACGCTTCGGCTCCCCGACCATCGCGCTCCAGGAGGAAGCCATGGAGTCCCCCACCGGGGAGTTCTTCCACGACCTCGCCCACGGGAAGGACCCGGACCTGCAGGTCCACCGGGGTTACCAGGTCGGGGTGCGGGTCGTCCTCCCGCCGTTCCCGTTCGACGACCCGGAGGTCTACGACGAGAACTCACGAGACGCTCCCGTCGTCTTCGAGACGGACGACCGCGAGGGGATCCACATCGAGGACGCCAGGTTAGTAGAGCGTCAGTGTCGCGCCGCCGGCGAGTCCGGGATGCCCCTGGTGGTGACCGGCAAGGGCGAGACGATGGCCGAGGCCCGCGCCCAGGCCTACGGACGGATCGACGACGTGACGATCCCCAACACGTACTGCCGCGACGACATCGGCAGGCGGTGGATCGAGGGGGACGGCGACCGCCTCCGGACGTGGGGCTACCTGGGAGCGTAGGTCCCCCGACGATCCGGGGATCGAGTCGCCCCCACCGGATCCTTTTACTCGCCCCCGCACCGACGATCCCCCGTGCGGGAGTTCGCCTTCGAGGTGTCGCTGTGTGCCCGCCTGGAGGCCGACCGGGAGGCGGTCGTGGCGCGACAGCTAGGTGGCGGCGTTCGCGCCAACCGCCGGGTCCTCGACACCGTCCTCGTCGAGCCAGGGCCGGAGTTCGGGGAGCGTGCGGCCATCACGGCCGGAACCATCCCCCCGGCGGCCATCGAGAGCGACGCCGGCCCGGGACGGTTCCGGCCGGTCGCGGAGGCCATCGACGCACCACCCGGGCGTGCCCGGCGGATAGCGGAGCGGGCCGCCGAGGCTGGCTTCTTCGAACTCGACCGCCGGAGCGGCCGCCTGTACGTCCGGCAGGTCGCCCGCTACCCGGACTGGTTCGAGGAGGTCGTCGGCGTCGAGAACAAGCCGGACCTGGGCGAACCCGGCGACCTGGCGACGCAGTTACGGAAGGACGTCAGCCTGGGGCTGGTCGACAGGGCCGTCCTCGCGACGGAGAGCCACGTCACCGGTGCCCACCGCAACCGGATCCCCGACCCCGTCGGTATCTGGCGCTTCGACGGCGAGCAGGTGGAGGTCGTCCGGGAGCCGACCCCCCTCGACACCGGCGGTCCGGGGGTCGAAATCGTCGAGCGCCACCCCGGCCGGGCGGTGGTCCGGATCCCCACCGGCGAGGAGAAGGCCCGCGCCCGGCGACGCCTGGCGGAACGGGCCTACGGGAAGGGCTGGCGACCCGACGAAGTCCCCGCCTGCGCCCACGCGAGGAACGCCGAGCGCAACGGGGCCACCGGGATCACCGGCTGCGAGTGGAAGGGGCGGGTGGTCGACCCGGGCGAGGAGTGCGGCCCCGCCTGTCCGGGGTACGAACCGGCGTCCCCGCCCGAGGCCGACCCCGACGCCGACCGGGAACGCCGGACGCCCTGGGTGGCCGACCCCGAGGGCCGCAAGCGACGCCAGGCCGGGCTGGACCGGTTCGGGTGAATCATCGGCCCCCCGACATCCGACTGTTCGGTGAGAGAGTACCCGTCCTCCCCGACGGGAGGGGTCCGATCCGTCCGGCTCGACAGGTCCGGTTCGATGGATCCGCCCCGTTTCCCCGAGCAGTCCGGTGCAAAGCGGCGTTCCTCGGGGTTCGAACACCGGACCGGAAACGTTCTTATGTCGTACTCCCGTAGCGTCTCGCATGGCAGACGACGGGAAACCCAGTTCGGGCCAGATATTCGGCGTGCCGTACAACTTCGATCGACCGAGCTTCCGGCGGCTCCTGTCCTCGTACTGGCGGCCCGGCGAGGGGATGCTCGTCAACAAGCCCTTCGGCGTCGGCTACACCCTGAACCTCGCCAACTGGCGGTCCTGGGTCGTCATTCTCGTCGCGGCCGGCCTCCTCTGGCAGGAGAAGTCCGGCGGCCCCGGCGACGACGAGGAGGAAGTCGAGGTCATCGTCGACGACTGATCGCCCGTTTCGCGTTCGTCGGGGTCCACCACGCCCGACCCTTCGACAACATTCAATAGCGCCCCGCGAGACGCCCCACACATGAGCGAGGACTGCATCTTCTGTCAGATCGTCGACGGCGAGATACCGGCCCGGACCGTCTACGAGGACGAGTCGGTGACGGCCTTCCTGGATGCCAACCCGCTATCGGCGGGTCACACCCTGGTGATCCCCAGGGACCACCACGCGCGCCTGGCGGACCTCCCGGCGGACCTGGCGGCGGACCTTTTCGGGGCGATCCACCGACTGGGACCGGCCATCGAGTCGGCGGTGGACGCCGACGCGGCCAACGTCGGGTTCAACGACGGCGAGGCGGCCGGTCAGGAGGTCCCGCACGTCCACGGCCACATCGTGCCCCGGTTCGAGGGCGACGGCGGAGCCCCCATCCACGCCGTCGGGGGCGACCGGCCGGACCTGTCCGACGAGGAACTCGACGGCATCGCCGAGGACGTGGCGTCGAACCTGGGTTGATCCCCGCGGGTGCCGATCCGTCACGGGCCCGCACACCCGGACCGATCCCTGCGGACCCCCGACCCCTCCAGCCCGGTTCCCGACCGTTTATATCGGAAGCGGCGCCACGGATCAATATGTCCAAGGAGGGAGATAACGGGGCCGTCGCGACGGCCGCACTCGTCGGCGCGGTGGGGGGTGCGGGAACGACGCGGCTTTCCGTCGAGACCGGTGCGATGCTGGCCCGGGACGGGCGGCGAGTCGCCGTGTTCGACGCCGCCTTCGACACCCAGGGGCTGGCCCGCTACGTGGATGGACGGATCGACACCGACGCGACCGACCTCGTGACCGGCGAGGAGGTGACCCCGGCGGCGGCGATGCTGGAGTATCCCACCGCCGGCCCGGGGGAGTTGTTGCTCTGTCCGGCCCACGCGCCGTTCGCCGACGTGGCTGAGGCCAAGTCCACTGCGGCCGCCCGGCGACTGGAGACGACGGTCCGCGAGGCCGGCGTCGCCTTCGACACCGTCCTCGTCGACGCGCCCCCCGTCGCCTCCAACCCGTCGGTGGCGGCCGTCACGGCCGCCGACCGGGTGGCGGTGGTCGCCCCGGGGACCGACCGTGGCGTCGACGGCGTCCAGACCCAGCGGGCACGCCTGGCCGACGTCGACGCGGGCGCGGATGTGGTCGTCGCCACCCGGACCGCCGATCCGCCCGGCGTCGCGGACGTGGCCGTCCCGGAGAGCGACGTGACCGGCGCTGCACGTGCACCGGTCGCGGACGATGGCGACGGTCCCTTCGCCGCCGCGGTGGCCGAGTTCGCGGAACGGCTGTTCGGGGTCGACCTGGACGTCGAATTCGAGGAACCGGGGCTGGTCGACCGGGCGCTCCCGGGCCGGTAGACCGGTCCCTGGGGTGGCCAGGTGCCGGTTGGCCGCCCCTACCGCGCGAGCACCACCAGTCGGTCGTCCTCCAGCGACGGATCCCGCCCGTCGTACCCGCCGAGCATCCGCACGTCCTCGAACCCAGCGTCCCGGCAGACCGACGCGATTTCGGGGGGCGAATAGGCACGAACTCTGAACGTTCCCGTCCCGAGGTGGCGCAGGTCCCCGCCCTCTCGCTCGAAGACCGTGTGTTCGACTTCGTACCGGGACGTGGGCACGTCGTAGGACCACCGGGCGACGGCGAGTCTGTCGTCCGTCTCGGTGACCGAATCGCCCGGGAAGTCCCAGAGAATTCCGTCCCGGCACGGGACCTCCAGGACGAGGGCGCCACCGGGTCCCAACCGTGACCCGAACCCGGACAGCACCTCGGCGTTGGTCCCGTCGTCGTAGTAACCGAAGGAGTTCCAGAGGCACGCGACGAGGTCGTACTCGCCGTCGAAACCGCCGACCTCGCGGAGGTCGCCCTCGAAGAACTCGACCCGGTCGGCGACCCTCGCCTCTTCGGCCCGCTCCCGTGCCCGGTCGACGTACGCCCCGGAGATGTCGAACCCGGTCACTTCGTGCCCTCGCTCGGCGAACGCGACCGCGTGGCGTCCGATCCCGCAGGCGGCGTCCAGAACGGTCTCCGGTCGGTGGTCGAACTCGCGGTCCAGCGCCGCGAGGATACTCTCCACCTCCTCGTCGGCCGCCTCCCCCTTCGCCTCCATGGCGTTCCCCAGGAGTTCCGGCTGGTCGACGAAGTAGTCCTCCGTCCAGTGGCCCATGTTGGATCCACCGGCACCGACCGTCCTAACGGTTCGGATCGAGCCCCGGTCGGGACCCTGCGCCACGTGCGGGCCGCCCGCTTATCCGCGTCCAGCCCGGATCACTGACCGTGAGCGAAGACAACCGGGACACCGACGCGTCCGGTCCCGGCGATCCGGACCCCGGGAAAGCGGCGGTGAGACACGTCCTTCAGGAGGTCTTCCCCGACCGACTGGAGGCGTCCGTGATCGGTTCGACGTCCCGTGACGGGACCGTCCTCGTCGGCGTCAAGGCCGCCCCGAGGGGCTACTTCTCGACGGCGAAGTACGCTCTGGTGACCGTCGATGCGGCGGGACAGGTCGTGGACGCGGAGTCGACGACACGGGGGGATGTGGCCCGGGAACTCGGTGGAGCCGACGAGTAGCGGCTCGAGCCCGGGCCCTCGCCGGACCGTCGGGGGGATCCGGCGGGGCCCTCCGCGGTCCCGACGGAGCGTGCCACTCCGTCCCACGGGCGGGGAAGGACTTTTGTCCGTGCCACCGAGGATCCGACTGACGATGGTGACCCCGAGGCTGTTCCCCGAGCGCATCGAGACCGAGCGCCTGGAACTGGAGTTGCTGACGACGGGGTCGGTCGACACGACGGAGTTCTACCGGATCTGTTCCGGTCAGGCCGACGAGGGGGACTTCTCGGAGGTCACCGAGCACCTCACCTGGAGCGCCCACGATCACCCGAAGGAGACCCTGGAGTTCCTCCGGCGGGTCGAGGAGAAGGCAGGCGAGGACGAGGGGGCCACCTACGCCATCTACCCGAAGGAGGATGAGGAGCGCGCCGGCGAACTCGCGGGTGCGGCGGGCATTCGCGCCCACTGGGACCGCCGGACCGCGGGCTTCGGCGTGTGGCTCCGCCGCCCGTTCTGGGGCCGGGGCTACTCCGGTGAGCGCGCGGCCGCGTTCGTCGAGGTGGCCTTCGAGCACCTCGACCTCGAACTGGTCGCCGTGAGCCACGAGGTCGGCAACGATCAGTCCCGGCGGGCCATCGAGAAGTACGTCGAGGCCCACGGCGGCCACCGCGAGGGCCGCTTCCGCAACCGGATGGTCGGCCAGGACGGGGGCGACCCGGTCGACGTGGTCCGGTACTCCATCAGCCGCGAGGAGTACGAGGCGGCCACCGCCGACCGCGACCCTGCCATCGTCGCGATGGAGTGATCCGGGTCGCTGTCACCCTTCGACCCGTGACCGACCACGACCACTCCGATCCGAGCGACCGATGACCGGCACCGATCCCTCCGATCCGAGCGACCGATGACCGGTACCGATCCCTCCGATCCGAGCGACCGATGACCGACCACCAGTTCTTCCCGGGACGCGTCGAGACCCGTCGCCTCCGCCTGGAGCCACTCACCGCGGGATCCGTCCGCGAGTACTACCGGGTCCGATCGGGGCAGGCCGGCGACGACGTGGACCTGACCACCCGATACGTCCCCTGGGACCCACACGAACACCCGAAGGAGACGCTGGCGTTCCTGGAACGGATCGACGAGCGACGGGAGTCGGGCGAGACGGCGGACGACCTCGTCAGGTCACGGGAGGGCGAGGACGGGGCGGGCGAGTTCGCGGGTGCGGTCGGCCTCACCCCTGACTGGGACTGCCACAGTGGCGAACTGGGTGCCTGGCTCTGCGGGCGGTTCTGGGACGGGGGCTACGCGGGCGAGGCCTGGCGCGTCCTGACTCGCCTGGCCTTCGAGCGCCTGGACCTCGAACTCGTCGTGGCACGCGCCCGGGCGGACAACGACCCCTCGAACCGCGCCCTGGAGAAGTTCGTCGAGGACCCGGGTGGCCGGCGCGAGGGTCCGATCCGGAACGGCTGGCGGTCGTCGGTCGACGACCGGCCCTACGACGAGGCCCGGTACTCGGTTCACCGGGCGGAGTGGCGGGCGGTCACCGAGGACCGATCTTACAGTAAGTTTACTGTATAACGTCGGGAGGGAGACGCCTCGCCTCTCTGCCCCGGATCAGAGGATCGTTCCGTGCTTCTTGTCGGGCAGGTCCTTGTCGACGGTCGAGTAGAACTCGAAGCGCCGCTCCAGTTCCTCCCGGAGCGAGGAGGGCGGAACGATCTCGTCGATGACCACCTCGCTCGCCATCCGGTGGACGTCGATGTCCTCGCGGTACTCCTCGCGGAGTTCCCGTTCCCGCTGTTCGCGCTCCTCGGGGTCGTCGATGGCGTCGAGTTCGTTGGCGTAGACCGCCCGGATCGCCGCCTCGGGACCCATGATGGCGACCTCTCCCGACGGGAGGCCGATGGTGGACTCGGGGTCGTAGGCCGGACCGGACATCGCGTAGATGCCCGCGCCGTAGGCCTTCCGGACGATCACGCACTGTTTGGGCACCGTCGCCGAGGAGGTGGCGTAAATCATCTTCTTGCCCTGCTCCAGGATGCCCTCCTTCTCGACCTGTGAGCCGGCCATGAACCCGGGGGTGTCGGCGAGGTACAGCAGCGGGACGTTGAACGCGTCGGACTTCCAGATGAACTCCGCGGCCTTCTGGGCCGCGTCGGGGAAGATGGCGCCGGCGCGCTGTGTCGGCTGGTTGGCGACGATGCCCACTGGACGGCCGTCGATCCGTGCGTAGGCGGTGATGATCTCCGGGCCGAACTCCGGCTGGAGTTCGAAGAACGAGCCCCGGTCGACGACGCGGTCGATCACGTCGCGCATGTCGTACCCCCGGTTGGGTTCCTGTGGGACGATCGCGTCGATCCCTTCCGGGGACTTCGCCGGGGGCCTGGGGTCGGACCGGGGCGGCTTCTGGTCGGAGTTGTCGGGCAGGTAGGTGATCAGTTCGGCGACCAGTTCCCGGGCGTGTTCCTCGTCGCGGGCCACCAGGTCGGCGCTCCCGGACTCCCGGGTGTGGACCCGTGGACCGCCCAGGTCCCCCATCGAGATGTCCTCGCCGGTGACCATCTGGACCATCCGCGGGGAGGCGATGGCCATCGCGGACATGTCCTCGACCATGATCGTGAAGTCGGCGAACACCGGGGTGTAGGCGGCCCCGGCGATGCACGGCCCGTAGAGGACGCAGATCTGTGGGACCCGCCCGGAGAGCATCGAGTGGTTGTAGTAGTACTTGCCGATCCCCTCCCGGTTGGCGAAGAAGCCCGTCTGCTGGTCGATCCGGCCGCCCGAGGAGTCCATCAGGTACAGGACGGGACGGCCGGTCTTCAGCGCACGCTGTTGCATCCGCAGGAACTTCTCGACGCCCTTCGCGGCCATCGACCCCGCCTTGACGGTGAAGTCGTTGCCCATGAAGTGGACGTCCCGCCCCTCGAACTCGGCGGCCCCCGTGAGCAGTCCGTCGGCCGGCAGGCGGTCCTCGGCGTCGAACTCCGCGAACTTGCCGTCCTCGAAGAGGATGCCATCTTCGCCGTCACCAGAATCGCTGAGCGATTCTGGTTGGCTCGAAAGAGCTCCGCTCTTTCGAACGTCGCCGGACGAAGTCCGGCTGCCTGCCGAGCTTTGCTCGGCATTGAACCAGAGGTCCAGCCGTTCCCGGACGAACAGTTTTCCCTGGTCCGATAGCCGTTCCCTGTACTTCTCCGGCCCGCCGCGCTCTATCTCCTCTATCTCCCGGAGTAGCTCCCGTTCGCGCTCCGTCGGACCGAGTTCCTCGGCCGCGGAGCGGTCGGCACGCCCATCGGCGCCGGCGGCGGCGACCGCGGTCCCGTCGTCAGCAGGGGCCTCGAACTCGTGGACCGCCGCCGGGTCGTCGGCCCTGCCGACGTACACCTCCACGTCGTCGGCGACGTGTTCCGCCAGCGCGGCCGCCACCGCCGAGGCTTCCTCGTCCGTCGCGCCCTCCGATATCCGGACCTTCATGCACGGGGGATCCGGCGATCCGAACGAAAGCGTTTCCATTGGCGACCGTTACGCTGCGCGACTCGAAACCGCCGGTCTATCGGCGGATCCTCTCCCGCCTACCAGCTGACCACCGTCTCGCCCTCGGGTGCGTGCTCCTTCACGACGAGCATCTCCTCGCGGGCGTCCTGGCGGGTCTCGTGGGCCTCGACGCTCTCGGCGATGGGCGATCCGTTCTCGTCGATGAGCCGCCAGATCCACCCGCCGTCGCGCTCGGCGAACTCGAAGGAGACCTCGTCTATCTCGAGGATGCTCGCCCGCCGGGTCGTCCGCCGGGCGTCGTCGATGGCGTTGTCGACGGCCTCGCGGCTCTCGTAACTGACCGCGCTCACCGCGAGCACCGACTCGTCCTCGTCGATGAGCCGCCACCGCCAGTCGCCCGGCCGGTCGTCGCTCGCCTCGACCTGCGCGGAGTCGTCGTCCTCGATCCGGTACGGCTCGAACGCGAGAGTCTCTATCTCCATCAGCCCCGCGTCGGCCGCCAGCGCCTGGACCGTCTCGATGTCGTCGACGACGGCCTCCTGGCTATCGTAGGTCTGGGTGCCCGCCGCGAGTTCGGTCCGGTCGGCGTCGATGAGTTTCCACTGCCAGTCGTCGCCGGTACGGTCGATCCAGATGACGCCGCGTCCGACGTCGAACACCGGTGCATCGGCCCCGTTCTCGACGAGGCGCCGGACGTCGGCCTCGGCGGGCTCGCGGTCCTCGTAGGTGCGTTCCCCGCGGGCGACGGGCTCCCGGTCGCGGTCGATGAGCCGCCAGTGGTAGCCGGCGTTCTGGCGGAGCTGGACGGTCACCGTCCCCATGGTGTCGATGGTCGCGCCGTCGCCCGCCGCCCGGACGTCGTCCACGGCGCTCGTCACGTCGTCGTAGGTGGGGTAGTCGTCGACGGATTCGGCGAGTATCCGCCCGTCGGTGTCGACGAGCCAGAACCCCCAGGTTTCCTCGTCGCTGACCAGCTGGAAGACCGCCGACTCCATCGCCCGGACGGCCGCGTCGTCGACGTGTTCGCTGACGAAGTCGACCGCGTCGCGGGCACCGGACCGCGTCGGGTGGGTTTCGGTTCCTTCGGCGATGAGTTTGCCCCCGTCGTCGATGAGCCGCCAGGCGTACTCGTCGCCGTCGGTCAGGAATATCTCGAATGCGGCTGTCTCTATCTCCAGCACCTCGGCGTCGGGTGCGTTCTCCTTCAGTGTCCGCATGCCCTCCATCACCTCGGACTTGTCCTCGTAGGACTCCCCGCTGTCGGCCATCACCTGGCCGTCCTCGTCGATGAGCCGCCACCGCCACTCGCCGCCCGACTCGTACTGCTGGAAGGCGGCCTGCTCGAACTCGATGAGGTCCGCGACGAGTGCCTGTTCCCGGACCCGGTCGGCCGCGTCCTCGGCGGCCGCCCTGTCCTCGAACGTCTCGGTGCTGTCGGCGAGCACCTGCCTGTCGGCCGACACCAGGCGCCAGCGCCAGGCGTCGCCGTCCGGGTACACCTCGTAGTCGGCCCCCTCGAACTCGATGGTGTCGGCGTCGCCGACCACCGCCCGGGCCCGGTCCGCGCCCCGCCTGGCGTCGCTATCGTCGGCCGATCCACCGTGCTGGACGGCGACGATGTCGTCGGCGCGGTCCCTGAGCCGCCAGGTCCACGCACCGCCCGAGTGGTCGGCGACTGCGCCGCCGTCGGCGACGCGTGCGGCCTCGCGGTCACCGGTGCCCTCGTCCGATCGCGCGCTCTCGTACACCTCGTATCCGGGCATCCCGTGTTCGATGACCGACGCCCGCGGCAACGCCCCCGCGACGTCGTTCGCAGCGTTCTCGGCGTCGCCCCGGAAGTCGAACGCCGCCTCGCTCGTGACGAGTCGGTTGTCGTCGCCGTCGATGACCCGCCAGCGCCACTCGTCGCCGTCCTCGAACAGTTCGAAGCCGATGGTTTCCAGGGCGAGGACCCGCGGGTCCTCGACCCAGTCGACGAACCGGTCTTTCCCATCCGTCGCGCTCGTCTCGTCGGCGTAGACGTCGGTGCCCTCCGCAAGCGGCCGGTGGTTCTCGTCGATGAGCCGCCAGTGCCAGCGGTCACCCTCGTCCTCGTAGACGTCGAAGGCGGCGCCGTGTATCTCGACGAGGCTGGCGTCGTCCGTCTCCTCCTTCAGGAAGTTGACGTCGGACTCGATGGCGTCGCGGCTCCCGTAGGCGTCGTCGCTGCGGGCGACGATACCGCCGTCCTCCGTGACGAGCGACCACTCCCAGTCACCCGACTCCGACTGGTACAGCCGGAACGCGGCAGTCGTGATGTCCAGCAGGCCGGCCCCGGTTATCTTCTCCCGGACCGACTCGACGTGCAACCGTGCGTCGGTGTCGGTCGCGGTGGTCGTCGCACTCTGGCCCACCGCGTCGCGCTGGATCACCCGCCAGGTCCAGTCGTTCGTCGGCGTCTCGTAGACGGTGAAGAAAGCGTCCTGCTGGGCGTCGCCGACGAGGATGGGGGCCTCGTCGTCCCCCAACCCCAGTTCCGGTTCGACCAGTAATCCCTTCTCGCCGGTCACCACCGGGACGAGGATGGCGACGCTGACGATGGTCCCGATGCCGACCGTGTAGACGCCGATGATCTGGGGACTGTAGTCCGTCCCGACGTACCAGCCCTGCGGGTAGACGTAGACGAAGGCGGCGATGCCGACGAAGGAGACGGCCAGGCCGACGATGCTCGCCTGCATCCCCCGTCGACGGACCGGCAGGAGGACCACGATGGCGAACAGCGCCAGCGCGAGACCGATCGCCGACAGGACGATGGCGATCTCGCGTATCTGGAAGTCGCCGGGGAAGAACGCCTGTTCGACCTGGTAGACGACCACCCCGAGCAACCCCGCAACGCTCCCCAGGAGCAACAGCCAGTACCCGTAGACGTCCCGTTTGGACTCCGGTTCACCGATGTACCGGTGGTACAGTTCGACCAGTTTCTGGTCGCGAATCTCGTCGACTGACATGGACTGACATGCTCGCTCTAGCAGGCGGCCACAATAAATATATACTACCGTTCAGGCCAGTTTAATTCGTCCCGATCTTATTTACCGTCCCTCTGCCCTCCCGCGGTCACGTCCCCAGCACCTCCGGCACGGTGGTACTCCCCTGGACGGTAGTTCTCTCCGGGCCCGTTACTCGTCCGGGTACCTCGCGTGCCTCCGGACACCCCGCGGCTTCTCCCTGGGGAGTACGGGCTGGCGTCGTGGACTCACCGCGTCGGGCGATCCCGCGGGCTGACCACCGGTTCGGTCGGCGGTGGTCCCACCTGTCCCGGAAATCGTGCTCCCGGGATCAGTCCAGCGCCCGCTCCAGGCGGTCGATCAGTGCCTCGTTGCCGAGGTGGACGGGGACTCGCTGGTGGAGGCCCTCCGGTTCGACGTCGAGCAGCGACTGCGCCCCGTCCGAGGAGGCGCCGCCGGCGGACTCGACGACGTAGGCCATCGGGATGGCCTCGTACTGGAGCCGTAGCTTCCCCTCCGGGCGGCCCTGGAGGGCGGGGTAGGCGAATATCCCGCCGTAGTTCATGACCTGGTTGACGTCGCCGACCATGGCACCGCCGTACCGGAGCTTCAGTTCCGTCTCGACGCCTCGGACGAACCGCTCGAACTCGTCGGTCCAGTCGGGGACCCGGCCGCCGAACCCGTAGACCGTCGGCTCCCCCGGGAGGGTGACGTCGTCGGTCACGAGGTGGCGGTCGTCGCCGGTCAGTTCGTACTCCCGGACGCGTCCGCCGCGCGCGACCATCATCGTCGTGATCGGACCGTAGAGGACGTACGTCGCGGCGACGAGGTCCTCGCCGCCGGCCGGGAGGGTCGCGTCCCCCGAGTAGATCCCGAAGATCGTCCCCATCGCGTTGTTCGACTTCAGGTTCGAGGAGCCGTCCAGGGGGTCCAGGGTCACCGAAAGCCCGTCGCCGCAGTCCACGACGGACTCGCGCTCCTCGCTCGCCACCTCGCCGACGCCGTCGAGGTCGGTCAGGCGGTCGACCAGCACCTCGTCGGCCCAGACGTCGGCGGCCATCACGCGCTCCCCGCTCGGGTTCTCCTCGTCGACGGCCTCCCGTCGGCCCCGGAGACCGGTCGCGATTTCGGGTGCGGCCGCCGCGAGGAGGTCGATCACCGCGTCGACGGGATCGGATCGGTCCGTCATGGGCGGTGATCGGGCCGGTCGGTCAAAGAAAGGTACGGTCGCCCCCGGGCGGCGGTCGGTGGAGCGTCGACCCGTCTTCGCGGCTGGTCCGAACTCAGCCTTCGAGGGCCTCCTCGGCGGTTTGCTCCTCGTAGATGACCTTCTCGAGGGCGTCGAGGATCTCGATGGGGTTCTCGCGCTGCCAGACGTTCCGCCCGACGGCGAGGCCCTTCCCGCCGGCGGCGATGACGGTCTCGACCTGCTTGAGGAACTCGTAGTCGTCGGTCTTGGAGCCGCCGGACATGACGACCTTGACGTCGCCGGCGGCGTCGACGGCCCACTCGAAGGCCTCCTTGCTGCCGGGGTACTTCACCTTCGCGACGTCGGCGCCCAGTTCCAGTGCGAGCCGCGTGCCGTAGGCGATGGTCTCGGGGTCGCGGTCGTTCTTGAGCCCCTGGCCGCGGGGGTACGACCACATCACCATCGGGAGGTCGTACTCGCGGGCGGCCTCCTGGGCCTCGCGGAACTCCTCGGCCATCCCTATCTCGTGGTTCGAACCGCCGTAGAGGGTGAACCCGAGGGCGTCGGTCCCCAGTTCCTCGGCGGCGTACTCCACCGAGCAGTTGACCGCGCTGTCCGGTTCGCCCATCCAGAGGTTCGACGTCCCGTTGAGCTTCGTCAGCAGGTTCACGTCGTCCTCGTAGGACGGGTAGTACGTCTCGGCGACGCCCTTCTGGACGGCCATCGCGGTCACCGCGTCGTGGCGGCCGATGTCGAACACCGTGGCCGGGTCGATGGTCTCGGGGACCGGTTCGAAGTCCACCGGTCCGTGTTCGAGACCGTGGTCCATCGCGAGGATCAGCACCTTCCCGTCCCGGACGATCGGCGAGTCGTCGATGGGGATCATGTCTCGGGTGAAACTCCCGCGAGCAGCTACATATTACCTGTGATCACCCCGGAACTGTCGGCAGAAGGTCCACCGGACCCCCCGGGATCCGGCCCGCCGAACGCCGCGCTACCCACCGAACAGCCAGAGGATCTTCCCGATTATCCGGAGGATCGTGAAGACGATCGCGAGCACCTGGTCCACCACCCGTTCGATGCCCTGGAGGAACCGCAAGATGTCGTCGAGGATCAAGGGTGCGAATCCCGGGTCCCCGACGGCGACGAGTACCTCGACCACGGGGGACGGGTCTATCGGAATCACCGGGTCCGGGTTGGGGTTCGCCACACATACGACCTGGGATCCGGTGGAGGACGACTCCCGACCACGACCCCGAGTCGTACCGGTCCACCCGATCACCTCTCTCACCCGGCCGTCGGGGGGATCGATCCGGCAACATTCGCGGGGTCGACGGGGGACGGTTGACCACGTTAACCCGACCACTTTAACGGGTACGACCCCTAGGACTTTTCATGTCAGACGTACGCATAGCCGGGGTCGGCCTGACGAGGTTCGGCGAGTTCCCGGACCGGACCTCCCGGGACCTGTTCGCGGAGGCGAGCGGGGCGGCCATCGAGGACGCGGGCATCGACCGGTCGGACGTCGAGGCGCTGTTCTACGGGAACTTCATGGGGGCGCTGGCCGAACACCAGGGCCACCAGGGACCGCTCATGGCCGAGGCCGCGGGCGTCTCGGCCCCGGCGACCCGCTTCGAGTCGGCCTGCTGTTCCAGCGGCGTGGCCGTCCGCGAGGCAGTAAAGCGCGTCCGGAACGGCGAGACCGACGTCCTCCTCGTCGGCGGCGCCGAGCGGATGACCAACATGGGCACGGCGGGCGCGACGGAAGCGCTCGCCATCGCCGCCGACGACCTCTGGGAGGTCCGGGCGGGCATGAACTTCCCGGGCGCCTACGCGCTGATGGCCCGGGCGTACTTCGAGGAGTACGGCGGCTCCCAGGAGGACCTGGCCCACGTCGCCGTCAAGAACCACTTCAACGCCCTGGAGAACGAGATGGCCCAGTACCAGAAGGAGATAACCGTCGACGACGTCCTGGAGGCACCGACGGTCTCGGATCCGATCGGTCTCTACGACTCCTGTCCGATCAGCGACGGGGCCGCCGCCGTCGTCCTCGTGAGCGACGAGTACGCCCGCGAGCAGGGTATCGACGCCCCGGTCGCGGTCACCGGGACCGGCCAGGGTGGCGACCGGATGGCGCTCCACGACAGGGACCACCTCGCCCGGAGTCCGGCCGCGGACTTCGCCGCCGAGGAGGCCTACGACGACGCCGGCGTCGGACCGGACGACGTCGAGGTGGCGGAGGTCCACGACTGCTTCACCGTCGCGGAGGTGCTCGCGATCGAGTCCCTCGGCCTGTTCGAAGTCGGCGAGGGAATCGACGCCGCGCGGCGGGGCGAGACCAGCCACGACGGCGCAGTCCCCGTCAACCTCTCTGGCGGCCTCAAGGCGAAGGGACACCCCGTCGGCGCGACCGGTGCCTCGCAGATCGCCGAGTTGACCTCGCTCCTCCGCGGGGACCACGTCAACTCGGAGCACGTCGAGGACGCGACCTGTGGGGTCGCCCACAACGCGGGTGGGACCGTCGCCAGTTGCGTCGTTCACGTCCTGGAGGTAGCACAATGACCGGGGACTACGCCAACGCCGGCTACGACGAGTTCGTCGCGGCCGTCGCCGAGGGTGAGGCCTACTACCTGGAGTGTGCGAACGGCCACGGCGAACTGCCGCCCCGCCGGGTCTGCCCGGAGTGCGGGAGCACCGAGTTCACGGAGGAACCCCTGCCGGCCGCCGGCGAGGTCCGGACCTACACCGTCACCCACGTCGCCGCGCCCTCGTTCGCGGACGACGCGCCGTACGTGACCGCCATCGCGGACTTCGGGCCCGTCCGGATCACCGCACAGCTCCGGGGGATCGACCCCGACGACGTCGAGACCGGGATGTCCGTCGGTCTCGGCGTCGAGACGACCGAGACGACCGGCGCGGATCTGCTGGTCGTCCGGCCGCGCTGAGGACCGGTCAGGCCTGGGCGGGGACTTCCCCCCGGAGCCAGTCGACGAACTCCTCGGGGTGCTCGGCGTGGGGGAGCAGTTTCGCGTAGTCGATCACGACCAGCCGTGCGTCCGTCTCGTCGGCCAGGGTCCGGCCGTCGCTGAGCGGCGTCGTCTCGGCCTCCCGGCCCCACAGCAGGGTCACCGGAACGTCGAGGTCGCGGATCGCTTTCGAGAGGTCCATCTCGGGGTCGAGGTAGCCAGAGACGAACGACGCCGGTGCGTACCGGGCCCCGCCCTGGTGGCCCGTCGCCCAGAGGTAGTCCAGTTCGTCGTCGTCCAGCGCCGCCGCGTCGTAGTAGCCGTGGTCGAGCATGTTCCGCCGGATGGAGGGCTTGCTGACGATGAGGTTGAACAGCGCGGTCCCGACCAGCGGCGACCGGAGCAGAGTCCGGAGGGACAGCCGCCGCCACGGGAGGCTCTGATCGGTCGGGCAGACCAGCACCAGGCGCTCCACGCCCACCCGTTCGGCGGCACTGACGGCGTACGCGCCGGTCAGCGAGGAGGCCACGACCACGGGGTCCTCGGCGACGTCGTCGAGGAACGACTCGACGAAGGACTCGTACAGCGAGGCCGAGTAGACCAGCGGCGGCCGTTCGGAGCGTCCGTACCCGGGCAGGTCCGGCGCGATGACGTGGTAGTCCTCGGCCAGGTCCGAGACCACCGGCTCGAACTCGTAGCTCGTCCCGGCGGCGTTGATCCCGTGGAGCAGGACCAGGTCCCGGTCCGCCGGGTCGCCGGCCTCCGTGTAGCCCGCGTCGATCCCTCGCCACCGGTAGGTGTTGCTCTCGCCCGGGAGCGGCGGCGCGAGGTCGGGAGCCATCCCCTCCAGCGCCCGGTTCGCGGCTGCCGTGACCGCCAGCCCGCCGGCCGTGGCCAGGAACGCCTTCGCCAGTGTTCGCTTCATACCCCCACCTTCGGGCGCGGTGAACTTATCGGTGCGGATCCACGAAGTCGGACTCGACCGTGCGGACGGGGTTCGGAAGGTTCGGCACCCGTTTGGTGTCGCTGACCGTCGAACGGGTCGATCCGGTCGATCGGCTTACAGTAAACTTACTGTATACCGGGACGACCACCGGTCGGTACCCGCCGCAGGTTTAGTCTCCCCGGGATCCCAGCAACGGAATCAGGAGGTCCGCGAGTGCCCCAGTCCCGTCCGCCGACACGGTCGCCCCGGGACGGTGATCGTCGCCGACGTAAACCGTTTGCCACCCCGCCTCGCGTGCGGGTTCGACGTCCTCCCCCTAGGTGTCGCCGACGTACACGTGGGTGTCGGCCGGGAGGCGGTCGACCGCTTCCCGAAAGATCCCACGGTCGGGCTTGCGGATCCCCAGGTCGTTGGAGACGACCACGGTGTCGACCAGTCCGTCGAGCCCGTGGGCGGCGGCCTTGCGCCGTTGCACCCGGCCGTCGCCGTTCGTGAGGATACCGGTCGGGTGTCGCTCGGCGACGGTCTCGACCAGTCGTCGCACCGCCGGCGGAACGCGGGTGGCCTCGACCTCCCGGTCCACGTACTCCTCGGCCATCGCCGCGGGGTCGCCGGGCACGTCGGCTCCTCGCAGACGGCCCGGAACGCACGCTCGTAGTGATCCGGATCCATTTCGGTGAGCGCGGCCAGCACCCGGTCCGTGTAGGTCGCGTTCATCTCCGGGGTCGCCTCCACGGGAACCGTCCGGGCGAACAGCTCACTGAAGGGTACCTCGTACTCCAGCAGGGTCCCGTCGAGGTCGAAGTAGACGGCGGCGGTCATCGCCGGATCGGCGGCGTCCGAATGCAAGACGGTTTCGGCAGTGTGTGGTTCGCGTGGTCGACGGACCGGAATGTCGAATTGACGGGTGGGCCGACGAGCGGGGATCTACTCCCCGTCGTCCGGCCGGTCGGCCAGGCACTCCGCGAGGGGTTCGATCAGTTCGTCGGCCAGCGTGTAGGGGTCCGTCTCGTCCGCGAGGACGGCGTCGACCAGGTCGTCCATGCCGCCGCGGCGGTCCACCTCCCCCTCCAGGAGGCCGGCGGTGTCCTGCCGTAGCAGGGTCCGTATCTCCTCGGCGGTGCGGGTACGGGCCTTCTCCTCCAGTTGCCCGCTCTCGACGAGGTGGGCGTGGTGGTCGTCGACGGTCTCGACGAGTTCCTCCACGCCCTCGCCCTTGGTGGCGACTGTCTCGACGATCCGTGGCACCCACGCCTCGGTTTCCTCCTCCTCCTCGTCCTCGGCCCAGGGGACGTCGCTCTCCCCGTGTTCCCCGCCGTGGCCGTTCCCGCCGCCGTGGCCGCCTCCTCCACCGTGACCGTCACGGTGGCCGGGTCCGGATCCGTGCCCCTGGCCGTGGCCGTCACCGTGACCGTGCCCGTGGTGCCCGTCGCCGCCCGCGGGGGACGCCAAGCCGCGGGGCCCGGGCGTGTCGGGTCGTAGCTGGATCATCTCCCGGAGTTCCTGGACGGTGCGGTCCGCACCGGACTTGTCGGCCTTGTTCACGACGAACACGTCGCCGATTTCGAGGATGCCGGCCTTCAGGGTCTGGACGGAGTCGCCGCTCCCCGGCGGGACGAGGACGGCGACGGTGTCGGCGGTCCGGACGATGTCTATCTCGTTCTGGCCGGCGCCGACCGTCTCGATGATGATCACGTCCTTGCCGAAGGCGTCCAGGGCCTTCACCGCGTCCGAAGTGGCCGTCGAGAGGCCGCCAAGGGTCCCACGGGCGCTCATCGACCGGACGAACACGTCCATGTCCCCCACGTTCGACGCCATCCGCACCCGGTCGCCCAGCACGGCCCCGCCGGTGAACGGCGAGGAGGGGTCGACGGCGATGACGCCGACCGTCTCGCCGCGCTCGCGGTAGTGAACTGCGAGTTTGTCGACCAGGGTCGACTTCCCGGACCCGGGGCTGCCGGTGATCCCGATCACCTCGGCGTCGCCGGCGTGGGCGTAGAGCTTCGAAACCAGGTCCCGGTAGCCCGGCGCGCGGTTCTCGATGTTGGTGATCGCCCGCGCCAGCGCCCGGTGGTCGCCCTCGACCAGGCGGTCGTAGAGGTCCTCGCTCATGCCCTCACCGCCGGGGAGCGTTCTCGCGGACGAACTCGACGGTCTCCTGGATGGGCGTGCCCGGTCCGAACACCTCCGCGACGCCCATCTCCTTGAGTTCCTCCTTGTCGTCGTCGGGGATAACGCCCCCGACGATGAGCAGGGTGTCCTCGAACGCGTCGTACTCCTCCAGCCCGGCGATTATCTTCGGGATCAGGGTGTTGTGGGCTCCCGAGAGGATCGAGATGCCCAGCACGTCGACGTCCTCCTGGACGGCGGCCTGGACTATCTCCTCGGGCGCCTTGTGCAGGCCCGAGTAGATGACCTCGAACCCGGCGTCCCTGAACGCCCGGGTGATCACGTGTGCCCCTCGGTCGTGCCCGTCCAGTCCGACCTTCGCGATGAGACAGCGGATCGCCCGCTCGCTCTCCGCGCTCCGTTCCTCGGTACTCATCGGTGGAACTTGCCCGTCACACGGTTTTATTGTAACGATGCAGGGAGCGGACAGGTACCGGTCCGGTCACGACGAGTGGACAGCTATCCCGTTCGGTCGTAAAACGAAGCGGAAGGTACTTGGTTGGTTGCTACGCTGTAACGTGGCATGAGTTACCACGTCGTCGATCCGGGAGAACTCGACCCGCTGGAGGGCCGGTCGGCCACCGCGCGGTCGGTCAGCGAGGCCGCGGACCTGGAGAACGTCGGCATCAGGGTCTACGAGGCCGACCCCGGCGAACAGATCCCCCTCGCTTACCACTACCACGACGTCCAGGAGGAGGCCTTCTACGTGGTCAGCGGGACCCTCCACGTCGAGACCCCGGACGGCGAGTTCGTGGTCGAACGGGACCAGTTCTTCCTCGTCGACCCCGGGTTCCCCCACCGCGCCTACAACCCCGGCGACGCCGACCGGACGGTACGTGTCGTCGCCGTCGGGGCCCCCGCGACCGACGACGTGCACGAGTTCGATCCCTAGTCCGGCCCCGACGTGCACGAGTTCGATCCCTGGCCCCGCCGAGTACCGTTCTCATCGACGCGGGGCGACGAGGGGGTCTCGTGCCGGAAAGGACAGACAGATACCGGGCCGGTCCCAAGCCGGCGTATGGCGATCGCAGACCGGGTCCGCGACCGGACGCGGGCCAACCCGCGGGTGGTGACGGCCGTCGTTACGGTGGTGGGGTACGCCCTCGTCCTCGGATCGTTCGGGGGCCTCGTCCCGTTACCAGAACCGAGCGACGCGACGGTGCTACTCCTGGGGGACCTGATCGCCGTCGTCAACACCCTCGCCCTGGCGGCCATCCTGGCGGGAGTGTGGTTCGTCCGCCGCGGCGAGATACGGAAGCACCGCGCGGCGATGCTGACCGCGTTCGGACTCATCATGGTCTTCCTCGTGCTCTACATCTGGAAGCAGACCGGCTTCACGAAGGGGTTCGTCGGGCCGACGCTCGTCACGTACGCCTACTGGGCGATGCTCGCCGTCCACGTCCTCCTCTCGATACTGGCGGTCCCCGTCGTCGTCCACGCCGTCGTCCTCGGTCTCACCCACTCGATAGCGGAACTCCCCGAGACGGTCCACCCACGGGTCGGACGGATCGCGGTCGTCGCGTGGTCCGTCAGCCTGGCACTGGGGATCCTCACCTACCTGCTCCTGAACCACGTCTACGCCTGGGAACGGGTCTCGGAGGCCGCCCTCCTCCTCGCCGGGACGACTGGCCTCGCGGACCGTCGCTCCCGGCGGTAGCCGTCGGCGGCGAACGGTTCGATCCCGGAGCCACCCACCGCCACGCGGTCCGGCCAGGCGGTAGAACTAAGCGTCGGCCCCTCCGAGGTGGGCACATGGCACTGGAGGAGTTCGACCACCCGACGTGGCTCACCGCGGTGGGCACCTTCGTCTCGTACGGCCTGATCCTGCTGGTGATGTTCCTGTTGCTGTTCGTCGTTCCCTACCTGATCTTCCGGGTGGTGTAAGGTCCGGGTTCGGCCTGGCCGGTCCCCGAAGCGGTTCGAAACCTCCGGACTGCCCCGGTCCGCTCACCCGAACACCGGCCCCTCTCGGAGGCCGTCGATGCCCCGCATGACCTCGATGGCCTCCTCGGGGTCCAGGGCCACCTCGACCCGGTTGTCCCCGTCGTCCTCCATCGTCACCTTCACTCGCTCGTCGCCGAACTCGTCCACCTCGACGCTCTCGACGTCGTAGAGCTTCGCCGTCGCGGACTTGTCGGAGGTGCCGACGTGCTTGACGGTGCCCTCCTCGAGTTCGATCATGAAGTCGTCCATCCGGATGGTGAACATGGACGTCGGTTGCCCGCCGAGGGGCATAGGCCCACCGGTGGCGGGGACCGGGCGGAACCGGCGCGAGTCCGTATGCCCCGAATCGCCGCCTCCGTCGGGGTTTAAGTGGCGTTCGGGAGTAGTGGGAACCGCAATGCAACTCACCTGGTACGGCCACTCGACGTGGCACGTGACCGTCGACGGGACGGACCTGCTGATCGATCCCTTCTTCGACAACCCCAAGACGGACACGGACCCGGAGGAACTCGACCCGGACTACCTCCTGTTGACACACGGCCACGCCGACCACATCGGGGACGTGGACCGTTACGAGGGAACGACGCTCGTGGCGACGCCGGAACTCGTCGAGTACTGCCGGGACGACTTCGGCGACTACGACGCGGTCGGCGGGATGGGCATGAACCTCGGCGGAACCGTCGAGTGTGGCGACGCCTCCGTGACGATGCACCGCGCCGACCACACCAACGGCATCGAGACCACCTACGGCACCTCCGGCGGGATGCCCGCCGGCTTCGTCATTAGCGACACCAAGCCCACCCAGGTGTCCGACACCGAGAGCACGACCTTCTACCACGCCGGGGACACGAGCCTCATGACCGAGATGCGGGACGTGATCGGTCCCTTCCTGGAACCCGCCGCGGCCGCCCTCCCGGTGGGCGACCACTTCACGATGGGCCCGGCCCAGGCCGCCGTCGCGGCCGACTGGCTGGACGTCGACCACGTCCTCCCGATGCACTACGACACGTTCCCGCCCATCGAGATAGACCCGGAGGACTTCGTCCGCGAGGTCCGGGCCACCGGCAGCGACGCCGAAGTTCACGTGCTGGACGGCGACGAGTCCGTCGAACTGTAACCGCTCCGGCTCCCGCCCGGTCAGTCCTTCGTTCCGAGGACCCGGTAGCCCTCCTCTTCCCGCTGGACGTGCAGGAGTACGTCGGCGTCGACGGCCTCGACGTCGCCGGGTTCGGGCGCACACCCCGCGAAGCCGACCTCCGAGAACCCACACCGCGTACAGAGCGCGCCATCCGGGCGCGGGTCTGCGTCACCGTCCGCCCCGGCCGCCGGGATGTAGCCGCCGTCGTTCACCTCCTCGCCGCAGTTCGAACACGACACCGCCGGGAGCGCCAAGACCTCGTCCATACCCACCGATCGGGGTCCGAAGTACCTGAACGTGTCGTCGCCACCCGCCGTTGGCAGCCCCGGCGGACGGCCGCCATCCTCACCCTGGATATCCAGAACATCCGTCCGAATCCGGCGTCGCCGGCGGCCTCTCGTGGTCCAGTCTCCGCTCTTCCGTGGGGAGCGAGTGTCGCCGCCGGGAGTAGCAAAGGGGCCTCGTGGATCGGGCAGTGCCGGTGGAGTTAAATCACCCTGCCCACTAGGGGCAACCAGTGAGCGTCACCCTCGACATTCGCGAGGTCGAACCGGGCAACGAGGACTACGAACAGCAGGCCTGGGAGCTCAAGGAGACCATCCGGAAGCGGGAGGGAGTCCTCAAACAGCGCAGGGGTTTTTTCAGCGACGCCTACCGACGCTCGACGGTTCACGTCGCCATCGAGACGGGGCAGGACGGCGAACGGCTGGCGGGCTTCTCGGCCGTGCGGCGCGACGGGTACATCCTCTTTCTCGCGGTCGATCCGGAGTTCCGCGGGCGGGGTCTGGGCAAGCAACTGATCGCGCGGGTCGCCGAGAACCACGCGACGGTCACCTGCCACGCCCGGACGACCAACGAGAACGCCCTGAAGTTCTACGAGCACCTCGGGTTCGAGGTCAAGCGCCGCATCGACAACTACTACGAGGACGGCGGCGGCGCCTACTACCTCAAACACGGGAGCGACGGCGGCCTCGCCCAGCGACTCTCGGAGTTCATGCGTCGGTGATCCCGCCGGCGGTCGGACCGTCCAGGTGCGCAAGGCACAAGCGAGCGGTGTCCCTACAGCGGGCGGGATGAGGCGACGAACGCTCCTGGCCGGGGTCGCCGCCGGGGCCGCGTCGGCACTGGCCGGGTGTAGCGGTGCGATCCGCGAACTCCGGTTCTCCTACGTCACTCAGGAGGAGACGGAGTCGGGGGTCCGCCTCGAGGTGGGGGTCTCGGCGACGACGAACGTCCAGGGGGAGAAGAGCGACTTCCGTGACGTGACCGCCGTCGGGTACACCTGCGAGGGCCGGCGGGTCTGCTTCGCCGAAATCGGACTGGTCCCGGGCGAGGCATCGGACGAGGACCCGGTCGTCACGACCATGGAGTGTGGGACCCGCCCGGACGCCATCGCCCTGGGCGCCCGGACCGGCCCCTGTAACGAGGGCGTGGCCAACTTCCCGTGGGCGCTCTACCGCGAGAGGGACGGCTGGATCGTCAACGGGTTCGACCGGCAGTGCAAGGAGAAACTACCGCCGGAACGGGTCTGTGAGTCCATCGGGAAGACGAGGGGCCCAGGGGGCGTGATAGCCACCGGGACCCCCGGAGAGGACGGCAACGAGACGGACTCCGGATCGGGGACCAACGGGGGGTAGAACTGGTCCGGGATCGGGACCGAGGACGGGAAGCTCCGGTCCGATCGACCCGTTCAGGTCGCACAGTCCGGACAGAGCCCGGTGTACTCGAAGGCCATCGGACCCGCCCGTCCCTCGGTGTCGATGGCGTCCCATCCGTCGCCCCTCGCGGCGCCCTCGCTGGCGAACTCGGCGGACCGGTCGCAGGTTCGGCAGTAGAAGTGATCCATGGACACGTTCGGTCGCCGGACCGGTAAATCGGTTTCGGTCGTGCGGTTCCTGGGGTCTGCGTTCGCCGCTCGACAGGGGAGTATCGCGCCTACTCGTCCGCGGGGAACCGGGCCAGCAGGACCCCGAGAACGTCGAGGGAGAACAGGGTTGCCGCCAGGAGGAAGCCACCCAGGACGACGGCCGAGTCGTACCACCACGGTTCGATGGTCCGGACGCCAACCCACTCCGCCGGCGGCCAGATCCCTCGCCCGGACGTGAAGGCCGTCGAACAGCGGTACCGGGCACCCTGCAGGCACGAGTACGACACCTCGAACCCCTGGACGGTGAGCGCCATCGCGGGGACCGTACCGGCCGACACGACCCGTCTCACGTGGTCGTCGAAGAAGACCGCGAGGCCTGCGCACAGCCAGGCGGTCCAGACGGCGACCACGGGTGCCACGAGGCCCGCGTACGCGGCGACGACACGGGCCGGAACCCCGGCCCGGTACCGGTCGGCGACCATCCCGAGGGGGTTCCGACCGACCGCCCGTAAATCCACGCGGTGCCCTCTCCCGATCCGTCTCGCGGGCGGTAGTCGACCAGTCGGGGGTCGAAACCGTGGAGCGACGGCAACACAAGATACTCAAGTGACGTGTCACCAGGGGGCGAACGTGGAGTTCGTCCAGATCGCGCGCTGGCTCGCGGTCCTGGCCGCCCTGTGGGGGGTCGGTCTGCCGGTCGCGGGCCGCCTGTTCCCTCGGTTCCCCGACGGTGGTGGATCGCTCGCCCTCCCGGTGGCGATGGTGGGACTCCTGGCTCCCGTCTACTGGGTCGGCCAGGTGTCGTTCGGCCCCGCGACGGTGGCCGTGGGCCTCCTGGTCCTCCTGGCCGCGTCGCTCGCAGTCGGGAACGCGGGTGGGATCGGCCGGCGGCCGACCGCGGAGGCCGTGGTCGTGTTCCTGGCCGCCTTCGGCCTCCTCCTGGCTGTCCGGGCGGCGGCGCCCGACGTCATCGCCGCCGGCGGGGAGAAGTTGCTCGACTACGGACTGCTCAACGGGATCATCCGATCCGGGGCTCTGCCGCCGGAGGACGTCTGGTTCGCGGGCGAGGAGGTCCGCTACTACTACGGCGGTCACCTCCTGACGGCGGTCCTGACGACGGCCTCGGGCGTCCGGCCGCCGGTGGCCTACAACCTCGCGGTCGCCACCTTCTACGCGACGCTCGTGACGGCAGTCTACGGGCTGGCCGGTGCCGTCGCCGACGCCCGCGGCGTCTCTCGCCGCAGGGCCGGCGTCTGCGGGGCATTCCTCGTGGGACTGGCGGGCAACCTCGCGACGCCCGGGCGCTTCCTGCTGGGCCTACTGCCGGAGTCGCTGGCGGCCAGGTACGGGGGCTTCCTCCTGGAGGCGCTGGTCATGGACTACGGGACCGCCCTCGACGTCGCCACCGATCCCTCCGGGTACTGGTTCTGGCGGGCCCGGACCGTCGTCCCCGACGCACCGACGGTGTTCCCGATGTGGAGCTTCCTCAACGGCGACCTGCGTCCCCACATGGTCGGGGCGACGTTCCTCGTCCTCGCGGCGGCACTGGGGTTCGCCTACTCCAGGACGCCCGGCGGGGAGCGATCCCGGCGGCGACTGCTGGTGGTCGGCGCGGCCGGGGCGGTCGGCGGCCACCTCGCGCTTGTCAACACCTGGGACCTGCCGACCACGCTCGGACTGGTCTTCCTCGCGGTCATCTTCGGCGAGGCGGACCCCCGGTCGCTCCTCCCGCCCCGGGTCGACGACCGGATCGACCGCGTCCTGGACCGGGTGTCCCTCCCGGATACCGTCGACCGGGAACTCGGACGGGCGGTCGGCGCGGGTACGGTCACGCTCGGTACCGCTACCGTCGCGGTCGCCTGGGTCGCGCCGTTCCTCCTCTTCCGCACCGCCGAGAACCGCGGCGTGGGACTGTTCCCGCCCCTGAGCCCGGTGGAGGGGCTGGTACTGGTCTACGGCGTCTTCCTGGCGGTCTTCGCGGTCTACCTCGGACCGCGACTCCCGTCGTCGGTTCGGGCCATCACGGGGGCGTCCGATCGACGTCCGGTCGAGGCCGTGATCCGCCCCGGTGACGGGGGTCGGCCGATCGCGGCCTCACTGGCCGGCCTCTCGGTGGCCGTCGTCGGGGTCGCCGTACTGAACCTGGAATCGGTCCTGCTCCTGTCCGCCGTGCTCGTCGCTGCCTGGTCCCTGCTGGCGCGCGACGGCGACGTGGGCTACGAGACGGTCCTGTTCGTCGCCGGCCTCGGACTCCTCCTGGTCGCGGAGGTGGCCTACGCCCGGGTGTACCCGTACGACCCGAACGCCCCGCGCTGGAACACGGTCTACAAGGTGTCCATGCAGGTGTGGATCCTCTGGGGTATCGCGGGGGGCGTCGCGGCGACGGACGTCGTCGCCCGGGGAGTGGCGACGATACGGCGACGGATCCAGTTCCGGCGGTGGATGCCCTTCGACGGCGGATCGGCGGACGACGTGGGTGGGGCGGAGGGCGGGACCCGAACCCGTGACTGGCTCCGGATCCTCGGGGCCGTTGCCGTTGTGCTCTCGCTGGTCGCCGCCGGGACCTTCCCGGCCGTCGCTCTGGACAGCCGGTTCGAGGGGAGTCCGGACGGACCGGTGACCGGGTGGTCACTGGACGGGACGGGCCACGTGGACTCGGACCGCGGGGACGAGGCGGCGGCGATGGCCTGGCTTCGCGACCGCGACGGCCGGCCGACGCTCGTCACCCACCCCGGCGACGCGTACACCTGGTCGACGGCCCCGGCGTCGCTGACCGGCCTCCCGACAGTCGTCGGGTGGCAACACGTCGCCGGCTACCACGGCCGGGACGCCTACGATCGGCGGGTTCGGGACGTCAGAGCGATATACACAGGCAACGTCTCTGCGGCGGTCGACGCCCTGGACGCCCACGACGTCGACTACGTCTACGTCGGGCCCGTCGAGTGCCGGGCGTACGCGGGGGTCTCGTTCCGCGGGATCGACGGCGTCGAGGTCGCGTACCGGTCCGGTAGCGTCACGATTTACAGCGTGGACCAGGGCCGCCTGGGGGTCGACGAGGGGGTTCCGGACTCCCACCGGTTCCTCGGGGGCGAGGCCTGCTGATCCCGGCCCCTCATCGGTTCTTCGGGGGCGAGGCCTGCCGATCATCGACGTTCTGCAGTACAGAGGTTTTACTGTAAATTTACCGTAAGACCGCCGCCGGGACGCCCGGTTCGCCGGTCGAGCAACGCTTTTGTCGGTGGTCGTCGAACGAGTGTGCGGATGGACGAACGCACCCGGGAGTACCTGACCGGTCGGTTCCGCGACCACTACCGGCGGAACCGTCCCTCGCCCCCGCCCGGCGCCGCCGACCGCGAGTGGGGGTTCATCCCCTGGACCGAGGGCCCGGGGACGACGATGGTCCGCCACCGGTCGCTCCTGGACCTGGGCGACCTGGGGGAGTTCCTGCAGGACCGATCGCCGCGTCACGTCTACTTCTCGGCGGGCCGCTACGAGAACCCGGGTGCGAGGACGATGGACGAGAAGGGGTGGCAGGGGTCGGACCTGGTGTTCGACCTCGACGCCGACCACCTCCCCTCGGTCGACCCGGAGACGGCCCGCTACGGCGACATGCTCGCCGCATGCAAGGACGCCCTCTCGCGCCTGCTGGACCTACTGGCATCGGACTTCGGCTTCCGGGACATGGAGGTGGTCTTCTCGGGCGGCCGGGGCTACCACGTCCACGTCCGTGACGACGGGGTGGGCGAACTGGGCCGCGAGCAGCGGCGCGAGGTGGTCGACTACGTCCGGGGGAACGTCGGCTTCGAGGACCTCGTCGAGACGGAGACGGTGGCCGGCGTGGGCCGGGAGACGCCCGCCGAGAAGCGGACCCTGCGCACCGACGGCGGGTGGAGTGCCCGCGCACACCGCCGGATCGTCGACGAGGCCCGACGGCTCAGGGACCGCGACAGGGACTCGGCGCTCCGGGAACTCCGGGAGCGCGACGGCATCGGCGAGAAGAAGGCCGAACGGCTCTACCGCAACGTCAGGGACGGCGCCGACCGGATCCGCGAGGGGAACATCGACCTCTCCCCGGAGTTCGTCGAGTTCGCCCGACGCCTCACCGAGGAGACGCTCCGGACGGAGAGCGCCCCCATCGACGAACCGGTCACCACCGACACGCGGCGACTGATCCGCCTCCCGGGGTCGCTCCACGGCGGGTCGGGGCTGGCAGTCCGTCGGATCCCCCGGGACGACCTCGACGGGTTCGACCCGCTGGTCGACGCCGTCCCGGACACCTTCGTCGGCCAGGAGATACGGGTGGAGGTCACGGAGACGCCGGCGACGGCCCCCGGGGACGCAACCGAACTGCAACTGCGTGGCAATAGTTTTACAATCGAGGAGGGTACACAGTTAGTACCCGAGTACCTGGGCGTGTTCCTGATGGCCCGCGGGCGGGCACGGAAGGCGCCAGAATGACACACGGAACGACGATCCGATGAATCTAGACGAACTGCGCTCGGTCCAGGACGCCGAACGGCGCAAGAGCAACCTCCAGCAGTTGCGCGACTCCTTCTACGAGGAGGCCGGCAAGTACGTCGCCGATCTGAAGGCCGAACGCGAACGCGTGGCCGAACGCGCCGACGATCCCTTCTCGAACCCCGAGGTGGGCCGGCTGACCGACGAAATCGAGACCGCCGAGGAGGTGGTCGAGGCCATCTACGAGCGCCGGATGGGGAAGCTCCTCGACGAGGCCAGCCTCGCGGCCGCCGGAATGGGCACCGACGAGGAGGGCCTGACCGCCGAGGAGCGCGAACTGTTCCACGCCATCGTCGACCGCATCGAGGCCAACAAGGCGTCCGTCCTCGACACCATCGCGGGCAACGTCGAGGATGGCGACGACGAAACCCAGACCAGCAGTCCGGGTGAGGCGACCGCTGACCCGGACTCCCGGGCCACCGAAACGGGTACGCCCGACCGGGCCGGACGGTCGACGAACCCCGTGGACGACCGCGACGCCCGACGGGATCCCTCGGCGGGACAGTCGGTGGACGGCGATCCTACATCCCCCGACGAGCGGACCACGACCCCGGCGGAAGGGGACGGGTCGAACGGCGGCCGCCGACGAGGGCGTCCCGGCGGCCGGCGCGATGGGGTCCGGCCCCGACGACGCGTCCACCGATCCACCGGACCCGCCCGCGCCCGACGAGTTCGCGGGCGGCGAGTCGGGCGGGGAGAGCGACCGGCCGACGATGAGCGACATCGACGACCGGGTCACCGTCCGGATCACTGACGAGGTCGGTCCGATCCTGGGCGTCGACGACCGCGAGTACGACCTCGAACGCGAGACGGTGGTGGACCTCCCGGAGGAGAACGCCGAACCACTGCTCGACAGCGGGGCTGCCGAGCGTCTGGACTAAGGGCCGGCCGATACCGACTTACTACTCACGGGAAAGGTGGTGGATGAAAGCGTCTAAGTGTAGGGCAAGCGACGGCACGCATAACCGAGGCCGCTCATCCCGATACATTGTAACGTAGGAGTTTCTCGAACCAGTCCTCGGATGAGTTGAGTTTTAGTGCGAGGAAGTCGAGGTACTTCTGGAGGTGAT
>PXRX01000031.1 GCA_003023195.1 Halobacteriales archaeon QS_8_69_26
CACGCGGTGGAAGAAACACCTGAGCTGATTGCTTATCCATCGTTGAACGACGCTTGGCTCGCCAGCAGAATTGATGTTACGATCTATCGAGATGAGCGACCGAGGCTATGAGCGAGGACGAGAGGGTAGTTGAGGAACAGCAGGCTACCGATGACGAACCCGACGCGGCAAGTAGCGGTGCCGGCACACCGGACCGCACCCAGGTGGATCACGATGATGTTCTTGAGTGGGGCGAACTGGTGTGGGCGTCGCTCGTCGGCCTCGTGTATGGTGGAACGATCGGGATGGCCGTGGGGCTAGGTGTTGGTATTCTCGGGGTATATGGGCTAGGTCTCCCGTTAAAGGTTGTTTATCCTGCGGTGGCGGGTGGAGGGATTGCGTTGTGGGCGTTGTTCACTCGGGTGTGTCTCCGTGGCCGCTACAACATCTAACTACGAGATCGGCGAAGGGCAAACTCAGAGTAAAATCCTGAAGTCGGGGTAGCGGTGCGTAATAGTTCTTTGAAAGTCTCAATACTCTCAGTAAAAGTACGTTTGGCAGCGTGGCCTCGTTTCCTGAGTCTATACCCTATATAACCCCCGACCCAGATATACGGAATTGACAGCCCGAGTGGAACAAACATCAGGTAGAACAGAGGTGTTCGAATATCATGCTTGATGGCATACAACTCAATAATGGGAACTCCGATAGCGATGCCCCATGCATATGGCCAATATTCGGTTGTCATTACGAGCGTGGCCCCTAACGCGGCAGTTCCCATGACCACTCCCTCATACACACTGGCGGCAACCCTGACCATTTGCTTCTGGACAGCCTCCTGCCGTTCGGACTCAAATCCGTTTTCACCACCTGTTTCATCGGTACTCAGCCATCCGGCAGGCTTAGCAATCGTGGCAATTACCGCTGCCCACATTATGACCGCGACAACGAAATAGAATGCGAAGAGATCCCAGGTAATGCTACGAGCGAAGTATTCGATCACCGCGAGATCAAACTGGTTTTGGATCCAGCGGATAACAACGAGGGTGAACAAGAATCCGGTCGTGGCATCAACAAGAGTCCCCCCGGTGAGGCGGAAAAAGTCGGCCGTTACAGCCGGTAGTGATAGATCAACCCCACCGGGGCGCATATCTGTACTCATGACCTCTGACTCTGCTTAGAACTGAGGTGTTGTAAGTGTGTTCCCCTCCCGGTGTCCCAATGCGGTGATTTATATCATTAGGTCGGGTATGCTATGATGTGAACCAATCGGAGGACGTTGTCCAGTCGATCTTCGTGCTCATCCTCGGGTTGGTAGTTGTGGTTGCGCTTTACAAGGCTACATTCGGGAGTGAACTAGTGTCGTTTATCAGTCTTGTGTCGAATCTGGCCGTGCCTTTCGCGATTTTTTTGGTATTCCTATTCTTTGTTGTAATGGTTATCGACGAGCTAGCATGATTGCGAGCAAAGTGGGGCTTAGCCGATTCTGATGGACAACTCGTCACCGATTACCCCGTCTCGATCGCACGGTGATGTAGTCCGTTTCAGACCAATGCTGGAGGAATTACGACCTCATATGGCCAATTCGATTCTGGCCGGGATGGGTCTTAGTGGATGTCGTTACTGGAAGGTCCGGCCGACCTTCCGGTCCGAGACCCCGGGCTCGTCGGAGTCGAACCGCTCCTCTATCTCGTCGTAGCGGTCCTTGACGTCCTCGGTGATGGAGGGGTTGACCTCCTCGAGGGCCGCGTCGAAGTGCTCTGGGGAGATCCGGACGTTCCCGACGGACTCGTCCATCTCCTCCTTGGGGACGGAGTTGACGAACTCCCGGGTCGCGGCCATCGCGGCCTCGCGGCAGACAGCCTCGATGTCGGCGCCGACATAGCCCTCCGTCCGGCGGGCGAGGTCGGCCAGGTCGACGCTGTCCGCGAGCGGCTTGTCGCGGGTGTGGACCGCGAAGATCGCCTCGCGGGCCTCCCGGTCGGGGACGGGCACGTGGACGTGCCGGTCCAAGCGGCCCGGCCGCAGCAGCGCGTTGTCGATCAGGTCCGGGCGGTTACTGGTGGCGATGACGACGACGTCCTCCAGTTCCTCCAGGCCGTCGAGTTCGGTCAGCAACTGGGAGACCACGCGTTCGCCGACGCCGGAGTCGCCGGTCTGCTGGCCGCGCTCGGTGGCGATCGAGTCGATCTCGTCGAAGAATACCACCGTGGGGGCGTTCTCGCGGGCCTTGCTGAAGACCTCGCGGACGCCCTTCTCGGACTCCCCGACCCACTTGCTGAGCAGTTCGGGGCCCTTCACGGAGATGAAGTTCGAGTCGGCCTCGTTGGCGACGGCCTTGGCGAGCAGGGTCTTGCCGGTCCCGGGCGGGCCGTACAGCAACACGCCCTTCGCGGCGTCCAGGTCCATCGCCTCGAACACGCTGCCGTACTCGAGGGGCCACTGGATCGTCTCGCGGAGCCGTTCCTTGGTGTCCTCGAGGCCGCCGACCTGGTTCCAGGTGACGTCCGGGACCTCGACGAAGACCTCCCGGAGCGCGGAGGGCTCGATGCCCTTCAGCGCGTCCTTCAGGTCGCGGTTGGTGACCTGCAGCGACTCCAGGACCTCGGCGTCGATCTCGTCGGAGTCGAGGTCGATGTCGGGCCGGATCCGCCGGAGGGCGTTCATCGCGCCCTCCTTGGTCAGGCTCTCCAGGTCGGCGCCGACGAAGCCGTGGGTGTTCTCCGCGTAGGTCTCCAGGTCCACGTCGTCCGAGAGGGGCATCCCCCTGGTGTGGATCTGGAGGATCTCCGTGCGCCCCTTCTTGTCGGGGACGCCGATCTCTATCTCGCGGTCGAACCGGCCGGGCCGGCGGAGGGCGGGGTCGACGGCGTCGACCCGGTTGGTCGCGCCGATGACGGTGACCTGCCCGCGCTCCTCCAGGCCGTCCATCAGCGAGAGCATCTGGGCGACGACCCGGCGTTCGACGTCGCCGCTGGCCTCCTCGCGCTCCGGCGCGATGGAGTCGAGTTCGTCGATGAAGACGATCGCGGGGGCGTTCTCCTCGGCCTCCTCGAAGACCTCGCGGAGTTGCTCCTCGCTCTCGCCGTAGTACTTCGACATGGCCTTGGCCATCAGGGTCTTGCCCGTGCCGGGCGGCCCGTGCAGGAGCACGCCCTTGGGCGGGTCGATACCGAGCGTCTCGAACAGTTCCGGGTGGCGCATCGGGAGTTCGATCATCTCCCGGACGCGCTCGAGTTCGTCGTCCAGGCCGCCGATGTCCTCGTAGGTCACGCCGGGCGTGTCGCGGTCGCCGCCGGCGCCGCCGGTTATCTGTTCGGCGGGCTTCTCGCTGACGCGGATGTCCGTCTGGGGCCGCACCACCACCGGACCGCTCGGGTCCGTGCTGGCGACCTTGAGGGGGATCCGCTGGCTGCCCATCCCCGAGAGGGGACCGACGCCCAGCGAGAACGGGAGGGTCTGGCCTTCCGTCACGGGCTGGCCCGAGAGCTTGTCCCGGATCAGGTGGCCGATGTCGCCGCTGATCCGCAGGTTCTGGGGCAGGGCGACGGTGATCGACTCGGCCTCGGTCACGTCGGCCTTCTCGACGCCGACGCGGTCGTCGATGCCAACGTTGGCCTCGCCGCGCAGGCGGCCGTCGATCCGGATGACGCCGCTGCCCGTGTCCTCCGGGTAGCCGGGCCAGACCCGTGCGACGGCGCGGGAGTTGCCCTTCCCGTCGATGACGACGAAGTCGCCACTCTCCAGGCCCAACTCGTCCATCGAGGCGCGGTCGATGGCGGCGAGTCGCCGCCCAGCGTCCTCCTTCTTCAGGGGCTTGACGGTGAGATTCATGCTTCGGTCACCTCGATAGTGAGGATCCCGTTTCTGATAAACGCATCTACCTCTGCGCCGCTGGGCACGGAGAGGTCGATCTGGTCGCCGTCCTCGAAGGCCACGATGGCGGTGTCGTCGACGACGTCGACGGTGGCGTCCGAGCGGCCCAGGTCGACCGCGAAGACACGGGTCTCTCCGTAGTCGTACTCGCGGACGAACCGGTCACTCTGCCGTGCGAACTGGGTTAGATTCATTACAACTAACCCGAAGTAAGGGATAGTAATATTTAAATGTTGCGCAGATCGCGGCCCGGACGAACGGCGAGATTTCCCGGCCGAGACGTCCACAGACGGGCGTACGGGCGGTCAGAGGTACTCCCTGACGACCGGACCAGGTCCAGGGCAATCGCGGCGAGGGCGACCCCCGCGCCCACGGCGGCGATCCCTCCGGCGAGGCCGTCGGTCGACCCCGCCGACACCGCCACGGTGCCCCCGACCCAGACGACCACGAGGGCGATGACGAGCAACGCGACCGTCCCGAGGACGTCGAGGATGGCGTCCTCGACCGCCGTCCAGACGACGTCGTACAGCATCCGTTCGTCGATCCCCACCTCCCGTCCACCGTCGGCCTCCACGTCTCGTCCGTCCCCCACATCCGCCTCCCCCTCACCGTCCGGTTCCCGATCCGGCCAGGTTACGTCCGGGGATCGGGGTCCGACCGGCAAGGGGATTTCGAATCCCGGAGAGGCCCGCCGATCCTCACTCGACGACCTCGAAGCGTTTCACGTACCCCACGTTTCTGTCGACGTCGACGTCCTCGGTCGTCCGGAACGCGTACACGCCGGGAGAGACGTCGGCGTACGTCACCTCGTGGGGGTCGTCCCCATGCCCGTCGCCGGAGTCACCGAACGTCACCGTCCACGACGCCGAACCTCCCGGGTCGATCCCGGCTACGTAGGCGGGGATGGCGGACGGTACGCTGTGTATCGTCCAGCCGTCGTCCTCGTGACGGTACAACCCCCCCTGTCGTGCGCGTTGGTCGATATCGGCTCCTCCGATCCGTTGTGGAAGGTGAACTCTATCGTCCCGTCGAGGCTCACCTCGCGTTTGTCGGCCGTCGGGTAGACGTCCGCCTCCGAGGGATCAGGACATCGAATTTCGTCCATCCGTGGATCGACGTCCGCGCGCGGACAGACTGTCGATCCGATACCGGACGGTCCGTCCCCACCCAGTCGTCCGGTGCATCCCGCCACGACGACCCCAGGCACGACGGTTCCCGATCGCAATAGCTCCCTCCTGGTGATCATGGTACCAGAAGTGGCCGTGGTGACGCCTCCGTTCGGTTCCTCTCAACTGGACGGTGTTACTCTCCCAACGGATAAGCGACCCGGTGACCGATCCCTCTGCTCGGATCCCGAGGGGAATCGTCCCGGCGCACGGAGTTAAATAGCCACTTCCCCAAGTCCGTGACATGGAAACAGTGACCCACCACGCCCGGAAGACCGCCTACCGCCGGTGGGATCGCGGCGGCGACGGGGCCGGATTGCTCTGCATCCACGGGTCGGGCGGCGTCTCGGAGGTCTGGAAGTCACAGGCGCGACTGGGCGACGAGCGACCGGTGGTCGCACTCGACCTGAGCGGCCACGGCGAGAGCGAGGACGTGGACGCCGACCCCGGCTTCGAGACCCTCTCGGCCTACGCCGAGGACGCGGTGGCGGTCGCCGAGGCGACAGGTGCACGGATCCCGGTCGGCCACTCCATGGGCGGGGCCGTGGCGCTCCACCTCGTCCTCGACCGGGGGTTCGATCCCCCTGCGATGGTGCTCGCGGGAACCGGACCCCGGATGCCGGTCCTGGACGACCTGCTGGAGTGGTTGGACGGCGACTTCGACCGGGCCGTCGAGTTCCTCCACGCGCCGGGGCGGTTGTTCCACGACCCGACCGACGACCTCCGGTCCGTCTCCGAGGCGGCGATGCGCGCGAACGGGCGGGCGGTCACCCGAAGGGACTTCCGGACCTGCCACTGGTTCGACGTGGCCGACCACCTGGGCGGGGTTGACGCGCCGACCCTGGCGGTCGTCGGCGAACACGACAGGCTCACGCCCAGGTGGTACCACGAGGAAATGGCCGAGGGGATCCCGGACTGCGAACTCGCGGTAATCGAGGACGCCGGACACGCCGCGATGGTAGAGGAACCGGCGGCATTCAACGATACCCTGCGCGATTTCCTCGGGTAGCCGTACGTCCGGGGCCGTCTGCGGCGGTGCTGGCCCCACTCGACCCGCGAGTCCCGGACTCCTCCGATCCCGTGCGTTGGATCTCCGCCGATCAGGGGTCAGAGGGGGTACCAGTCGGACGAGGACTCCTCCAGGACGACCCGGACCTCGATTTCGCCGTTTTCCTCCCTGACCTCGACGACGCCGTCGCCCAGTCCGAGGAGGGTACGGACTCGCTGGTCGTCGTGCGTCTCGGTGTTGACGGCGAACAGGCCCAGCGCGTCCCCCACGTCGAGGCGGTTCTTCAGCACGTGGAGGAACCGGAAGACGGTCTCGAAGTCCTCGTACATCAGCAGGGTCGAGACGGAGTCGAGGGCAACCCGGGTCCGATTGGACATCCCGAGTTCCGAGAGCCTGCCCAGGTGGGCGGTAATGTACATCCCCATCCCCGTCAGGTCGCCGGGCGAGGACGCGAAGGAGGTGTGTTCCGCCTCGACGGCCGGGGCACCGCTCTGTCGGGAGATGCAGTCGATGACGTGGAAGTTCGTCGGGCGGTCCTCCGGCGCCCAGCCGAACCGGCGGAGCAGCGTCTCGGCGTCGGCGTTCGTCGAGACGAACAGGGCGTTCTCGCCGCGCTCGTTCCCGGCGAGTAGCATCTCACGCAGCAGGCGCGACTTGCGAGTCATCGGCGGGCCGGCGACGAAGTACGTGCCTGGTGGGAGTTCGTCCACCGGAAGGGTTCGTTCGACGGCGTACATCGAGGTTCCTCTCGCCTGCCTGATCACTCGGTGAGCCCTACGGGGTCCCCGTATTTACGTGTGGTCCACCCGTCATGTGTCCGTCTGTCGTCCGGTTCGGTGTTCTCGGGCGGATGGGTTCGGTCCCGGTCCAGGGATCGGTCCCGGCCCCGTGATCCACCCTGGGTCGGCGTTCGACCGGGCTCCTTTTTTGTCCGTCGATCGGCGTCCGATCCCGGTCAGTAGATGTCCTCGACTTCGGTCTCCTGGTGGCTGTGTTCCGGTGCCGGGAACTCTCCCCCCTCGACCGCGGCGACGTAGTCCTCGACCGCCGACTTCATCTCTCCACGGACGTCGCCGAACTGCTCGGCGAACGGTGGCGACCAGTCGCTGAGCCCGACGGCGTCGTTGACGACGAGCACCTGCCCGTCGCAGTCCGGTCCGGTACCGATCCCGATCGTGGGGATGTCGATGGCCTCGGTGACCTGGGTGGCGAGGTTGGCCGGGACGTGTTCCAGCACCAGCGAGAATGCCCCGGCCTCCTCGTGGGCGCGTGCGAGGTCGAGTATCTCCTGGGCGTCTTCCTCGGTCGTGCCCTGCCGGGTGTACCCGCCGAGTTCGTTCACCCGTTGAGGGGTCAGCCCCAGGTGGGCCATCACCGGGATCCCCAGTTGAACCAGGCGCTCGGTCAACTCGACCGTGTGCGGGCCGCTCTCCAGTTTCACGGCGCCGGCGCCCTCCTCCTTTATCATCCGACCGCAGTGCTCGATGCTCTCGCTCTCGTCGACCCCGAACGAGAGGAACGGCATGTCCGAGACGACCAGGGCGTCGTCGGTCGCCCGGGCCACGGCACCGGTTCGACTCGCTATCTCGTCGACGGTCACCGGGATGGTGCTGTCGTAGCCCAGCATCGCGTTGCCAACGCTGTCCCCGACCAGGACAACGTCGACTCCCGCGTCGTCGACGATGCGGGCCGTCGGTGCGTCGTAGGCCGTCAGCATCGTGATGGTCTTCTCGCCGGCCATCTCGCGAACGGTGTCGGCCGTCGTCATGGTCCCCTGTTCACGGCCAGGGAAGTAAACGTCACCGGAACGGACCCGAAAGCGGCCCTCCCGGACCGGAGCGGGCGATCCGCCTCGCTTGGATCGGAGGACCGGGACGCACCGGATCCTCGGCGCTTTTACCCCCGGGGTGGCAAGCCCCGGGAGTGCAACGCGCCGAGCGAACCGACCCGGACGGGATCGACTACGGGTGGGTGATGCAGGTGACGTTCGTCCTCACGGTGGTGGTCGGCGCGCCCCTGGTCGCCGTCGTCTCGGTCGGTCGGCCCCTCCCGTCCTGGGAGGCCCGGGTCACGTTCGCCGTCCGGGTCGGTTCGCTCGTCTGGATCCTCACGGCAGTGTCCGTGTACGCCTACGCGCGGACGTGCCGGGATGGCGAAGAGGACGTGGAGCGGGAAACGGATCCGGGGAACGGTACGCCCGGATCCGTGGACCCCGGCTCCGGGAACGCCGGGGACGACCCCACCGAGGAGTAGTGTGAACCGGTCGATCAGGGCCTGTCCGGCCTGCCGTCGACGAACTCGAAGTCCACGCCCGCCCGGCGGGCACACTCCTTGTCGCGCATCGAGTCGCCGACGAACACCACCGAGTCCCTGTCCAGGCCCATCCGTCGGATCGTCTCCCGGAGCGGCTTCGGGTCCGGTTTCGGCGGGGAGACGGTGTCCCGGCCGACCACGGTGCTGACCGAATCCGAGAGGCCGTGCCGGTCGAGTGCGATCCGGCAGGCCGACTCACAGTTGAGCGAGCAGACGCCCGCGGGGCGGTCGAGGTACATGAGTTCGTTCGCCGTCGGGAGGAACTCGGCGCGTTCGGCCCCCTCCCGCTCCATCGCCGCCACGGTCTCCTCCACCTCGGCGGCCAGCTCCGGGTCCTCGGCCTCGGTCACGAGGTCCCAGAGGCTCCGACCGGCGGGGTCGTGACCCGCCGACTCCCAGACCTCCTCTACCTCCCCCGCGACGGCCGCCCAGTCGACGCGCAACCGGACGAGGGTCCCGTCCAGGTCGTAGACCACGCCGTCGTAGCTGTCGTGTGGCACACGTCCGGGTTCGACGGTGCCCGGCATAGGAACTTCGGTTGTGCGGCGGCCAGCGGTCCTTCCGATAGTCGCTGGCCATCGATCCGCTCGCGTTGGATCTTCTGGATCGGATCTGTCGCAATGGTCGCCACTGGTGGGTTTGATCGCGATTAGAGTGCGTGGGACCGGATTTGAACCGGCGGACCCCTACGGGACAGCGCCCTCAACGCTGCGCCGTTGGCCTAGCTTGGCTACCCACGCGCGACGGCGTCAGGCGATAGTCGAGGGCCGGACAAAAGCGCTTCCATTTGGTGTCAGTGCCGGCGACGGTGCAACGATGATCGCGACGGATCCCCACCGATGGTCGCTCCCCATTGTCGCGGTCCGTGTCATCGGTGCCCGGAGAGAATAAATACCGGCAACTGGATGTTGAATGTGGGAATGGAGGAATCACGGCTGGGCGACGACTGGGAGGACACGAAGCTCCAGTTGCTCTCCCAGGAGGAGCTCGTCGAGCGGGTCCAACAGCGGACCAAGGCCCTCGAGAACCTGATGGACACGATGGTCGACGTGCTCCTCAAACTCGACCCCGAGGGTCGGATCGACATGGCGAACCGGGCCGTCAACGACATCCTCGGCTACGAGGAGGGGGAAGTGATCGGCAAACCGGTCGACTACGTGTTCGCCTCCGCCGAGAAGAACGAGGAACTGTCGGACATGATGACCCGGGGTGAGCTCCTGGACACCCTCGTCGGCCAGGGCTACGTCAAGGACGTCGAGATATACTTCACGACGAAGGAGGGCGAGGCCATCCCGATGAGCCTCTCGGCGTCCGTGATGGAGGACGACGACGGTCAACTAACGGGAATCGTCTGCGTCGCAAAGGACATCAGCGAACGGAAGACCGCCGAGGACCAGGCCGCGTTCCTCCACTCGCTGTTGCGCCACGACCTCTCGAACAAGCTCCAGGTCATCGAGGGGAACCTCAACATGATAGACCGCGACGCCCTCGACGACGAGCACGCCGAGTTCTTCGACCACGCGCTCAACGGCATCGGCGACGCCATCGAACTCATCGACAACGTCCGGACGCTCCACAAACTGGAGGGAGAGGAGGAACTCGGCCCGACGAACCTCGAACGCCTCCTCCGGGAGGCGATCGACCGCCACGAGGACCTGCGCAAGCAGCGCGGGTTCACCGTCGAGACGGAGGTCGACGGACCGGGCCGGGTCCTCGGCGGGTCGATCCTCTCGGAACTGTTCGCGAACCTGGTCGAGAACGCCCTGGTCCACTCCGACGGGTCGACGATCCGCGTCTCGACCAGGGTCGAGGGGAGCACCGTCGTCGTCACTGTCGAGGACGACGGCCGGGGGGTCCCGGAGGACGAGAAGGAGCGCATCCTCGAGAAGGGGTACTCGGGAACCGGTTCGACGGGGTCGGGGCTGGGGATGCACCTCGCCAGCGAGATCGCGGACGCCTACGACGGCGACCTGAAGGTCCTCGACTCCGACCTCGGCGGCGCGCGCTTCGACGTCCACTTCCAGCAGTACAGCCGCTGATCCCCGTCGCCGGCACGCGGGAGTATCGGCGCTGTGACCGGAAGCGGGATATTCAAATGCCCACCCGAGCTAAGAGAGGTATGGCGAAGTACTCGACGGGCGGGTCGTCGGGTAGCGGGGGCGGCGAGTCCTGCGAGCTGTGTGGCACGACGAGCGACGAGCTCGTCCAGGCCAACGTGGCCGGGGCCACCCTCCAGGTCTGTCCGGACTGTCGACCCTACGACGACGCTGCCAAGACGGACGACGGTGCCCGGGAGGGCACGCGCGACGAGGACGAACCCGACCGCCGCCAGCGCGCGGTGCAGAACGCCGCCCGGACCTCGGGGGTCTGGAACGACGACTCCGAACACTGGGAACGGGAAGGGGCGGGCTACGACGACGACCAGCTGCCCTACCTCGTCGACGACTACGGCGCTCGCCTGGAGGCCGCCCGCCAGGACGCGGGCCTCCAGCGGGAGGAACTCGCGGAGGAACTCGGGATCCGGGAGGCCGACATCCTCGCTATCGAACAGGAACGAGCGAACCAGGCCGGCGTCGGCGGGTCCATCATCGGCGCGCTGGAGGAACACCTCGGGATCCAGCTCTCGGAGGAGTAGCCTCACAGGTCGGTTTCCGAATCGTTCGCAGTTTCCGCCCGCGCGAGAACCCAACGGGTCCGCCCCGTGATCCTTTTGTCCGTCGGCCGAGTCCCGCTTCCCATGAGCGAGAACGCACAGCCGGCGGCGATGGATCCGACGACCACGCGGTTCGAGGCGACGGTCGAGGCGGTCGACGGCCGGGACGTGACCCTCTCGGAGTCGTACTTCTACGCCGAGAGCGGCGGTCAGCCGGCCGACCGCGGAACGATCGGCACCCACGAGGTCCAGAGCGTCCGGATCGAGGCGGGCGAGCACGTCCACCGGCTGGACGGGGAGCCGTCGTTCGGGGCCGGGGAGACCGTGGACTGCGCCGTCGACGAGGCGTTTCGCACCTACTGCATGCGGGCACACACCGCGAGTCACGTCCTCTACGGCGCGGGTCGCCGGGTCCTGGAGGACCTTGGGTACGGCGGGTTCGGGATAGACGAACGGAAGGTCCGGGTGGACTTCACCACGACGACCGAGATCGACGACGAGACGCTGGTCGAACTGGAGCGACTGGTCAACCGCGCGGTCTGGGACTCCCGGGACGTCTCCTGGGATACGATCCCCACCGAGGAGGCCTACGAGCGAGAGGAGGTGGCGTTCAACGCGAAGACCGAGGAGGGGGTGTTCGGTAGCGCCGACGCCGTCCGGGTCGTCACGGTCGAGGGGTGGGACTGGGCGGCCTGCGGCGGGACCCACGTCGCCAACACCAGTGCCATCGGCCCGGTGACGCTACTCGAGCGGTCGAACCCCGGCGAGGGCCTGACCCGCGTCGAGTTCGCGGTCGGACCGGGTGGGATCGGCCACCGTGCGGACGAGAAGTCGGCGCTCCTGTCCGCGAGCAGGGCCGCCGGCGTCGGACCGGAGGACCTCCCCGACGAGGTCCGACGGCTCCAGTCGGAGGTCCAGGACCTGGAGGGCGAGGTGGCCGACCTCCGGGACCGTGCGATCCGTGCGACGGTCGCCGACCTCGACCCGGTCGATCGTGACGGCTACACCGTTGCCGCCGGAACTGTCGAGGGGGCCGGACCCAACGAGGTGGAGGGGGTCCTCAGGGAGGCCGCGGGCGACGTCGCGGACGCCGTCGTCCTGGTCGGCGTCTCCGGGAGCACCTACCTCGCCGTCGCCGCGGACGGGGGTGAGGCACACGCGGGGGACGTCGTCGACGCCGTCACCGACGAGTTCGGTGGCGGCGGGGGCGGCGGTCCGGGGTTCGCCCAGGGAGGCGGGATCGGGGCCGACCCCGAGGACGTGGTCGAGTACTTGCGGTGAGGATCGGTTCGGCGACCCCCTCGACCGGAGGGGTGGTGGGTGACCACGGTCGGGCCAGGAACCTCGGGCATCGGCGTCGACCGTCGGTCAGAAGACGCTATAGGCGACGAACAGCCAGAAGGAGCGGTACGATGCGACCGGCATTCCCATGGCGGCGTTGACGTAGAGGGTGTCGGACTTCGCTCTATCGCCACCGGAAGGATCCGGATAGCACAATGAATCGAGTATCTGCACCCATTATCTATCTCGTTGCCCTGGTGCCGGATCGGACCGGCCCCGTCGATTGGTTCGTCCCGAACGGGTCAGCACTGGGAGTGAGCCAGGTTTTAGGCGTCCCCGTCCGGAGCGGGGGCATGGACCTCACCGAGGAACAACGGGCGATCCGTGACGTCGTCCACGAGTTCGCCGTGGAGGAGATACGCCCGACGGCCCGGGAGTGCGACACCGAGCAGAGCTTCCCGGAGGAGGTGTGGGACGGGCTGGCGGACCTGGACCTGACGGGCCTGACGGTGCCCGAGGAGTACGGCGGGTTCGACGCCGACCGGGTGACCTACGCGGTGGTCAACGAGGAGGTCGCCTACGGGCAACTCTCCGTCGCGACGGCGCTGTCGGTCCACTGCCTCGCGACCTCCTGCATCGCGGAGTTCGGCGACGAGGACCAGACGGAGCGCTGGCTCCCGGAGATGGTCGGCGGCCGACCCGTCGGTGCGTTCGCCCTCTCGGAACCCCACGCCGGGTCGAACCCCGCCGAGATGAGCACGCAGGCCCGCCCCGACGGCGACGAGTACGTGATCGACGGCACCAAGCAGTGGATCACCAACGGCAAGCGTTCCGGCGTGGTGATCCTCTTCGCCAAGACCGACCGCGACGACCCCGACACCATCACGCAGTTCGTCGTCCCGAAGGACGCCGACGGTCTCACCGTCGGGAAGAAGGAGGACAAACTCGGCCTCCGGGCATCGGACACCACCTCCCTGGAGTTCGACGGCGTCCGGATCCCACGGGAGAACCGCCTCACGGAGGTCGGGAAGGGGCTCTCGGCGGCCTTCTCCATCCTGACGGGTGGGCGCGTCGGGATCGCGGCCCAGTCCGTCGGCCTGGCCCAGTCGGCACTGGACGAGGCCGTCGAGTACAGCCACGAACGCGAGCAGTTCGACCGGCCCCTCTCCGACATACAGACGATCCGCCACGAGGTCGCCGAGATGTCGACGGCGGTCCGGGCGTCCCGGTTGCTGACCCGCGACGCCGCTCGCCGCCTGGAACACGGCGACCCCCAGGACGCGGCCGAGGCCGCGAGCATGGCGAAGTACTTCGCCAGCGAGGCCGCGATGGACGTCACCAACGAGGCCGTCCAGATCCACGGCGGCTACGGTTACGTCACGGAGAACGACGTCGAGCGACTCTACCGGGACGCGAAGATAACCACCATCTACGAGGGCACCACCGAGATCCAGAAGGAGATTATCGCCCGCCACGTCCTCGACTGAGATGTCCGGGTTCACCCACCGGTACGCCGTGACGGAGGACCCGAACGACCGCTACCGCCTGTTGCGCGAGGAGATGGCACGCCTCCGGGACGGGGCGGAGTTCCCGGACGACGTCTTCGACCCGGAGGCGGTCCAGGCGACCCTCCGGGAGAACGCGGGCCGGGTCGACGGCGACCTGGTGATACTGGTCGCCAACGACTTCGGCCAGCCCATGGCCTTCCGCCCCGGGGACCTCGACCGCGAGGATGTCGACCGGATCCGGACCGCGATCCTGGAGAACAAGTACGACGCCAGCCACGAGGACCTGGCCGAGGTCAGGCGGGACCTCCTGGAGGCCCACCCCCGGATCCACAAGACGATAGTCGCCGAACTCGCGGACGACGAGGTCCGCCATCACCTCCCGGAGGGCACGAGCGAGGAGACGAACTTCCTCACGGTCAGGGAGATGGTCGGCCTCGTGGACTACACGACCAACAGCGCCCAGGCCGAGGGCCTGTCGGTTACCTACTGAACGCCCGCACACTGCCGGCCGGCGAGGCCGGACTCACCCGTGGTCGGGAACGTCTCCCCACTCGACTTCCGGTGATCCCGCGTCGCCAGCGGAGTCGGTCTCGCCGCTGGCGTCGGGGTTCTCGTCGGGAACGTCGGTCCAGGTGGACCCCTCGTCGTCGGCCGGGCTCTCTCCGTCCTCGTCCGCGGGCACCGCGTCCCACGTCCCCTCCGGGGTGTCGAGGGCCGAGACCTCGCTCCCGTCCTCGGCGTCGGCGACTCCGCCGTTTCTACCGCTAGCGTCGGGGGATCCGCCGTCCGCCTCGTTGGCGGCGGGGACGACGTTCCACGGTCCGCCGTCACCGTCCCGGCTCTCGCGGGTCGATGCACCGGTGGGATCCCGGATCGCTTCCACATTCGCCCCGCCGGTCGGGGGGTCGCCGGACGGGACCGCGTCCCATCCGTCGTCCGTGGACTCTTCGGTCGGATCCGCACCGCCGCCCGGGGCCATCCACGGGTCCGCGTCGGCGTCGGCAGGGTCCGCTCCCTCCCCAGGGTCGCCGCCCGTCCCGGCGGAGTCGTCGGCCGCTTCCCCGGCGTCGTCGACCGACTCCCAGAGGTCCCCCTCCGGGACCTCCGGTGAGTTCTCGCCCCCCGTTTCGTCGTCCTGGGGACTGTCCTTCGCCGGTCCGTCGTCCGGGGGACTGTCCTTCGCCGGTCCGTCGTCACCCGATCCGCCGTCGGCCGGAACCGAATCCCAGGGATCGTCCGTCACGTCCGGGTCCACGTCGGTGGATCCGCCGGTCTTCGTCCGGTGGTCCGTCGCCGGTTCCCCGGACTCCGCCTCCCCGTCGCCGGGGATCGACTCCCACGGATCGTCCTCCACCTCTGCCGGGTCGGTCCCGTCGGCATCGTCACCCTCTCCGGCGTCGTCGGTCTCTCCGACCTCGGCGGGAACGGTCGGATCCACGTCGGAACCGCCGGAGCGGAGGTGCTCGCCGTCGTCGATCCGGAGGTCCGCCAGGGTCGTCAGGTCCTCCGGCGGCCCATCGTCCGTCCGGTCGGGACCGTTCCCGGTGACCGCGTCGGCACTGCTCTCGGCGGCCGCGTCCGGGGTGGTTTCGGTGGTCGCGTCCGGGATGGTTTCGGCGGTCGCGTCGGAACCGCTTTCGGCGACCGCGTCCGAATCGCTCTCGGTCGCCGGGATCGGTCCTTCGTCGTCCCCGAGTCCGTCCACATACGGGTCCGGGTCGTCCCCGAATCCGTCCACGTCGGGATCCGGGTCGTCCCCGAATCCGTCCACAGCGGGGACCGGGTCGGTCTCGGGGTCCACCGGATCCACCTGGGATTCGGAGTCGGTGACGTCCGGTTCGGTGGTCTCCGGTTCGACGGGATCCGGTTCGGGTGGATCCGGCTCCGGGTCGTCGGCGACCGGGTCGTCGGCGACCGGGTCGGAGTCCGGAGTGTCGGGCACCGGGTCAGGTTCGGGCTCCGGTCCGGTGGTATCGGTTCCCGATTTCGGACCGGAGTCCCCCTCGTCGGGCTGGGGATCCACCAGGTCGAAGCTGTCGCCCTCGACGTCGACGTCTGGGGCACCGTCCTCGACCCCCAGGTCCTCCAGCAGGCTGTCCTGCTCCGAGTCGTCGTCGAACAGGCCGCCGCCGGACTCCTCCTCGTCGAACAGGCCGCCGGACCCGGCGTCGTCCGAACCGGTCCAGTCGTCGGTCACCCCGTCGCCCCACCTCGCCACGGACTCGGCGGCGTCGGATCCGGTCCCGAACAGGTTCGAGGCGCGGATTCCGTCCCCGTCCGACGGCGTGTCGATGGCCCCGGATCCCCACCCGGCGGCGGTTTCGGGAACGCTCGTCGCCCCGTCGGCGACCGTCGCGTCCCTGAACCAGGCGGTCGCAGGGTCCGGGTCGACGGCGGCGCGACCGCCGCTCCCGGTGTCCGTCCCCTCTGCGAGGGAATCGCCGGTCCCGGCTCCCGGGTCCGCCGCCGGCGAATCCGCACTTTCCACCCCGGTCGAACTGTCCGGCGAGTCTTCCAGTTCTTCGGGGGTCGAACCGTCGGCGGGTCCATCCTCCTGTTCCCCCGTCGGATCCGCAGGCGACTCCGCCTCCCCCGGCGAGGAGGCGTCATCCGTCGGCCGACTACCCTCGAAACTGGAGGGCTCCCCGGCGGCGATGGACCGCAGTTCGTTCACGTCGTACTCCCGGGGATCGGTCTGGTTCCGGGAGTGTGCGTTCTCCGGGTCCTCTTCGGCGTCGCTCCGCGATTCCGGATCCCCGCCGCTGTCGGAGGTGGGATCGTCTCCGTCCCCCCGCGACGGACCGGTGTCCTCGGCGTCCTCCCCTCCGGCGGGGTCCCCGGCGGAGCCGTCGTTCCCGCTCGTGGCGTCCCCCGCTGACGCGTCGTCGTCCACGCCGGAGTCGTCGGACTCCAGCCCTTCGGTTCTTTCGACAGCATCCCGACGCCGGGTGCTGCCGGTGTCGGCACCCTGAGGATCCTCCGGGACATCGCCCGCTTCTCTCGGCGGGTCCGCGTCCGGCCCCCTGGGGCCCCCGGGTCCACGGTCCGGGGCGAGTGGTCCCCTGGCCGCAGTCCGCTCGGGACCGGACCACACCTCCGGGACGCCGCCGTCGAGCCTCGCGGTCGCGGTCCCGACGTCGTCGTCCCCCGGCGAGTCCGTCCCGGAACCCACGCCGTCGTTCTCCGGCGGCCCCTCGTCCGCCGCACCGTTCCGGTCGTCCGCCGCGGTGCCTCCCCCGGTACGGTCCTGCTCTTCGCCCGGGGATCCGTCGCTGCCCTCGTCCGGGGATCTATCCCTGTCATCGGCCTCGACCGGGGATCCGCCGGGCGAGTCGACCGGGGATCCGCCGGGCGAGAACCGGTAGACGAGGCCGTCGTGGAACACGACGTAGACCCCGCGGGAACGGTCGTGGATCACCCGTTCGTCGGAGTCGATGGCCACGTCGACCAGGTCCTCCAGGGTGTCGACCTCGACCACCTGGGTTCCGGGGTCGACCGGCGCGCTCCCGGTGGAGATCCACTCCGCGTACCGGCGACGGTGGACCGCGAGAGTCACGTCCTCGCGGTCGAGGTGGCGGTACCGGCGCCAGTAGAGGGTCCCGGTGGCCACCGCGCCGAGGAGGGCGAGGACCCCGAGACCCATCAGCGCCTTCTCAGTACCGCGGTCACCTGCCGGTACCTCGACCTCACGGGTCGACTGCTTGCTGTGGGTCCGCTCGTCGGCCGCGTTTCCGACGCGGTAGGAGGTCCGCTCGAACCGCAGCGGAGCGGTTTCCTCGATGGTCCCCTCGGCGTCGTCGCTCCGGTAGGTAACCGAGACCGCAAGCCTGACCGAGACGTCGCCCGCGCTACCGATCTCGCGTTTGATCGCCGAGAGGCGGTTCCGGACCTCGGTGACGTCCAGGCTGGTCCGAACTGTCGCGTTGCCGTCCTCGACGGTCGTCCCGTTGGACGCCAGGACCGTCGAGTTCCGCCAGAAGACGTCGCCACCTCGCGTCGCTACGTACTCCAGGTGCAGTTTCTGGTCGACGCTGACCGTCCGGTCGGCGGGAACGCTCGTCCGGAGGGTCAGGTCCAGGACGGGCGTCGCGTCGGTCAGGTACACCGGCGCGTCCTCCAGGCGAGTGCCACGTTCGTACAGCGAGGTGTTCCCGGTGACGACCGCGCTCTCGTCGAGTTCCGTTCCGAAGGTCCGGGTGTCCTCCCTCTCGGTCACTTCGGTCGTCTCGGTCGAGTTGTAGCCGGCCACACCGACCCCGAACGCGAGGAGACCGAGGACGACGAGGACGGCGACCACTGCCGGCCCGCGGTCCGCCACCAGCCGTTCGGCGGTTCCACGCATCGTCAGGCCTCCACCGGGACGCTACGGTCGGTCGCCGAGACGTCCAGTCCCGACGCGGAGGCGTTCACGTGGAAGTAGACCGTCTCTCCCACGAGCGAGTCGTCGTCCGGCACCGAGAGCTTCACGGACTCGGTTCCGCTCTCCCCGAGGGTGAAGGTGACCTCGTTCCCGTGGTTCGTTCCGTCGACGACCAGGTCACCGAGGTTCGTCGAGTTCGACCGGAGTGCGACGGTCACGGTCACCGACGTCCCGAGCCGGTTGGTCACGTTCACCAGCGGGTCGGTGGCGTTGGTATGGACGGCCCCGGAGATGTCGAGCCCGTGTGCCGCGCTCGCGTCGTCGGTCACGTTCGTCTCGACGCCCCTCGGGACCTCGCCCGCGTCGGCCGCCGTGGACGCGAGGGGGTAGCCGACGGCCCCGACCACGAGGGCCGCGACGAGCAGTGCGGGGAGCAACCGACCCCCGGAGCCGGTCGAGCGCCGCCGGGAGCGTCGCCGGCCCATTCACTCCTCACCTCCCAGGGTCCGGATCCACCGGCGACGAGATGCCCTGAGCGGCCGCTTGCGGTCCACGGTGAGGGCGACGAGCGTCAGCGGGGACAGCGACGCCGCGACGGAGGCGATGGCGGCTAGCAGCGGGTGGACGCCGACGAGCCAGTGGGTCACACCGGCCGGGAGGATTGCCGGGTACCGGTAGATCCCCAGGCGGACGGCGAACGGCCCGGTCTCGTCCGGTGCCGAGACCCGGGTCCGGACCGTCACCGCCGTCGCGTTCCGCGTCACGTTCTCCACTGCCATCCCCTCGGCCCGGACGACGACGCGCGTCAGCGGGGAGTCCCGGCGCTCTATCCGGTAGGTCTCCGTCCGGTTCGTCCCGGCTTGGAGGGTGTTGCTCCCGCCCGAGGGCGTCTCGGTCGCCACGTACTCCGTCCCTTGCGTCCGCGCCCCGCCGGCCACCGCGACGGTGCCCGCGACGAGGCCGACGGCGAGGATGGCGACGACGAGCGTCCCCGCCCTCGGGACCGGACGGTCCCGGTCGCGTCCCCCCTGCGACCGGCCGACAGTCACGATGGCCAGGAGGAGAAGGACTCCCGTCACTGGCAGAGCGTTCGCCCGGAATGACCGGACGGCCGTCCCCAGGTTGGGGATCACGACCGGCGCACCGGCGACGGTGAGAACCTCGCCGACGACGTCCCCGTCGGACACCGGCGGCGCACCGGCGGACTGGTCGCTCGAGGGGTTCGCGTCGCCCTTCGTGACGTACCCGTCCGGGGTCGTCGCGACGACCCGGTGGGTGACGTAGTCGTCGCCGTCCGGCGACCGGAAGGTGACGACGTCGCCGGCTTCGACGGAGTCGGCGGGAACGAGCAGGTAGCCGTCCCCCTCGGCGATGGTCGGTGCCATGCTCCCGGAGGTAACGTACCCCAACTGGAGCGGGGACGAGGCCGGCGCTACCAGTAGGAGACCGACTGCGAGCACGGCGGCGATACCAGCGGTCCGCAACACTGTCTGGGGTTAGGAGGTCGAGACGTTGAACGTCCCAGAGAGGTTGTCGCTATCGGACAGGCCGTGGGTGTTCACCACGATGACGACGTAGTAGGTGGTCCCGCTGGAGACGCTGCTGATCGTCTTCGACCCGCTCTCCTCGTCGACGGTGGCGACGTTGTTCCCGCTGGAGTTGTAGATCTGGAACTTGATGTTGGCGTCAGTGTCCGAGTCGTCGGCGTCCAGGGTGTAATCGACGGACAGGTCGAACGTCGCTCCGCCGTTGTTCGTGATGTTGAACGCCGTCTGGTTGGTCGGGTCGTTCGTGTTGCCGAGTTCGAAGTCCGCGGCGGTGTTGACGCCGGTACCGCCGCCCCTGGTGAAGTCGACGGTCAGCGCCCCGGTCGAGTTCTGCTGGACGAGGCTGCCGGAGGTCCCGTCCTCCAGGCCGATGAGACCGTTGTTGTCGGTCACCACGTCGACGTTGCTCGAACGGTCGACTGACCCGGTCGTGTATGCCGTGGCGCCTAACGCGGCCACGAGTGCGATCACTAGCAATCCGATCGATGCGGTTTTCAGGCGCATGGATCCCACGATGCCCGTCGGTCGCTTCTGAGATATGGTTAACAGTATTTACTGATCGGTGCGTAATGGTTAAACAGTAAGTCATCAGGTATCCGTCCAGGGATCCGGGACGATGACGCTCGGGACCGACCCGCATGGCACCCGTTTACAGTAACTTTACTGTAAAATTCTGTCCGACGGGGAGTCGCCACTGGACCGCCGTTCGCGTCGGCGGCGGGTGCACCCACCCGCGGTGGGGTTATGCACCCGAGCGCCCTACCCTGGCCCATGCCCGAGGACGTTTCCGGCATCCATCACGTCACCGCCATCGCGAGCGATCCCGCCCGGAACCTGGCGTCCTACACGGAGACGCTCGGGTTGCGACCGGTCAAGCGCAGCGTCAACCAGGACGACGTCTCGGTCTACCACCTGTTCTACGGCGACCGGGTCGGGTCCCCGGGAACGAGCATGACGTTCTTCCCCTACGAGGGTGCCGGGCAGGGACGGGTTGGGACCGGGCAGGCGAGTACCACGGCCTTCCTCGTCCCCGGGGGATCGGTCGACTACTGGGTCGGCCGCCTCGATGGCGCGGGCGTCGACGCCGACGACCCCCGCGAGCGGTTCGGCGACACCGTCGACGAGGACGTCGAGGAACTCGGGGAACGGCTGGTACTCCCAGGGTGACTGGAGGACCGCCGGGCCGAAATCGAGACTGGACTGCCGGACCTGTCTGTCGGTCCCGCCGCCGAGTGAGGAGGGGATCCGGCCGACCCGACCGCCGAGTGAGCGGACCGGTTTTTTTCAGTATCAGATCGCCTTCGCGTCCCGTTGTCGTTAAGACCCGCGGACCGGAACAACAGGGCGATGCTCGACTACGACACTGGCGACGTCGTTCTTCTACAACTGGAGGGGGCCGGGGAGTGGTCCGATCCGGACGTGGTCCCGCCGGACGTCGCCATTCCGGGGATCAGTACCGCCCTGGAGGTCAGCGAGGAGCGGATCTCCGAGCGGGTGTCGTTGCTGTCCGCCCTCGACGACCTCAAGCGGGCGGGGCTGGTCGAGGAACACCAGATGCGCGTCAGGGGGCTGGAGGGGGAGCGCAACGTCTACTTCCTCACCGAGGAGGGGCGCGACCGCGCACGGGGGCTCCGGCAGCGACTGGCGGACAGAACCGTCGTCGTCCGCGACGGGGGCGAACGGGAGGTCGCCCTGGGGGACATCGACGAGTACCTCCCCGACCCGGCCCTGCCGCGCGCGCTCTCGCGCCTGACCGACGACGGGGTGCTCTACCTGGAGGAGGAAGTGGGACAGCGGTTCGTGAACCGCGAGGCGGAACTCGCGCGCCTGAACGACGCCCTGGCGGACGTCGAGGCGGGGGAGCCGCGGGCGGTCCTGGTCGGCGGCGAGGCCGGCGTGGGCAAGACCACGCTCGTCACCGACGAACTCGCCGCGACGGCCCGGGAGGACGGGGTGCGGGTGTCGGTGGGCCGGTGTCAGGCCGAAGTGACCGAACCCTACGGCCCGGTGCGAAACGCCGTCGGCGACCTGCTGGCGACGGACCCGTTCGTTCGTGACGGCCCCGCGCCATCCGACGCCTCGCAACTCGCGGCCGAACGCACCGCCATGTTCGAGGACGTCACGGACGCGCTCGCGGCGGCGAGCGAGGGCCAGCCGCTGATGGTGGTGGTCGACGACCTCCACTCCGCGGACGACCCGACACTGGAGCTGTTCGAACACCTCGCGGACACGCTCCACGGGAACGTCCTGCTGGTCGGCACGTACCGGCCGGAGGACCTTCCCTCGGACCACCCGGTCGCGGGGATGGTCGAGCGCTGGACCGACGCCGACGAGGCTGGGGCGGGGGCGAGCAAGTACCACCTCCAGCTCGACCCGTTCGGCCGCGACGAGACCAGACAGCTGGTCGAGTGGCTGGTCGGGCGGCGTGGCGTCCCGGCCGCGTTCGTCGACCGCGTCTACGAGCTGACGGGCGGCAACCCGCTGTTCGTCAAGGAGAGCGTCACGCGGCTGATCCAGAAGGGGACCGTCGACCCGGAGCACGGCCTCTACCCCGACGACCCCGACGACATCCCCGTCTCGGACGAGGTCGAGGACACCATCGATATCCGGCTGTCGGTCCTCGACGAGGCGACCCACGACGTCCTCGACCTGGGCGGAGTCATCGGCCAGTCGGTCCCCTTCGAGGTGCTGGCGGCCGCGACCGACGCCGACGAGGCCCAGCTCCGCGAGCACGTCGACCTCCTGGTCGACAGCCACATCTGGGAGCGCGCCGAAGGCGAGGACGAACGCCTGCGGTTCGCCAGTGGCCTGATGCGGGAAACCGTCTTCGACCGGATCCCCGTGGAGCGCCGGCGGGAACTCCACGCCCGGATCGCCGACGCCGTGGCCGAGAGCCACGGCGACGACCCGGACTACCACGCGACGATCGCACACCACTACCAACGCGCTGGTGACCCCGAACGAGCGTTCGAGTTCTACATCCAGGCCGCCGACCACGCCAAGAGCGTCTACGCCCACGAGGTCGCCCTGGACAACTACGACCGCGCGCTGGAACTGGCCCGCGAGGAACTCGACCGCGAGGAGGACGACGACCAGGTCCTGGACGTCCTCAAGGAGTTCGCCGAGACCTACTACCTGCTCGGCGAGTACGACGAGGCCGACCGGTACTACCGGTACGTCGAGGACCGGGCGACGGACCTCGAACTGCTCCGCCGGATCGCCCACGTCCGGATAGACATGCTCGACTCCCGTGGGCGGTACGACGAGGCCCTCGAGGTGGCCGAGAACGCCATCGAGGAGTACGGGGTCGCCGACACCCGGGAGAGCTGTCACCTGTTCGGCCTGAAGGGTGGCGTCCACCTCCACACCAGCGAGTTCGACGCCGCCGAGGAGGCCTTCCAGCGGTGCCTGGAGATAGCCGAACGGATCGAGGAACCCGAGGCCCTCGCGTCGGCGTACCTCGACCTGGGCGCGCTGGACGTGGTCCGGGGGGAGGCCGACGAGGAGACACTCGACCTGCTGGAGCGGGCCGTCTCGGTCGCGGAGGAGGGCGACGACGACCGTCCGCTGGCCCGGGCGCTGAACAACCTCGCGATGCTGTACAACGAGTTCGACCGCACCGACGACGCCGAGGAGACCTTCCGGCGGTGCCTGGAACTCAAAGACGAGATGGGCGACCGCGTCCAGGTGGCCAGGGCCCACAGCAACCTCGGCAAGATCCAGCGCAACAAGGGCGAGTTCGAGGCGGCCGTCGAGAACACGGAGAAAGCAATAGACATCGCGGAGTCCGTCGACAACGTCCAGGTCATGGCGACCGGTTACCGTCAGTTGAGTGCCCTTCACCACGCCCTGGGCCGGATCGACCGGGCCATCGAGCACAGCGAGCGCGCGCTGGAACTGGTCGGTCGGCTGAACAACCCCCAGGACGAGGCCGTCGTGACCGCGTCGCTGGCCGACAGCAACCTCGACGGGGGCAACCTGGACCACGCCGAGAAACTCGCCGACGACGCACTCGACATCGCCCAGGAGTACGACAGTCCCGCCGGGGAGTGGATCGGCCTCGTCGTCCTCGGGGAGATCGATTACGAGCGTGGCGACTACGGGGCGGCCCGCGAGCATTTCGAGGCCGCCATCGACGTCGTCGAGAAGGGGATGGATCGGTTCGCCGAGCGACGGCGCTCGGCCACGCACGCCTCGCTGGCGGAGGCCGCACTCGCCGAGGGCGATGTCGAGCGGGCGGCGGAGCAGGTCGAGCGGGCCCGCGAGAACGCCGAGGCCGCCGACGAGGCGTCCACGATGGCTCGTGCCGACCTCCGGGCCGGCGCGCTCGCTCGCACTCGCGGCGAGTTCGAGAAGGCCGAACGGTTGCTGACGAGCGCCCTGGAGACGAGCCGTGAGCCGCACAACCGCGACGCCTTCCTCGAGTGCAGGGCGATCCTCGAACTGGGCCGCCTGGAACGCGACCGGGGTCGCCCCGGCGCGGTACGCGAGTACGCCGAGGAGGCCCTCGAAATGACAGAGGAGGGCGGTATGGGCCGGTTCACCAGTCACGCGCGTGAGATCCTCGACGACCTGGAGTGATCCGGGGTCGTCTCGCGGTCGACCGACCGCCGTTGGGCAGTCCGTTCACCGGACGGGATCGCCGCTGCCCCCGGTCGCCGGGACCGGATCGCCGCCGTTTTTGTGTGGTCGGGCGTAGCCGGCGGACATGGATCGCCGCGGGGCGCGGTCGTTGCCGGCCAGGATCCGTCGGACGGCCCACGAGCGGGTCGTGGCGCCGCCGGTCCGGGGTGCCCGGCGCGGGGCGGGGTGGACGGCGGACCGGGACCGGCTCCCGACCTCGGTGCGCGCGGTGCTCTCGTACTTCGCCCGGGGCGGACGCCTGGACCTGTCGGCGCTCCGGCTCCGTCCGACCGTCGAGGACCGGGTCGAGGCGATGGTCCGGGAGGCGTTCGACCCGGTGGAGGCCGCACTCGCCGAGGAGTTCGGCGTGCCCCGGCAGGAGGTCCGGTTCGAGTACGATACGAAACTCCTGATGCCGGCGGAACTGGCGCTCGCGCGGCGCTACCGGGACCTCGCCCGCGAGGCGTCCGACGGGTTCGACCCGGTCGAGCGGGAGGTGAACCCCGGCCTCCTCGGGAAGGTCCCGCTCCCGGCGGCCCTGGCCGGCGAGTCCGACCCCATCGGCGGCGAGTTCAGCGACCTGATCCGGGCAGTCGAGCGCGCCGAGGAGGTCACCCGGTTCGTGGTGGCGGCCCTGCTGGACGGGGACATGCGCGACGCCATCAACGACGACGAGTACGGCGACTTCCGGACGACCATCCCGGACGCGGACCCCCCGCGGGTCGCCAGGGTCGCCCAGTCGACCCTCGCCGAACGCGTCGAGGCGGGGTTCGAGCGGTACCCCGACGAGGTGCGGGCGGCCTACGACCGGGCGGTCGCGACCTCCGAGGCCCACCAGGACCGCGACGAGCGGTTCCGCTCGTTGCTGGAGGACGCGCGGGACGGCGACCCTGGTGCCGAAGACCGGATCCGCGCCGAGTACCGCGACGCGGGGTTCGAGGACCCGCCCGACGCGTTCCGCTCCCGGGACCTGGACCTCCCGTACTTCAGGTCCCAGTACGCCCGGGTCGGGGTCATCTACACCGGGATGATAGAGATGTACCGGGCGGCCGGTGTCCCACTCGACGAGGCGTTCGAGCGGTCGGTCGTCCTCGCCATCGTCGGGGCCCAGGTGTGGCTGGACGACGTGGACGACTTCGAGGCGGACATGCGCGAGGGACAACTCACCCCCGTGACCGCCGAGTACCTCCTGGCCGACTCCGACGGGGAGGCCCACGACCGCGTGGTCGAACTCACCGACCGGTACCTCGACCGCGCCCGGGAGTACGCCGACGCCTCCGACTCGACGCTGAACGGGATCGCCGTCGAGTACATCCACCGGTCCGGGAACCCGGACGTCCTGCCCCGCTAGGACGGCGGACCGGCGGCTCCCCCGGCACCGCCACGGTCGTGCGGTGATCGGCGAGTCCCCCGACATCACCATGGTCGGACGGTGGTCGGCGACTCCCCAGGCACCGTCGTAACGGCTTACTGGCCGGTCGCCGTCGGGGTGACAAGGATAGAGGGTTTCCTGCAGTTGGCGGACGGTGCGGATGTCGAACGGATCCTCGGCGAACTGTTCTCGAAGTACGCGGCCTTCGGCCGTGGGATCGCGGAGTTGCTGGTCGTCGCGGGCGTGCTGTACGCCGTCGGGCGACTGGTGGTCGAACCTGCTCGCCGGTGGGTGATCGACCGCCGAGGGACAGACCGGACCATCGCGGTGGCGCTCCGGCGTGGCCTCCGGGGAGCGATCGTCCTCCCGGCCGTCGCCGGCGGGGCAGCGGCGGCAGGGTTCACGGCCTTCCTCGACGGGTCGGCGCTGCTGGCGGCCGCGGCCACCCTCGCGGTCGGGTTCGCCGCCGTCCTCTACCCGTTCCTGGGGATCGGACCCCCTGCCGGGACCTACCTGATGGCGCGGGGCCTCGAACGACGGCTCGACGCCGAGGTCGTCGCGGGCGGTGCCCTCTCCGTCGGGATCTGGCTCGACTACGGTCTGATGGGCGTGACCCACCTCCCGGTGGACGTCGTCGTCCAGCGGAGGCTCCTGGTCGTCACCCTGGGACTGATCGCCGCCGGGGCGGCCCGCCGGGCGACCCGGGAGTCCCGGGTGAACGGGATGGTGGTCGCCGGTGGACTGCTCTGGATCCTGTTGCTGGCCGGGACGCTGTTCGGGTACCTCCGACTGGGCCGACGCTCGCGGATCCGGTCGAGGCAGGCCGCTCGCCCCGACGAAATTTACTGTAACTTTACCGTAAACTGGCCCGACGACGTCCGACAGCATCGGCGATCGTATTGATATGTAATTTGTTAGCTCCCCTCAACCTATAAGCGGCAGTGAGCCCATGGTAAGTGGGTACTATGCCACCAGAGGACACACCGTTCGAGGGCGACCCCGACCGGCGGCAGTTGCTCGCGACCCTCGGCACGGTCGCGGCTGCCTCCTTCGCCGGGTGTGGATCGTCCGGCGGGGACGGGACGACCACGTCCCCCCCGACGACGGAGGCGACCACGACGACCACGGAGACGACCACCACCACGACCACCGAATCCACGACGACGACCACCGAGACGACGGAGTCGCCACAGGACAGGATGGACCGCGCGCCGGATCCGGGGCCGCGGATCACGGAGGCCAGGCGGGTGGGGCCGCGGGACGTCAGCGACTTCGGATACAAGGAACTGTGGTCCTACCGGAAGCGCAAGGCCGTCGAGACGCTGGTCTCGGACCCGCTCGTCGACGCGATGGCCGAGAACTGGGTCGCCTCCTTCGAGGCCTACGATCCGCTGACGAACGGCTTGGACGCCATCAGCATCCAGGGGACGACCGACATGACCGTCGAGGGGAGCCGCGAGTCCGGCCAGTTCGAGGTCACGGCGACGGAGCGACAGGTCGCCTACGGCCTCGTCGACCGGGAGACCGACGACCTGGTCGCCCTGGAGGTCACCGATCCGATCGACGTCACCTGGGAGCGGGGGTACGGCGACGAGACAGGACGCGAGCGACACGACTTCGTCCTCGACCACGACGAGGTCTGGAGCGAACTGGAGGGCAACGACTGGTACCCGATGGTCAAGGCGGCCGAGATAATTACCGCATACGCGGACTACCCACACGGCGAGGTCTCCAACGTCATCTATTTCGTCAAGCAGGGGGACCAGTTGAACGTCGTCAGCGGGTTCATCCACGTCGCCGGCGAGGAACTGGAACTGCTCGACGTCCACAAAGTGGAGAAGTTCGTCGAACACCCGCCCCAGGAGATGGCCAGGGAGACGGTCCCGCCCGGGGAGACGACCCTCGGGGAGGTTCCGCTGGTCCCGATGCACCAGCGGCCACAGATCACTGCCCCGAACGGGTTCCACCGCATCGAGGAACCCGACCAGACCATCGAGCAGTCCGACTGGACCGTCGAGTGGACGCCCCCCGAGACGGTCGGGGCGGAGGTCACGGCCAGCTATCGTGGCAAACCGGTGTTCCAGCGGATCGCTCCCTACAGCACGCACACGGGGTACGACCTCCCGGAGCGGAACGGCCGGAACACGCGGGAGTTCATGTTCCCGGACGACGACACGGTGTTCAGCGGCGAGTTGCTGTTCTGGGACGTCCACACCGTCTTCCTCGGCGGCCCCGGCGTCCTCGGGAAGGTGGACTACCCGGTATCACCGGACCGCCCGTCCGGGTTCCAGTTGCGGACCCACTATCACACCGGGGCGGTCCCGAACGCCCAGGACTTCCACTCGGGCCACCGGTGGGGACCGTACAACTACTACATCAACTACGAGTTCTACGAGGACGGGGTGTTCGTGCCGGTCTGGCAGCGCCAGGGACCCGGCTACGTGACCGAGTTCATGTTCTACAGGGAGCGCGAGAACGACGGACCGGTCCAGTTCTACCTCTCGGCGTGGGCGATGAAGCCCACCCCGGGCACCGACGGCCCCGTCGAGACGCGTGTCTTCGACGGAGACGCCTGGCGGACTCCGGAAGAGGAGTTCTACCTGGAGGGCGACGAGGAGACGGTCGTCAGGTTCACCAACCCGGACGGCTCCGAGACCATCGACGTCCCACTCGACGACACCACCGAAGTCGTCGTCGTCCGCCCCAAGGAGGGCGAGATGGGCGAGGCGACCCGCGGGGTCGACCCCGAGGCCGAACTCGCCTTCTACCACCCCGCACAGTACGTCTCCGGCGAGGAAATCCAGGGCGAGGAGGTGTACTTCTGGCTCCTCATGGAGGGCCGCACCGACGAAGTGCCACACTCCTCGGGGATCACCACCTACACGAGACTGGGCCGCGTGAACCTCCAGGGATACTGATGGCGGGGGACGGAACGAGGAGTGGTCCCGTCACCCGGCGGACGGTGCTCTCCGGCGCGGTAGCCGTCGCCGCCGCCCTCGCGGGGTGTTCCGGGGACGGCGGGGACGGAGACGGCGCGACCACCGCGGACGGGACGACGGACGACTCGACCACCGCCGATCCCACCACGGCCGAGACGACGGCCGATCCGACACCCACCGAGACGACCACCGCCGGCCCGCAGGCCGCCGTGGACGAGTGGCTCTCGAACACGAGCAACTACGACGGGACGGTCACCGACGCAACCGACCAGTCGGAGGTGACCGTCACCGTCGGTGCCGAGGGCAACGGGGCGAACTTCGCGTTCGAACCCCCGGCGATCCGGGTGTCGACCGGCACGACGGTCGTCTGGGAGTGGAACGGAAAGGGCGGACAGCACAACGTTCACGAGCGAGACGACGCCTTCGAGAGCGAACAGACCGGCACCGAGGGCCACACCTTCCCGCAGACCTTCGGGGACCCGGGAGTGGTCCTCTACAAGTGCGATCCCCACGAGGGAGCGGGGATGAAGGGGGCGATCCTCGTCGAGTGAGGCGGTCGTCGAGTGGCGCGGTCCCCGAAAGTCCCGGGCGGCGACGACGCGCTTATGTCGGTCGGTCGAGTCGCTCCGGACATGAACGTCAGGCAGGTGGTTCCGCCGGACGCGATACCGAGCATCGACGACCCCGAGTTCGTGGGGGTCGAGGAGTACGACCGCGACGGCGACGACCGGGTGGTCGTCCTCGACAGGGACGGCGAACCGGCGCGGGCCTACCCGCTCCGGTACCTCCACCACCACGAGGTCGTCAACGACGTCCTCGGGGGCGACCCCCGCGAGGGCGACCCGGGCGGCGAACCGGTCGTCGTCACCTGGTGTCCGATCTGCGGGAGCGCGGTCGCCTACTCCAGAGAGGTCGCGGGAGAGGTAGTCGAGTTCGGCGTCTCCGGGAAGCTCGCGGACGACGACCTGGTGATGTACGACCGCGAGTTCGGCTGCGAGTGGAAGCAATCGACCGGTGAGGCCCTGAACGGTCGGTACCGGAACGAGAAACTCGACGCGCTCCCGGCGGCGGTCACGACCGTCGCCGCCTTCCGTGAGCGCCACCCCGACGGCGTCGTCCTCGCCCAACCGATCACCGAGAGCGGCGGCGTCGACGACCGGGACCCCGACCCCTCCGAGTACGAGGACGACCCGTACGACGAGTACTTCGAGGGCGACGGGTTCGGCCTCGGGGCGATCCACGGGAGTTCCACCCGCACGTGGCACCGCGAGGACCTCGACCCGAAGGACGTCGTCCTGGGGATCGAACGCGACGGCGACGTCCTCGGGTTCGTCCGCCACCGGGTCGAGGACGCGGACGGCGTCGTCGAGGCCAGCGTCGGCGACGCGGAGGTGGCGGTCTTCGCCACGCCCGACGGGATCCACGCCTTCGAGGCACCGGGGCTGTCGTTCGAACCGGCCGGCGGGGACGCACACTTCCGGGCCGACGGGGCGGTCTGGAACGGCGCGACCGGCGAGAGCGACGACGGCCGGGAACTCGACCGGGTACCCGCCAAGCGCGTGTTCGCGTTCGCCTGGCAGGACGACCACGGGCACGAGGCGTTCCACGGGGGGTGAGTTCTGGATGTGTTCGGGGTGAGACACCATCGGTCGGGAGCGAAGCGTAGATAGGGCCGGATCCCCGCCGTGGAACCATGGAGACGGCGCTGGTGATACTCGACGGCTGGGGGCTCGGATCCGGCGCGGACCCCGACCTGTGCCCGGGTGGACGGGTCCCGGAGGGCGGCCGGGACGCGGTGGCGGCCGCCCACACCCCGAACTTCGACCGGTACGCCAGGGCGGGCGCGTACGGAACCCTGGACGTGTCCGGCCGGGCGGTCGGACTCCCGGACGGGCAGATGGGTAACAGCGAGGTCGGCCATCTCAACGTCGGCGCTGGCCGGGTCGTCGTCCAGGCGTTCACCCGCGTCGAGGACGCCATCGAGGCGGGCACCCTCGCCGAACGCCCGGGGATCCGGGCCGCGTTCGACCACGTCGCGGAGACGGGCGGCCGGGTCCACCTCCTGGGCCTCGTCAGCGACGGCGGCGTCCACTCCCACCAGCGACACATCCACGCACTGATCCGGGCGGCAGGCGAGGAGGACGTCCCGGCGACCACCCACGCGTTCACGGACGGCCGGGACACGGACCCAACGGCCGGCGAGGGGTACCTCGAAACCCTTGCGGAGGTGGCCGAGGGGGCCGGCACCGGAGAGGTGGCCACCGTCTCGGGGCGCTATTACGCGATGGACCGCGACGAGAACTGGGATCGCACCCGGCGGGCGTACGACGCGGTCGTGAACCGGGAGGCCGACCACGTCGCTGACTCCGCCGTCGAAGCGGTCCGGACCTCGTACGAGCGCGGGGACACCGACGAGTTCGTCGAACCGACCCTCGTCCAGGGCGGGTCCGCACTCCGGAACGGCGACGCCGCCCTGTTCGTCAACTTCCGGGCCGACCGGATGCGTCAGATCGTCCGGATGATAGGGGACGTCCGCCCGGAGTGGCCCTTCGAGACCGACCCTCCGGAGGTGCGGGTGGCGACGATGACCCAGTACGACCGGGAGTTCCCGTTCCCGGTCGCCTTCGAACCCGACGAACCCGAGGCAACGCTGGGGTCGGCGCTGGCCGACGCCGGCCGAACACAGTTGCGGATCGCCGAGTCCGAGAAGTACCCCCACGTCACCTACTTCCTCAACGGCGGTCGCGAGGTAGAGTACGACGGCGAGATCCGTCGGATCGTCGAGAGCCCCGACGTACCGACCTACGACCACGCCCCCGAGATGAGCGCCCGGGAGGTCACCGACACTGCGGTCGGAATAATCGAGGAAGAGGATCCCGACACGATGGTCTGCAACTACGCCAACCCGGACATGGTGGGCCACACCGGCGACTTCGACGCCGCCGTGACCGCCTGCGAGGCCGTCGACGGGTGTCTCGGGGACCTGGTCTCGGCCTGCCGGAGGGCGGGCGCGCACGTCCTGGTCACCGCCGACCACGGCAACGCCGACGACATGGGTACCGCCGAGGATCCACACACTGCCCACACGACCAACCCCGTCCCCTGTATCTACCTCTCACCCGACGGATCGACCGGCGGTGATGCTGGGGCCTGTGACACAGTCGAGCAACGGTCGGCGGCGGGCGGTTACCGGGTCCGTGACGGTAGCCGCCTCGCCGACGTCGCGCCCACCCTACTGACACTGACGGGGGTCGACGTTCCGGGATCCATGACCGGCGAGGTCCTCCTCGACCCCGTCGACGACTGAGCGGTCCCTGGATCCCGGGATCTGGACCCCGGACGGTTCGCCGGGGGTCTGAGCTCACTCCGCCAGTTGGGTCGTCCCCCGCGAATCGAAGAACCCTTCGACCAGTGAGTAGCCGCCCATCCCGCCGGCGGTCACCCCCGTGACCGCGTCGAACACCACGAACGCGGCGAACGTCTCGTCGATGCCCAGCACCTGGATGGCGTACAGCCCACCGAACAACAGCGCCACGACGAACGCGCCGCTCAGGACGAAGGTGCTCCCGTAGATGAGGTCACCGGCGATCCGTCCCCCGATCCGCTTCCCCAGGAACTTCCCGAGCGCGAACGGTGCGACGATGGCGAACACGGCGAAGATGAACCCCAGGATGAACGCGAGGCCGCCGGCACCGCTGGTATCGCCCACGACGAAGGCGACGTACCCCACGTAGCCAAGCGCCGCGCCACCGATGGTCGCGCCGACCAGTGCCCCCAGGAGTTTGGCGACCAGGGGCAGGAGTCCCCCGGATCCTGCGTCGGAGCCGTCGTCCCCCGGCCCCCCCACGCGTTCGGATCCCGAGGCGTCCTCGGTCACCCCCCACTCCAGGTCCCTTTCCTCCTCGGCCATACCCGGACGTGGCGCTTCCCGCCGGAAATAACCCGCCATTCCTTTCGGTGCCACACCTCTCCGGAACCGTTCCCGACGTCGGCACTACTCCCGCCCGGATCCGCCCGGGAGCCGGGGGTTCACCCCTCGTAGCCCATCCCCTTCCGGTCGGAGACGCTCTCGCCGCGTAGCTCGGCCCTGCGGACCTCCGTCACCGGCTCATCGTAGGGGAACAGTCGTGCCGCGAGGGCGTCGTCGTACATGACCTCCTCCATGGCGTCGTGGTCGCTCTCCGGGACGGTTCCGACCTCGCCGGTCACCAGGACGCTCCGCCACTTCGTCGGCGAGGAGACGGTGTAGACCACGAACGTCGCGGTGTCGGTCCGCTCCATGAACTCCGCCTTCCGGCTCTTCTCGCCGAACCGGATCGCGAAGAAGTACGGCCGGTCCTCGCCGTCGTAGCCGAAGGAGATCGGTACCGCGTAGGCGACCCCGTCGTCCGCCAGCGACAGCAGACCGACCCCCTCCTCGACGGGGAGTCGGTCTATCTCGTCCCGGGTCAACTCGATGCCGCGAAGTGCCTCCACGCTCTCGGACGACATCGAACGAACTACGATCGCCCGGGGGGATACGTCCCCGTCGAACATCTTCGGCAATCGGAACGGGCGTCACGGGAGACCCCGGAACGCCGACGGTCCGGCCCGGTTCTTTAGCAGGCGGGAAGAGAAGCCCCCGTCCTCACGGAGCGAACCGACGGTGAGCGAGTAGGGCGGGGATGAATCGCTCGACATACAGCAGTCACCTTTAAGACATTACCCCCCACACAATCGACATACTGCGCATGGATTACGTACTCAAGTATCGGTTGTTCCCTGACAGTCACCAGCGGGAGCAACTGGACTGGGTGCGTGATACCGTGCGGCAGCTCTACAACCACGGCCTCCACCGATTCAACCGCACCCCCGAATCGGCGGGCACGGTCAAACAACGAGTCCGGCAAATCCGGGACGAAATCCCGGCGTTGAAAGACTGGTGGACTGACCTGAACAACGTCTACTCAACGGTGTTGCAACAGGCTGTTGAGCAGATCGCCACCAACATCGAGAACCTCGGCAAACTCAGACGAGCCGGGTACAACGTCGGGTCGTTGAACTGGAAGGCACCACACGAGTACAGGAGTTTCACGTATCGTCAGCGGGGTTTCGAACTCGATGAGAAGAGTGGCCCCACCGGACGTGGAACACTGACACTCAAGAAAGTCAACGGGGAGAATATCGATGTTTCGATCCGCCTTCACCGCCCGATCCCGGATGAGACCGACGTAAAACACGTCACGGTGAAGAAAGACAAGACTGGGGCGTGGTACGCCTGCCTCAACGTCGAACGAGACGCCCCTGACAAACCGGACCCTCGTGAGATCGACACGGACGATACCGTGGGGATCGACCTCGGTATCACGTCGTTCATTCACGATTCCGATGGCAGGCAAATCAGCCGGTTGGATGTGTCTGCCGGCCGTGACCGCCTCGAACGCGAACAACGGACCCTGTCCCGGAAGGACCACGGCAGTAACAACTGGGAGAAGCAGCGACAGACGGTAGCTGAACTCCACAAGCGAATGCGGAACAAGAAACTGGATTTCAAGCACAAAGTAGCGGCATTCTACACCCGGAAGTATGACGCTGTATTCGTCGAAGATCTCGATGTGAAAGGGTTGCTGGAGGGTGATCGGAACGGACGACACACGCACGAGGTTGGGTGGCGTGACTTCATCACTATCCTCAAACACCACGGGCGAAAGCGCGGCTGTCACGTCGTGGAAGTGGCCCCTGCTGATACGACGAAGGAATGCAACGAGTGCGGTGTGAAGACGAACAAACCGCTGTGGGTCCGCGAGCATTCGTGTCCGTCGTGTGGGTTCGAAGCTGACCGCGATTATAACGCCGCGTTGAACGTCTTGGAGCGTGGATTGGAGAAGCTAGGAGTGGTTCACTCCGAAGGAACGCCTGCGGAGACTGGGACCGCTGTGGGGACGGAGGGATCGGCCGCCGTCTCTGCAAGTGCCGTCGTCGAAACAGGAAGCCCCTGCCTCAAGGAAGTCACCGGAGGCGACTGAGTAGGCAGGGGTAGTTCACGTGCTCGCCGTCCCAGGGCCGACCAATGACCGATCCCAGTGACCCTGACGTCCCGGTAAACTACCATCGACAGGGGCCCGTGGCGGTCGTGGAGATCGATCGTCCGGACGTGCGGAACGCGGTCGACCGCCGGACGGCCGAGGCCCTCGGCGCGGCCTGGGACCGCTTCGCGGACGACGAGAACGCGGCGGTGGGGGTGCTGACCGGTGCCGGCGAGGACTTCTCCGCCGGCGCGGACCTGGAGGCCATGGATCTGGAAGACGGCGAGGACGGGTGGCTCGGGTTCACCCGCCGACGGATCGACAAGCCGACGGTCGCGGCCGTCGAGGGCCACTGCGTCGCCGGCGGCCTCGAGATGGCGCTGTGGTGTGACATCCGGGTCGCCGCCGAGGGCACCACGTTCGGCTGCTTCGAGCGACGGTTCGGCGTTCCCCTCGTGGACGGCGGCACCCAGCGCCCCCCCCGGGTCGTCGGCCTCGGACGGGCACTGGACATGATCCTCACCGGCCGTGCGGTCAACGCCGAGACGGCCCGGGAGTGGGGCCTGGTCACCCGCCTCGCGCCCGACGGGGATGCCCTTGACGTGGCTGTCGAGGTGGCCGAGCGGATAGCGTCGTTCCCCCAGGAGACGGTCCGGACCGACCGGGCGGCCGTCTACGACGGCCTCGGGACTGACCTCGACCGCGGCCTCCGGGTCGAGGCCTGGCACGGTACCCGTGCGATGGAGGCCGCCCGGGGGGGGGCCGCCCGCTTCGCGGCGGGGGAGGGTCGGGGTGGCGACGGGATCGAGGACCCCGACGGGGGGGAGTGATCCGCCGGTGGGCCACCGGGAGCGGACCGCACCTGACGCCGGACCAGCTCAGTCCGCCGGCGTCCCCTCCGCGGGCGCTGCGTCCCCGGTCCCGAACGGCGATCCGACCGCCAGGAACAGGGCCGACCCGGTCACGAGGACCGCCCCGAACAGCCCGATGGTGGTGATCGGACCGACGACGTCCGCGAGGGAGCCGGCGGCGAGTTCGAACGGGATGATCGCCACGTAGTAGACCATCCCGGCGGTGCTGAGCAGGGTCGCCCGGCCGACGCTCCCGACCCGGTCGTTGATGAACTGGTTCGCCAGCGGGGTCGTCGCGCCGCGCAGCCCTCGCATCAGGAAGAACGCAGGGATGGCGGCCGCCGGGAGGAGGGCGACTCCAACGAAGACGGCCCCCAGGAGGGGTGGGACGACGGTGAACCAGCCCCTCGCGCCGAACCGGTCCCGGATCGCTCCGGCGTTGTAGCTGACGACCGCCCCGAGGAGGGTGAACCCGGCGAACATCCACCCCAGGCCGGTGGTCGAGACGCCGAGGCCGTCGGCCACCGGCTGGACGAAGAAGTTCACGCCCCAGAACACGCCCATGAAGAGGCCGACGTAGGGGACGAACGTCCGGAGCGGCGCACGGGTGAACGCCCCGCGGATCACCGGGAGCGCGTCGAGGACGGTGAACCTGTCGTCGTCGCTCTCGGTGTTGGACCCGCCGTTGGCGGTCCCGTCGGCGGCAGGGAACGTCAGCAGGACCGGGACCGACAGTGCCGTGGCCGCCGCGGACCCGAGGTAGGCCAGCGGCATCGACACCGAAGCGATGTAGCCCCCGGCCAGCGCGGTGACCCCCGCGACCACGTACTTGACCGCCTCGCCGCGCCCGCGGATCCGCGCGAACTCGTCGCTGTCGGTGCGGGCCTTCAGGGCGTCGTAGAGCCAGGCGTCGTCGGTGCCCGACCGGAACGTGGCCGCGAGCGCCCACCACGCGAAGATGACCAGGAAGTGCCCGAAATCGCCGGCCCCGGCCATCGCCACCTGCGCGGCGACGGTCATGAGGCTGGCGACGACCAGGCCCCGCCGCCGGCCGATGCGGTCGCCCACGTAGCCCGTCGGTATCTCGAACAGGACGAGGCCGCCCCACCAGACCGCGTCGATGACCGCCAGTTCCGCATAGGAGACGCCGTTCGAGAGGACGTAGAGGTACCAGATGGGGGCGGTGAAGCCGACGGCCATCGTCGCCCGGTAGGCGTAGTACTTCAGGACGAAGCCCGGGGGGAGCGACCGCGGGAGCGAGGGGGTCGGGACCACCGCGGATCACCCTCCTCTCGCGCCGACGACGGAGCAGACGGCGGGGGCGTCCTCGCCCGCGCAGACGTCCCGGCCGGTCCCGAAGGCGACGACGACGGCGACGGCGCCCGCGACCAGCACACCCCCGGCGATGCCGACTGCCGTCAGCGGGGAGGTCAGGTCGCCGACGGCCCCCGAGACGAGGCGGAAGGGAACCCGTGCCAGCCCCAGGAGCATCGACGTCGCCGAGAGCACCGTCGCCCGCCCCACGCTGTCGGCGTGGTCGTTGACGAACCGCTCCTTGAACACGTCCGTGGCGTTCAGCAACGCCCGCATCAGGAAGAACGCGGGGATGGCCAGCGGGGGAACGAGCGCGCTGGCCAGGAACGCGACCCCCAGCAGCGCGGGTGCGACCCGGACCCAGATCCGCGGTCCGATCGCCCGCTCCAGCCGGTCCGCGTTGAACGTGACGAGGGCGGCGACGCCCGAGAACCCGGCGTAGAGCCACCCGAGCATGCCCGTCAGGTCGGCCTCGGCCATCCCCCAGCCCAGCGCGAGGTCCTCCGCGATGGGCTGGGTGTACATCCCGACGCTCCAGGCCACCCCGTAGAAGGCCGCCACCGCGACCACGAACGACCGGAGCGGCGGCGCGAGCAGGGTGTCACGGATCACCGGCACTGCCTCGCGCGGACCGAAGTCGTCGGCGTCCGGGCAGTCGGCCGCCCGGTCGTCACCCCGGCACTCCGCCCGGTAGGCGCGGTTCTTCGGCATCGTCGCCGCGACGGCCCCGCCGAGTGCGACCGCCACCCCGGTCGCGAGAAAGGGGAGGTACATGTCCACGCCCGCGAGGTACCCCCCGCCGAGCGCGCTCACCGCCATTACCCCGAGTCGAATCGCGCTCCCACGGCCCTTGATCCGGGTGAACTCCTCCTCGTCCGTCTCCTCCCGGAGGGTGTCGTAGAGCCACGCGCCCTCGGCCCCCGACCGGAACGTCGTCCCGACGCCCCAGACGAGGTAGACCGCCAGGATGGGGAGAAAGGACGACAGCCGCCCGAAGGTCACGACGGCGAGGGCGCTCGCGGCCGACCCCAGCAACAGGGAGTTGCGCCGGCCGATCCGGTCCCCGACGAACCCGGTGGGCACCTCGCCCAGCACGGTCGCCAGCCACCAGGCCGCGTTGAGGACGCTCACCTCCGTGAACGACAGCCCCTGCTCCAGCAGGAACAGCGTCCAGACGGGGACGATGAACCACGCCGCCCCCGTCGCGACGTAGAGGTAGTACTTCAGGATCGGAGCACTCGGTCGGTCGAACTCGACTGGCATCGGTTGTCACCTCGGTGGGGTCGGGAACGGGCCGTTCGACGGGTGACGTCTCGCGGATCCGTTAATTCCTTGCCTCTACTAGAACCATCGGACACGACCTACTTAGTGTCTCGCTGAAGAGTATTTTGGTACTTCGTCTGATGATCACGATCTGTCGTTCGGGTTCGGGGCCCGTGATCCCGTCCGGCCATCGTTACAGTAAAATTACAGTACATTCTCACGGACTAGACTGAGCGAACAGCCAGCACCCGTCGAAGCGTTCACCGACGGCGACTGATCGGGACTGCTGGATCGGGGGGAGGAGCCTCCTCGACGAATGGACCGTAGATAGCCAGAAAGACAGGACCGTTGAGAGTGAGAGGATCGGGACGGGCGTCAGTCGTTCCCGGCCGCGGCTTCCTTCGCGTCGGCGACGGCCTCGACGAGTTCGTCCTTGCTCATGCTGCTCCGACCGCTGACGTCCAGGTCGCGGGCCTCGTCCATGACCTCGCTCTTGGTCTGGTCGTGCAGTTCCTCGACCACCGTTTCCCTGTCGAATGAATCCTCGTCCTCTTCGTCTTCGCCTTCTTCTTCCTCGTCTTCGGCTTCTTCCTCCTCCTCGTCTTCGGTTTCTTCCTCGTCCGCGTCTTCGGCTTCCTCGTCCTCCTCTTCCTCGGCTTCCTCGTCCCTCGCGACCTCGTCGGGATCCATCCCATCGATGTTCTCCGCGAGGTCGGAGGGAACGCCGGCGTTCTCGAACAGGCCGGGGTCCGAGCGACCGAGGTCCTCGACGGCGGCGGTCGCACTGGTGTGGACCTCCTCGTCCTCGTCTTCGAGGGCCGCGACCAGTGCGGCGGGGGCGTCGGTCCCCTCCAGGAGGTGCGGGGACGCGGTCCCGATGTCCTTGAGCGCGAACACGGCCGCCATGCGGATGTCCCAGGCCTCGTCGTCGAGGGTGTCGACCAGTGCCTCGATGGCACCGGACCCCTCCAGGAGGTCGGGGGTCTCGCTCCCGACGCCGCCGAGGGCCTCGCAGGCCTTCTCCCGCACCCGCCACTCGTCGTCGTCGAGGGCACGGATCATCTCCGGGACCGCGTCGGTCCCCTTCAGCATGTCCGGCGCGTTGACCCCGAGCGTTCCGAAGGCCGCGACGGCCTGTCGCCGGACCTCCCAGTGTGAGTCCGCCAGCGCGCGAAGCAGTGCGTAGACGACCCTGGGATCGGAGATTATCCCGGGGGTCTCCTCGCCCACCTGGGAGAAGGCCTTGACCGCCGCCTTGCGGATCTCCCAGTCCCGGGCCTCGTCTATCGTCCTGATCAGCGCGTCGACGTCGCTGGGGCGGATGTTCCGGTCGTCGCGCGATCGTCTGGGGATGAAATCGGCGATCGGTCCGACCACGTCCTTGTCGACGCGCACGGATTCGTCGTTCGACATGAGACTGATCTTCTGGGTGACTGCGGGTGCCTCTCCCAAGAGTTTTGTTATTCATTCGTTCAGGTATCGCGTCGAAATTCCGGACAGCCGCCGAGACCCCACGGTTCTCGTGGCCGACACGGCCTCGTACCGCGTCCGGAGTTCGTGCCCGTCGGTGGCCGGGAGCGTCGTCCGCGGAGCGCGTGGGATCGGTACGTTCCCGGTACCGGTATCGGGCGGTTACGTCCCCGGTACCGGTAGGGTTCGGACGGTCACGTCCCCGGTACCGGTGGCGTTCGGGCGGTCACGTCCGCATACCGGTGGCGCTCGGACGGTCACGCCGTCGGGAACCGGAGGGTGACGACCGTCCCGCCGTCGGTCCCGTTCTCGATGGCGAGTTCGCCGTCGAAGGCCTCGACGATCCACCGTGTGGCCCAGAGCCCGATCCCGCTCCCGTGTCGGAGCTGCGTCTCGTCTGTCTCCCCGAGGACGACGGCCCGTTCGTCCTCCGGGATCCCGGGACCGTCGTCCTCGACCATCAGTTCGACCCAGCCGGCCCCGGGGCTGTCGACGGCCCAGACGGTGACCGACGCGGGGTCCCCGCCGTGGACCACCGCGTTCTCGACGACGTGTTCCAGGGCGTACCCCGCCGTCGGTCCGACGTCCACCAGCGCCTCGGTGACGATACTCACCTCGATGGTCGCCTCCGGGTACTCGCGCCGGTGCTCCTCGACCACGGGGTCGACCAGTTCCTCGACGGTCATGGCGTCGCCGCCATCGCGGTCCTCCTGGACGGCCTCCTGCAGGTTCCGCAAGGTCTCGCCGAGGCGTTCCAGCCACGTGACCGACGACTGTATCTTCTCCGCGTACCGGGCGTCGTCGGGGTCGTCGACGGCGTCGGCCAGGTACCCGGCGTACATGACGACGTTGTTGACCTGGGTCCGGAGGTTGTGTCGCAGCGTTCGGTTCATCACCGACAGCACCTCCTCGCGCCGGTTGCGGTCCGTGACGTCCCGGAGCACGCCGGCGACGCCGGTGAACTCGTCCGTCGGGGGCAGCAACGCCAGCGACGCCTCCATCCGGAGCCGTCGTCCGTCGACGGTGATCCCCGGGATGTCGACGGTGGCACGGCCCTCGCCCTCCGGCGACGCCAGCAGGTCGCGGATGGCGTCCTGGACGGTCCGGTTGCCCTCGGCGGTGGTGATCTCCGAGAAGTGGACGTCCCGGGTCCGGATGTCGGCCGTCGAGTAGCCGAACTGCTCCTCGAAGGCGGGGTTGACGAACCGGAGGTCGCCCTCGGGGTCGGTCGCGTACACCGGGTCCGCCACGGCCCTGGCCGCGGCCTCGTACTCCAGGTAGTCGTCCGGGGTGCCGACCGGGTACTGGTGGACGACCCCGACGCAGCCCTCGTACCGGGGATCCTCGACCGGCGTGAGTTCGACCTCGCGGTGGGCGTCGAGGCAGTCGAGCGCCGTCGGCGGGAGCCGGATCCGGTCGCTCTCGCCGCTCTCGCGGGCGCGCCGTGCCGACGCCTCGATCCGTCCGACCACCCCCCCGGGGAGGTACTCGGAGAGGGTGGCACCGTCGAGTTCGTCCCGGTCGACGCCGAACAGGTCGGCACAGGCCGGGTTGGCTCGACCGATCCGTTCCCCGGCGTCGAGGAGGAAGACGGGCAACGTCATCGCGTCGGCGGCGACGCCGGCGGGCGGGACGTCGTCGCTCCCGGGTGGATCCGTCGAGTCCATCGGAACGTGGGTTTTCTCGAACTCCCGGGCTCCGGCGTATTAATCCCCGCGGCCGGACGGCGAGGACGTCGGGGCAGTTCGACCGGGAAATGCTGACGCCGGACTCGCTCCGCCAACTGGCTCCGTTTCGCGGGGGAACCCCCGGCGAGATGACCGGACAGAAACGAAATTTTCGGGTGTCGTACTACGACTGGACGCTGTTGGCGCAGACGAGAGGCTTTCGACAGGAGTGCCCTGGAGTAGCAGGGGTCGATCCGTGGCCGAGTGGGAAGGCTTTTGTATTGCGCCACCTGATGGGGGCAATAAGCGGGTTCTCCCGGACCATCCCGGACAGGTACACGGCCTCGGCCGTGTGAACGACCCGCACCGGTTCGATCCGGCCACCTGACGATGTTCAGTTTCAGAGTCTCTCCTGTGGAGCGACCGGACGTCGCGTGTAACGGCGTCCCCGGGTCCCGGCCGTCGGCCCCGGATCCGTCCCCCGAGACGGGAGCGACCGCCGGACGGTCCGTCCACGCGTCAGTCGCGGAACGCGCCGGAGGTCCGGAGAACACCGACTTTCGACTATGAGCACGGTAGACCAGCGTTTGGAAGAACTGCGAGCGCAGATAGAGGAGGAACTCCCGCCCGACATCTCGCTGTCGGAGGTGAAGTACGAGGGCCCAGAACTCGTCGTCTACACCCGCGACCCGAAGCGGTTCGCCCGGAAGGGCGACCTCATCCGGCAACTCGCCGGAAAGCTCAGGAAGCGGATCACGGTCCGGCCCGACCCCGAGGTGCTGATGGAGCCACGCGAGGCCGAACCGCTGATCCGTGACGTCATCCCAGAGGAGGCCGGGGTCACGGATCTGGACTTCCACGCCGACACCGGCGAGGTGGTCATCGAGGCCGAGAAGCCGGGGATGGTCATCGGCCGCCACGGGTCGACCCTGCGCGAGATAACCCAGGAGGTCGGGTGGACCCCCGAGGTGGTGCGCACGCCCCCCATCGAGTCCTCGACGGTCTCGAACGTCCGGAACTTCCTCATGCAGGAACGCGACGAGCGCCGCCACGTCCTGGAGCGGGTGGGCAGACAGATCCACCGCGAGCGGATGGCCGACGACCAGTGGGTCCGTATCACCACCCTCGGCTGTTGCCGGGAGGTCGGTCGCGCCGCGTTCATCCTCTCGACCGCGGACACCCGGATCCTGATCGACTGCGGCGACAAACCGGGTGCCGAGGACGAGGTGCCGTACCTCCAGGTGCCGGAGGCCCTCGGTGCCGGCGCGAGCAACATCGACGCCGTCGTGTTGACCCACGCCCACCTCGACCACTCGGCGCTCGTTCCGCTCCTCTTCAAGTACGGCTACGACGGGCCCATCTACACGACCGAGCCGAGCCGGGACCTGATGGGACTGCTGAGCCTGGACTACCTCGACGTCGCCGCCAAGGAGGGCCGCACCCCGCCCTACGACTCCGAGATGGTCCGGGAGGCGATCAAGCACACGATCCCCCTGGAGTACGGGGACGTGACCGACATCGCCCCGGACGTGAAACTCACCCTCCACAACGCCGGCCACATCCTGGGCTCGGCGGTCGCGCACTTTCACGTCGGCGACGGCTTCTACAACGTCGCGTTCTCGGGCGACATCCACTACGACGACACCCGCCTGTTCAACGGCGCGGTCAACGACTTCCCGCGAGTAGAGACGCTCGTCCTGGAGTCCACGTACGGTGGTCGCAACGACTACCAGACCGACCAGGAGGACTCCGAGCGAAAGCTGAAGGAGGTCATCCGGGAGACGACGACCAACGGCGGCAAGGTACTCATCCCGGCGTTCGCCGTCGGGCGGTCCCAGGAACTGATGCTCGTTCTTGAGGAGGCCATGCGCGAGGGCGAAATCCCCTCCGTCCCGGTCCACCTGGACGGGATGATCTGGGAGGCGACCGCCATCCACACCACCTACCCCGAGTACCTGCGGGACGAACTCCGGGACCGGATCTTCCACGAGGACGAGAACCCCTTCCTGGCCGACGAGTTCAACCACGTCGACGGCGGCAAGGACGAACGCCAGGAGATACGCGACGGTGGCCCCTGTATCGTCCTCTCCACGTCGGGGATGGTCACCGGGGGACCGATCATGTCCTGGCTCCGGCACATCGGACCCGACCCGGACTCGACGATGGTGTTCGTCGGCTACCAGGCCCAGGGGACGCTGGGTCGGCGGATCCAGAAGGGCCACGACGAGATACACCTCAACGACCGGAACACCATCGGCACCGGTCGCAGCAAGACGCTCTCCCTGGAGATGGACGTCGAGACGGTCGACGGCTTCTCCGGCCACGCGGACCGCCAGGGCCTGGAGAACTTCGTCAAGACGATGAACCCGCGCCCGGAGAAGGTGCTCTGCGTCCACGGCGACGAGTCCTCGACCCAGGACCTGTCTTCCGCGCTCTACCACAAGTTCGATATGCGGACGTTCGCCCCGCGTAACCTGGAGACGTTCCGGTTCAAGTGACGGGGCGGGCCGGCCGACTCCTTCGGACCGAGCTTACTTATCGGTGTGAATGAAGAACCAGTTGAGGAAGATGACGCCGAGGACGAACAGCAGGAACAGCGCGATACCTCCGATCAACCGTGAGCCGACGGGCCCGAGGTCCAGGGTCAACAGCGAGGGATCGATGGCCTGGAACTGGGCCGGCAGGGCCGGGTAGACGAGGAGGAACCCGACGACCCCCCCGAACAGGAAGGCCGCGACGGTCCCCGAGGCGTCCACTTCGGTGTTTATTTCGTACTTGCGACCCGACATGGTCGGTACTTCTATCGGCGTGGTACAAGAAACTACCCACCGGTCGTCGCCGAGCGGGGCCGCCCACAGGTCAGAAGACCACCAGCGTGAGGAGGATGTGTATCCCCGGACCGAGGCCGTACGCGGCGAGCAAGGTCAGGGCGACGTTGACGGGTGCGTCGCGGTCGTCCATCACGTCCAGCGTGCTCACTCCGGCGAGGAGGGCGACCACCACCAGCGCCAGGAGGACCTTGACGACGACGATCAGCCACCCGTCGGGAAGGTAGGCGGCCGTCGGCAGAGTGCCGGCGTAGTCGTATAGCTGTGCCCCGGCGTCGTAGAGCGGCGGCAGGTCGAAGAGATCCGCGGCGATGGCCGTCATCACGGCGTCCAGCGAGTGACCGAAGACCACCAGCCACCCCAGCACGCCGGTGTGGATCACCATCTTGGAGTAGACGTAGTTTGCCCCGACGTAGGCGACGCCCGCGACGAGGAACGCGAGGAGCAGTCCGCCGAAGGCCGGCAGCACCCGGGAGAGGTCGGCCCCGTGGCCCTTCGAGAGGACGAACCCGCCGGCGACCAGCGTCGCGCCCATCCCGGCGGCGGCGACGTACTGGGCGTCGTGGAACCCCTCGCCGCCGATGTCGGAGGCCGTGGTCATGTACGCCCAGACCATCCCGGCGGCGGTGAAGACGGTGAAGTAGACGGCGATCGGTTCGAAGAGCGGATCCGCCCAGTCCGGGTAGGCGTCGATGGTGAACAGCGCGTGGACGGCCGCGCCGGTGACGATCCAGGGCGTGAACGACAGCATGACGTTCTTCGTCACCGGCGGCCTGAGGAAGTACAGCAGTACGGTTACCATCACCGCCATCCCGACCGGGATCCCGATCCTCAGGACCTCCGCACCCACCGGGAGTCCCGTGACCTGCAGTGCCATAGTGGTACAGTATCTGGCTGCCGAAAAGGGTTTACGGTTGTTTCAGTTGACAGATACGCCGAAATTCACCCCGGCGAATCCGGGTCCGGCCGCGTCGGCAGTCGTCCTCACTCCGGGCCGTCCCCCTCGACTGCCGCCCGGATCCGCTCCAGTGGCGGGAGTCCGAGGTCCGAGGGGTACGACGCCGGTGACGACCGCCCAGGCCGGCATGGCGAGCAGTCCCGCCGCGAGGACGGGCGTGAAGTCCGTCTCGGGGAGGAACGGCAGGACCGCACCGAACGGTGCGAGGACGATCACCACCGGATAGAGCCACCGCTCGCGCGACTCCCGCCCGATGGCGTGACCGAACGGTTTGAACAGCACCATCGGGACGAGCAAGCCGAGGACGATTACCGGCCACACGGGCACCGGTCCCGGTGCCCCGACGAGGACGAACAGCGTCAGGACCAGCAGGGTCGACGAGGCGACGACCCGGCCGCCCCACCGGATCAGGGGGTCCAGCAGGTCCCGGTCGAGGTAGAGCGGTCCGAGGATCAGTCCCACGAATACCCCCGCGCCGAGGACGAAACTCCCGGCAAGGGCCGCGACCGTCGTCGTCCCGTCGCCGGTGGCGTTGCCGAACAGGGCCGCCCCGCCGATACCGAGTCCCACCAGCGCGACGGCCGCCGCGACGGCGACGGCTCCCAGCATCCGGATCGATATCCGGTCGCCGAGGCCCACACCGAGGCTCGACAGGGCCACGACGAGGCCGGTCAGACCGAGGACCGCGGGACCCGCGCCGACGGCCGCCTGGTAGAGGACGTCGGGCCATATCAGCCCCCCGACCGTCACCCGGGTGGTCAGGTAGCCGACCGCCCCACCGGTCGGTGCGAAGGCCACCAGGTCCCCCTCGTCTATCGCCGGGTCGTACCTCCCGCTGGCATTGTAGACCACCGTCCCGTTCTCCACGGTCGCCCCGTCGGGTGCCTTCGTCACGACCGTCCCGGGGGGACCGTGGAACACGAGGCGGTCGACTCCCAGCCGGAGACCCAGGGAGTCCTCCGTCTCGTAGAACCGATCGACCAGGACGACCCCGCCGTATCCCCGTCGAGCGAGGGTCGGTCCCTCGTAGCGAACGACCACCTCGTCCCCGTCCAGTTCGACCGCAGGGTCCTCGCCACGGTCCGCGGCGGCGGCCTCGATGCTATCGAGGAGTTCCGGGTTCTCCCGGACCCGCCGGGCGGCCTCGATGCTATCGAGGAGTTCCGGGTTCTCCCGGACCCGCCGGGCGTCCTCGGCCGCGAGCGTCGCCCGCAGTTCGTAGCGACTGCCCCCGTCCTCGTCCAGGTAGACGTGGAGTTCCGTGTGCGTGACGTTCTCGACACGCTCGGCAGAGCTGGCGAGGTCACCGCAGTCCTCGCAGAACTCGGGTGGTGGGACGCGGCTACACCCGGCCAGCGCCAGGAGTGCGACCACCGCAACCAGCGCGAGAGTCCGTCTCGTGGCTGGATCCCCCAGGTTCACCGTTCGGTCCCCGTTGTTCTCCGGTGACGGTCCCCGCGCGAAAGAATCTTCCGGGGATCGACTCCCAGCCCCGTTCGGACGACACCTCGCGGCGCCACGAGTTCCGGCCGACCCCGAGTCCGATCCAAACGTGTTTTATTCGCCGGCCCACGATCCGGAGGTACCATGGAGATGCCACGCCGGTTCAACACGTACTGTCCGCACTGCGACGAACACAACCAACACGAGGTCGAGAAGGTTCGCTCGGGCCGCCAGACCGGGATGAAGTGGCAGGCCCGCCAGCGCCGACGCAACCGCGGGATCGGTAACGACGGGAAGTTCTCGAAGGTGCCCGGTGGGGACAAGCCCACGAAGAAGACGGACCTCAAGTACCGCTGCAACGATTGTGGCACGGCCCACCTCCGCGAGGGATGGCGCGCCGGCCGACTGGAGTTCCAGGAGTAGACCGATGGCCGGCGACTACTTCCGCGTCGAGTGTCCGGACTGTGGCAACGAGCAGACCGTCTTCGAGAAGGCCGCCTCGGAGGTCCGGTGTGCGGTCTGCGGTTCGACGCTGGCGACCCCCACCGGCGGCAAGGCCGACCTCACCGGCGAGGTCGTCGACACCGTCCAGAGCCGCGGCTGACCCTTCTCGACTGTCGCCATTCGCTTCTCTCGCCCCACGGACCCCTAGCCGGAGGCTCGCCGTCGAGCAGTGGGCCGGCGGCCGCGAGAAGGGTCGTCGGATCGGGGGGCTACTCGCGGGGACTCACGCGACCGGTTCGCCGGAGGCCCAGGCCGCGATGAGTTCCTGCAGTAGGTCGGTCGATATCTCGCCGGCGGCCCAGTCGCTGATGGCGTCCTGGAGGCCCGCGGTGTCGACGAGGCCCTCGTCGTTGGCGTACTGGGCGAGCAGGGAACTCGCCTCGTTCTCCTCGGGGGTCCGGACGGCGTCGTAGACGGTCGTGGCGACGACGTTGCCGTCCTCGTCGACGCCGTAGACGGCCACGCTGGTGTGTCTACTGGTCACGTTCACGGTCGCACGGACGGCCGTGTCGTTCAGTCGCACTGCGTCCGCCCGGGTCCACCCGGCGGTCTCGTCGACCCCGTCGGCCGAGACGGGGTCGCTCGCGGCGTTGCCCGCCGCGTAGAGTACCACCGCTTCCTCGACTGGCTCCGTGAAGTTCACCCGAACCGTGGACTCGCCCTCCGGAACGGCGGAGGTGGTGTTCATCTCCTCGAAGACGAGCCGTCGGACCTCGGGCGGTCTGACGTCCTCGCCGCCCAGCGTCGTCCGGTAGTCGGTGACGGTGCGGGTCGAGAGCCCGCCGGGGTTGCTCGCGTCAAGGGTGACGTCGATGACCGTACCGTTAGCCGCGTATCCGAGGTAGAACGACCCTGTCGTGACCCCCGTCGCGTCCTCGTAGACCGTCGAGCCGTTGATCCGAACGCTCATCTCGGCGTCGGTCCCGGGGTCGGAGTAGATGGCCCGGGCCGGTCCCTGGTCGACCTGGAAGTACCCCTCGGTGTAGACGTACCGGCCCAGTGCCCACAGCGAGATGGAACTGTAGGGGTGGCGGTTGAACGAGGTCGAGACGGTCTCGGCCGGGGCCGGGTCCTGGAACCAGACGAGCCACGGGTGTTCGGTCTCGCGACGGTCCGGTGTCCGGACGACGGTGTAGTAGCCCGCGTCCTCCGGCGTGAGGTAGACGGTCTGTTCCGAGCGTCCGGAGAGGTTCCACCAGTAGCCGCCGTCGGACCACCGGCTGGTGGTGTTCTTCAGCAAGACTAGCTGTATCATCTGGAGGCGCTGGTCGGCCGAGGACCGGTAGTAGGTCCGCTCGTCGGTCGCGAGGGTGGACCTGTCGACCTCGAACGTCTCCGGCCCGGTCACGTTGGGGGTGGCGTAGACGAGGTGGTACAGCGAGTCGACGTCGACCTCCTGGGTCTCCCCGTCGTGTTCCGACGCCGGGGCCATCACGTACTCCACGACCGCCGCGAGTTCCGACTGCTCGCTGAAGCGGGCCCGTCGGGTGTCGGTGAAGTTGTCGAGCACCGTCAGCCCGAAGAACGGACCCGTTCGGAGCTCCGCCTGGGTGCTGAGGTTGACCATCGGTCCGTGGGCGTCACGCAACTCGCTGGCGTTCAGGTCGTAGACGGCCGTCCCCCCCTCGTCGAGAACGATCCGGTCGGGGTCCTCGGCGGTCTCCATCATCAGGACCGGTCCGTCCGTCGATTCGTCGGTACCGGTCGACAGCACGGTGTAGTTGCCCGGGCCTTCCGCGATGAACTCGGCCGTTCCGTTCGAAACGGTCAGGAGTCGGGCGGTGACCCCGGTAGTGTGTGGGATCACCCACACCTTGTCGTCCTCGACCGAGGTGTTCCCGGTCGGTCGCTTCTCGACGGTGATCGTTCTGGCCCTGGTGAAGCCGAACGCGGCGCTGTAGGTCCTGTCGCCCCCCGAGAAGGTCAGCCGACCCGAGTAGGTCCCCTCCGGAACGCTCGCGTCGATCGAAAGCAGGACGTCGGCGCTCCCGCCTGCCGGGACGGTCACCTCCGTGCGGTTGACCGAGACGTCGCCGACCGGTTGCCCGCTCTCGGCGTCGCGCAGGACCACGTCGGCCGACAGCGTCCGGGCTTCGTCGCCGGTGTTGCGCACGGTCACGACCCTGGTCACCGTCCCGTTCTCGTCGACGACCCCGACGTCGAGCGAGGCGTTCTCGACGATCACGCGGGGATCGACGGCTCTCGTCGCGTTGACCATGCCGGTCCCCTCGTCGTAGACGGTGTACCCACCGAGCGAACTGGCCGTCGACATGAGCGTGTCCTTGACCCGCGGGGGCGACCAGTCGGGGTTCTCCTCGAGCATCAGGGCCACCACACCGCTGACGTGCGGGGCGGCCATGCTCGTTCCGTCGAAGGTGGCGTAGGCGGGCGACTCGCTCGAACAGTCGACCAACGCCCCCTGGGCACAGGCCGCGGTAATGTCGACGCCCGGCGCAACCACCTCGGGTTTCACCCGCTTCGTGAACGCCGTCGGTCCCCGCGAGGAGAACCTGGCGACCTCCCCGGTCGTGTGGTCCATCGCACCGACCGTGATCGCACTGGGGGCGATCCCCGGGGTTCCTATCGTTCCCGCGTAGGGACCCGAGTTCCCGGCCGCTATCACCACGACGACGCCCCGTTCCGTCGCCACGTCCACCGCCTCGGCGATGGGGGAGTCGCCGCTCGGCCGGACCCCCAGCGACATCGAGATGACGTCCGCCGAGTTGTCGACCGCGTACTCCATGCCCTGGATGATCCACGAGGCGCGGCCCCGGCCCTGCGAGTCGAGTACACGGACGTTCATGATTTCGGCGCCGGGTGCGACGCCCGTGTGGTTCCCGTCCGACGCGTCGCCGTCGCCGGCCAGGATCGACGCCACGTGGGTGCCGTGGCCGAAGTCGTCCTCGACGGTCCCGTCCTGGGTGACGTCGACTTCGTCGACGACCGTTCCCTCGTCGAGGTCGGGGTGGGTGTCGGAGACGCCGGTGTCGAGAACGGCCACCCTGACGCCGCTCCCGTCGAGGTCACGCTCCTCCCTGGTGGAGTCGGCGTTTATCGCCTCGGTCGAGTCGTCGAGGTCGAGTTCGTAGTACCGGTCGAGGGTCACCCGTTCGACCGTCGGGGCCGACGTCTGGGTCGACAGCGTCGGGGTGGACTCGTCTGTCGCCTTGTCTATCGTGCCGGCGACCGCGCCGACGCTCTCCAGCGTCCGATCGGCCTCGAAGCCAGCGAGGCCACCCGCACCGGCCCGCTGGGGTCCGACCGCACCGCCCGACCGGTCGCGCTCGACGATTACCGGGATCGCCCCCGACTCCTCGTCCGTCAGCCCCTGGTCGACCAGGAGGTCCACGTTGAACAGGCTGGGATCGAAGGTCGAGAAGTCCGTCCCGGCGGGGTAGACGTAGGTTCCGCGCGGGGTTTCGACCTTGCGCATCTCCACGTCGGCGTCGACGACGTAGGACGTCTCGTTCCCGGACTGGATCACGGTCACTCGCTGGCCCGACACCAGGGTGACGTTGGACACGTTCGCGTTCGCCATCCCTCCGCCCGGTCCGTCCCCGGGCCCCGCGAACTCCCCGTCGTTCACGCCGTTGCCGGGACCCGGGAACTTCCGGTCGCTCACCCCGTCCCCGGGCCCGGCGACAGCCCCGGCGCTCGGACCGGTCCCGGGTCCGGCCGGGGTAACCGGTTCCGACCCGACGGACCCGGCGTCCGGAACCGCGTCGGTCCCGGAGACGGTTGCTACGGACGATCCCTCGGTCCCCTGGGCCGGTCCCGCCGCAACTGCGGGCGCTACGACGCCGAAAACGGCGACGAGGGTGACCAGAACCACGACCCCACTCCCCCCGGAGAGGGCCTTCGTTCGAGACATTATTACGGTGGATTCTTTCCCCACGCAAAAATCTCACGGCCTGGGAACCCCCCGACAGCCAGGTCGGACGCGGGGACCTCCCCAACGGTTCAGGACTCGACGTCCCGGAGCAACGAGATTTCCGTGACTTCCGGGTGATCGGGTGCTCAGCGGTCGAGTACACAAAAAACGCGACGTCGGACGGCCCCGACCGGAACGCGGACCGAAATCGCGAGGCCCGATCGGCCCCGCATTCACCCGGATTTCCGGGTCCGGCCACGTCCGGGGTGATCCCACGGCCGAGGGGCGCGCGCTGGACCCGGAACACGGCGATCCCCCGGCTGGAACCGGGGCGCGAACACGGGGTGGTCGACCGGAGCGTCCGATCCGGTGCCGACCCGAACGCCACCGTCCCGTTGCCGGCCGGATCAGGGGACTTAGACCCCGGGACCACCAACACCGCGTCGTGAGCTACGAACTCCGCGACCACACCGCCGACGTGGGGATCGCCGCCACCGCGGGGAGTCTCGGCGGGGTGATGGCCGCCCTCGCCGACGGGATGGCCGCGGCCCAGTGCGACGAGTGGCCGGCGGTGGGCGACCGCTTCGACGTCGAGGTCCGGGCCGAGAACCCCGAGGCCCTCCTGTTCGACTACCTCGACGAACTGATCTACCGACGCGACGTCCTGAACGTCCTCCCCGTGGACAACGAGGCCACGGTCCGCGAGGCCGGAGGGGAGTGGATCCTGGAGGGGAGTGCCATGGGCGTCCCGCTTGACCGGATCCACGCCCGGGAGATCAAGGCCGTTACCTACTCCGAGATGCGGATAGAGGAGACCGACGACGAGTGGGAGGCCTACGTCGTACTGGACGTGTGAGGTCGTCCGTGGACTGCCACCGGAGTCCCCGGGTGGAACGCGACCGGAGTCCGTGGAACGGGTCGCGATCGGGCCGTCAGTTCGAGGAGAAGGAGTAGCTCGCCCCGCTGACGTCGAAGCCGGCCTTCTTCACGCCGCCCCAGTACCGGTAGCTGTCCTTGCCACTGTTGACCCACCCGTCGGCGGTCCGCCCGACGACGTCGTCGTGGTTGTTGATCGAGGCCCCGTTGTCGGTGCTCTTGCGGAGGCCGCCCGCGACGGTAAACTCGTAGGTAGACCAGCTACCGTTGTCGTAGCCGTCGATGGTGATGGTGTTGTTGCCGACGGAGTCGACGAACACCTCCTCGCAGTCGACGTAGACGCTGACGCCGCCGTCCGCGGTGAAGTCGGTTATTTCCCCGGTGAAGACGTAGGAGTCCCGGCCGCCGTAGGTCCAGCCGTCGACCGTGTCTCCGTTGACGTCGTCGTGGCTGTTGGTGGTCGCCCCGCAGTCCGTGGACTTCTCGACGATGGTCCCCGAGACGCTGAACTGGTAGGACTCCCAGTCGCCGTCGTCCGCGCCCTCTATCGTGATCAGGTGCTGGCGGTCGAAGTGACGGCGGAGCTGTCTGCCGGCGCAGTCGTACCAGTAGTAGGCGTCCTCCCACTCTTCCTCCCAGTACCCCGGTTCGGAGACGGCGTCCTGGTCGCACTGGTTCTGGCCGCCGTAGTGGGCACCCATCGGCGTCGTATAGACGTCACCCGAACTCGGCAGGCTGTCCGTCTCGTGGACCCGACTGACGTCCTCGTAGTGCATCCCGCAGTTGTGGTCCGAGCCGTCGCACATGCCCAGCATGTGCCCCATCTCCTGGAGGGTGACCTGGATACCGACGTCGTCGGACTTCGGGGCGAACCGGTCGGGATTGAAAGTGTCTAGCTGTGCGAGACCGTCGCCCCAGCCGACGCCGACCCGTGGCCAGGCACAGCCACCCGTTCGCTCGTCGCTGTGGTACAGGAGGTAGTGGTTCTCGTGGTCGGACTTGTAGTGGTAGCCGTCGGGGTTGTCGCCCTTCAGCCAGTCGTCGAACGCCGACAGGATGTCGCCACAGCCGTCCCAGGTGACGTCCCGGAGGTCGAAGCTGTGGTCCTCGACCACCGTCACCTCCCAGTCGAAGACGTCGTTGTAGGTCAGCGCCCGTCCCATCAACTGCTGGGCCGTGTACGCCGGGTCGTAGCCGTGGTCCTCGTGTACGTGGGTGTCGACGTAGATGGCGACGTCAACCTTGTCCGCCGTGTCCGCACGGGCGGTTCCCGCCGGGAGCGCCGCGCCGCCGACCAGGGCCGCACCGCCCGCAGCCCCCATTTTCAGGACGTCTCGCCTCTTAATGTTATTAGATCCCATGCCACAATCGTTTTTAGGTCGTCGTCTTAATTTTTGCTATTTCGTCCGGACCATGGACAACCAATGCAGGATCAATTATGATCGATCGTGAACTCCCAATGGGGGATGGTTCCGATCGATCCTGTACTCCCAATGGAGGATGGTTCCGATCGATCCTGTACTCCCAATGGGGGATGGTTCCGATCGATCCTGTACTCCCAATGGGGGATGGTTCCGATCGATGACGTGGACCGGCGAGCGTCGGTCGGACAACGCTCCTTCGACTCCTCCGCGGCCGGGGACCGTCCGACTTTTTCGCCCGGACTACCTAGTGCAAGCATGTACACGCGGATCGCACGTGCCGTCGGGACGCTTCTCGGGGCCGCCGTCCTGACGCAGTGGGTCGGGACGGCGGCGGCACACGTCGACTACGTCGTCGACGGGGGCGAGGGACCGTCCACGGGGGAACTACTGGCGGCCGTGGCCTCGGACCCGGTTGCGATAGCCGCGATGGCCGGCGGCGCCCTGATCGTCGCGGTGGCGGCGGCCGTCTACCTCTCCGCGAAACCGCTCGCGGCGGACGTGGCCGCGTTCCGCCACGCGATGGACGAGTACCGTCACCTCGTGCCGTGGCTGGTACGGATCAGCGTGGGATTCCCGCTCGTCGGTGCCGGGTTCGCGGGCTACCTCTTCAGCCCTGCCGTCGATGTCCAACTACGGATCCCGCAGGTCGTGCTGGGATTTCTGATCCTGTTCGGCCTGGCGACCAGGGTGGCCGCGCTGGTCGGTCTGCTGGCGTACCTCGGTGCCCTCGTCCGGTACCCCGACCTGTTGCTGGCCCTGGAGTTCGTCCCGGGACTGCTCGCCGTTGCGCTGATCGGTCCCGGGAGCCCCAGCGCGGACGAGGTGCTGGCCCGCGTCGCGAGCGCCGAGGGGACGGTCTACGGTGGGATCGATCCCGTCACCGACCTCACGGGCGTCCTCAACGACCGGCTCGCCCGCTACGAACCCCACCTCCCGACGGTCCTGCGTGCCGGCCTCGGTGCCAGTTTCCTCTACCTCGGGATCACCCAGAAACTGCTCGAACCCGGCCCGGCCCTGGCAGTGGTCGCGAAGTACCACCTGACGTCGGTGGTCCCCGTCTCGCCGGAGCTGTGGGTCGTCGGGGCCGGCCTCGCGGAGGCAGCGGTTGGCGTCGTCATCCTCCTCGGACTGTTCACCCGGGCGAGTTGCCTGGTCGCCTTCGGACTGTTCGCCACGACCCTGTTCGGCCTCCCCGACGACCCGGTGGTCGCCCACCTCGCCCTGTTCGGCCTGGTGTCCGCCCTGCTGATCACCGGTTCGGGACCGCTGTCGGTCGACCGGCTGGTCGCGGAGCGAGTCGGGACCGCCGGTGACGAGAAGCGTCACGAACCGCCGGCCGAGGGGAGTCCGGCCGGGACTGGCGACTGAGCGGTAGCGACGGCCGGGGATCGGACCGGAACCGGGGGCGACCGGGATTCCGGGACGGGTTCGGGGGACGGTGTGAGACGTGCCCGCGAACAGGCGAAACCTATTCCCTGGTCCCCGGTCAACCTCCCGGCATGGCCGACACATACGACGCGGGCGACGTCACGCTACACAGGGTCCGCGAGTACGTCTGGGAGATCCCGCCCGAGGGTGGCATGCGAGTACCGGCCCGGGTGCTCGCCAGCGAGCGACTGCTCGACGAGATCAGCGACGACCTCACTCTCACCCAGATCCGCAACACGACGCACCTGCCGGGGATCGTCAAGCACGCGATCTGTATGCCGGACGGACACCAGGGGTACGGGTTCCCGGTCGGCGGCGTGGCCGCCATCGACGCCGAGACGGGCTGTATCTCGCCCGGCGCGGTCGGCTACGACATCAACTGCGGCGTCCGGATGGTCCGTACGAACCTGGAGTACGACGACGTCCGGGGTCGCGAGGAGGAACTCGTCGACGCCCTGTTCGCCAACGTTCCGTCGGGACTCGGTGGCGGCGGCGTGGTCCAGACGGACAAGTCGACGCTGGAGGAGGTGCTCGACCGGGGGGTCGACTGGGCGCTGGAGAGCGGCTACGCGGTCGAGGACGACCTGAACCACTGCGAGGACGAGGGGGTCCGCCCCGAGAGTGATCCCGACGAGGTATCACAGAAGGCCAAGGACCGCGGCCGCCAACAACTGGGGAGCCTGGGGTCGGGCAACCACTTCCTGGAGGTCCAGCGCGTCACCGACGTCTTCCTGGACGACGTCGCCGACGCCTACGGGCTCTCCGAGGACCAGATAGTGGTGCTGATCCACTGCGGGTCGCGGGGACTGGGCCACCAGGTCTGCACGGACTACCTGCGGGACATCGAACGGGAACACGAGGACCTGCTGAACCGCCTTCCGGACAAGGAACTCGCCGCGGCCCCTGCGGGGTCGCGCCTGGCCGAGGACTACTACCATGCGATGGGCGCGGCCATCAACTTCGCCTGGGTCAACCGGCAGTTGATCATGCACCGGACCCGGGAGGTGTTCGAACGGGTGTTCGGTCGTGACTGGGAGGACATGGGCATGCACCTGCTCTACGACGTGGCCCACAACATCGCCAAGAAGGAAGTACACGAGGTCGACGGGAACGACCAGGAACTGTACGTCCACCGGAAGGGCGCGACCCGGGCCTTCCCCGCCGGCCGTCCCGAGGTGCCCGCGGCCCACCGGGACGTCGGCCAGCCCGTGATTATCCCCGGCAGTATGGGTGCCGGATCCTACGTCCTCCGGGGCGGGGAACGCTCGATGGCCGAAACCTTCGGGTCGACCGCCCACGGTGCCGGACGCCTCATGTCCCGCACCCAGGCCAAAAACGAGTACTGGGGCGGGGACGTGCAGGACGACCTCCGGGAGGGTCAGCAGGTCTACGTCAAGGCCCAGTCCGGCGCGACCATCGCGGAGGAGGCTCCAGGCGTCTACAAGGACGTCGACGAGGTCGTTCGCGTGTCGGACGAACTTGGGATCGGCGACAAGGTCGCCCGGACGTTCCCGGTCTGCAACATCAAGGGTTGACCCCCTCCGTTGCAGTGCAGGGTCACCCTATTTCTCACCCCCTTGCGAGTCGCCGTCGTGTATCCCTCGAACTGTGGATAGAGGGATCGAGACGAGCGAGGGCAGTTTTCCCTTTTAAACAACTCTCAATTTATCCAGGGGTTTTATAAGAGATAGCGCAGGTATGCTGTCGTAATGACACGGTGGATCGCGGCGGTAGTCGCCGTCTTGCTGGTGGTAACGTCGGTACCCTCGGCGGTCGCGGCCGGTGCCGGCGGACCGGTAGATACGGAGACGAACGGCCTCGCCGACCTCTCGACGGCGCCCGAACCGACCAGTACCGACGGATCGGGATTCTGGAGCGTGGAGTTCGGTGATAGCTCGACGGGCGCGGCCCCCGGAAGCGGCCCGATCGAACGGGGATCGAGGGCCGGTGCCGTGGACAACGAACGTCCGCTCGCGGACGCGGGTCTCGACCAGTCCGTCAAGGTGGGCGCGACCGTCCACCTCGACGCCGCCGGATCCCGGGACCCCGACGGTGAGATCGTCGCGTACGAGTGGGCCATCGTTGCCCCGGACGGGACGGAGTTCGCCCCGGACTGCCCCACCTGTGAACGGACGACCTTCCGACCGACGGACACGGGTACCTACGAGGTGTCACTGACCGTCACCGACGACGACGGTGCGACCGCCAACGACACCCTCTACGTGACGGTGTCCGGCGACCAACCGCCAGCGGTCGACGTGAGCGGCCCCACCTCGGTCACGGTGCCGGCCGATCCCGTCTACACGGCGACCGTCTCCGCGGGATCCGAAGACGTCGCTCGGATCGTCTGGACCGTCGACGGCCGACAGGTGTTCGAGGAGTCCATCGGGGAGGGCACCCATTCGGTCCCCATCGACTTCACCGACCCCGGCACGCACAACGTCACCGCCAGGGTCGTCGACGAGGGATCGCCTCCGAGCGCGGCCGTCGATTCGGTGACCGTCGATGCCAGGGATCCCGCCGACTCGTCCGGTCAGCCCCCGGTTGCGGACATCTCCGCCAACCGGTCGGGCGTCATAGTTGACGGTGCCATCGGGCTAGACGCGGGCGAATCCTACGATCCCGACGGAACCATCGAACGATACGTCTGGCAGTTCGACGAGGGGTCGGACCGGACCGGCGAATCCATTACCGTCCGACCGTCGACTCCGGGGGTGCTCGAAGTGACCCTCACCGTCGAGGACGACGACGGCAACACGGACGAGACTGTCGAGTATATCGTCGTCTCTTCGAGCTTACCTGGTGGCGGAGGAGGCATCGGTGGGGGTGGGGGAGGCGGTGGGTGTTCCAGTCCGGTTGACGCCTCGATAGACGAAGTCGATCCCACCGGTCCCACGACCGGCGAAACTGTCGACTTCGACGCCTCGGCCGAGGGCTGTGGGGTCTCCACCGCCTGGACGTTCGAGGGAACCGATACCTCCACGAGGTCGGACGAGTCCGCGACGGCGGTGTGGGACAGCGAGGGCACGTACGAGGTAACCTACCGCGTGGAGGACGAGGACGGCGACCTCGCCAGCGACAGCGTGACCGTAACCGTGACCGACGGCTGTCCGCCCGTCGACGCGAGGATAGACGACTACGAACCGAACGATCCCGATCCGGGTGAAACCGTCAGCTTCGACGCGTCGGCAGATGGGTGCGGGGTTTCCACCGACTGGGAATTCGAGGACGCCTCCATGTCCGCGGAGTTCGAAGAGTCGGCCCTGGGGGTTTGGAGTTCGCCGGGCGAGTACGACGTGACCTACCGCGTGGAGGACGAGGCGGGTAACGTCGACAGCCACACCGTGACGGTGACGGTGACTGACGAAGAGGACGAGTGCACCGAATCCGTCGACGGCACCATCGACTCGGTGGATCCGGAAACCCCCGAACCCGGTGAGACGGTCGAGTTCGAGGCGACGCCGGAGGGCTGTGATCCGACCGGTAGCTGGGAGTTCGAGGGGACCACGGCAGATGCCGAATCGATCCGTTTCGCAGAGGCCTCCTGGGGATCCCCGGGTGACTACCAGGTCAGGTACGTTGTGACCGACGAGAACGGCGACACCCACACCGCCACCGTCACCGTCAGCGTCTCTGACCCGGACTCCAACGACGACGGTGATTTCGGTAATGGTGACGGAGAGTTACCTGACTTCTACATTACCGGATCGGACCCCTTGCAGTGGGACGCCCACGACCAGGCGACGGAGGGCATCCTGCGGCCGACTCGACCGATCTACGAGATAACCTCCGATGCACCACGCGAACTCCTCCAGTACGACAAGGTAGTCTGGACGCTCGAAACCGCTAGCGGTGAAACCATCACCCAAAAAGAGGGCAGGGGAACGTCGGTGTACTTCGACGCCGATACCATCGAGGCGGCGATCTCCGACGAAACCAATCGAGACGTCTGGTTGACCGCCACGGCATACGACGACGGAGAGACCAAAGTACGGCGTACCCAGATCACCGTTTGTGACGATCCCAACAAGGCCGAGGCGTGTCACTCGCTGGAGACGGATTATCCGGATCTAGAAATCTCGGACATCTCGGGGCCTGGTTCTCTCACATCCGGAACCACCGGTTCGTATAGTCCAGTCTACCAGAACAAGAAATACTGGGAACTAGATGAGGAGCCCGAGTGGACGATTCACTCCCCGAGCGGCAAGTACGAGCACCGTCTGCTGGATCCGTCCCCGCGAATAGGAAGCTCCACTTCGGTTACTTGGTCGGATCCGCCTACGAAAACGACTGCAGATATTGACGTCAAGGTTCAGGCGAGTAGTGACACATCTAAACAAAAAGTTGAGACTGAGGAAAGTACTGTAGCAAGCCACCATGTTACACTTGTGTACAATCCACCAGAGGATGAAGAGAGTGATTCACCGGGTGATGGCAATGGCGGTGGGGGTGACGATGGGGCCGGAAACAACGATGGGAGTGACGAAGGTGGAGACGACGATAAAAAATGCGAGTGGGGATGTAATGAATTTTGACACTATAATATTAGTTCAATATAAATAAAAATTTTTATTTTAATACTACTAATGATAAGCAGGGCACTGAGCAGATTATTTTTGTTTTCCCAGCGGCAGTTAAATAACTGGTTTAAATTCACCCTCAATTACTTCCTCAAATGTGATTAGTAGATATCTACCCCAGGAAAGAATATCATTTAAATTTCTGCGCCCATTTCACTCCGGCAACCTTGGCGTACCCACCGCGTCGCTTGACCGGGACCTCTACTCGCAGTTCGCGCTCCTCACGGGGATACTCCTCGAATTGGTCGTCGTCAGGATTTCGCAACTCAATCCATCCCTGGACGGTAGCGTTATCGGGTTCTTCGGGCGGACTGACTGGATACAGCTTTCCTTTAATGGGTTCATAGAGGGAGTTCCCGTTAGATTCGGCCTTTCGTCTAGTGAGTGCCGATAAAATTCTCAATGGATCCTCGGGTTCCCAGTCTGGATGAATGTCATACTCGAAGTCCTCAAGAGCTGGCAGGAGATTCTCGCCCAATCGCTTGCCCCTAGCCCACTCTGGTAGGTAGGCCTCAACGTTGACAAGAAGGACTCGGTTCCCCGAGCCAATACCGTCGCTGTATTCGAAGTTCTCAGCATAAACGGGGTTCTGGGCGCGGATGATCGTCCCGTTTGTGAAGGTCGCTTCTTCTCCGAACGGGAGTTCTAGCCACCAGCCAACGCACTCACCATGAGCCCCTCTATCAACGTCGTATTCCTCCAAATCATTGATTACCTCCGGGTTGCCCTTCTGAAGCCGAAAACCCTGTTCCGCACCCCAGGCCATGAAGAATTCGCCCGCCACCTCGACGGTTTCGCCGGGGTCGACCTCCCCCGACATCTGGCCCACCGGATCGAACTCCGGCATGATCCCGCTGATCTCCAGTACGTCCCGGTAGGTCCCAGCCGTCTCACCGGTGTTGGTCACTTGTAGCGAGAACTCCGCAGTAGTGAGGTTCGGTACCCTGTCGGGCATCGAAAGATCCTCGACCTCGAATTGCGGTAGTGCGGTCCCACCTTCGGGAACCACCTGCCAAACAGCTTCCACCGGACCCTCATCCACCTCGTCGTCGATCGGCTTCCGCTGGATCCCAATCTCGATTCCTCCGTCACTCGCAGTCTCACGAGCAACGGGCGCGAGCAACCACCCAGTCGCCGTCTCGCCGGGGCCGACCTCGACTCCCGCCAGCGGCGACGATCCGACCGTCGCCTCGGCGTCGGCGACTGTCACGCCTTCGAAGACTTCACGGCCCACGTCCGAGTAGAAGGCCGGGTCGGTGCCGGCCTCCGCTTCGGGCACCAGAGGAGCCGGGTCGAACGTCCGGGGCTGGTCCCCGTCGTTGGTGACCGTCGCCTCCACGACCAGCAGGTAGACGTCGGCTTCCTCGTCGAGACGAGCCACTGGGTGTCCCTCCGGGGCCGCTGCGGGATCCGTCCCCGGCACGAGGTGGGGGACGCCGTCCATCCGACTGTTCGTACCGTGGAGGTACACGGGTCCGCGACCGACGGCGATCACGGGGGGTTCGACCCGGGCGTCGTGGACGGTCACGTCGAGGTCCGGGGCAAGCGCGGCGGCCTCCCCCAGGTCGGCATCCCGGGGGTGGACGACCACCTCCGTGCTCGCGTCGGTTCCCGGCAACCGGGCGGTGTAGGTACCGGCGTACTCCACCTCGAACGAGACGGTTTGTGTCCCGCTCTCTCCGGGATCGACCCCTTCGACGGTCACCGACTGGCTCCCGTTCCGGGGACCGGACAGTTCGAGGGTGCCCGTGAATTCCCCCGTGGCGTCGCCCTCGTTGGTCACACCGACCGTGACCTCGAATCCCTCGTCGACGGTCCCTTCCGAGGGTGCCTCGACGGTCACGTCGGCGAACGACGGCACACTGGTTGGACCGTCGGTCGAGGTCTCCCCGGACCGGTCGGCGTCCGAAAACATCCCTGCACATCCAGCGAGGCCCGACAACGTCGACAGGCCTGATACTCCAAGGAAGGTACGTCTATCCATCGCTTAAGGGTGCTTGCCGCGATATGATTAATAAACTTGTCGGTGAGAGAAACGAACGGATCGACTCGGACCCGGCGGTCAGCTCAGGAAGTCGAAGCGGGGACGGTCTTCGTAGTCCTCTAGCGGAACCTCGGGATCCACCTCCCGGCCGGCGCGGTAGCGGACGAACGAGAGGTAGAACGTCCGACCACAGCCCTCGTCGTCGCCGGCGTCACCGATGCAGATCAACTCGACCCCGTCGGCGTCCTCGTAGTCGTCGGTGGTGTCGGCGTAGGTCCACCCGTCCAGGGGCTCCTTCGTGACACAGCGGTCGGCGAGGTACCCCTCCCGTTCGATCCCCGTGACTGCGCCGCAGTACGGGCAGTGGTAGGTGACCTCGACCATGCTGTACAGTGGGACGGGCGGGTCTTAGTCCCGACGAACCCGGCGGTCGATGGGATGAGGTGTCCGGCGATCGAGGGTTGACCGATCCATCCGAACCGGAGGTCGACGGGGACGACGGACTGTAGTTACCCGTCGTCCGGTGCCAGTGCGTACGCGAGGGTCGCGGCGAGGCCACCGACCGGAGCGAACTCGAGGCCGGGGCCGCCGAGGACCACCGGGACGACCCCGACCAGGAACGCGCCGAGGAACCCGGCGACGAGGAGCAGCGTGGAGGCGTCCCGTGCGCGGGACCGCGACGCCTCGGAGGCTATCGGAACGAGAATCGCGAGGACGATCACTCCCCCAATAGCGTTGCCGACGGGGTCGGAATCGAACGCCCGGAGCAACTCGTCCGATCCGGTTCCCAGCGAGACGGTGGTGACCAGGAGGAGGATCGGGGGGATCGCGGCCGGCCGCGCCGAGGTCGCCGGGCGGAACTCTCGGCCGTACCCGACGGGGAGACCAATGGCTATCAGTACGGCACCGGAGAGCGCGATCGGTCCCCGAACCCTGTCGGCGATTCGTCCGTGCTCCGGGACGTTCTGGACGTCTGCCATGTAGAGTTCTCCATCGTACCTGACCAACGTTGGCTGGAAGAGCACGTCGACGGAGGCGTCGTGGTACCGGAGTAGAGTATCACCTTCCGGCCGTCCATGGCCCCCTCGACTGACTCCTGGGCTCTCGGGGGAAGGTCGTCGAACCCGACGACGTTCCAGCCCTCGGTCTCTCCATCGAAGGACGTGACCGTCACGGAGTAGGCCGCTTCGTCGTGGTAGGGGAACAGGACTGTCGGCAGTGCGGCGACGGATACCCCCACCACGAGACAGACCACTGCGACGGCGACTGGATTCTCGCGGACCGACCTCATTTGTCAGGCCGGAAATTACGTCTAATTGAATACTTTTCGGTCGAGGACGGAAATCGCCGGACGGCGATCCTGACCCGGTACCCAACGATCCAGGCAATAGACCGCGTGAACCCCGGAGTACCGACGGGGGAACTCGCGAACTCCACAGTTCCGGGATACGATCGAGGTTGAATTATACGGTAGCCTCACTTCATTCACGACCCGAGCGGTTTCATCGGTCCTCTGGGCGGGCCTCCGGGTTCCTTTCAGGACGCTTCGTCCACATCGAATATGTATGATTGTTGAAAACATTTATAAGCCTTGTGGCCGATCCCGGATAGTAGCCGAATATAGAACGATCACGATGTCGAAAACGAGTACGCGGCCGACGGCCACTGACGACCTGACATCGCGAGCGGAGCCACTGATGGAACTGCTACGCGGTCACGATTCGCTGGCTATCGTCTGCCACGACGACCCCGACCCGGACTGTCTTGCGAGCGCCTTCGGTCTGAAGCGTCTGGCGCGACACGGTGGCATCACCGACACGGGCGTCCTGTACGGTGGTGGGATCTCCCACCGCCAGAACTGGGCGATGATCGATCGACTCGAACTGGACCTCCGTCCATACGACCCGTCCGCCGTTCGTTCGGCGGACCTCGTCGCGTTCGTCGACCACTCGGTCCCCGGACGGAACAACCCGTTACCCGAGACCGCGGAGGTGGACATCGTCATCGACCACCATCCCGTCGAGAACGCCAGCGGGGTCTACGTCGACCACCGCCCATCGGCCGGGGCGACGGCGACCATCGTCACCCAGTACTTCCGGGAACTCGGCATCACGCCCGACGAACGGATCGCGACCGCCCTCCTGTTCGGCATCCGCCGGGAGACGATGGACTTCGTTCGCCGGTCGACGACCCTGGCGGAGTACTCCGCCGCGCAGTACCTCCACATCTTCGCCGACCTGGACGCCATCCAGGTGCTCTCCGAGTCGCTGTTCTCGGGGGTGACCCTCGACACGATAGCGCGCGTGATCGATAGCCGGGAGTGTCGCGGGTCCTGTCTCGTCTCCAGTGCCGGTCGGGTCCCCGACCGAGAGGCCATCCCTCTGGCGGCCGACTACCTCCTCAACCTCGACGGGACGAACACGTCCGTCGTCTTCGGGGTCGTCGACGACGCCGTGGAGGTCAGCGCCCGGACCCTCGACAGCGAGGTCCACGTCGGGGGCCGCCTCGAACTCGCCTTCGGCGAGTGGGGGAGCGCGGGGGGACACCGGGACATGGCCGGCGCGTCGCTCCCTCTCGACGGCGCACTGGACGACGACGAGGACCTGGGCCCCGTCGAGGACATCGTCACACGCCTCGCCTTCGATAGCCTCGACGACCTGACCTGAGCCCCGACACCCCGCCCCTCCGGGAACGGGGTCCCGGCACCCCAGTTCGGCGGTGGGTCCGGAAGGCCTTTGCCTGCAAGCGGTCTTGGTCCGGGCATGATCGACGAGACCGTCGAGGAGATACGGGAGATGCAGACCCACAGCTCGTCGGTGGTCGCGGTGAAGGCCGCCCGGTCCCTCGAGGAACTGGTGGACCGGGAGTTCGCGACGGTCGAGGAGTACGTCCGGGCGCTGGAGCGCAACGCGTCGGCCCTCAGGCGGGCGAACCCGTCCCACGCCTCGCTGCACAACGCCATGCGGGAGGTCGTCGGGTCGGTCGAACGGGCGGACCCGACCGACGTTCCCGACGCGAAGACCGTCACCCAGGAGGCGATAGACCGGGTCGTCGACGAGGTCGAACGCGGGAAGGGACGGGCCGCCGAGAAGGCCGCCGGGTACCTGGACGACGGGGTAACGCTGATGACCCACGACTACTCCTCGACCGTGCTGGAAGCGCTCGAAATCGTGACCGGCCAGGGGGCTCACGTCGAGGTCTACGCGACGGAGGCCCGGCCCCGCTACCTCGGCCGGAAGGCGGCCAGGGTCCTGGCGGAGATGGGGCGCGTCGAGGCCCACCTGATCACCGACGCGGCCGCCGGCTACCACATGGACGCCGTCGACGAGGTGGTGATCGGCATGGACTGCATCGTCGGCGACACCCTCTACAACAGGGTGGGGACCTATCCGATCGCGGCGGTCGCGGCGCACGCCGATGTCCCGGTGACCGTCGTCGGGTCGGGCGCGAAGATAATCGAGGACGGGTTCGTCTTCGAGAACGAGTTCCGGTCGGCCAGCGAGGTGATACGCGAACCGGCCGAGGGGTTCACCGTCGAGAACCCCGCGTACGACGCGACTCCCACCGAACTGATCGACCGGGTGATCACCGACGAGGGCGTCCGCGAGTTCTGAGGGTCTGCCCGACCGAGGATCACCGGTCCAGTTCCGGTGGCTCGTCGCGCCCGATGCGGATCTCGTGGGCCTCGATGTCCTCCAGGGAGGCGACGAGTCCGCCGACGGAGACCGGTCCCTCCTCGCCCTGGACGGTGAAACTGGCGACCTGTTCCGTGTCGTCGTACTCGACGGTCAGTACCTCGCCGCGGACCACCCGAGTGCTCCCGTTCTCGACGTCTCGCCCCTCGACCGTCGCGTAGAGGTCGCCGTCGCGGTTGGCGAGGTCCTTCACACACCGCCGGATCGACGCGTACCGGCGGGGCATCGGCGAGCGTCCGTCCTCGGCGTACAGCGTCTCCTGGGGAGTCGTCCACAGCAACGTTCCGAAGAAGCCGCTGACGAGAAAGCCCAGCGCCGACCGGTTGAACACGACCCCGTACCGGTCCTGGTCGTCCCGGAGGGCGTCCTGGGTCGCGTAGACCGAGTGCTCGCCGTCGGCGACGGCGACCACCGGTGTCGTGATCCCCCGTCGCGTCCTGGCCTCGGTACAGACCCGGCTGTAATCGAACTCGTCCGGGTCTGGGGCGCGCCGGGCGGGTGCGACCAGGAGTTCGATTGCCACGCCCTCGTCCCTGGCGGCCGACAGCGCCGTCTCGAAGCGAGTCAGCAGGTCAGGGGTCACCGAGAGCGTGAGTTCGAACTCCGCTCGGTCGACGACGTCCTCGAAGTGCCGGAGGATCGAGGGGCGCGACCGGACCAGCGAGACCGCCTCGGTGTCCCGGGCCGGCGTCGTGTAGAGGGCGTCCAGGGCCTCGACCACCTCGGAGAGCGTCGACTGGACGTCCTCGAAGGCCTCCTCGGGATCGATGGCGACCACCGACATGGGTCGGGATTCCCGGAGTTCGACCAGTCCCCTGTCACCGAGACTCCGGACCGTGTCGTACACCCGTGGCTGCGGGATGTCCGTGTGGTCCGCTATCTCGCTGGCCGTCAGGCGACCGTGTTCCAGCACCGCCAGGTAGGCGTCGAGTTCGTACTCGTTGAGGTCGAACCTGTCCCCGACCCACTCCAGTTGCTTCCGCAGGTCGTCCGCCATGGTGCCGGCCAGGCCCCGGTCGCCCAAAAGGTTTACTCACGAGCGTGTAGCACTCCGTTCGGTAATCGGGTAACCGGATCGCAGTCTCGGGATCCGGGGATTACAGTAACGTTGCCGTAAAAAGGCGCGATCCGTCCTGTCCGGCGATCCCTGGCCCAACCCTTATCTCCGGTGGGCGAGAGGGGCAGGACATGGTTCCCGGCGTCCATGGGTGGTCGTCGGTTGCGCCCCGTGTGGTGGCGCTCCTCGCTCAGGGGGGGAACGGGACCGTCGTCGACCGACTGTGGGGGGAGGTCCAGTCGACCGTGCCGGGACCGATCCTGAAACTCGTCGGAGCCATCGCCGTCCTCGTCGCGGGGTGGTACCTCTCGAAACTGGCGGTACGGCTCTCCGGTCGGGCCGTCGCCCGCCGGTTCGAGCGGCCGTCCCTGACGAGGACTACCCTCCGGAGCGTCCGGACCCTGGTCATCGCCCTGTCGGTTCTGGTGGCGCTGTGGGTACTCGGACTCCGCCCGGGGAACATCCTCATCTCCGTGACCGTCTTCTCGGCGGTGATCGGTATCGTCCTCGCACCTATCGTCGGCTCCGTGATCAACGGCCTGTTCGTCCTGGCCGACCAGCCCTACGAGATCGGTGACCTGATAGAGCTCCCGGACGCCGGCCACCGGGGGTTCGTCGAGGACATCACCATCCGCTACACGAAGGTGTTCACGCTGGACAACACATTCATCGTCATCTCGAACTCGTCGGTCCGGGAGCGCGACATCGTCAACTACTCGGCGGGGGACGAGCGGATACGGCTCTCGCTGCAGATACTCGTCACCTACGAGGGGGACCTGGCACAGGCACGCGAACAGGTCGAACGGGCGGCCCGGGACGTGGACGAGGTCATCGCCGGCGGCCCGGCCATCCGGATCGGCAGCGAACGGTACCCCGCGGGCCCGACCTGTTACATCGACCAGTTCGCCGACCACGGCGTGTTACTCAACCTCAGGTACTGGGCGAAAGAGCCCTACCGGCAACTCGCCGTCCGCTCGAAGGTCCAGACCAACGTCCGGGACCGCCTGGCGGACGCCGACGTCGAGTTCGCGTACCCACACCAGCACCACGTCTTCGACGAGACCAGCGGCCGGGCCAGGGTCGGGATCGAGGACGGGCGGGTGGACCACCCGACCGGGGGTGCCGCCGGATCCGATCACGCGATGGGCGGCGACCCGGGAGACGACGGCGACGGGGAGTGATCGACCGTGGCCGCCCCACGGCGAGGGGATCCGGTCCCCTCCCGGTGGCGACGAACTCCGATCGTTCTCCGGTGGCGACGAACTCCGGTCGTTCTCCGGTGACGGCGGGTCCCGGGTGCCGGTTCAGTCGGCCCCGGCAGTGATCACGTCGCAGTCGAGTCGCTCCCTGAGGTAGTCGTCGATGTCCGGGTCGTCGACCAGCGCGTTGATCATGCGCCGCCAGCGTCCGGCCTGCTTGTGCCCGATGACGACGACGTCGGCCTCGTCGGCGGCCACCTCCTCCAGGATTGTCTCCTCGACGAGGAACCCGCTACGTACTACGTACCTGGCGTTCTCCAGCGAGCCGATCCGGCTCTCGACGGCACGCTTGAGGTCGGTTCGGGTCACCTTGTCCCCGTTCTGGTAGAGGTTCACGTGCAGGACGGACAGGTCGGCGTCGCGCTCCCCGGCGACGTCGACCGCCTTCCGGAGCGTCATCTCGGAGTGGTCCGAGAGCGGATACCGCACGGGAACGACCACGAGCGTCACGATCGGAGGGAGGTTTCGCTGGGTCTTAACCCTGTCACTTCCCGCCGGGCGACAGCCCAGTTATTTCCCCTGCGTCGCTACCCGACCCGGAGGATCCGCCCCTCCAGTTCGGGGTCGATCCCCACCTCGCGGGCGTAGTCGGCCAGGACCTCGTACTGGATCCGTCCGGTGTCGAGGACGCCCTCGCCGGCCAGGGCGGGGAACTCGTGGTCCGTGTGGAAGACGTAGGCGCTGGTCGCCAGGGTGTAGTTCTCGTCCGGGTCGACGGGGTCGCCGTCGACGGTCGCCTCCCGGATCCGGTCCTCGCTCCGGTCCCAGACGACGTTCGCCCCGCTGAGGTGGGCGTGCCACCAGTCCGGTTCGCCGAAACTGACGGTGGCACCGCTGGCCTGCCGGAGAGCCGCCAGCAACCGTTCGCCGGTCACCTCCGTGACCGCCACCGGTTCCTTGAACGGGACGACGGAGACGAGGTCCGAGACGGTCACCTCGCCCGAAAGCGCCGGGCCGGCCCGGATCCCGCCGCTGTTCTGGAGGGCGACGTCGGCCCCGGTGGCCCAGCGGTAGGCGTCGGCGACGAGGTTCCCGATGCGGCTCTCGCCCCGCATCACGGTCCCCTCCGTTCGTTCGATGGGATCCTCGACGGTGGCGACGACCTCGTCCAGGCCGGTCTCGGCCATGCGTCGCCGGAGTTCCCCGGCGACGGACTCGTCGACCGGACCGCCGGTGACGGCGTGGCGGGTCACCGACCCCGTCGCGAGGTCCACCTCCAGGAGGGTCTCCCCGTTGACCCCTGGGCGGGTGAGGAGTGTGTCCCCCACGCGCTCGACGACCTCGGTGTGGACGTGCCCGCCAAGCACGACGTCGACTCCCGTCTCGACTGCCAGTTCCCGGTCCTCAGTCCCGAGGTGCGAGAGCGCCACCACCCGGTCGACGCCCCGCTCCCGGAGTGCGGCGACGGCCTCCTCGGCGGCCGTGATGGGGTCGCCGAACGCCAGGTCCGTCGCGTTGGGGTTGATGGAGGGCGTCGTCGGCACCGTCACGCCGAAGAATCCCACCCGCTCGCCGTCTACCTCCTCGACCGTCCACGGCGCGGTCCCGACCCCGGCCCCGAACCGGCCACCGTCCCGTTCGACGTTGGCCGTCAGCCAGGTCTGTGGGGAGTCCGCGACCAGTTCCAGGGTGCGGTCCGGCCCGTAGTCGAAGTCGTGATTGCCGAAGGTCTCCAGGTCGGCCCCGACCGCCCGGAAGAACGGTATCGACTGGCCACCCTCCTCGACCAGCGGGAGCACCCCCGGCGAGGTGTTGTCGCCGGTGCCGACCACCAGGGCGTCCGGGCCGTCTCGCTCGCGGAGCAGACCCGCCAGCCGGCCGATCCGGTCGGGGTTGTCGTAGGCGTTCTCGACGTCGGAGTAGTGCAACAGACGGGGCGACACAGGTCCGGGGACAGGCTTCTGCGGGCAAAAACGGCTTCGCTTCGCGGCCAGAGCGGGCCATCGCCCGCGAGGATGTGGGCGGTTCCGGTTCAGGCGTCGGTCGGGAGGTTCACACGCTCGATCCGACCGTCGGCCTCGGTGGGGATCCCTGCCCGACGCGCGTGGTCGACGAGGACGTCGTGGACGCCGTCGACCCGTTCGTGTGGAAGGTCCGGGTCGAGCGACCGGAACAAGCCGCCTCGCCGGAGCACGTAGTCAAGCATTCCCACGGTGTAGGTCCGGTCTGGATCGAGGGGCTCGTCGCCGACCCGTGCCTCGACCAGTTCCACGGCGTCGTGGTCCCAGAGGATCCGTGCGTTCGAGACCTGGCCGTACCACCGGTCGCGGTGGTGGCCGCCGAGGTGGTGTGCCGAGGCGTCCCGGAGGGCCCGGCGCAACCGGTCGCCCGGGACCTCGACCGCCAGGGCGTCGTTGTCGAAGGGGACCAGCGAGACGACGTCCGCGACGGTCACCTCGCCACGGAGGGGGTCGTCCTCCCGGATGGACGCGCCGTGCATCAGGCCGACGCCGGCACCGGCGGCCTCGCGGATGGCGTCGGCGACGAAGTTCCCGACCGCGCTCTCGCCCCGGTAGGCCACCCGCTCGACGGGTCCGTCGAGGACGGCCACGGTCTCGTCCAGCCCCAGGGCGGCCATCCGGTCGCGGTACTCCTCGACCACCGCCGGGTCGGGGTCGGCGTCGGCGACCGCGTGCCACCGCGCGCTGGCGGCGTCGTCGTCCACGGTCACCTCGGAGAGCCGGTGACCGCCGCTGCCCGGCCGGAGGAGGAGGGTCCCGTCGACGTACTCGGTCCGGTGTTCGTGGACGTGTCCCCCGAGGATCACGGGGACGTCCAGGGCGCGGGCGAGGGGGTCGTCCTCGCCGGCGTGCGAGAGGCCGACGACGTGGTCGACGCCCCGGTCGCGGAGGGCGGCCACCGCATCGCGGGCGGCCGGTACTGGATCGGTGAACGTCAGGTCGGCCGCCTGCGGCGAGATGTCGTCGGTCTCCGGCGAGGCGACGCCGAACACGCCGACCCGGTCGCCGTCGGCCTCCAGGACCGTCCAGGGGACGACCCCCTCCTCGGCCCCGAACCGGCCGTCGCCGTCCCGGGCGTTCGCGCACACCCAGGTCTGGGGCGACTCGGCCAGCAGGTCCCGCAGGGACGACACCTGGCGGTCGAACTCGTGGTTGCCGAGGGTGTCGACGTCGGGGTCGACCGCCCGGAAGAACGGGAGGGCGGCGAAGGCGTCGCCCTTCAGCGTGAGGACCCCCGGCGAGGTGTTGTCCCCCGCCCCGCAGACCAGCGTGTCGGAGTCCCGGAGGTCGCCGATCAGTCCCGCCAGGCGACCGGCCCGCTCCGGGTCGTCGTACACGTTCTCGATGTCCGCGTAGTGCAGTAGCCGTATCACCGGTCGGTGTGGTTGCCAGAGGGGACCTTTTCGGTTTCGGTCCCCGATCGGCCCTCCGTCGGTCACCCGGCGAACGGCGGTCCCGGAGGGTCGATCCCCGCCTCCGAACTCCCCCGGCGGGGTGGATCGGTCCGTTCGAACCCCGTCCGAGGTTGTCCCTATCCACAACCTCAAGGGGGTCGGCGTCGACCTACGGATCACTGACGCCTCCATGACATCCGACTCGACACCGGACCCCGTAGACGTCGAGCACGCGATGGGGAGTTCCGCCGCGGGAAGCGGGGAGGGCGACGGCTCTCCCGGGGACCTGGTCGGCGCCCCCATCGAACGACGGGAGGACGCCCACCTCCTGACGGGCGACACCCGGTTCACCGACGACGTCCAGTACCCCAGGGAGACCCACCTCGCGATCCACCGGTCGAGGTACGCACACGCCGCCGTGGAGGACGTGGACACGTCCGCCGCCGAGACGATGGACGGCGTGCTGGCGGTCTACACCCGCGAGGACCTCCTCGCGGCCGGCCTCGACGGCACCCTGCCGGGCGACGAACCGGACTACGGGGTTCCGGTCGACCGGCCGCTCCTGGCTGGCGACCGGGTCCGCTACCAGGGCGACCCCATCGCCGGCGTGGTCGCGGAGGACCGCTACACGGCCCACGAGGCCGCCGACGCCATCGACGTCTCCTACGATCGCCTGGACGCCGTCGGGGACGTGACCGACGCCCTCGACGGGGACGCGCCGACGGTCCACGAGGAGGCCCTCGACAACGTCGCCTTCGACTGGGAGGCCGGCGACGCGGAGGCCACCCGGGCCGCCATGGACGAGGCCGACGAGGTGGTCGAGGTCGACCTCTCCATCAACAAGGTCGTCGCGGTCCCGATGGAGCCACGGGCCGCCGTCGCCCGCTTCCAGGAGGGCGAGGGCCTGACGGTCACCCTGGGCTGCCAGTCGGTGCTGGGCGTCCAGGACCACCTCTCGGACGTGCTGGGAATCCCCGAACACCGGATCAGCGTCGATGCGCCGGACGTCGGCGGCGGGTTCGGCGTGAAGGCCCAGGCCTACACCGGCCACGTCCTCGCGGCGTGGTGTAGCGTCCAACTGAGCCGTCCCGTCAAGTGGGTCGCCACCCGGACCGAGGCGTTCCTCTCGACGAACCACTCCCGGCGCCACGAGGTGACCGCCCGGGCCGCACTCTCGGCGGACGGCGACCTGCGGGCGATGGGGTTCGAGTCGACCGCCGACGTGGGGGCCTACCTCACCCAGGGCGGGGCGCTGGTTCCCTCGCTGGCCTTCGGCACCCGCCTCTCGGGTGCCTACGACGTCGAGGCGGCCCACGCCCACGTGACCGGCGCGTTCACCAACACCACAACGCTGTCGGCCTACCGCGGCGCCGGTCGCCCCGAGGCGACTTACCTCGTCGAGCGCCTGGTCCGGGAGTCCGCCCTGGAACTCGGGGAGGACCCCGTCGAGTTCCGGCGGAGGAACTTCCTCGACCCCGACCAGTTCCCCTACGAGACGCCGTTCGGGTCCTCCTACGACAGCGGCGACTACGAGGGGGCGCTCGACCTCGCCCTGGAGCACCTCGACTACGAGGCGTTCCGCGAGCGACAGGAGCGTGCCAGGGAAGAGGGTCGCTACCTCGGGATCGGCGTCTCGTCGTACATCGAGATCTGTGGCGGCGGGCCGAACTCCCTCCAGGGGGGCGTCGTCCGGATGACTCCCTCGGGGAAGGTGGTCGCGGCCACGTCGCTCGTCGAGAACGGGCAGGGCCACGCCACCGGGTTCGCCCAGGTCGTCGCCGACGAACTCGGGGTGGACTACGACGACGTGGAGGTCGTCGAGGGCGACTCCGACCGCGCCCCCGAGGGCCAGGGCACCGGCGGATCCACGGCGATGACCCTGGGCGGGAACGCCCTCAAGGAAGGTGCCCGGCAGGTCCGGGAGCGTGCGCGAGAGGTCGCCGCCCACGAACTGGAGGCCAGCCCCGACGACGTGGAGTTCGAGGACGGCACCTTCCACCTCGCCGGCGCCCCCGACCGCTCGCTGGACATCGACGAGGTGGCCCGCGCGGCCTACTCCGGGTCGCTCCCGCCGGAACTCAGGGGCCTGGAGGAGACGGCGTTCTTCTCGCCCGACGGCTCCACTGCGCCCTTCGGCACCCACCTCTGCGTCGTCGTGGTCGACCCCGACACCGGCGAGGTGGACATCGATCGCTACGTCGCCGTGGACGACGTCGGCACCCAGGTCAACCCCACGCTGGTCGAGGGGCAGGTCGTCGGTGGGATCGTCCAGAGTATCGGCCAGGCGCTCCACGAGGAGGCCGTCTACGACGACAACGGCCAGTTGATGACCGGGTCGCTCCAGGACTACGACCTCCCGCGAGCCGACGACGTCCCCGAGATAGAGTGGGACAGCACCGTCACCCCCTCGCCCAACAACCCCATCGGTGCCAAGGGCGTGGGCGAGGCCGGCACCATCGGCGCGATGCCCGCCGTCGTCAACGCCGTCCTCGACGCCCTGGAGCCGTTCGACGTCGAGACCCTCGACATGCCCATCACCGACGAGAAGGTCTGGCGGGCGATCCACGGGGACTGACCCGCCGACTGGCGGAGAGCAAACCGGCCCACGTTCGCCCGGTCCTGCCGAAGTGATCGGCGGGCATTTACCGCTGCCGACCCTCCCTCGTGACATGAGCGACACCGACGCCGAGGCCCCGGACGACCTGGATGTCCGCACGAACGACGGGAAAACGGTCTACGTCGACCGCACCGACGGTGAGCGCGGGTCCGAGGGGGCCTTCCTCGTCGCCTACCTCTCGCCGGACCGGGAGCGCCGGTACGGCTGGCTCTGTACCAACTGCGACACCTTCGACAACGCCATGGACTCGATGGGTCGGATCGAGTGCAACGTCTGCGGGAACTTCCGCAAGCCCACCGAGTGGGACGCCGCCCACGAGTGACCGCCGAGTCGGGTTCTCTCGCTCGGCGGAGCCAGGTGTTACTCGGATTCGAATACGTGTTCTTGTAGACGGATTTGTAAACCTTTATCACGCGTTCCGTGGTACCATACCGCGGATGGCCCAAGACATCCACCTCGCGAACCGGGCCAGGTCGATTTTCGAAGAGCTGGGGTACGACGTCAGAATGAACGGTGCCCGTGGGGAGTTCCGGGCCGAACGCGACTGGAAGCAGGTGACGGTACGGGCCGTGGCCGATCCGGGGGAGGCCGCGCCGGCCGGCGACCTGTGCTGTTTCGTGACCGACGACGACACCGCAGAACCGCTCGTCCGTCGACTGGAGGGCAGCGAGGACGGTGCCGAGTTCGCCGTCATCTCGGTCGACGGACGCGACGGGTACGAGGTCGTCCGCGCCCCGAGGGCGGACCAGTAGGGGCAGGGCGATCCCCCGCCGACGGGGACTTCCGAAGTGACGGTCAGGACGGGTGAGTGACTACAGTTCGGAACGGGCGGTCGCCAGCCCCGCGTCGGCGTCGACGTCAGCACCGGCCCGCTCCAGTTCCGTCCCGAGGGCCGCGAGCAGTGCCATCACGTTGCCGGGGCGCGCCGAGTGACCCATGCAACCGATCCGGAAGACTTCACCGGTCATGGCGCCGAGGCCGCTGGCTATCTCGATGCCGTGCTCGTCGAGGAGTCGCTCGATGACCGCGCTGTCGTCGACGCCGTCGGGGACGCGCACGGCGTTGAGGCTCGGTAGCCAGGCCTCCTCCGGGGCGTTGAGCGCGAGGCCCATCTCCTCCAGGCCGGCCCTGAGCGCGCCGGCGACGTGGCGGTGGCGCTCCCAGCGTTCCTCGATGCCTTCCTCGGCGACCAGGCGGAGCGCCTCCCGGAGCGCGTAGACGTTCGTGACGGGCGCGGTGTGGTGGTACGCACGCTCGTCGCCCCAGTAGTCCTCCAGGAGCGAGAGGTCCAGGTACCAGGAACGGACCGGTTCGTCGCGCGACCGGACGGCGTCCATCGCGCGATCGTTCAGGGTCAGCGGGCTGGCACCCGGGGGACACGAGAGGCACTTCTGGGGGCCGGAGTAGGCCACGTCGATGCCCCACTCGTCGACGCGGAGTTCGACACCGCCGAGCGACGTGACGCAGTCCGCGATGACGAGGGCACCGGCGTCGTGGGCGGCCTCGGTGATGGCTGGGACATTTGGCTGGAGTGCCCCGGTCGAGGTCTCTGCGTGGACGAACCCCACGACGTCCGGGTCGTGCTCCTCGACGCCGGACCGTACGTCGGCGGGGTCGAGCGGTTCGCCCCAGGGGGCGTCGACCCGGGCCACCTCGCCGCCGGCCCGCCGGACCATCTCCGCCATCCGGTCCCCGAAGTAGCCGTTCGAGGGGACCAGCGCGAGGTCGCCCGGCGCGACGACGTTGCCGATGGCGGCCTCCATCGCCGCCGACCCCGTGCCGGAGACGGGAATCGTCCACTGGTTGTCCGTCCGGAAGGCGTACCGGAGGAGGTCCTGGACCTCGTCCATCATCTCGACGAACGACGGGTCGAGGTGGCCCACGAGGGGCGTGCTCATCGCCCGGAGTACCCGGGGGTTGACGTCGCTCGGTCCCGGCCCCATCAGGGTCCGGTCCGGGGGCGTCAACTCGTCGACGTCGGGTGCGTCCGCGTGGTCAGGTTCGGCCTGTCGGCTCATGGATCCGGCTACGCCACCTGGCACAAAAGGCTCCCCGATATCGTCCCGGGCGAGTGCCGGACGACCGCGGGGGCCGACGCCACGCTTAACACCGGCGCCGCCGACCCGCCGTCCATGACACGCCAGTCGACGACGACCGCGGCCCAGGACGGATCCGGGAGTCTCGCGGGCATCGTCGAACGGTCCATCGAGGCGTTCGTGGGGGACATCGTCGACGCCCTGCCCAAGATAATCGCGGGGGTGGTGTTCCTCGCCCTCGCGGCGATACTGGTGAAGGTCATCATGACCCTCGTCCGGTACGTCCTGCGCCGGACGCTACCGGGGGAGTCCCCGGTCTACCGGCACTTCCTGTCGACCATCGTCCTGGTGGTCCTGTGGTTCGGCGTCGCGCTCTCTTTTCTCTCGGTGGTCGGCCTCGAGGAGATAGCGGCCGCTCTGGGGACCGCGAGCGGCTTTCTCGCCCTCGGGGTCGCCTACGCGCTCTCGGACATGATAGAGGACGCCGTCGCCGGCGTCTACCTCCTCCGGGATCCCGACTTCACCCCCGGCGACACCATCACTGTCGGGGACACGACCGGCGTGATCGAGTCCATCGAACTCCGGAAGACGCGGTTCAGGACCGGCGACGACGTGGAAGTCCGGTCGAACGCGGTCGTCGAGAAGCGGTGGAAAAAGCTGGACGACGGCGAGGCGGAAGCGGCCGCCGACGGATCGCCCGGGGCGGGGTCGTGAACCGGCGACGGGGTCGAGGGGGGATCGGGGACCGAGGCGACCGACCGGTGATCCTCCGGTGCGCCACCCGGACGCCCCGCCCGAGTCCGGTCAGCCGAAGTACCGGAGGTCGTCGTCGCCGGGCAGTTCCATCGAGGACTGCTGGTCCTCCATCTCGCGGATCCGGTTGATGACCTCCTCCATCTCCTCGGCCCGGTCCTGGAGGTCAGAGTAGTCCAGTTCGACCGACAGCAGTTCCTCCAGGGCTTCGAGGACGGCCTGGGCGCTCTTCGGGTCGACCAGGTAGCCGGAGGTCTCGCCCATCAGGCAGGCGGTCTCCATGCCACGCCGGTCGCCCAGGCCCAGGAGCAGGCCGCTGACGCCGACGATACCGCCTGCGGGTTCGTTCTCGCGGAACTCGACGCCGGCGTCCTCCAGTCGTTCGACGGTCGCCTCGCCCGGGGCGGCCCCGATGACGTCGTAGTCCTCGATGAGTTCGCCGGTCGGGACGCCACCGAGGGCGTAGACCTCCTCGGCCCCGAACTCCTCGGCGACGTCCAGGAACCCGTCGGCAAGCCGGTAGTGGCCTTCGTTCGACTGGGCCTGGTGGTCGGCGGTGAGTACGAGCAGGTCCCGACCCTCGGTCTCGATGGCGTGGAACTCGGCGCTGGAGAGGCCCGCGAGGCCGTCCTCGACGGTGACCTTCGGGGGGAGGTGCTCCGAGTGGACCCGCCGCACCAGCGTGGTGTCGTCGTCGTACTCGTCGACCAGGTGCTCCGCCGCGAGCTTCCCGACGTGGCCCACGCCGGGGAGCCCCTCGACCAGCACCGGGTCCGCCAGGTCCGCCTGGCCGGTCTCGTCGACCGCGATCTCGTCCATGGGTGCGACTCGCGGGCGCGGCGCTTAAAGGGGCGTCGGTAGGCCCCGCGCCCGGTCAGCAGGCCCCTGGACGTCCCGGTCACCGTTCGGGGCGGATCCCGTTCCCCGGCGGTCAGGGATCCGGACAGTCCTCGTCGCCGAGACGGACCTCGCTGATCGAGACGTGAACGTAGGTGATGGGCGGGGGGACGACGCCGGCGTAGCCGATGGTCGGGTCGACGCCTGCGAGCCTGGAATCCCGGCTAACCGATGCGGCGGCCTGGTTCTCGAAGTCGTAGAACGCGGGGATTCAGGATCTGAAACTGTAGGAACCGGACAGGAGGACCGGGCGGGAGGATTCGAGTGTTCCGGGATCGGGGGGCCTCCCGTATGTTCGGGGTCGGGGACCGGCCGGTCGGGGTCAGTCGGGGTCGCGGCGCTTCAGTGCTCTGCGATACTCGCCGTAGGGATCTTCCGGGTCGAACGGGGCGGGTGCGCTGTTGACCGCACTCGCGCCGCACTCCGGACACTCCTCGCCCAGCGTGTAGACCGGCCGGTCGTGGGCGTCTTCCCAGTCCGAACAGACCCTGATGTCAGACTTCACGACGATCCCTCCGGTGGTGCCGGCTCACTCCTCGTCCGACCGGCGCTCGCGGTGGAACTCGGCGGTCCCGCCGACGGCCTCGATGGCCTCGCGGGCCCGGGCGACGCTGGCCTCCAGTTCGTCCTCGGCGGTCTTGTAGTTGGGCGCACGGACGCGGATCCGGTACTCCGGCGCGCCGACGTAGGTGACCTCCAGGTCCACCTCGTCGGGGACCTCGCCGTTGCCGCTTGCAGCCTCGAGAGCCTGCTTGACGTCGTCGACGCCGTCCCCGTCGTAGCTCTCCAGGTCCACGTAGCCGGTCACGTCGACGTAGGGCACCGAGACGTTCTCGCGGGCGGTGTCGACGATGGCGTCGACTTCCTCGTCGCTCAGGTCGGTGCCGGAGAGGGCCTCCTGTCCGTGGATCGCGGCCTCCTCGAAGGCGTCGTAGAGCGACCCGAACGCGGCCAGCAGTTCGTTCGCGATGGCGGTGTACTGCTCCCCGTCGACGTCCTCGCCGAAGGCCAGTTCCATCCAGTTGTCGGCCTTCTGCTCGTTCTTCCACTCCTGTATCTTCTCGCTGCGCTGGTGGTCGTTGACGTCCTTCAGCGAGAGGTCTATCTGCTGTGCGTCCTCGTCCACCTCCAGGACCTTGGCGACGACGCGTTCGTCCTCCCGGACGTGGTCGCGGATGTTCTTGATCCACCCCGAGGCGACCTCCGGGATGTGGACCAGGCCGCGCTTGTCCTCGTACTCCTCCAGGTCGACGAACGCGCCGAAGTCCTCTATTTCGTCTACCTTGCCGACGACGAGTTCGCCCTTCTCGGGCCAGCCGCTGTACTTCATGTTGTCCCGCCCTAGCGCCCCGACGGATAAAACGACCGGGGATCGGCCCCGACGGATAAAACGACCGGGGATCGGCCCCGACGGTCGAGACACCGCGAATCGAGGATCGGCCCCGACGGTCGAGACACCGCGAACCGTGGATCGCCCCGACTGAACTGGACGCCCCCGGAGCGGGATCGAAAGCGACTCCATCCCGCACGTTGTACCGGTACCACTGATGCGGATCGAGGTGCTCGGGGACGGGCCGCCGGAGGTGGCGGTCGTCGGCGGGATACACGGGGACGAACCCTGCGGCGTGCGTGCGGTCGAACACCTCCTGGCGTCGGACCTGTCGGTCCGCCGGCCGGTCGCGTTCGTCGTGGCGAACGAGGAGGCCGTCGACCGCGGCGTGCGCTACGTCGAGGAGGACCTCAACAGGGCGTTCCCGCCGCTGGGGGTCGACCACGACGAGTTCGCGTTCTCGAACACCCACGAGGGGCGACTGGCCCGGCGGATGTACGACCGCCTGGAGGACTGCCTCAGCCTCGCCATCCACTCGACGCGGTCGTACCCGCACCCCTTCTCGGTCGTCGTCGACCCCGACGCCGAGCAACTGGACGTCTGTGCCCGCCTCCCGACGGACCTGGTCGTCGATAGCACCGCGATCCCCGACGGCCGGTTCCTGGAGGCGTGCCCGGCAGTCGAGGTGGAGGCCGGCTACCAGGGAAGCCAGGCCGCCACCGACGACGCCATCGACGTCGCGCGGGCGTTCCTCGCGGCCACCGGGGTCATCGACGGCCCCGCGGTCCCCGGCGAGAAGTCCCTCTTTCGCGTCCGCCGACCGATCCCCAAGCGGGCCGGCGGCGGGTACGACGTGTTCGTCCGGAACTTCGAACGGGTTCCCGCCGGCGAGCCCTTCGCGGCGGTCGACGGCGAACTGGTCTACGCCGAACGGGAGTTCTACCCCGTCTTGCTCTCCTCCCACGGCTACCGCGACCTGTTCGGCTACGAGGCCGACCGCGCCGGGACGATCACGCCCGAAGGTGGCATCGTCGAGGACGTGATCACACCGGGGGCGGCGGGTTCCGCGGCGGACCAGTCCGACCGCCCGGTCGAGGGGGACGCACCGGCCGAGGGCGACGTACAGGTCGAGGGCGAGGCCACGGCCGAGAAACCGGTCGCGTCCGATCCCAACGACCCCGACGGTGAGTCCGACGACTGACCGAGGGGGCTCCGGTCCTGCGGCGGGTCACCGCCGGATTTTCTCCGACCCGACGATCCGATTGAATTAAGGATGCGCCGGATCGACGGACGAACATGGACGTCGAAGAGGAACAGCAGGCGGGCGTCAACTGGCCATTCCTAGGTACGGCGGTGGGGACGGTCGCGGTCGCGGGCGGAGCAGCCTTCGGGGTCGCCAACCTGGCGGGGGGGACCGTCGCGAGTTTCGGGGCGCTGGCCTTTCTCGACCTGGTCCTCGGGATCCTGATGGTGTTCGGGTACGTGACGGTCCTGTCCTCGACGGGGCCGGTGAACCCGGGGACCGGGGCGGGCCACCTCGGGGGGATCCCCGAAACCGGCGGGTACGAGGGCTCCGACGACACCTTCGAGGGGTGGGGCCTGTCGCGGTCCCACCTGGTGCTGTTCGCCGGGATCGGGTTCCTGGTCGCCGGAGTGGTCGGCGTCGCCCTGGCGCTGTAGGGTGGATCCGTCGGAGGCTGGTAGACCGGTCGGGTCGGTCGGATCGTTCCCATCGAGGATTACAGTAAAGTTACGGTAAAGATACGGGACGTCGTCCGTCAGCGAGGTCGGGGTCGAAGAACGCAGACGGCGCGACGAGGGTCAATCCTCGTCCGGGGGTGCGAACTCCACGAGTGTGAGGTCCCGGTCGAGGTGACAGTACTCGTGGGGCGGATCCCCCTCGACCTCCGTAATGCGGTACTCCTCGTCGAAGTCGGTGCCGTCGGGGACGCAGTACTCGTGGCTCGGGCAGTCGACGTGGGGACAGGGCCCGGCGAGTTCGACGAGCGATCCGGCGTAAGCGTTCCGCGAGGAGACGTTCGCCCGCACCGGGACGGGTTCGACCTCGACGGCCTGGACGCCGTTGTCGGCGTGGACGAAGCAGTCCAGCGTCTGTGCGTTCTGCCGTACGTCGGTCACCCGGTACTTGACGCCCTCCTGGAGGTTGAGACACTGGTCTCGGTACGGGCACCCCTCGCACTCGGCCGCCTCACCCCCGTAGACGAACTCCCGGCCCTCCTCGGCCAGGCGGGTGCCGATCAGCGTGACCTTTCCCATGCCCACGAGGAAGGGTGGGCCGCGGTTAAGCCTCCCGACTCGGGGGTCCCGGCGCGGGTGAGGATCGGTCCGCCGTCCGCTCCGCCAGCCAGATCCGTTGGTCCCCTTCGGTCGTCGTCCCCTCTGGTCAGTCAGATCCGCACTCTCTTCCGGTCGGTCCGGCCCGCGGCCCTTCGGGTCAGTCCGACCCCTCGTCCCGCCCTGTCAGCTCGTCCAGGCGGTCGAGGTACGCGTCCCGGGGGACCTGGTAGGCTCCGCGGTAGTCCACTTCTCCGCCGTCGAACGACCGGGCGACCTCGACGGCCCCCGACAGGGCGGCCGCGCGGGTGTCGAACGACTCCTCGGGGAGGGTGACCTCCGGTTCGAGGAACAGGGTCACCCGCCAGTCGGCGCTGGCCGGGTGTGTCGGCTCCCCTGGCGGGCGCCGGCGCTCCTTCGACCCGCGGGTGACGTAGATGGTCGGCATGCAGGGTGCCGGGAACGAATCGGAGTCGAACACGTCGGGGCGATACGCGAGGACCGCGCGCCCGTCCGACTCGTCGCTCCACACCACCCACGACTCCGGGAGGTCCGCCAGGTCCATGTCCCCCGGTCCGTCCCGGGGCGGGAAGTGACCACCGGATCCGAAGCGGTCGGAACCCGGTGGATCCCGGACCCGGTGCTATCGGAGGCGTGGTCCCGGCTGTCGGGCGTGAGATCCCGGGGCTGAAGGAGGAAGTATATAAAGGACGGCGTGTGTGAGTCGTTGTCACGAATCACGTGGAGATTTCGGCGCTATTTCTTCCGTCGATTCGACGCCCGAATTCCAGCGAAAAATGCTTTTCGGAGCAGGTTTTAAGTGGATGTAGTCCAGTCGCAGTAAATAGTATCGGTAGCCGCCCACCACTCGCGCTCCGCGTCGACTGTAGGAAACTCCGGGGGGACCCACCAGGCCGGTCCGGACCCCAGGTCGCGGTATCGCCCCGCCGCCCGGGCCGGTCGGGGTCGTGGGTCTCCGCACGACGACGTGTCGGTCGGACCGTGGCCGGGTGTGCTCCGAAACGAGCGGGATCCCCCGCGCCCATCGCCCGTCGCCCGTCCCACGCCGGGGGGCCGGCGTCGCCGGACACGACGCCGTCCCGGCGGCGGGCACCAACGTCCGAACCACAATGACACGCAACACCGACACGCTCGAACAGTTGAGCCAGGAGTACAAGGCGTCGATGCCCTCGGACCTGCGGGAGACCAAGTCCTTCGACTGGTACCTCGACGAGGTCTACGAGGACCCGAAAGTCGCCCGGAACGCCCACCAGCGGGTCGCGGACATGTTCGACTTCTACGGGACCGAGTACGACGAGGAGGACGGCGTCGTGGAGTACCTCCTCGCCAGCGAGGACCCGCTCAACGACGGCGAGAATACCTTCTACGGGCGGGTCGTCCACGAGGCCATCCACGAGTTCGTCAACAAGGTCAAGTCCGGGGCCCGCGGGCTCGGTCCCGAGCGCCGCATCAAGCTCCTGCTGGGACCGGTCGGGTCCGGCAAGTCCCACTTCGACCGCCAGATCCGCCGGTACTACGAGGACTACACCCTGCGGGAGGACGGCCGGATGTACACCTTCCGGTGGGTCGGCCTCTGTTCGGTCATCGACGACCAGGACCCCGCCGACGACACGGTCCGGTCGCCGATGAACCAGGACCCCCTCGTGCTCGTTCCCCTGGAACAGCGCCAGTCGGTCATCGACGACCTCAACGAGCGGCTCGACGCCCCCTACACTATTCGGAACGAGCAGGCGCTGGACCCCGAGTCCGAGTTCTACATGGAGGAACTGCTCGCCCACTACGACGACGACCTGAAGGCCGTCCTCGACAACCACGTCGAGGTCGTCCGCCTCGTGGCCGACGAGAACCAGCGCCAGGCCATCGAGACGTTCGAGCCCAAGGACAAGAAGAACCAGGACGAGACCGAGCTGACAGGTGACGTCAACTACTCCAAGATAGCGGTGTACGGCGAGTCCGACCCGCGCGCGTTCGACTACTCGGGGGCCTTCTGCAACGCCAACCGCGGCGTCTTCTCGGGCGAGGAACTCCTGAAACTCCAGCGGGAGTTCCTCTACGACTTCCTCCACGCCACCCAGGAACAGACGATAAAGCCCCAGAACAACCCCCGTATCGACATCGACCAGGTGATCGTCGGCCGTACCAACATGCCCGAGTACAAGGACAAGAAGGGCGACGAGAAGATGGAGGCCTTCAACGACCGCACCAAGCGGATCGACTTCCCCTACGTCCTCTCGTACGACCAGGAGGCCGAGATCTACCGGAAGATGCTCAACAACGCCGACGTCCCGGACATCAACGTCGAGCCCCACACCCTGGAGATGGCGGGGCTGTTCGGCGTGCTCACCCGGGTCGTCGAGCCGGATTCGGAGACGATCGGCCTCCTCCAGAAGGCCAAGGCCTACAACGGCGACGTCGACGAGGGCGAGGACGTCGACCTCCGGAAGCTACGGGACGAGGGCGAGGACAAGGCCGAAATCGGCGAGGGGATGGAGGGCGTCTCGCCGCGGTTCATCGGCGACGAGATAGCCGAGGCCATCATGGACTCCAAGCACCGCGGCCGGGGTTTCCTCTCCCCGCTGACGGTGTTCAACCACTTCGAGGAGAACCTCGAACACCACGGGTCGATCCCAGAGGAGAACTTCGAGACCTACTACCGCTACCTGGAGGTCGTCCGCGAGGAGTACAAGGAGCGGGCCATCGAGGACGTCCGCCACGCCCTGGCCTACGACGTCGAGGAGATCCGTCGCCAGGGCGAGAAGTACATGGACCACGTGATGGCCTACATCGACGACGACACCGTCGAGGACGAGATTACGGGCCGGGAGCAGGAACCGGACGAGACGTTCCTCCGGTCGGTCGAGGAGGAACTGAACATCCCGGAGGACCGCAAGGAGGACTTCCGCCAGGAGGTCAGCAACTGGGTCTCCCGGCGCGCCAGGGAGGGCGAGGCGTTCAACCCCGAGGACAACGAGCGGTTGCGCCGTGCCCTGGAGCGGAAGCTCTGGGCGGACAAGAAGCACAACATCAACTTCTCCGCGCTGGTCAGTACCAGCGAGGAGGACGACGAGGAGCGCAACGCCTGGGTCGAGGCGTTGACCGACCAGGGCTACTCCCGGGAGGGCGCCCGCGAGGTCCTGGAGTTCGCCGGGGCGGAGGTCGCCAAGGCGGAGATGGAAGACTGACATGAGCCGCGGCGAGGAGTTCGTCAGCGAGGCCGACCGCGCCCTCCGGGACACCTACGAGGAGCCGATGAGCCTGGGGGAGTACGTCGACAGGGTGTTCGAGGAGCCGACGGTCGCCTCCCAGGCGTCGAAGTACCTGCTGGAGGCCATCGAGGCTGCCGGCACACGCGAAGTGGTCGAGGAGGGCGAACGGAAGGAGCGCTACCGCTTCTTCGACGACCCGCACAACGACGGCGAACACGCCATCCTCGGCAACACCGAGGTCCTCAACTCCTTCGTCGACGACCTGCGGTCCATCGCCGCCGGCCGCGGGAAGGACGAGAAGATCGTCTGGTTCGACGGGCCGACCGCGACCGGCAAGTCCGAACTCAAGCGGTGTCTGATCAACGGCCTCCGGGAGTACTCGAAGACGCCCGAGGGCCGCCGGTACACCGTCGAATGGAACGTCGCGCCGACGGGCGACAGCAGGGGCCTGAGCTACGGCGACACCTCTGTCAGCGACGAGGACGACTGGTACGAGTCCCCCGTGCAGGTCCACCCCCTCTCCGTGTTCCCACCGGAAGTCCGGGAGTCGATACTGGCGGAGGTGAACGAACGTGCCGAGGGGCACGTTCCGATCCGCGTCGAGGGACGGCTGGACCCGTTCTCCCGGGAGGCGTACGACTACCTCGAGGAGGAGTACCGCCGGGAGGGCGTCGAGGACCTGTTCTCGGCCATCACCGACGAGAAACACCTCCGCGTGAAGAACTACGTCGTCGACGTCGGCTCCGGGATCGGGGTGCTCCACTCCGAGGACGAGGGCCAGCCAAAACAGCGGCTCGTCGGTTCGTGGATGCGCGGAATGTTGCAGGAACTGGACTCCCGGGGCCGGAAGAACCCCCAGGCGTTCAGCTACGACGGCGTGCTCTCGCAGGGCAACGGCTGTCTGACCGTCGTCGAGGACGCCGCCCAGCACGCCGACCTGCTCCGAAAGCTCCTGAACGTGCCCGACGAGAAGACGGTGAAACTCGACAAGGGCATCGCGATGGACGTCGACACCCAGCTGGTCATCATCTCCAACCCCGACCTGGAGGCCCAGCTCAACCAGCACGCCGAGAAGAACGGGATGGACCCGCTGAAGGCCCTGAAGCGCCGTCTCGACAAGCACGAGTTCGGCTACCTGACCAACCTCTCGCTGGAGACGGAACTCGTCAGGCGGGAGCTCACCGGCGAGACGGAGGTCTGGGAGGCCGAGGACTACGAGGAACTGGAGGAGCGGATCCGTGCCCCCGTCGAGATGGAGGTCAAGGACGCGTCGGGGTCGACCGCGACCCGTGAACTCGCGCCCCACGCCGTCGAGGCGGCGGCCCTCTACACGGTGGTGACCCGGCTTGACGACGACGACCTGCCGGCGGGCCTCGACCTGGTCGACAAGGCGGTGCTGTTCGACCGGGGGTACCTCCAGGAGGGCGACGACCGCCTGGAGACGGACGACTTCGAGTTCGACGACGACGCCTCGGACGGCGACCACGGGATCCCGGTCACCTACACCCGGGACGTCGTCGCGGAGTTGCTCCAGACCGAGCGCGACCGCCACCACCCCGACCTGCCGGTCGGCGACGTGGTCATGCCCCGCGACGTGCTCAACCGCATGGCCGAGGGGCTGACCGAGGCCCCGGTGTTCTCGCCGGGCGAGCGCACTGAATTCGAGAACCGGGTCGTGACGGTGAAGAACCGCATCTTCGAGCGCCAGGAGACCGACGTGCTGGAGGCGATGATGCACGACCGGCGCGTCGACGAGGCCACGGTCGCGGAGTACGTCGAACACGTCTACGCCTGGGGGACCGACGAGCACCTGGAGAACGAGCGGGGCGAACGGATCGAACCCGACCCGCTGAAGATGAAGGTGTTCGAGACGGAGCACCTCGGCCGGTTCTCGACGGACTCCTACGACGGCACCGCCCCGTCGCCGGCGGTCCGGCAGTTCCGCGAGGGCAAGGTGATAACGGCCGTCAACCGCCACGCCTGGGAGCAACGCGGGGAGAACTTCTCCGTCGGCGACATCGACCTCTCCGAAATCCCGGTGATCAAGTCGGTGCTGGAGTCCTACGACTGGGAGGACGTCGCACGGCTCCACGAGGACCTGGACCCGCGACAGTGGGACGACCCGCCCTCGGACACGGAGACGGCCGAAATCAAGGAGACCACCATCCAGAACATGATCGACCTGTTCGACTACACGCGCGCCTCGGCCGAACTCACCAGCAGGCACGTCATGGGGCAGGTGAGCTACCGATGGGACTGAGTGACGGGGTGATCGACCGATGGGACTGAAAGACGACCTCGACCGGTTCCGGGAGGTCGGCGAACAGCGCCGCGAGGACCTCGCCGACTTCATCCAGTACGGCGACCTCGGCGAGTCGCTGTCCGACGAGATCCGGGTACCGATCAAGATCGTCGACCTGCCGGAGTTCGCCTACGACCGGCGCGACCAGGGCGGCGTCGGCCAGGGCGACGCGGACGTCGGGCAACCGATCGGCGAGCCACAGCCACAGCCGGGCGACGGCGACGAGGAGGGCGACCCCGGGGAGGAGGGCGGCGAACACGAGTACTACGAGATGGACCCCGAGGAGTTCGCCGAGGAACTCGACGAGGAACTGGGCCTGGACCTGGAGCCGAAGGGCAAGAAGGTCATAGAGGAGAAGCAGGGACCGTTCACGGACATCACCAAGACGGGTCCGGACTCGACGCTGGACTTCGAGCGGATGTTCAAGCGGGGCTTAAAGCGCAAGCTCGCGATGTCCTTCGACGAGGAGTTCCTGACGGAGGTCCTCAAGGTGGAGGGGGTCGGTCCGCATCGTGCCTTCGAGTGGGCCAGGGGCGAGAACGTCCCGGTCTCCAAGCCCTGGCTGGAGGACGCCTACGCCGACATCCCGGACGGGAAGCGGGCGGAGTACGACAGCATCGAACAGGTCGAGGAGGAAGTCGAGCGCACGTCCATCGCGGAGAAGATACGGACCGAGGGCATCGAGCACGTCCCCTTCCGCCGGGAGGACGAGCGATACCGCCACCCCGAGATAATCGAGGAGAAGGAGAAGAACGTCGTCGTCGTGAACATCCGGGACGTCTCCGGGTCGATGCGCGAGAAGAAGCGGGACCTCGTCGAGCGGGTGTTCACGCCGCTGGACTGGTACCTCCAGGGCAAGTACGACAACGCCGAGTTCGTCTACGTCGCACACGACGCCGAGGCCTGGGAGGTCGAGCGCGAGGAGTTCTTCGGGATCCGGTCGGGCGGGGGAACCAAGATCTCCAGCGCCTACGAACTCGCCGCCGAACTCCTGGAGGAGTACCCCTGGAGCGACTGGAACCGCTACGTGTTCGCGGCCGGCGACTCCGAGAACTCCAGCAACGACACCGAACAGCGAGTGATCCCACTGATGGAACGGATACCTGCGAACCTCCACGCCTACGTCGAGACCCAGCCGTCGGGCAACGCCATCAACGCGACCCACGCCGAGGAACTGGAGCGTCACTTCGGCGACAGCGACGAGGTGGCCGTCGCCTACGTCACGGGACCCGGCGACGTGACCGACGCCATCTACGAGGTCCTCTCCACGGAGGGTGATGCGGAATGACGACCTCCTCGCGCATCGAGAAGCGCCGCATCGCCGGGGACCTGGAGGAACCGGTCGAGGAGGCGAACCGGCTCGCCCGGAAACTCGGCCTGGATCCCTACCCGGTGAACTACTGGATCGTCGACTACGACGAGATGAACGAGCTGATGGCCTACGACGGGTTCCAGCACCGCTACCCCCACTGGCGCTGGGGGATGAAGTACGACCGCCAGCGCAAGCAGGACCGCTACGGCGGCGGCAAGGCCTTCGAAATCGTCAACAACGACGACCCGGCGAACGCCTTCCTCCAGGAGTCGAACGAACTGGCCGACCAGAAGGCCGTCATCACCCACGTCGAGGCCCACTCCGACTTCTTCGCGAACAACCAGTGGTTCGGGCTGTTCGCCGACGACCTGGACGCCGCGGCGATGCTGGAACGCCACGCCGACGCCGTCGAGGAGTACATGTCCGACCCCGACGTCGACCGGGAGGAGGTCGAGAAGTGGATCGACCACGCGCTGACCCTGGAGGACACCATCGACCAGCACACCGCCTTCAGCCCCGAGCGAGCGGAGGGATCCGACCCGGAGACGCCCGACGACGTGGACGAGCGCCTGGCGGACCTGGACCTGAGCGACGAGGTCAAGCGCGAGGTGTTCGACGACGAGTGGCTCGAAGCACAGGAGGACGACGAACGACTGGGGGCGTTCCCCGAGGAACCCGAGGGGGACCTGCTGGCGTTCCTCCGGGACCACGGCAAGCAGTACGACGACGAGGTCGGCAGGGCCGTCGAGATGGAGGACTGGCAACGGGACGTCCTCGAGATGTTGCGAGCCGAGTCCTACTACTTCGCCTCCCAGAAGATGACGAAGGTAATGAACGAGGGGTGGGCTTGCGTCGACCCGGAGACGCCAGTGTTCACCACCGACGGCCTCGTCCCGATGGAGGAGGTCGTTGAAAAACACGTCCCGGTTTCCGACGGAGAGGAGACCCGCCAGGTGTACGACTCCAACGTCATCGCAGGTCACGATACAATCACGGTCGAAACCCGTCGAGGGTTCGAGTTGACGGGATCGAACAACCACAGGGTCCGTCGACCCGACGGGAGTTGGGTCCGTCTGGACGAATTAGGGGTCGGGGACGAAATCGAGATTTCCGGAGGGAATGGAACGTGGCCCGAGGAGTACGCCGAGGTAGAGTGGCGGAACCCGGAACACGCGACGCTACACGACGTCGCTGACGAAGCAGGGGTCTCCGTGTGGACGGTCATTAGGTATCGAGAGACGGGGCGAGCGAGAGAGGCCGACGCCATCGAGGCGGCACTCTCGGACTACGAGGACCACGACAGAAGCACTCCGCTACGGGACGCAATAGCGGTTCCGGAGAGGGTCACCGAGGAGTTCGGCCGGTTCCTCGGCCTCCTCGTCGGTGACGGCCACATCTCCGCCACCTCCGGACAGGTCGGCTTTACGACTGCATCGAGAAGGCGCGCGGAGGAATTCGCCGGCCTCGCCTCGGAACTGTTCGGCGTCGATCCGACCATCGAAGAGCAGGGGTCGCGGTGGAGAGTCTACGCCTACTCACAGAATCTCGTGGCGCTGTTGACGGAGGGGCTCGGACTGCCAGACGGCGGTTCCGCCGCGGAAAAGGTGGTTCCGGATCACGTTCTCCGATCCCCGAAGACTGTCGTTGCAGAGTTCGTCCGGGGCCTGTTCGACGCCGACGGATACGCCGGAGACCAGGGCACTATCCTGAGCACCGAGAGCGACGCTCTGAGCGAAACCGTTCAACTCCTACTGACGAACTTCGGAATCCTTGGCCGACGCAGGGAGCAAATCGATGGGTGTTACCACGTCCACCTCACTGGTCGCTCGGCGAAGGTCTTCCTCGAGGAGATCGGATTCGGGTATGCCGAAAAGGACGACGCCCTACGGGAGTACACCGACGGTCTCGCGTGGTTCGAGGACGAATCTTGGACGGACGAAATCGTCTCAGTGACCGACGGTGAGGGGCCCGTCTACGACATCTCCGTCGAGGAAAGTCACCGGTACGCGGCTTCGGGGTTCGTCAACCACAACTCCTACTGGGAGTCGACGATGATGAGCGGCGAGGCGTTCGCCGGGACCGACGAGTTCCTCTCCTACGCCGACCACATGTCGAAGGTGCTCGGGTCCCCCGGCCTGAACCCCTACAAACTGGGCCTGGAGGTCTGGGAGTACGTCGAGAACACAACCGACCGCCGGGAGGTCCTCGAACACCTGCTCCGGGTCGAGGGGGTCACCTGGCGGAACTTCTTCGACGTCGTCGACGTCGACGAGGTGCTGGAGCGACTGGAACCGCCCGAGGCGATAGACCGGATCACACCCGGGACGCTGGACGACCTCGAGTCCGTTCCGGACGAGTACGTCGACGACGAGGCGCTGGAACGCGCCAGGGAGGGCCAGGTGGACGTCGAGCGCTACCCCTGGAAGGTGCTGACCTACGAGGGACTGGCCCGTCGGCACTTCTCGCTGGTCAAGCCGAGCAACCGCGGGTTCCTCAAGCGGACCTCCCAGGAGGAACTGGAGCGGATCGGACGGTACATGTTCGACGACGACCGGTACGGGTCGGTCGCCGAGGCGCTGGACGACGTCTCGTTCACCGCGGGCTGGGACCGGATGCGGGAGATCCGCGAGAGCCACAACGACGTCACCTTCCTCGACGAGTTCCTCACCCAGGAGTTCGTCGAGGAGAACGACTACTTCGCCTACGAGTACTCCCAGGCGTCGGGCGGCTTCCGGGTGTCCTCGGCGGACTACGAGGACGTCAAGAAGAAGCTCCTCCTGCAGTTCACCAACTTCGGCAAGCCCACCATCAGGGTCCACGACGGCAACTACCGCAACCGCAACGAACTGCTCCTGGCGCACCACTACAACGGCGTGATGCTGGACGTCCAGCAGGCCCGCCGCACGCTGGAACGGGTGTTCCAGCTGTGGGGTCGGCCCGTCAACCTCAAGACCATCGTCAAGCGGGTCGACGAACACGACGTCGAGGTGGCGAAGCGCCGGGACAAGGAACCCGAACCCGAGGAGCAGGGGGTCGTCGTCCGGTACGACGGCAAGAGCTTCGAGACCGAGGAGGTCCCCTGGGAGGAGGTCGAGGACATCGCGGCCGACGACGTGGACTACGACACCAAGCCGGACGAGTGGCTGGCCTGAGACGAAAGACTAGCGGACCCCCACCCGTTTACGGGTGGGTCCGAGTGATAGGCCCCGACGACCAACCGACGATGATTTCCCGGCCGGGGTCTCAAT
>PXRX01000032.1 GCA_003023195.1 Halobacteriales archaeon QS_8_69_26
TCACGCGGTGGAAGAAACACCTGAGCTGATTGCTTATCCATCGTTGAACGACGCTTGGCTCGCCAGCAGAATTGATGTTACGATCTATCGAGATGAGCGCGGCAAGAAAGCGTCGAAACCACGCTTCACCAGCCCGCACGTCGTCTACGACCACCGCACCGCCACGTTCCACGACGACTACGTGAGCCTCGCCACCACGGACGGTCGCATCGAAGCCGACTACGTACTACCCGACGAGGATAGTGACACACCCCACGCAGACTACTTCTTTTCAGACGAGTACGAGACAACGGGGGCAGAACTGCACTACACGAACGGCAACTGGATGCTTCACATCCACTGCAAAACAGATGTGAAGTCTGACACGCCGGACGAAGCCACCGAGAACGGAACGGTTCTCGGGGTTGACCTCGGCGTGAACAACCTCGCCGTCACCTCAACGGGCACGTTCTGGACGGGCGACGAGTTCGACCACTGGCGACGAGAATACGAAACCCGACGTAGTGACTTGCAAGAACACGGCACGCGGTGGGCACACGAAAACATCCAGTCCGTTGGTCGGAAAGAAAAAGGCCGGTTCAAGATGACACTTCACCGCATCAGCAACGAACTCGTCGTGGAAGCCCGTGAGAACGGGTGTTCCGTGATTGCGTTCGAGGATTTGACTGACATCCGCGAACGGACTGGTGCGTCGTGGGGTCACAAATGGGCGTTCAACCGCCTCTACGAGTACGTCAAGTACAAAGCCGCAGAGCACGGTGTCACAGTCAAGCAGGTTGATCCGGAAAACACGTCGCGGCGGTGTTCGACATGTGGGTTCACACACCCGGACAACCGCGACAGTGAAGACTTCGAGTGCCTGAAATGCGGATACGAGAACCACGCGGATTACAACGCGGCGAAGAACATCGGTCTGCGGTATCTCCGTCGGAACCAAACTGGCTCCGGTGGAGGCGCACCCTTGGGCGTGCGCTTGAACAGCGGGACGCTGAACGTGAACGGAGCGTATGAACCTCCTGCCTCAACTGAGGCCAGAACGGGAGTCCACGCTGAATCCCACCCGTTTACGGGTAGGTAGCTCAATCGTGGGCTCTAGAGAGCTAGACTGTCACCGTGGATCGCCGGTGGGGACTGGTCGCCCGGTCGTCCGGAACTGTCGAGAGTCGGTGGCCGCCAGTGGCGAACCGCGGCGGATCGGTGCCCGCACGTCACCGGTAAATCAGTCGGTCGGGGAGGGGTCCGGGTCGTCTTCGCTCCCCTCGCCCTCGAAGAGACCGTACTCGGCGACGCGTTCGCGCCAGAACTCCTCGTAGCCCTCTATCTGCTCGGAACTGGTGACCGTGGTGCGGCCCTGCTCGATCCAGTCCTGCTTGATCCGGATCTCGTCCAGCAGTTCCTCGGCGACGTCCGTTCCGATCTCGCCCGACAGTTCGGACTCCCGAATCGCCGACTCCTCGGAAGTGAGTATCTGTCGTTCGCCCCGCAGTATCTCGTCGCGCCTGAGTTCGGGGTGGTCCTCCAGTAGCGCCGAGATGGCCGCGGCGAGGTCCTCCTTCTCCTTCCCGTACTCGGTCCGGAACCGCTCGTAGACGTCCCGCTGGATGGCGTTGTTCTCGTGGAGCCGCTCGACCTCCTCGAGCGCCTCGTCGACGGCCCGGGCGCGGGCGATCAGTAACTGGTAGAGCCGGCGCTCCTCCCTGGCGGTCGTGATCCCCAGTCCCTCGACCAGTCGGCCGACGGTCAGCCCCTGGACGACGAGGCTGAACGCCGCGACCCCGAACACGAGTACCTGGAGTTCCTCGCGGAAGGGGAACGCGACGGTACCCCCGCCCTCCAGGGCGACGGTCCGGGGCAGGCCGAGGACCAGCGCGATGGGGATCGACCCGTGGAGCCCGCCCCAGACCATGACGTGCTGGTAGGACCGGGGAACCGTCGGGCCGTCCGACACCCGGTTGACGATCCCGGTGAGGGGATAGACGGCGACGGCGCGGGCGACCAGGACCACGACGATGGCCGGGACCAGCAGTTCGGCGTGGTCGAGGATGCGGCCGATGGGCGTTGCCACCCCCAGGAGGACGAAGATGAAGGTGTTGACGACGAACGCGGCGGTCTCCCAGGTGTTGAACACGGCTATCTTCGTCCGGGGACTCATCGCGTACTCCCGGCCCCGGTTGCCGATGAGGAGGCCGGCGACGACGGTTGCGATGACGCCGCTGACGTGGAGGTAGTGCTCGGCGACGAGGAAGCTCCCGTACGCCAGGACGACGGTCAGTACGATCTCTGTCATGTGATCGTCGAGGTCGGCCATCACGCGGTAGACCCCGTACCCGGTGACGAACCCGACGGCGGCACCGCCGACGCTGACCACTGCGATGTCGGCGAGTAGCCCCGCGACGAGGCCCGGGTCAGCGAGTTCGTCGACGGTCACGGTCCCCCGGAGCACGTCCGACTGGAGCGTCAGCAGGGTCGAGAAGACCACCACTGCGACCCCGTCGTTGATCAGGCTCTCGCCCTCGACGAGCACCTGGAGGCGCTCCGGTGCGCCCATCTCCTCGAACAGTGCGAGGACGGAGACGGGGTCGGTGGGCAGGACGATGGTCGCGAACAGCAGTGCGATCAGGACCGGGAAGTCGAAGGCGAAGTGGGAGACGGCCCCGACGAGGAGGATGGACGCCGTGAGGCCCACCACGGCGACGGTCAGGATGGTGGGGAAGTCCCGCCGGAAGACGTCGATGTCCGTGGTCGCGGCACCCTCGAAGAGCAAGGGCGGGAGCACGACCAGCAAGATTACGTCGTGGGTCAACTCGATGTCGAACCCGACGCCGATCACCGACGCCCCGACGCCCGCTATCAGGAGCGCGATCGTGTAGGGGAACCGACCGACCTTGGCGACGAAGATGCCGACGCCGGCGGCGATGAGGAACACCGCCACGAGGTCGATCAACTGCGCTTCCAGCCCCCCTTCCTCCGCGGCGGCCACGAGTAGCGTCACCGGGTCGGCCGTCGCCAGGAGCGCGACAACTGGCTCGACGACGGCCGCGGAACCGGCCCCGGCACGGGGGATCACGTCACGATCACCTCCCCGTGAGACACCCCACCGCGGGCGACCGGGCCTCCAGGTGCGGCGGGGTCCCCGCGATCGCTGGCTCGTACGGTCATTCGGTTCGGTCGCTACCCGTCGGCCACCCTTAGTAATTCGCAATTCGGGTCGGCCGGGGAGAGGGATCCTTGGACGGGAGCCGGGGTAGTCGTGACCGGGGCGGTTCGGCCGCCGTGGTGAGCATCCGGATACAGTAACGTTACTGTAAATTTGCGGCGGGCACAAGGATTATTCTCCGGGACCGCGTCGTCGTGGCCTGTCCATGCCGGAGCGGTCGCACGCGGTGGGGCGCGATGGGTCGGTCGAGGGGCACGTCGAGTCGGTCCTCTCGAACCACGAGGTGGTCCTGTTCACACACGAGGTCCCGCCGGACTCGCGGTGCCGGTTCTCCCGGCAAGCGGTCGCCCTGGTCGACGCCCACCGCGAGGAGTACGCGGTCGTCGACGTCCTCGGGGAGGCCGACGCCTACCGGTCGGCGCTCCACGACCGCAGCGGGTGGGCGACGATCCCACAGGTCTACGTCGCAGGCGAGTTCGTCGGCGACGGCGACGTCCTCGCGGCCCTCGGCGACCGGGACGAACTGGCGGAAACCCTCCGCGTGTGAACCCTGGGTCGTTGCGATGCGCCGGCGGCCGATACACGGGGTGCGGGACGCGCCGAATCGGGGGCCGTCGGCCCACGGTCGGGGGATCCGACGGCCACCGGGCGCCGCCGCGGAACCGGGCGCCGCTCGTTTTATTTTGAGGGGTGATAATTGAAGCAAACAGCAGGCCATATAAACGTCGCCGCCCTACGGACACCTGACCCGACCGTCGCGGGACCCCCGTCCATACACATGTCATCCGACACATCCAGTCGCGTATATCGACTCCATTCGACGCTGGAACTGCCGCTCGAAGACGTCCACGAGTTCTTCGACACGGCGGACTTCCCCGAACCGATAGACGACGTCGAGATAACCCGCCGGAACAACACCCTCATCTTCCAGGCGGCCGCGGCCGACGAGAGCATCTCGAAGTACACGCCGACCGCCCAGTTGAAGGCCAGCGTCACGGAGAACCGGGTCTACGAGGACGGCCACGAACCCGAGGCCCGCGGGTCGCGTGGCTGGGCGCTCGAGGAGGAAGAGGAGGAGATAGAGTCCGAACTCGTCGAGTACGCGGCGTTCAAGGGCGACCGCGAGACCGTCCTCCAGAACTCGACGCTCCAGTACGAGATGTACCTCGTGCTGGTCGAGATCGCCAAGAACGCCGAGAAGGGGACCCTGACGGCGATCACGGAGGTCGACGGCTCGCTCGTCGCGACCCGGATCGTCGACGGCGAGGAACGCCCGGCCACCATCGAGGTCGTCGAGGGGCCCAGCGACGCGGCCGCGGACTCCGAGGGCGTCGACTGGCGGAACAACGAGTTCATTTCCGACTGAGCGCGGTCTCCGCCGCGGGATCCCGTTGGTAGTATCTGGACCGCCCCGATCTACCGTGTGAGGCTCCGAATCTCCCCGATCCACCGTGTGAGGCTCCGAATCTCCCCGATCGACCGTGTGAGGCTCGTGTGAGGCTCCGAATCTCCCCGATCGACCGTGTGAGGCTCCGAATCTCCCCGATCCACCGTGTGAGTGCCCGGCACGGGCGGTCCGAATGCAGAAAGGATTTAGGGTTCGCTAATTACATCTAATTACAGCATGTCCGAAGCCACCGACTTCCCCGACTACCTCGACGTCGACTACGAGGACGGCGAGGGCGAGGACCCCGAGGACTACCCCGGGATCGAATCGAAGATGGAGAAGGCCCTGGACGTGACCGCCCGGGGGCTCCAGGAGTACGAGAACCCCGCCGTGATGTGGACCGGCGGGAAGGACTCGACGCTGACGCTGTACTTCGTCAAGGAGGTCGCCGAGCAGTACGACCTGGAGATGCCGCCGGTCGTGTTCATCGACCACTTCCAGCACTTCGACGAACTGATGGAGTTCGTCGAGCGCTGGGCCGAGGAGTGGGACCTCGAAGTGATCTGGGCCCGCAACGAGGACGTCGGCGACTACGTCGACGAGCACGGTCTGGACCCCGGCGACCCGATCCCCGTCGACGAACTCTCGGAGCACAACCAGCACCACATCCGCGAGATCCTGGAGTACGAGGACGACGAGTTCCCGTTCCTGCTGGACACGTACGTCGGCAACCACCTGTTGAAGACCGTCGCCCTGAACGACGCCCTCGAGGAACACGACATCGACGGCGTCATCTCCGGGATCCGGTGGGACGAGCAGGAGGCCCGCGCCGACGAGACGTTCTTCAGTCCCCGCCACGACCCGGACATCTACCCGCCCCACGACCGGGTCCAGCCGATCCTCCAGTTCGACGAGGCGGACGTCTGGGAGGCCTACTGGTACTACCTGGTCCCCGAGACCGTCGAGGACTTCCCCGACGAGGGGTACATGCCCGAGGACTTCGACGACATCCCCGAGGGCGTCACTATCGAGGACATCCCCATCTCGCCGAAGTACTTCGAGGGCTTTCGCTCGCTCGGCAGCGAGGTCTCGACCGAGAAGAGCGACGAGGTGCCCGCCTGGCGCCAGGACCTGGAGGGAACGACCGAGCGGGCCGGCCGCGCCCAGGACAAGGAGGACCTGATGGAACGCCTCCGCGACCTGGGCTACATGTGATCGGCCGCCGGACTGACCCCCAACGCAGTCAATAGCGGCTCGCCGCCCGGCGATTCTTTATTCTGGACTGTCCGGCGATCCTCGAACCGGGAGCCCCTTGCGATCCTCGAACCGACGGCCCCGGCGATCGGACCACCGGAACTCTCCCGGCGACCGACCGTCACCGGAGCGGGGTTTTCCCAGGATTTTTGCTCGTTCGGAAGAAAGGTCGGGTATGGGACGGAGCGTGAACCTCTCGCCGTCGGGTCGGACCCGACAGTACCTGGTGGCCGGGTTCGCCTCGCTGTGGGCCGTCGTCCTCTCGGTCCAGCTGCTGTCGGTACTGGTCGGTGGACGACCGAACGTCTGGGGGGCCGTCGCGGCGCTCGGGGTCTGGGTGACCATGACGGTGCTGTGGGTCCGCTGGACGGACGATCCGGGCGAGGGCTCGGCGTGGGAGGCCATCCCTGGCTGGCAGTACGGCGGGCGATTCGTCGAGGCGGGGGGGCTCACGCGGTCGGAACAGGAGGAGGCCCTCGGGAACTCCGAGGACGAGTGAGGTCGGGCCGTCCGATTTCGCGGAAAGGCACATATTCGCCCGGATCCAACCCGGTCCCATGACAGCCGTCGAGCCGATGGACGTCGACGAGGCCGCGTCGGTCTGCGGGCGGGTGCTGGACGCCGTCGAAGGGGCGGTGATCGCCGACCGGGCGTTCCTGGAGACGGTGCTGACGGGGGCGCTGGCGCGGGGCCACGTCCTCCTGGAGGACGTCCCCGGGACGGGCAAGACCCTGACCGCGCGGTCGTTCGCGTCGGCGCTCGGCCTCTCGTTCTCGCGGATCCAGTTCACGCCGGACCTGTTGCCCGCGGACATCACCGGGTCGCACGTCTACGACGAGGAGGCGGGCACCTTCGAGTTCAACGCCGGCCCGGTGTTCGCGAACGTGGTGCTGGCCGACGAGATAAACCGCGCCCCGCCGAAGACCCAGGCCGCGCTCCTGGAGGCGATGGGCGAGAAGCAGGTGACCGTCGACGGCGACACCCGGGACCTCCCCGAACCGTTCTTCGTCATCGCCACCCAGAACCCGGTCGAGTACGAGGGGACCTTCGAACTCCCGGAGGCCCAGCGCGACCGGTTCGTCGTCAGGACCGGGATCGGCTACCCCGAGCGTGCGGGCGAACTGGAACTGATCGACCGCCGGGCGGCCAGGACCGAACAGGAGCCGTCGGTCGAACGGGTCGTCGAGGGCGACGGGGTGCGCCGCCTGCAACTCACCGCCGAGACGGTCCGGGTCGACGACAAGGTCCGGGAGTACGTCGTCGACCTGGGCCGGGCGACCCGGACCGACGACCGGGTGGAGATCGGCGTCTCGCCGCGCGGAGTCCAGCGCCTGTTCGAGGCCGCCCGCGCCAGGGCGGTGATCGAGGGCCGTGAGTACGTCGCCCCGGACGACGTCAAGCGGGTGGTCCGGCCCGTCTTCGTCCACCGGATCGTCCTCACGGCCGAGGCCCGCGTCCGGGAACTGACCACGGAGGCCGTCGTGGAGGACGTCCTCGCCGCGGTCGAGGTGCCCGCCGTGGCGGACGTCTGATCCGAGGGGTGCTCTACCGGAGAAGGGGGGGTCTCACCCCCTGAGCAGGGCCACCAGGACGAGGACGCCGACGAACGCCGCGGCGAGGCCCGCGAGCGCCAGCGGCCCGGTCGCCGTCCCGCCGGCGACCAGCGAGTGGAGGCCGACGGCCAGGACGACGCCGGCGAGTCCGGCGGTGAGGCTACCGAGGGCGTGGACCGCCTCCGGCGTCCGGCCAGCCGCGGGTCCGACCTCCTCGCCCACGCCGACGGCGTACTCCCCGAGGTCCCAGACGACCATCCCGGCGGCGACCGCCCCGAACACCGCCAGCGGGGAGGCCGTCCCGGCCGAAAGCGCGGCGCCACAGAGCAGTCCCGCGGCGGCGAGCGCAGGGCCGAGCGCACGGTCGGGGGCGATCCCCATCCCGACCGCACCGGGGAGGAGGACGGTGGCGAACACGGCCGACAGCAGCAGGACCGACGCCGAGAGCAGTGCCGCCGGGACGACCCCGAACACGGAGACGACCGCGGAGAGCAACTCCTCGACCCAGGTCGGTCCCGCCCGCGCCGCCGCCGAGAGCAGGGGGGTCGCCGCGACCGCGACGACCAGCGTCAGCACCGTTCCGGTCCCGACCGCGGCCCCGCGGCGAGCACGCTCAAGCAGGGTCGCGCCGGTCAGGCGGACGCTCCGGGTCGAGACGGAGACGACGACGCCGAGGACTCCGGTCGCGAACAGGAGCCACCGGACCGGTTCGACCCCGGCCACCGCTCCGAGGGCCCCGAGCAGCGAGTCCGGGACGACGCCGAGGCCGGCCAGGACCAGCACCACGAGTCCAGCGGCCACGCCGGCGAGCGCGTACCGGAGGCCCAGCGTGAGCGTGGACTCCGCGGCCTCGACGACGTCCCGGACGCGCTCCCGCCGTCCCCTCGGAGCGAGTTCCACCGCCGGGAGCGCCCGCACCCCGCTCCTGAGCGCCGCGGCGGCGAACGCCGCGAGCAGGGATCCGGTGAAGACGGCCGTCGCGGCGGTGCCCTCGCGGACGAGGATGGCGGACGCGACCCCGAGGAACGCGACGGCCGGCCAGAGGGCGCTCGCCACGGCGGCCGTCCCCAGCGGAACCAGCGCGTAGGTGAACATCCCGAGGCCGCGGACGAACCGCCCCTCGCCCACCGCCCCGAGGGGTGCAGAGGCCGCGCCGAAGGCGGCGGCCGACAGCGCCAGGGTCGTCGCGGTCGGCCCGGTCGCCGTTGCGACGGCGAGGCCGCCCATCGCGGCCAGGCCCAGCGTCGTGCCGGCCGCCACCCGGAGCGGATCCCCGTCGGTCGAGAGCACCACCGCGACCGAGAGGGTCGTCGCCGACGCCGTCGCGAGGAGGGCGACTCCGGTGGTCCCCGTCGCGACGCCGAGGCCGAGTGCCCCGACCAGGCCGAGGACGGCCGCGGGCCACGCCCCCCACGAGGGGGACACCGGTCCCTCGTCGCCGTCCCCCTCCGGAGTCGGGTCGGCACTCGCCGGTGGATCGCCGATCGGTCGCTCGGGGCTGCGGCTCACCGGCCTACCCCCTCCAGCGTGCCGGCCATCGCGACTTCCAGGGGTCGCTCGCGGTCCCAGTCGACGACGACGGCGCCGGTACTCAGGAGCGCTTCCAGGTGGAGGTCGCGCTCGACGGCCAGCAGTCTCCCACCCGCCTCGTCCCCGCCGGTCGCGTCGGGGCTGACGACGGTCACGCGGTGGCCCAGCGCCCCGAGTACCCGGGTGACGGTCTCCGGGTAGCCGTCGAGCACCGGCGACAGCAGGACCACCTGGGTGTTCGACGGGAGGCGTCCGGAGAGCGTCCGGACCCGGTCGGCCGAGGCGTCGTGCCCGCCGTCGGCCACCCGTCCGTCGGGTGTCTCCCGGCCGGCGGCCGACGACCGGCCCCCCGTCGACCGCCGATCACCCCGGCTGGCCGTGGTGGGCCTGCCGCCCGCGCCGGCGCGGTCCCCTCCCGTTCCGGCACCCGGATCCCCGGGGGGTGACGGGGCGTCCCCCGGCACCGTCCCCCCGGCGAACACCTCGTCGGGGAGTTCTGCGGCGGTCTCGAGCAGTTCCAGCGCCCGCAGGCGGTGCTCGTCGCCGCGACCGGGTTCGACGACCGCGGGTCCGCCGGCGGGGTCGACGAGCCCCAGCGCGGCGGTCCCGACGTCGTGGCCGGCCGACCGGAGCACGTCCAGGAGCCGCTGGGCACCGTACGCGCAGGTCGCCGCCGCCGTCGGGCCCCCCTCGGTCGGCGCGACGTGGCAGGGGCGGCGGCTGTCGACCAGGAGCAACACCGTCGCCGCACGGTGCTCGCGGTAGTCCACGGTCGTCAGGTCGCCCGTCTTCGCCAGCCGCCGCCAGTCGACGCGGTTGACCGGGTCGCCGCGGCGGTACTCCCGCGTGGAGTGGAACTCCACGCCGCTGCCCCCCGCGTCGGTCCGGACCGCGCCGGCGAACGCGCCCGTCTGGCGACGGACGGGTGCCGCCTCGAGGCTCGGCTCGCAGGTCAGGCCGTCCGCCCCGCCGGCCCGGCGGTCGGTCGCCCCGACGTTCGTCCCGCTGGCGTCCCGGACCCGCATCCGCATCGGGCCGAACTCGTGGTGGCCGCGCCGCGTCTCGACGGCGTACTCGACGGTCGCAGTCTCCCCGCGTTCGAGCGCCAGGATCTCCCTGGGGGAGCCCTCCACGACCGGCAACTCGTCGGGCACGCCGTCGGCGACCCGGAGGTCGGTCACCGTCGGCCCCTCGTTCTCGACCGAGAGACGCACGCGAACCCGCTCGCCGGGGAGGGGCGTCTCCCGGTCGACGGTCCGTTCGGCCCGGACGTCCGTCGGGTCGACCCGGACCCTGGTGAGTGCCCCGTACGCGACGAACGCCATGGGCACCGTCGCCGCGACCAGCAGCGTCGGCGACCCCGCCACCAGGCCGGCCGCCGCCAGCAGTGCCGTCCCCGCCAGCCCCCCGGAGTACCGGTCGACCCGCCTCATCCCGACCCCTCCGGCGACCCCGTCGCCGTGGTCCCGGCCGGTCCGGATCCGTCGCCCGTACCCTCCGGATCGGCGGTGTCGGTCCCGGCCGGTCCGGATCGGTCGGGTCCGTCCTCCGGCCCATCCCCGCCGGATGGCCCCGATCCATCGTCCCTGGTCGCGGGCTTACCGGATCCCGTCCCGTTCCCCCGGCCGCCGTCGACCGGGGACCGCTCCGCCACGGCGGCGACGGCGTCGACGGTCCGGTCGACCCGACGGCGGAACGCCCGACCGGGGAGGATCCACCCCCGGAGGCGCTCGGCGAGGGGGTAGGAGGGGGCTCGCTCGCCCCCGAGAAAGCCCGCGGCCACCCGGTCGTCCGTCCACTCTCCGGCCGCGACGGCCTCCCGCGCGGCACCCGCCGACAGGTCGGTCCGCCGGGCGAGGGCGGCCGTCGCCGTCGCCCGGAGGCGTTCGCGGACGTCGTCGCCGGACTCGAGGGGGTTGTCGACGGCATCGACGGCGCGGTCGAACCCCGTCCCGACGGTCGGCGTCTCCCGCTCCGTCCCACCCGGGTCCGTACCGGCGAACTCCGACGGGGCCGGTCGGTTCCGGCGGCCCCGCGCGGCCCTCACCAGCGCGTATACTCCCGCGCCGGCGGCCAGCACCCAGACCACGACGGCCCCCGGCAGGAACGCGGCGGCCCCGGCCAGCGGCTCTCTCACCGGTCGGGGAACGATCCCGGGTGCGACCCAGAGGACGAACCCGGCCCCGACGGCGGTTACGCCGAGCACCAGGAGGAACAGGCGCGTCCGCCCGGACACCGCCAGCCCCACTCAGCCGTCACCCCCTCGGGACGCCGCCGCGCGGAGCCGCGACAGCGCCGCGAGGACGCGGTCCCGGACCGCCGCCGAGGGCTCGCGGCCGCCGTACTCCACGTCCCGGAACGCCTCGGTCACCGTCGCGACCGGTTCCTCGGGGAGGCCGACCCCAGTGGCCGCGCGACCGATCTCGCCGGGAGTCATCGTCCGCCACCGCCGCACCCCGACGAGGCGGACCAGTTCCCGGAACGCCGTGCGAACGGCGGCGGCCGGCGGCAGGACGTCGTCCCCCTCGTCGTCCGCCGACCCGGATCCCCCGCCCGTCGCATCGCGGTCGTTCGGGTCGGGCCCCTCTTCACCGGACCCGAGCCAGGTCCGCGTCCGCTCCACCAGTGCGGCCACTGCGGCGGGGAGTCCCAGGACGACCCGGCGGAGGGCCCCGCCGACGGTCCCTGCGACACGGGCGAGGGATCCGCCGACGCCCAGCGACCGGATCCGCCCGACGGCGGCGACCAGAACGCTCCGGAGTTCCCGGGCCGACGCCGGCACCCTCGTGACGACCCACCCGACCCACCGGACCAGCCCGGCCCGTACTCGCTCGGAGGCCCCGGCGAGCGTCCGCCGGATCCACCCGGCGAGCCCGGCGACCCGGCGGACGAGCGAGCCGACCCGCTCGACCGGGGACCCGATCGAGGCGCGGATCCGCCGGACGAGGCGGGTCGCGACCGAGAGGGCTCGCCCACCGAGGCCGCGGGCCGTCGCGGCCGCACCACGGGTGGAGACGTCCCTCCGTCGCAGTGCGTGGGCGGCGACGGCGACAAGGCCGATGACCGCCAGTGCCAGGACGCCGGCGTTGCGGTACAGGCCCCCGACGGTCGTCGAGGCGGTCATCACCGGTCCGTCCGCGGCGACGGCTGCCTCGCCGGCCGTCGGCAGCGAGGTCCGGATCCGTCCCTCCTCGTCGGTCACGCCGACCCGCCGTCCGTCGACCGTGACGGGTGCGCCCGCCACCGGTTCGTCGCCGACGGTGACCCGGACCGTGGCCCCGACGCCCGGCAACGCGACTAGTGTGTCCGGTTCGACCGACACGTCGAGGTGTGCCAGGTCCAGGGTCGTCGACTCCGAGAGCTCCCCCCGCTGGACCGACGCGTCGACGAACCCGTGGGCCTCCGCCGGGACGGTGACGGGGACCTGTCCCCGGTCGTCGGTCGACCCGACCGACCGGCCGGCGAACGTCACGGCCGCGTTCCGTACCGGGACGCCGTCGATCCGGAGGACCATAACCGCCCGCCGGCCCGGTGCCAGTGTTCCCGCCACGTCCCAGGAGACGTTCGTCGAGAGGTCGAAGCTCCGGGGTGCCGTCTCCGAGCCGTTCGGGTTCCCGACCCCGCCACCGTCGCTCATCGGGGCGGATCGTACGGTCGAGCGTCGGTTGGCCAGGCCTGCGGTCGATCGCACGGTCGAGGGCAGGACGGCCCCTGCCGATGAGGAGGGCTTCGCGGGGATACCGCCCGTCGGGGATCCCGATGCGAGAGCGGATGCGAGGCTCCCGGCCGCCGGGACGGAGGCGACGGCACCCGTCACTGCACCGGGGGTCCCGCTCCCCGGGTTCGTGCCGGGGGTGGTCCCGGCGCTGGTCCCGTCGTCGTCCCCGCCCGCCTCGTCGTCACCACCTCCGTCGCCACCGTCGGGCGGAACCGCGTCCACCCGGAGTTCCTCGTCGTAGGGCACGGTGGCGGTGACGTTGCCGTTGCGGTCCGTGGTGTCCACGGGATCCCCGTTGAAGGTGACGACGACGCCCTCGACGGGGAGTCCGTCCTTCGTGACTGTGACGGTCACCTCCCGGCCGGGGACCGGCCGGGCGTCCAGGTCGACCTCGTAGGGCGGACCGGTCCGGGGGGTCACGTCCTCCTCGCCCGGCAGGCGGGGGGCGTCGCCCGGTCCGAGTCCCCCGCCGTCGTCGCCTGGGCTGCCGGGAACGTCGGGACGCGCGTCCGGACCGCCGCCCTGGCGACCGATGGACTCCCGTTCGCTGGCGCGCCTGGACGCCGCGGGGGTCGGGTCGAACCTGACCCACCCCTCGCCGGGGAAGTACGCCTCGACCCAGGCGTGGGCGTCCAGGGCGCGGACGGCGTAGCGGTCCTCGCCCACCGCCGTCCCGGGCGCGTAGCCCACGACGTAGCGGGCCGGGATGTCCTGGGTCCGGAGCATCGCCGCCATCGCGGTGGCGAAGTACTCGCAGTACCCCCGGTCCATCTCGAAGACGAACTGGGCGGCCACCGGACGGGAGGGGTCGTGGGTGGCGTCCAGCGAGTACTCCTTGCTCCGTTCGAGCCAGAGTTCGATCACCCGTGCCGTCTCGTAGGGGCCGTCGGCGTCGGCGGTGAGCCCGTCGGTGAACGCCGCCAGGCGGTCGGGGGTCGCGTCGGGCACCTCCCGGTACCGGTCGACCCAGGACGGGTACGACCCGCCCGAGTCCCCGAGGTCGTCCGGATCCGGACGGTCGACGTAGCTCGTGACGCCGAACGTCGTGCCGGCGTCCACGCCGGCGGGGACCACGAACGCCCCCTGGCGGGTGACGTAGACGCTCGGGTCCCCGTTCGGGAACGAGGTGCTGGTGGGCCGCCAGGCGGCCGGGAGCGCCGTCGCCGACCGGTTCAGGGTGACCCGCTGGCGGACCCGTTCGCCGCTCCTGGACCGGACCGTGTCGGAGGGGGAGAGCCCCGACTCGCGTTCCCAGCCGTCGCCCGTGTACCGCCCGTAGGCCCCCGTCCGCCAGTAGTCCGGGCTGTCCGTCTCGACGACGAAGTGGACGGTGTCGGAGGTGTTTCGCAACCCGTCCCCGTCACTGCCCAGCGATCCCCCCACATCCGTCGAGTCGCCCGGGTTCAGCGCCCCGAGACCGCTCGATCCCTCGCCGGGGCCGACCTCGGGCAGTCCGTCCCTCGGATCGACGTCCTCGGAGGGCCCGTCGACCGGACCGTTGCCCAGCTGTCCCGAATCGGTTCCCCCCGGGACGGAGGGGAGGAGCGCCGCCGCCGCGAGCAACCCCACGACCACCGCCGCCGCCAGGAGGACCTGGCCGAGGTCACGGCCCCCTTCTCCGCCGCCGGCGTCCCCGCTCATGTCCGACCGGCCAATCTTGGGTCCGCTAGTCGGAGCCGCGAATTAAGTCCTTCGCGGATCCCGCGGTTTCGCGGATCCGGCCGAGATTCCCGTCCCTGGGCCGCACCGGCTCCCGCCGGCGCGTGGCGGCGTCCGCGTGACAGCGTGTGAACCGTTACCGAAACCGGTTGCGGCCCTCCGCTCGGTCGGGCCGGCCTCGAGCGGTCCGTCCTGGCCACGTCGCGAGTCACCGATCCACCCTCGCCCACCTCCCGTCCCCCGGAAACACTTCCGGATCCTGGGAAAGATTTATATAGTAGCATCAGTTACTATTGGTTAGCGAATCGGTCCGGGTCGCCACGGTCCCCGTACCCGGATACCGTTTCCCTCCACCATGAGTACGCGAACGCAAGAACACGAACGGAGCGACGAGCGATCCGAACGAGCCCGCGAGGAGACGGACGTCTGTCCCGAGTGCGGGGGCTCGCTCGCGGTCGACGCCGAACACGGCGAGACCGCCTGCACCGAGTGCGGACTGGTCGTCGAGGAGGACGCCATCGACCCCGGTCCCGAGTGGCGGGCCTTCGACGCGGCAGAACGCGACCGGAAGGCACGGGTCGGCGCCCCGACGACGAACATGATGCACGACAAGGGACTGTCCTCGGTCATCGACTGGAAGAACGAGGACGCCTACGGGAACAGCCTCGGGCCCGAGCGACGCCGCCGGATGGAGCGCCTGCGCACCTGGGACGAGCGGTTCCGGACGCGCAACCACAGGGAGCGCAACCTCAAGCAGGCCCTGGGCGAGATAGAGCGGATGGCCTCCGCGCTGGACGTCCCCGACGACGTCCGCGAGACCGCCGCAGTGATCTACCGCCGGGCCCTGGAGGAGGACCTCCTGCCCGGCCGGTCCATCGAGGGCATCTCGACGGCGTCGCTCTACGCCGCCATCCGCCAGACGGGTACCCCGCGGTCCATCAACGAGGTAACCAGCGTCTCGCGGGTTGACGAGCAGGAGGTCAAGCGCGCCTACCGGTACGTGGTCAAGGAGCTGAACCTGGAGGTCGGCCCCACCGACCCCGAGCGGTACGTCCCACGGTTCGCCGGTGACCTCGGCGTGTCCAGCGAGGTCGAGCGGCGGGCCCGGGAACTGCTGGACACCGCCCGCGACCAGGCCGTCCACAGCGGCAAGTCGCCCATCGGCCTCGCGGCCGCCGCCCTGTACGCCGCCGCCCAGTTGACCAACGAGTCGCTCACCCAGGGCGAGGTGAGCGAGGTCGCGGACGTGAGCGAGGTCACGATCCGCAACCGGTACCAGGAACTCCTCGAGGCCGCCGAGCGGGCCGGCGTGACCGCCTGAAGGCTCGGCGTCCGATCGTCGGGAGGATTGACTCGTCGGCCTGCGCCGACGCTCCCGGCTCGCGTGGTAGACCGGAGTCCTGGCGGCCGGGGCGGTCCGTCACCCTTTTTCGCGGGGCGGTCCGTTTACTCCCCTCGCTCGTCGCCGGATCCCCCTACCAGCCGGTCCCGCTCTCGTTCCTCCAGTTGCCTGTGGGCGTCGTTGATCAACCGCAGGACCTGGGGGAGGACCTCGACCTCTATCTGGCCCTGGATCGTCGGTTCGACCTCCTCGACCTCTTCGAGTTTCCGTGCGTACTTGTCGGGGATCTCGATTTCGACTTTCATGATTGGGTGGCCTCGATGTTCTCGCGTGGCGGGTTTCGGATTCCGTCGTTCGGGTATCGTGACGTGGGGCTCCCTGAAACCAGTACCGTAGCGGCGGTGGCCGACGCCTTCGAGGCGGCGACCGCCGAGGCCGGGACGGTGGCGGGAGGGGACCGACAGTGGTGACCGACGGCCCCCGAGTCGTGTCCGGTCCGGCGGTCCAGTCCCGCGGTGGCGAAGTGACCGCGACCGACGCGGCAGTGGGCATCCATCGAACGGGAAGATAGGAACACATGTACTACGGACGGAATCCGATCGCCGGTTTCATCGCCGTGATCACGATCGGGGTGTTCGACCTGGCGTACGCGGCGGTGACGCCCTGCAGTCTGGCGCTCCCGCCGGACTCTGGGGGCTCGACCTACGTCCTGTGGGTCCACGACGGGTGTAGCTTCGGGATGCAGACGGGCAGCCTCCTGGTCACGGCGGCCGCCGGGCTGTTGGGCTTCGGCCTCGGGTGGCTGATCGTACCGGGGTCGATGCGGCGCTACTGACCGGAATCCCCCCGCAGTGGTGGTGAGTGTGTGGCGGCGCTCGCGCTCGCCGCCGAGACCACGGCTGCCGAAGCGTCCGGTGTCGCCCCGGTCACCGACCGGCGGGGTGACGGTATACGCCAGGTTTAACCCGTCGTCAGTTCCCTTTGGGGCATATGCCCAAGCAGGTGGACGAGCCCGACTATCACAGCGAGAACCACACGGCCGCCCAGACCTGTGGCTGGACGGAGAACGCCCTCAAGGGGGACGGGAAGTGTTACAAGAAAGTATTCTACGGCATCGAGTCACACCGCTGTGTGCAGATGACGCCGGTCGTGAAGTGCAACGAGCGGTGTGTCTTCTGCTGGCGCGACCACCAGGGCCACGCCTACGAACTCGGCGACGTGGAGTGGGACGACCCGGACGCCGTCGCCGAGGCGTCGGTGGAACTCCAGCGCACGCTCCTGTCGGGCTTCGGCGGCAACGAGGAGGTGCCCCGCGAGCGGTTCGAGGCCTCCCGGGAGCCACGCCACGTCGCCATCTCCCTGGACGGGGAGCCGACGCTGTATCCCTACCTCCCGGAACTGATCGAGGCGTTCCACGACCGCGGGATGACTACATTCCTCGTCTCGAACGGGACGAACCCCGACGTCCTGGCGGAGTGCGAGCCGACCCAGCTGTACGTCAGCGTCGACGCCGCCGACCGGGCCACTTTCGACCGGGTGGTCCGCCCCGTCGAGGACGACGCCTGGGAGAAGCTGGTCGAGACGATGGACGTCCTCCACGGGAAGGACTCGCGGACCGTGATCCGGACCACCTGCATGGACGGCTGGAACATGGACCACCCGGCGGCCTACGCCGGGATGATCCGGCGGGCGGACCCGGACTTCGTGGAGCTGAAGGCCTACATGCACGTGGGCCACTCCCAGTCCCGCCTCGACCGGGGCGTGATGCCCGACCACGAGCGCGTCCGGGAGTTCGCCACGGACCTCCTGGAACACCTGCCCGAGCACGACACGGTGAAGGAAGTGCCCCGGTCACGGGTGGTCCTCCTCGCCAGGGACGAGGACACCTGGGTCCCGAAGCTCCGCAAGGACAGCGAGTTCTGGGCCGGCGACGCCCACGCCTGATCACGTCCCGCCTCACCACCAGTAGAGGTCCCGGCCGGACCGCGACGGAGTTTTGGTCCCCGGCGAAAAACTGGGCGGGTGATGGACGAGCCGTCGACTGACGACGCCGTGGTGCTCCACCTCGACGGCCTCGACCCGACGGACTCCGCGGACGATCCGGCACCGCTGGCCCGGAGCCTCCCGGGGATCTGGGCCGGACTGGGGGTCCGGGCGGCGGCGGTCGGGGACCGGGTCGCGGTCCTGTCGGCCCTCCGGGACCTGGTCGCGGATGGGCTGGTCGAGCGGCGGGTCGGACGGGTGGAGAGCCTCGACGGCCGGCGATACGTCTACGCGCTCACCGACGCGGGGTTCGAACAGGCGAGGGATATCCGGGAGCGGGTGGCCGACCGGCGGGTAACGGTGGGGCACGAGGACCGGAGCCGGGAGGTGTGCCTCGGGACTGTCGATCGCGTTCTCGATCCGCCCGCAGGCGGTGCGGTGGCGGCCGCGACCCCCGCCGACGACCCGGTGCGGTTCGAGGGTCCCGCGGACACCGTTGCCGACCCGGGGGCGTGGGCCCTCGCCAACGCGACCGACGGGACGGTCCGCGCCGGGCCCCGCGGGGTGGGCGAGCGGTTCGTCGACCGCGGCCCCGAACTCGGCCGGTTCGGGGCGGTCCTCGACGCCGCCGCGACGGGCCGGACGGAGCCGGTCCTCGTCACCGGCGGCGCGGGCGCCGGCAAGAGTTCGCTCCTCGAACGGGGGGCGGCCGTCGCCCGGGAACGGGGGTTCGCCGTGGGCGTCGCGACCGCCACTGCGGACGATCCCCCCTACGGTCCCGTCCTCCGGGCGCTGTCGGGGGTCGCCGACCCGGAGCGGGTTGCCGAGGCGTTCGACAGTCACGCGGGCCGTCCCGTCGAGGATCCGGGAGAACGCCGGTCGCGGCGGGCGGCCCTGGCAGGGGAACTGGCCGACCTGATCCGCGACACCGCCGCCGATGGCCCGGTGATGCTGGCCGTCGACGACCTCGGGGACGCCGACCGCCCGTCGCTCGCGGTCCTCGGCGACTTCGCGGACCGACTGGACGACGCACCGGTCGTCCTGGCGGGGGTCGTCGACGACACCGCGACCAGGGAGGGCCCCCTCGGGGAGTTCCTCGCCGCTCTGGACGGGGAGACACGGATCCCCCTCGACCCCCTCGGCGGGGACGACGTCGCGGGGGTCGTCGCCCACCTGCTAGCAGACCCCGATCCCCCCGCGTCGCTCGTCGAGGGGGTCGCCGACCGGTCCGGCGGGAACCCGCTACTCGCCGCGGAGACGGTCCGGTACTGCCTGGCGGTCGGGGACCGCCACGACTTGCTCGCTAGTGGGGACGACGATCCCTCCCCGGACCCGTACCCGGACCCACGGGACGACGTTCCCGATAGCGTCGCCGGAATCGTCGACCGCCGGATCGACGGCCTCCCGGATCCCGCGGTGGCGGTCCTGGAGGCGGCGGCCGTGGCGGGCGGTGCCGTCCACGTGCGAGTCCTGGCGGCGGCCATCGACCGACAGGTCCCCGACCTGCACGAGTGGGTCGACCTCCTGGCCGGGGCCGGCCTCTTCGTCCGCCGTGCGGGCGGCGAGGTCCGGTTCGCCGGCGACGCCGTCCGCGAGGTGACGCTGGACCGACTCGAGGGCGAACGCGAACGGACGCTCCACCGTCGGATCGCGGCGGCGGTCGAGGACGTCGCGGAACCCGGGGACGGACAGACCGGTACCTGGCGGCCGCCGACTGGGCCCGCGAGCGCTACGCCCACGGCGTGGCCGCCGAGACCCTGGAGACGGCGGCCGACCTGGCCCGGACGGTGGGCGACGACGCGTCACTGATCGCCGCGCTGGAGGACCTGGGGGACGCCCGTGCGGCCCTGGCCGACCACGACGAGGCGCTCCGCCACTACGCCTACGTCCGGGAGCGTGGCGACGCCGGGGCGCGGCGGCGCGCCTACCGGACGGCCAGCCGCGTCCACCACGACACCGGGGACTTCGACGCCGCGGTGGACCTGGCGCGGCGGGGGCTCGACGTCGACCCGCCGGAGGGGGGTCCGGATGCCGAGAGCGTCCGGTTGCGGATCAACGAGGGGGCGGCGCTGCTCGAACGGGGCGACGTGGAGGCCGCGCGCGAGGCCTTCGAGCGGGCCCTGCACGCCGCAGAGGTCGTCGTCGACCCGTTCCTCCGGGGAACCGCACACAACCGGCTGGGCACGGCCGCCCTGCACCTGGGCGACGCCGAGGGTGCGATAGCGGCGTTCGAGCGCGCCGTCGAGGCCCACCGCGACTCCGACCGCCCGGCGGAGCGGGCGACTCCCCTGGTGAACCTGGGGATCGTCCGCCGGCAACTGGGCGAGGGGCGGCGTGCGGTCGAGTCCCTGGAAGGTGCACGCGCAGCCCTGGAGGGTGCCGGCGACCCCGCCCACCTCGCGGAGGCCCTCCGGGAACTGGGGCGGACCCACGAGGCCACGGGCGAGGAGCGGGCCGCCGCGGAGCGCTACGAGGCGGCGCTGTCGGCCGCCGAACGGGCGGACGCGCACCTGACCGTCGCCGCGGCTGCCGCGGACCTGGGCGGGATCCGGCAGTCGCTGGGCGAGTACGACGCCGCCCGCGAGCACCTGGAGCGGAGCCTGGCGGTCGCCGACGAGGTGGGCGACGACGGGACGCGGGCGGAGGTCCACAACGCGCTCAGCGGGCTGGCCGCCCAGCGCGGCGACCCCGAGGCGGCGCGGGACCACGCCGAGTCGGCGCTGTCGGCCGCCCGCGACGCGGGGGAACCCGGTGCCGTCGCCTACGCGATGGCCCAGCTGGGCGAGCGTGCCCGGGGGGACGGGGACGTCGACCGCGCCGAGGGGTGCCACCGCGAGGGCCTCGAACGTGCCCGGGCGGTCGGGGCCGGAGGGATCGCGGCGCTGAACCTCGTCGGCCTCGCGCGAGACGCCGTCGAGCGCGGGGAGTACGACCGCGCCGCCGAGTGGGCCGACGACGCCCGTACCCACCTCGGCGACGAGGCCCCGCCCTCGCTGGCGGTCGCCGTGGCCCGGATCCGCGCCGACTGCGACCGGGAGCGGGGCGACCCGGACGGGGCGCGGGAACGACTGGAGCGTGCTCTGGGGGGACCGGCCGCGGACCGGCCACCCCTCCGGGCGCAACTCCTCGCGGACCTGGCCGAACTCGCGGCCGAACGGGGCGAGGCGGAGCGATCCCGGGAGCTGGCGACCGAGGCCCGGGACCTGGCCGCCGAGGTGGGGATCGAACCGGTCAGGGAGCGCGCGGCCGACCTGGTCCCGGATCCGGAGTAGTGGGCACTGGAGGTCCCGGTCCTGACTCGGATCCAGGCTTACAGTAATTCTACAGTAACGACGCGTCGAGTTGCAGTATACGTATCACAAAGAGGCGCTCGATTGTGTGCTTACCTCACGTCGTCGGGTGGATCGGACCGGGAACGGACGGTGGTCCGTGGGTCGTCAGGGCGGCATCGCCCCCGCGATCCCGCGGAGCCAGGCCTCGCGGTCGTCGGCACCGAGTGCGGCGGAGGCGGCACCCGCGGCGTCGGCGCCGAGTTCGAACCCGCGGGCGACGTCCTCCGGGTCGGTGATCCCACCGCCGACGAGGACCTTCGTGCGGGGGTTCTCGGCCGCGACGCTTTCGACGACCGATTCGACGCGTTCGGGGTGTGTTCGCGTGATCGCACGCCCGGTCGCCACGTCCGCGGGGTTCTCGAACAGCAGGCAGTCGGGGTCGAACGCGAGGACGGCGCGGGCGGCCTCCACCCCGTCGGCGCAGACGATGGTGTCCAGGCCCACCGCCCGGCACCGGTCGATCACCCGTTCGACGCCGTCCAGGGTCTCGCGGTGCTCGGGGTGGTCGACGAGGACCGCCTCGGCGCCGGCCTCGCGGACGGCCTCCGGGAGGACCGCGCCGGTTCCCCGGCCCGTCTCGACGGGGTCGACCGCCTGGGCCACCACGGGCACGTCGGCGTTCTCGGCGACCAGTCGCAGGTCCGGCGTCCCCGGGGCGAGGGCGAACCGCGCCCCCGCGTCCTCCATCACTCGCTGGACGGTCCTGGCGTAGGCGAGGCCCTCCTCGCCGACCGTCCCCTCGTAGAGCTTGTAGTTGATCAGGAACAGCGGGTACTCCAGGTTCACGCCGGGAGGGCCGTGAGGGTATTGAAGCGACCGGCTCGGGATCGCCCGACGACGACTGTCGGGTCGCCCGGATCACTCGAACGCGGCCCCGGAGTTGGCGCGTTCGATCAGGCCGACCGCCCGCTCCACGGTTTCGAGGGTGGTCCCGATGTCCTCGCGGCGCCTGACGAGCGACCGGTTGGCGTGCATGACCCGGTTGCGCAGGTCGCGGATCCGGTCCAGGTCGTCGAGGTCCTCGGGGGAACGAAAGCCACAGGACTTCGCCAGTTCGTCGGGCGAGGACCGCAGCACCCGGGCCATCTCCCCCAGGTCCATGCTTTCGGCGACGTGGAGTTCGACGTCCTTCCGTTCGTCCTTCACCCACCCGCCGACCGTGCGGTCGTCCAGCAGGTCGAACAGTTCCCTGGAGTCGTACCGCGCCTCGATCCGGCGGGCGATCAGCCCCGCAAGTTCCGCGATAACGGGGTAGAGCATCTCGTGGGTCGGGCGCTTGTTGACGTCCGAGACGGTGATGATGCCGTAGCCGCTCCCGTGGTTCCGACCGCTCGGCTCCCCGTCGACTGCGTCACCGTCGGATCCCTGCTCGGACGGCTCCCGTTCCGGGACGCCCTCGTCGGATCCCTGTCCCGACGGTTCCAGTTCCGGAACGCCCTCGTCGGATCCCTGCCCCGACGGTTCCAGTTCCGGGACGCCCTCGTCGGATCCCTGTCCCGCCGTCCAGCGCCCGGCCGGTACGTCGCCGGATCCGCTCCCCGACGGGGCACCGCCCGGGCCGGCCGCGTCGGTCCCGCCGTAGTCCACCAGGACGAACGGTGCCTCCCGGAGCAGTTCCATCACCGTCAGCAGGTCCTCGTCCGGGGCGACCACCTGCTCCGGCCGGAGGTCGCCGAACCAGCCCTCCTTGACGTGGTAGTACTCGCCGTCCTCCGGGAGCGGGAGGTAGGTGTAGTTCCGGCTCCGGAACTCGTCGACCGCGTCCTCGTAGGTCGCCTTGCTCTCCACCCTGGCCGGTTCCGCGATGGCGTCCGCGACCGGGTCGCTCGCGGGGAGGTCCATGCCCTCGCCTGCTACGGACGGCCACATCAAGCTTCCCCCCGACCGGGGTCGACGCCCGGCGGGCCCCTCGTCCGCGGGCCGGCGCGCCAACGTCCGGCACGCCCGGACGCCGGCGTCCGAAAGCCATTCGACCGGGGGGAGCGACCGATCCCCCATGTCCCACGGCCTCTTCCCCCGGCGGATCGAGACCGACCGACTCACCTTCGAACGGATCCGCCACGAGGACGTCGACCCCTTCGAGCTATACGAGTTCTTCTCGCGCGACGACTGGCAGGGCGCGGCCACCGAGCACATGCCCTGGTTCCGGTTCGGCCGCCTCGACGAGGTGGTGGAGTTCGTCGACGCGGCCGAGTCCCAGTGGGCCGACGCCGACACCGCCCGGTACGTCCTGCGCTCGACCGACGAGGACGGCGACGTGGTCGGAGTTACCGCGTACGGCCCCGAGTGGGAACAGCGACGTGGCGGGTCGGGGATCGTCCTCGCCGGGGAGTACTGGGGCCGGGGGTACGGTTCCGAGCGGGCGTCGGCGTTCGTCGAACTCAACTTCGAGACCTACGACATGGCGGCCTGGTACTCGACCTGCGCGGCCGGCAACGAGGCGTCCCGTCGGATGATCGAGTCCTACGTCGATCGATACGGCGGGCGTCACGAGGGTCTGCTCCGCCAGCACTCGGCCCGGCCGAGCGGCGAGGTGACCGACCAGCACCGCTTTTCGATCCTCCGCGAGGAGTACGAGGCCGCCACCGAGGACCGGGACACCCTGGCGTTCGAGGTCGAGTGGTAGGTCCGGGATCCCGTCGCGACCCCGGCGACTGACGGGGCCGGCGTTCTCTACTGACGCCGGTGGATCGGTCCGCGGGAACGCGCCTCGGAGTCCGCGGGAGTGCCGGCGCCGGCGGCGGTCGCCGGACACCTGGGTTCGTCCGTGGTCGCCCACTAATCGGGGGAGAGCACGTCGTCGGCCCGGGCCTCGAACGTCCGCCCCTCGTGTACGAACCGGAGGCGGTCGGCCTCGGGTGCGAGGCTGTCGAGGACGCTCCGGACCCGGAACCTGCTCGTCACGACGCGAACCTCGCTCACGCCCTCCTCGAAGGCCGCCAGGGCGTTCCGGAGCGCGGGGAACTGGTTGACCTGCTCGGTGATCAGTTCCACCGCGCCGTCGGGGGTCTCGACGGGAGTTACAACCAGTTCGGGCCCTACGACGGGGTCGCTTGTGGTCACGGAGTCGACGCGTACCGTCACGGTCGTGCCGTCCGTGGACACGTCCACCACGTCGCCGGTCGGCGTCACCGCCGCCGCGGGACCGGTGAACTCCAGCAGGGCCGCCAGGGCGACGGTATCGTCGCCGGGGAAGGGGTTCTCCCGGTCACCCTGGCCGACGGTCACGGGCGCGTCGGGTCCGGGGCCGTCGAGGTCGTGCGCCCGTATCCCGAACGCGTAGGTGCCGGCCCCGACCCCCTCGACGCGCAGTCCCGGGGCGTACGGATCGGGGTCCGTCTCGTCCGGGCCGACCGGCACGAGGGTCGCGGCGCTCCGTTCACCGGGCGGGAGTGGGCGGGCGGGCGTCCTTTCAGCACCCTCCCGGTCGCGTGGTCGCCAGGGCACGATCCGCTTCCAGTCGTCGCCGTGGCGCTTGTGGAGACTCCAGGTCGAGAGCCGGACGGTCTGGGGCGCGTAGTTCTCGACCGCGAGTTCGGTCTCTCCCTCGCCGATCCGGACCCGCTCGGCGTCGGGTTCGAGGAACGTCGCGGGCGTCGGGGTCCGGGCGGCGACCCGGTGGTACCAGCGCGTCTCCGTGGCTCCGGGGAGGGAGGGGAGGGTACGGGCGGGGTCGAACCGCGTGCCCCCCGTAGACCACAGGTCCGGGTCGAACACCGACAGGCCGAGCGATCCCTCGGTCCAGTACCCCCCGTCGAATCGGTAGACGCCCCGGTCGGGGAGCGAAAACCTTTCGGGGTGAACCAGCAGGCTGTAGGTCCCCGCGATGGACTCGCCGGGGTCGAGACTGATCCGGTACTCGTCGATCGGGCCGTCGGGCGTGCCGAGGCGACCGGCCCCGACCCAGCGTCCCTCGGTGGACGACTCGGGCATCACCCCGTCGTAGGGGAACGGCCGGTCGTCGTCGGGCACCAACAGGAACGCGCGGTTCTCGTTCGACCCCTCGACCTCGGTCGCCCAGTAGTGCGAGAACGGCGGCGACGGACCGAACTCGAAGGGCCGGCGGTACTCCGAGGCGTTGGTGAACCGGATCCAGACCCGCGCTGGCCCCTCCGACGTCGGGGGAGCGAGGAAGCCGGCCGTCAGTCGACCGAACTGCTGTGTCTCCGTCAGCACCCGCTCCGTGAGGACCAACCGCCGGGTCGGACCGCTCCGACTCGTGACCGCCCGGCGAGCGGCGTCCGGCACCTCGACCCCTTCCCGGGGGTCGACCCCCTGAACGGTCGTCGGGTCTTCGGTCGTCCTCCGCCGGTCCGTAGTCGTGGTCGTGTCGGGGACCCCGAAGGTCCCCTGCCGGCGGCGAGCCTCCGGATCCCCACAGCCAGCCAGAGCGCCCGCCAGGGCGGCGAGCATCGCTCTCCGTTTCACACCCGTCCGTCGTCCGCCACCGGAAAGTGTCTTGAGGTCGGTGAGAGAGTCGCTTTACCCACGGTCGCCACCTATTCGGGGCGATCCGTCGGGGAACCGCCCGGTCCGGGCGATCCGTCGGGGAACCGCCCGGTCCGGGCGATCCGCCAGGGGATCGCGCCCGGCCGGTCACTCCTCCTCGGCCTCGGGAGCGGCGTCCTCGGGCACGTCCTGGACGTGGACGCGGTCGCCGTACTCCTCCCGGAGGGTCATCTTCGAGAACTTTCCGGTCGCGGTCTTGGGTATCTCGTCGATGAACCGGATCGCGTCGGGACGCCACCACTTGGGGTAGTCGGCCTCTATCATGGCCTGGATGTCGCCGGCCAGGGCGTCCTCGTCGACGTCGCCGGCGGGGACGACGAACGCGACGGGTCGCTCGCCCCAGGTGTCGTGGTCGACGCCGACGACGGCGGCCTCGGCCACGTCGTCGTGGGCCATGATCGCGTTCTCCAGTTCGACCGACGAGATCCACTCCCCGCCCGATTTGATCACGTCGTCGGTGCGGTCCACGATGTCGACGTAGCCCTCCTCGTCGACGGTGACCACGTCGCCGGTCCGGAGCCACCTTCCGGAAGAGTGCTGCTCTTCCGACTCCCCGCTCGCGTCGCTCGCGGGGACGTCCTCGAACTCCTCCTCGGTGGCCCGCGGTCGTTCGAAGTACTCCCGGGTCACCCACGGTCCCCGGACGAGGAGTTCGCCGAAGTCCTCGCCGTTCCAGGGCACCTCGTTCCCGTCGTCGTCGACGACTTTCATCTCCAGGCCGGGCACGGGCATGCCCTGCTTGGTCCGCTTGTCGAGTTCGCCGTCGTAGTCGAGGTGGTCCATTCCGCTCTTGAGGCTGGCGACGGTCCCGATGGGGCTCATCTCGGTCATCCCCCAGGCGTGGACTACCTCGACGTCGTGTTCTTGGTCGTACCACCGGATCAGGCTCTCGGGGGCCGCCGACCCGCCGATTATCACCCGCTCCAGCGTCGAGAGGTCGCCCTCGGCCTCCTGGAGGTACTGCTGGATCCCGAGCCAAACGGTCGGGACGCCGGCAGAGACGGTCACGCCCTCGTCCTCGATGAGCGACACCAGGTCCGCCGGTTCGGGGGACGGGCCGGGGTAGACGTGCTTGGCCCCGGCCGCCGTGGTCGAGAACGGCAGTCCCCAGGCGTTGACGTGGAACATCGGCACCACCGGCATGACCGCGTCGTCGTCCGCGACGGGGATCCCCTGGGGCGTCAGCGTCGTCATCGTGTGGGCCCACAGCATCTGGTGGGTGTACTCGACGCCCTTGGGCTTGCCCGTCGTCCCGGAGGTGTAGCACATCCCCGCGGCCTGGTCCTCGTCAATGTCCGGCCACTCGTAGCCGGGGTCGCCGCCCGCGACGTAGGACTCGTAGTCGGTCACCGGCGACAGCGAGGTGTCCGGGACGGTATCGCCCATCACCACGAACTGCTCGACGCCGTCGAACGCCGCCGACCCGGCCGGGCCCTCCAGTTTCTCGACCAGCGACGGGTCGACGAATATCACCCTGTCGTCGGCGTTCTCGACGATGAACTCGACGTGGTGGTCCGGGAGCAGCGGGTTGATCGTGTGTAACTGTGTCCCCGCGCCCGGCACCCCGAAGTACGTCTCGAAGTGCCGGTGGTGGTTCCAGCAGAACGTCGCGATCCGGTCGCCCCGGCCGTGGCCGTCCGCGCTCAGGACGTCGGCGAGTTGCCGGGCGCGGTCGGCGTAGTCGGCGTAGTCGTACCGGACCCGCCCCTCGTGGGTCCGTGAGACGATCTCGGTGTCGTCGTACAGTCGCTCGGCGCGCCACAGAAACGGGATCAGGGTCTGGTCTGCTCCTCCTGGCATATCAGAGAGTGCGTCCCCCCGGAACTTGTAGGTTCCTCACACGGTAACGCGGCACATCCCCGGTGGCTCCCGGGTCGTCTCGGTCGATGACCCCGTCGCCGACCGGTCGGCGGTCCGTTACCACCCCGTCGTCACGGTGCAGGCGGGCGATCCGGAGTGCCGGTAGTTACAGTAACGGTACCGCAAGTCGGTCGGTCCCGCACTGCCGGGGCCAGTCGTCGTCCGGGTGCTCGCTGTTCCGGGCGGGATCGATCGGCGGTCTCTGGACGGGCCGGGGCTAGTCGGCGTACTCCAGGTCGTCGGTGAAGTGGTCGAACACCAGTAGCGCCCCGGCCCCCACGAGCGCCGCGGCGACGACGGCGGCGACCTGGCCCGGATCCGGCGACGACCCCAGCGACAGGTGAACTTTCCTGGCCGGTGCGACCAGTCCGCCGACCATCAGGCTCACCAGGACTGTCAGGGTCGCCTCGCGGTAGCGATCCAGCGCCCACCGGATGACGTGGGTGACCGACAGCAGTCCGACGACGGCCCCGGTACAGAATGCTCCCACCACGACCCCCTGTGAGACGACGGACTCGAACGCGCCGCCGTCGAGGAGGCCGACGAGCGACCCCGTGAAGTCGTTCAGGGTCGCCAGCATGTACAGGTACGACCCCAGGAGGATCAGGAGGAAGGCCCCGGAGACGCCCGGGAGGACCATCGCACAGATCGCGACGACCCCCGAGACGAAGACGTACCACAGTGGGACCGCCTGGACCGATCCGCTCGGTTCGCCGGCACCGAACCACGCGACGGTCCCGACGACGACGATGGCCACGGCCGCCAGCGCCAGTCGGCGCGGCGTCGTGAGGTCGACCTCTCCGTAGAGCACGACGGCAGAGGCCGCGATCAGGCCGAAGAACGCCGCGAACGTCACCCCCGGGTAGGTCGTCCTGGCGGCCTCTATCACCCGCGCGACCGAGACGACGGCGGTGAGGACGCCCAGACCGAGCGCGGCGAGGAAGGGGGCGTCGACCCGCTCCGCGACGTCGAGGACTTCCCGGCGCCCCTCGGTCGTGTGAATCCCGAGCAGTGCCCGGAGGTCGCGGAGATCGACGGCGCTGATTGCGGTGATGAGCCTGTCGTAGATGCCCGTCACGAGCGCGATGGTGCCCCCGGAGACGCCGGGGACGGTGTCGGCCGCGCCCATCAACATGCCCTTCAGGTACACGCCGAGGAGGTCCCGGGGCGAGACCGACAGTCCGGCGACGGTCACCGCCTCGTCGGCGTCGCCGGTGTCGGTCGATCGTGCCATGCTGGGGGCGCTAGTTCCCGCGGACCGGTGCGGCGAGGGGGTCCACGGTGCCGGACTCCCCGACGCCGCTGGTGTGACCGGTCGACGGGGCGGCGTTCGGGGCCGCCGTCGACGGGGCGGCGTTCGAGGTCCCCATCGACGGCGCGGTACCGCTCAGCGACCCGGATCCGTCGTCGGACTGGTTCCCGTCGTCGGACTGGTTCCCGTCGTCGGACTGGTTCCCGTCGTCGACATCGACCTGGTTGTCCGGTTCGGGCACGTCGACGGTTCCGATGTCCACCGTTTCGTTGTCGTAGACGGCGGATTCGGGGACGTCGAAGGTCTCGATGGGGACGAACGTCCCGGCGAAGACCGAGTAGTTCCCGACCGGCGTGACGCTGGTGTTGGTCCCGCCCTCCTCGGGTCCGACGCTGTTGTCGGTCGGGTAGGGGACCGTCATCGAGAACCGGCCGTCCTCGTCCGCCTCGGTGCTCTGGGTGTACCGGAAGCTCCGCCCCGACTGGGCCTCCAGGTTTATCGACACGATGACCGTCTGCCCGGAGACGTTGGTCCCGTTGAGCTGTCCCGTGACCTGTGCACCGGGGACGTACTCGAAGGTCTTGACGACCGACGTGATCCGGGCGTTGTAGGCGCGGATGCCCTGGAGGCGGGGCGATATCTGTCCCATGTCGACGGTCCGGCTCTGTGCGTCGTTCGCGCGCAGGGCGCGACTGAGGTTGTCGAGCTGGGAGTTCCAGCCCCGGAAGAGGAGGTTGTACGGGGGCCGCGAGAACGTCAGCAGGGGGACCGAGTTCCGGTACTGTCTGTCAGCCGCCCCGCCGACGATGGTGTACCGCGGGACCTCGTGGACCAGGCGGTAGTGTTCCAGTCCGTTGGCGTCGTTCAGGTAGAGCTTCGAGACCATCGTCTGGTCGTACCGGTCGGTCGTGACCTCCACGGACTGGTTGTCGTCGTACAGTCCACGCTGGAAGTAGCCACCACTCGAACCGGGCGGGTCGGCCCACTGGGTGACGGCGCTGAACTTCGTCGTCGCCGTCTGGTCGTCGATCATGATGTAGCGGACGTCCTCGTGGCTCTCCTGGGGCGACTGGTCGTCGACCACCGACCGGAGTTCCTCGTTGGACATCTCGTCGATCTCGCCGGCCTGTCCCCGGAGCGACGGGATGGCCTCGAGGACGAGGTTCGCCCGTTCCTCCGAACTGGCCTGCAGGAACGACGAGGCCGACCGGGCGTTCTCCTGGAACGGGTTGGCGTGTGGGATCCGCTCGCCGAGTACCGTTATCCAGTGGCCGTAGTCCCACCACGACATCACACCGTAGGCACCTTCGGGATAGTCGAAGTCCTCCGCTTTCCCGTACGTCCCGTAGTAGTCCATCGGTTCGTCGGCGCCACCGTAGGTTCCCGGTTGGGGGGTGTTGTCGCTCATCCACGCTCCGCTCCCGGCCCACCGGGTGCCGGAGGGCCCGACGTTGTCGCTGCCCCCGGCCGGGACGACCCACATCGGGGAGTCCTGTTGCTGGGAGTCGGCCCGGGTCTCCGCCGCGAGCGGGGGCGCCAGCGGCGCCACGATGAGCATGACCACGGCCAGCAGCGTCAGCACCTGGTAGCCCTTCATGTCGCCGATCCGCTGGGTCAGGTCCGGGACGCCGACCAGGTCGACAATTTGGCCCAGCACCCAGCCGTTCAGCACCGCGACGCCGGGCGCGAGGTAGTAGTGGAAGCGGACCTGGGTCAGGGCCATCAGTAAGGTGAACACGAACCAGACGCCGATCAGGAGCGTCTCCGAGCGGTGTTCCTCGCCCAGGAACGAGTCCACGAGCAACCAGAGGAGGCCGGCGATGGCGACGACGTAGGTCAGCCCGTACTCCGCACGGTAGAGGTAGGTACTCAGACGGTCCGCGTCGAAGGGATCGACGCCGGGGGTCGGCTGTGCCTCGGAAATCGTCAGCGTCGAGGCGCCCTGGCCGAAGCCGAAGGCGCGCTGGGACTGGTTGATCAGCAGGTTGTACAGGTCCGGGAACGCCAGTGCGATGAAGGCCGTCCCGGCCAGTGCGAGTCCGGCCACGGCGAACGGGTACGCGCGAGGGTCGACGTCCCGGTCGTCCCACACCCGGGCCATCGCGCCGAGACCCAGGCAGCCGACGGCCACCCCGAACGCCAGGAGGGGATGCAGCGGGGAGATCTCCGCGGCGGAGAAGGAGAGGGAGTCGATGAATGGGAGGGTCGTGAGGGCGACGACGGCCATCGAGACCGTTCCCACCGCCACGAGGTGGTCGGGGGTCCGGCCCCGGAAGTACTCCACCGGGATCGCCAGGGCGAAGAAGACCCCGACGATGCCCACGAGGACGACGCCCGGCGGCCACACCAGGACGTACAGCGTCACCGCCACGCCGGCGATGGCCGCCCACTTGGCGGGGGTCGCGAGGCCGTCCCAGTCCCGGTCGAGCAGTTGCTCGTAGACCGGGAGTTCGCGTTCGGCGACGCCCAGGGCCATTATCATCGCGAACACGCCCGTCGTCATGAACAGGACCTCGGCGGCGTGGTGGTCCGAGAACCCGACGAGCGAGCGCCTGAAGAACTCGCCCGGGAGGAGCGCGAGGACGAGCACGCCGAACAGGCCGGCCGGCCGGGAGTGGAGCCGTTCGCCGATGAAGTACACCGGGAGCGCGACCAGCGCGCCGATGACCGCCGGTGCCACCAGGAGGGTGAGGGCGACCTCCCTGGACGAGGGATCCCCCAGGCCGACGACCAGGGCGGCAGTCGCGATGAGCTGGTCGTAGAGGGTCCCGAACTGGCCGACGCTCGTCCCGTAGGGGAACCTGGTCCACGGGTCGAACGGCATCGTGAACGGCCAGTTGTTGACGGTGTAACTGACCTGCCGGAGGTGGTAGTACGCGTCGTTCCCACTGAACAGCACCCTCTCACCGCCCGTGAAGTCGTCGTAGGCCTGGGTCCTGACCCAGATCATGAATCCCATCAGGATCCCCAGTACGGGCAGGTGGTACGACTCCTCGAATCGCTCGACGACGGACTCCGACGTGAACCGACCCTCGGCGTCCGCCTCCGCCTGCTCGCTCTGCTGACTCATTACACCGGAGAAACCAGAAAGCGGGAATAAGCCTTATGATAGTGCCGCGGTGCACACCCTCGAACGCGGCGGCCCCGCGGGGGTCAGCCGGGCGGGATCACCGACAGCGGGCCCGGGGACGGAGAGTGACGGATTTATTTACCCCGCGTCTCCTTCAGGTGACCGATGGGATCGATCGCGACCGAACCGCGTCGTCGGCCGGGAGTGGCGAGGGCGTCGCTCGTCCGCCGGACCGCCACGCCGTCGGCGGTGATCCGGAACCGATGAATGCGACGGTGATCCACGACGGGACGGTCCACCCGGGCGGGGCCGTCGACGTGGTTCTGGAGACGGCCCGGGTTCTCGACGCCGACCTCGTCGTCGGGTTCTCCGGGAAGGACATGTCCTGGTGGACGGACCGGGCCCCGAACGACGTCCGGATACTCACCTACCGCGAGAAGACGTCGACCGTCCGGGACGCGGTTTCGGCCTGGCGCTGGCTGAACCTCGACCTCCAGGAGTACGACCTGGTGGTCTCGAGCGGTCCGTCGACCAAGTTCTACCAGCCCTACGACGACCAGCGGATCGTCCACTACATGCACCATCCACCCCTCTCGTCGCTGTGGTTCGACGGCGGACTCTTCAGCTACGCCGTGAAGGTGCTGGACCGCCTGGAGACCTGGGCCGTCCCCACCGTCGTCGCCAACAGCGAACTGACCGCGCGGCGGATGGTCGCCCACTACGACCGCGAACCGGACGCGGTCGTCACGCCGCCGGTGATGGTCGACCGGTTCTCCCCGGACCGCGAGAAGCGTCCGAACGAGGTCGTGATGGTCGGCCGCCTCGAGGAGCGCAAGCGACCGGAGGTCGCCGTCCGTGCGTTCGAACGGCTCTCGTCCGGGACCGAGGGAGACGGCCCCCACCTCCGGCTCCTCGGCGACGGGCCGCTCCGCTCGAAGATAGAGCGGACCGCTCCCGAGAACGTGACCGTCGAGGGGTACGTCTCCGACGAGACGCTCGTCGAGGCGGTCGAACGGGCCTCCGCGGGGGTGTTCCTCGCGAACCGCGAGGACTTCGGGATTACGCCCGTCGAGTACCTCGCCGCCGGGACGCCCGTGGTGGCCGTCGACGAGCCGAACACCAACAACCAGGTGACGGACGGCGAGACCGGCGTCCTGGTCGACCCCACGCCCGAGGCGGTCGCCGACGGTGTAGAGCGAACCCTCGGCCAGGAGTGGGACCGCGACCGGCTCAGGACCAGCGCCGAGTCCTACGGACCCGCGGCATTCGAACGAGGTATCCGGGAAGTGATCGAGGACATGACTCACGGGACGTCCGATCGGTCGGAACGAGCTGCACGGGACGGATCGACGATGTCGGAACCGCCGGGACACGGGGGGGACGCCCCGTGAGCGGCAACGTCTTCGTCCTCTCGTCCGACAGTCTCCGCCTCGACCGGACGGTCGACGAGGACGTGATGCCCTACCTGGCCGACCTCGGGGAGAACGGGACGCGGTTCACCAACGCCGTCGCCAACGGGCCGTTCACCCCGGCGTCGTTCCCGACGCTCCTGGCCTCGCGGTACCCGAGTTCGATCGACGGCATCGGGATCCCGGACGGCGACGCCGTCACCACCATCGCCGAGGAGTTCCAGCGTGCGGGCTACCGGACGGCCCTCTGGTCCGACAACAAGTTCGTCGGCGACGAGTACAACTACGACAGGGGGTTCGAGGAGGGCGCCGGGTACGAGGTCAGTCTCCGGGACAGGGTCAGGGAGCACATCGACGAGGACGGCGCGCTCTTCAAGCTCCTGGAGTTCGGGTACATGAACGTCTGGAAGTCGATGAAGAACTCGGTCGGGGACTCGCACTACTACGCGACCGCCGAGGGCCTCAACGGGAAGGCCCGGACCTGGCTGGACGGGCTGGACCCGGCGCGCGACGACGTCCACGTCTGGCTCCACTACATGGACACCCACCACCCCTACGAGCCAGCCGAGGAGTACGTGCCGTACGACGAGCTGACGGAGGTCACCGACCGGACCGAGGCCAACAACCTCACGCGGCGGGTCGTGAGCAACGACGGGCGCGACGCCACGCCCGAGGAACTCGCCGACGTCAGGCGGTTGTACGACGCCGAGTGCCGGTACCTCGACGACAGGCTCCGGGAGTTCGTCGGGTGGCTCCGGGACGAGGGGTGGCTCGGTCCCGAGGACGTCCTCGTCGTCACGAGCGACCACGGCGAGATCCTCTACGGGTACGAGACCTGGGGGGCGTTCGGCCACGAGAACGTCTTCAGCGAGGAGTGTACCAGGATCCCCCTCGTCTTCGACCACGGCGAACTCCCGGAGGTCGACGTGGCCGACCAGGCGTCGCTGGTCGACCTCATGCCGACGCTGCTGGACCTGCTGGGGATGGACGTCCCGGCGTCCGCCATGGGCGAGTCGCTCGTTCCCCTCGCCAGGGGCGAACGCGAGGGCGCGGAGTACGTGTTCTACGACGGGACGATGGGATACGGCGGGGTCCGGTCCGCGGACGGGCGGAAGGTCTTCGACTGCGAACACCGCGGCAAGGACGAGTACGTCGGGACGACGTTCGACCCGGGGACGCTCGAGGCGGAGTACGGGGAGACGCTGGAAGACGCCCCCGATGAATCGCTCCTGACGGAGCTCAGGCAGTTCGAGCGGACGGCACGCGAGCGCCAGGACGACGCGAAGGCCATCGACCCGGACAGCATCCAGGTCGAACAGCACATGCGGGACCTGGGATACCTCGAATGACCGTCAGCGTCGTCGTCCCGTCCGCCAGGGAGCAGGTGCTGACCCCGGACAGCCTCCCGTCGGCGGTCGACCGCCAGATACGCCGCGACGAGGGGCTGAACCGCGCCCGCAACGCCGGCGTGGCCGACGCCGCCCACGACTCGATCGTGATCCTCGACGACGACCTCGAGTTCTCGGAGGAGTGGTTCCGGGGACTGTGCGACCGGCTCGAACGGCACCCGGACACGGTCTTCACCGCCCGCGGAACCGGCGTCCTCCCGAGGCTGTCGTGGCCGTCGGGGTTCGAACCCGGGATGGGCCGGGTGATGGCCTTCCACAGGGACGTCTGGCGTGACGTCGGCGGCTTTCCGGAACCCTGTTCCCACGGAGGTGACACCGACTTCCTCATGAGTGCATACGAGAACGGCTACACGGTAACGGGGATCGACCACGAATGGCAACACCTCGACGACGAGGAGGACGTCTACAGCCTCTCCGACAACCTCGGGTGGCTGTGGTTCCTGACCAGACGGCACACGAGACTGGTCGCTCCGCGGCTCCCGTCGTTGCTGGTCACCAAACTCGGAGGGCGGAGCTGATGGCGTTCAGCGACTGGTACGCGGACGCGAAGGAACACGTCCGGGAGGACGGCTGGAGCGGGGCCAAGGAGGCCGCCTACGAGTTCTACATCGGGATGTTCCGGCAGTCGGGAAGGGTCTGGAACTACGGGACCCCCATCTACGAGCACGACTGGGACGTGTTCGTCGTGCTGGACGCCTGCCGTGCGGACCTGATGGCGGAGGTCGCCGACGAGTACGACTTCGTCGACACGACCACCACCTACTCGGTGGGCAGTAGCTCCGGCGAGTGGATACAGAAGAACTTCGTCTGGGGCGGCGACGACGAGGAGGTGGCCCGGACCGACTACGTCACCGCGAACCCGTACTCGGACCGGCACCTCGACGCCGGGGACTTCGGGTTGCTCGACGAGGTCTGGCGGTACGCGTTCGACGAGGAGGTCCGGACGATCCCGGCCGACAGCGTCACCGACCGGGCGATAACGGTCCACCGCGAGCGCGACCCCGAGTACATGGTGGTCCACTACATGCAACCCCACCACCCGTTCGTGGAGAACCCCCTCGACGAGGGGCTCCCGCTCCGACAGTTCGGGAACACCCCCTGGGACGACGTCTGGGACAAGCTCCGCAAGGGTCGCGTCGACCGCGACGAGGTCTGGACCGGGTACAGGAACAACCTCCGGTACGTGCTCGACAGCGTGGAGACCCTGCTGGAGAGCATCGACGCGGAGCGGGTGCTCATCTCGGCCGACCACGCCAACCTGCTCGGCGAGTTCGGCCTCTACGCCCACCCCAGCTACGTCCCGATCCCCGCCCTGAAGCGGGTCCCGCTCTGTGAGACGACTGCCAGCGACACCGGGGAGTACGAACCGGCCGACGTGAAGGAGCGGGCGGAGGAATCGGCGAGCGTCGAAGAGAAACTGCAGCACCTGGGGTACAAGACATGACGATCGTCGTACTCGCACTGGACGCACTGGACTACGAACTGGTCGACCACTTCGGCTTCGACGAGTTCAAGCTCGACGGCGGGTTCGTGGAGATGGAGACGGTCGCACACCAGTTCGACTTCCCGTTCACTCCGGAGGCCTGGGCGACCGTCGCGACCGGACTGGCACCGACCGAGCACGGCGTCACCGACGCGGGCGCGAGCCAGTGGGACAACCCGCTGGTCGACTTCGCCTCGAAGTTCGTCGGGCACCTCGACGTCCACACCCGGGCGAAGCTCGGTCGGATCGTCAAGCGAACCACGGGCGCGGAGTACACCGTCGGCGAGACGGACGCCCCGACCGTCTTCGACAACGACTGGGCGGTAGTCCACAACTGGCCGGGCGTCGTCAACGGGGCGGAGCTACGGGAGGTCTGGCGGATCACCGACGACGAACCGCCCCAGGAGGTGTTCGAGCGGAAGCTCCTCGGGAAGGGCGCCCAGCAGTTCGCCTGGGCCGAGGAGATGCTAAACCACCCCGTCGGCCTCGCGGGGGTGCACGTGCACACGATCGACATGGCCTCGCACGCCTACGGCGACGACGAACCCGACCTCCGCCGGATGTACGAGTGGACCGCCGAGAAGGTCACGGAGGTCGAGGCCGCCCTCGGCCCCGACGACCACCTGCTGATCCTCAGCGACCACGGCACCTACACCTCCTTCCACGACCCCGACGTCGTCCCGGACGAGCAACCGCCCGGAAAGCACGCCTTCCGGGCCGTCGCCACCACGACCCACCCCGACGGTCCCCCCGAGTCCGTCCTCGACGTCAAGGAGTGGATCGAGGCCCGCGTCGA
>PXRX01000033.1 GCA_003023195.1 Halobacteriales archaeon QS_8_69_26
GGCGATGTCGATGGTGACCCCGCGCTCGCGCTCCTCGGCGAGGTTGTCCATCACGTAGGCGAACTCGAAGCCGCCCTTGCCCTTCTCCTCGGCCTCCTCCCGGAACTGCTCGATGACGTGTTCCGGTACGCTCCCCGTCTCGTAGAGGAGTCGGCCGACGAGTGTGCTCTTGCCGTGGTCGACGTGGCCGATGATGGCCAAGTTCTGGTGGGGTTTGTCTTCGCTCATGGTATCACGCGCAGAGGCGCTGTGTGTCCTAGTAGCGACAGATGCGGTTAAAACGATTACGATACGCTACGCCGTCGATCCCGGGTACGTCAGGCGGTTTGTGTCAGTTTCGCACGGACAGTGTCACCGAGAATAAAACACGGCCAGGTCACCGTCAGCGAGGGAAGCGACTCCCGATGGTCCTCCCGACCGGACGGGGACGAGTGACTCCGGACGTGATCGATCCCGCCACGGGAAAATCAGTCGGTCGAGAACTACCGGCTCCGACGATAGGTCAGCGAAGCCGGTCCACGTCGGCCAGGACCGCCGTCGCCGTCTCCGGGCCGCCCGCCCCGCGGCCGCTAATCGCCAGGTCGCCCGCCGTCTCCGTCTCGATGCGAACGATGTTGCGGGTGCCACTCACGGCGAGGGCGTCGTTCGCCCCGACCAGGCGCGGCCCCACCCGGACCCCCTCGGCCGTCGCCTCGCCGATCAGTTTCACCGTGCGGCCGTCCTCGGCGGCCAGTTCCAGGGCGCTGCCGGGGATGTCGCGTATCCCCTCCACCTCGGCATCGTCCAGGGTGTACTCGGGGTCGCCGCCGGTCAGGAGGTTCGCCAGGATGGTACACTTCAGGGCGGCGTCGATGCCGTCGACGTCGAAGGAGGGGTCCGGTTCGGCGACCCCGAGGTCCTGGGCCTCCGCGAGGACGTGTTCGTAGCCCAGGCCCTCGGCGGTCATCCGCGAGAGGACGAAGTTGGCGGTCCCGTTGAGGACCCCCCGGACCGCGGTGACGTCCCCCGTTCCGAACGCCTCGACGGTCGAGACCACCGGGATGGCGCCCCCGACGGTCGCGCCGAACAGCACCCGGCCGTCGCTGTCGCGTTCGAGTGCCCGGAGGTCACGGTATCGCTCGGCGACCGGCCCCTTGTTCGCGAGGACGACGTGCCTGTCCCGGTCCAGCGCCCGGCGGCAGTGCCCGAAGCCCGGTTCGGCGTCGCCGAGGGTCGTCGGGGTGGCCTCGACGAGGACGTCGTACTCCGCCGCCAAGACCGCCCCGGGGTCCGCGGTCCCGACGGTTCCCTCCCGGTTCTTCCGGTCGAACGCTGCCCCGACGTCCACTCCGTCGGGGTCGACGACGCCGCTCGTCGAGTCGGCGATGCCCACCACCTCGTGACCCCGACCAGGTGCGAGTTCGGCCACCGATCGACCCACCGCACCGGCTCCGAGGACGGCTAGACGCACGCGTGATCACCTCCCGAGCGGATCGGCTCCGCATCGCCGGGACGCCCCGCAGGCGACCCGCCGCCCGTGGGTTTCGCGACCGCCGGGCTCACGACGGACCCTCCTCGACGAGCGGTTCGATCGTCCGGAGGTCCTTCTCCTCGGCCACCTCGCGGACCGTCGACAGAGCGACGTCGGCCGCCCCGCCTTCGACCGCCAGGCGGATCCGGGCACTGGAGACGTCGTCGCGTCCCTCGGGAGCGTTCAACGAGAGGTCCACGACCGACGCCGTGGGACAGGACTCCAGTCGTTCGAGCGTGTCCGAGAGGTCCGTCTCGACCAGGTGACCCACGAGGACGACGCTCACCACCTCGCGGTACTCCTCGGCCCCCGCACGGACCACGTCGACCCCGGCCTCGCGGACGCTCTCGACGAGGTCGTCGAACTTGGCCGGCGGACACTCCAGGTCGACCTCCACCGGGACTCGTCCCCTGGGAGTGAGGCTCCCGCGCTCGTGGAATATCGAGAGGAGGTTCCCACCGGACTCGGCGATCGGTTCCAGTGCCCGGAGCAGTTCGCCCGGTTCGTCGGCCAGTTCCAGCCGAACGGTATAGGTGCGGACATCGACCTCGGGGTCCCGGCCCTCGTCCGTCACGGGAACACCCCCTCGTCGGGACGTTCGGATGGGCCGCCCCCGTCCCGGGAACGGCCGTCGCCGCGCGTCGCACGCGTCGGATCCATGTACCCGTCCCTGCCGGGGTCGGACATAAGCCTGGTCCTTCGATCCCGGGTCGTCCCGGGAGCAGGCTCCCGATGGGCCGACGGCTCTCTCCGACCAGCAGTCGACGACCCGCTGCCAGCCACCGCCGGCCAGTGATCCCGCGGTGGGTTCGGACGTACCGGGTATCTCGACCGGATGGGGGAACGGCCGAAGACACCACTTTATAAAAATAGGTGGTAAAGAAGGCCGAGTACTTAAAAACCTTATAAAAATTAGCTGTCCTGGACCTTAGGATAAATACCGTATTGGATAGTAAGCAATTAATACCGGTTATCCATCCTGTTACGTTGGACCATGGCGGACCGTGACGCACCCGATATCAGCAGGCGTAAAGTGCTGCAGATGACCGGCGCGGCGGCCGGCACGGCCGCGCTGGCGGGCATCACCCAGGCGACCCCGGGCCGCGAACCGGGACCGAAGAAGGACGAGGTGCTGGTCGGCGTCTCGGCGGGAGCGGGCGACCCCGAGAAGGCCGTCCAGAAGCACGTTCCCGGCAACGCCGAGATCGTACACCGCAACGACACGCTCCGGTACGTCGCGGTGACGTTCCCGTCGACGGCGAGTGACCGTGCTCAGCAGAACTTCATCGAGGCCGTCACGAAGAGGGAGTTCGTGAAGTACGCCGAGCCCAACGGCACCGTCGAGGCACTGTACACCCCCGACGACCCGCAGTTCGGCGACCAGTACGCCCCCCAGCAGGTCAACGCCGACAGTGCGTGGAACACCACGCTCGGCTCCTCGGAGGTCACCGTCTCCATCGTCGACACCGGCCTCCAGTACGACCACGAAGACCTGGCAGGCGCGATGTCCGACACCGAGTCCAACCACGGCCAGGACTTCGTCGACGACGACGAGGACCCCTACCCCGACGACCTCTCCAACGAGTACCACGGCACCCACGTCGGCGGCATCGCCGGCGCCGTGACCGACAACGGGACCGGGGTCGCCGGCATCAGCAACTCCGCGCTGCTGTCGGCCCGGGTGCTCGACGAGTCCGGATCCGGGTCGTTCTCCGACGTGGCGGACGGCATCACCTGGTCGACGGACAACGGGGCCGACGTCATCAACATGTCCCTGGGGGCCTCCTCTGGGTCCTCGACGCTCAAGGACGCCGTCAGCTACGCCTACGACAACGGCGTCTACCTGGCGGCCGCGGCGGGCAACGACGGCCCCTGTTCGGACTGCGTCGGCTACCCGGCGGCCTACGACGAGTGCGTCGCCGTCTCCGCGCTGGACGAGAACGAGGACCTGGCGGGCTTCTCCTCGACCGGTCCGGAGGTCGAACTCGCGGCCCCCGGGCGGAGCGTCCTCTCGACGACGACCACCGATCGGGGCAGCTACGAGAACCTCAGCGGTACCTCGATGGCGACCCCCGTCGTCTCGGGCGTGGCCGGACTCGCCCTCGACCAGTGGAACGTCACCAACACCGAACTCCGCAGCCACCTCAACGATACGGCCGTCGACGTCGGCCTCGGCTCGAACGAGCAGGGGAACGGCCGGGTCGACGCCTACAACGCCGTCACGACCGATCCCGGGGGCGGCGGCGGTGGCGGATCCTGTGGCGACAGCCAGACCAGCGAGACGGTCACCGACTACCTCTGGGGCTACTGGGACTCGGACTGCTGGACCTGGTCCTGGGAGCTCTCGGACACCTGCCAGGTCGAGGTCGAACTCGACGGCCCCTACGACGCCGACTTCGACCTCTACGTCAACGAGGGCACGGCCGAGTGTCCCGGGCCCTACGACTACGACTACGCCTCCTACTCGACGGACAGCCAGGAGACCATCGTCATCGACGACCCCGACACCTCCACCGACCTCTACGTGCTGGTCGACTCCTACTACGGTGCCGGCTACTACGACCTGACCATCACCGAGAAGGGAACCTGATCCCGGTGCCCGGCAGCACGACGATTCACACGGAAACGAACGGCGGCACGGAAACGAACGGCGGCACGACCGAGGCCCCGGCCTGACCGGCCGGACTCGTCCCTGCACTCCTGCCCGGCCGAACGCCCTTTGCTGGCGGCAGGTTTTCACCGACTGCGTACCGCCACGAGCCTACGGTGGGCCGTCGTTCCCCCGGTCGGCCGCGCCGGTCCGGCGCGCCTCCGCGAGCAGTCCGGCGACCGGGTCCCCGTAGTCGTACCCGGGGATCACCCCCTGGACGTAGGTCCCCTCGACGTAGTCTATCACCGCGGCGGCGTCGTCGACCCCCTGCCGGAGGTCGTCGATCCCGAACCCGAAGGTGGCGTGGACGGCGCCGGCGTCGGGGTCGCGTTCGACGACCGGGTCGTCGGTCCGGTCCGCGCGGACCAGGTCGTAAGCGTCCTCCAGTCGTAACTCGAACGTCTCGTACCACCCGTCGGCCACCACGTCCCCGACCTCCTCGCCCTCGACGACGGCCCCGATGGTCGGCACCGTGACGACGACCCGGAAGCGCCACTCGCCCTCCACCGCCTCGGCGTCGGCGACGGCCTCGAACGGGGTCGCGGTCGACCGGTAGCCCGACTCGACGGCCTCGAAGGCGTCGTGGTCCGCGAAGGCCCGCACCACGTGATCCTCGTCGGTCATGGACGCGGATAGGAGGCCGCTCCCGAAGGACCTTGCGGGATCCACCGGTCGCACGGTCACCGTTCGCAGGGGGTGATCGCGAAAGGAAGCGAGGGCCGGGAGTCTCCGTACGAGCGATCCGCGAGCACGGAGAATGCGAGGGCCGGGATTCGAACAACGTCGCGACGTTCCTACTCTCCTCGCTTCGCTCGGCTCCGTGGGCTGCGACTCGCCTCGTTCGAATCCGGATTACGCACCTGCCGCTCGGGGATTGCTCGCGGCAGGATGCGAGGGCCGGGATTCGAACCACGGGAAGACGGTCCGCCTCACTTCGTTCGGCGGCTGCGACTTCCATAGTTCGAATCCCGATTACGAGCCTGCCGCTCGCGGATTGCTCGCGGCAGGATGCGAGGGCCGGGATTCGAACCCAGGGATCCCTACGGAAGCGGGTCTTAAGCCCGCCGCCTTTGTCCTAGCTCGGCCACCCTCGCGCGGTAACACCTTCTCGGCTGGCTCGCAAGTGGGTTTCGTTCGAGACGTCCCGGAACGGGGTGGACGTCCAGGGTGTCGTCGATCATCCGTGGCTGGCGCGGGGTCGACCGGCCGTCTCCGGGGACCACGTCGTCTCAGTCGTGGACCGTCACCGATTCGAGGAGGACCTCCTCGCGGGGTGCGTCGTCGGAGTCGGTCGGCACCGATCCGATGTCCTCGACGACGTCCATGCCGTCGGTCACGCGCCCGAAGACGGCGTGGCGGCCGTCGAGGTGTGGCTGGGCGTCGAGGGTGATGAAGAACTGCGAACCGTTGGTGTCCGGGCCGCGGTTCGCCATCGAGACGACCCCGGGGCCGTCGTGGGACAGGTCGTCCTGGAACTCGTCGTCGAAGGTGTAGCCCGGACCGCCGCGCCCGGTCCCGGTCGGGTCGCCCGTCTGGATCATGAACCCGTCGATGATCCGGTGAAACTGGACGTCGTCGTAGAGGGGTTCGCCCTCGACGACGTCGCCCGTCTCGGGGTCCTCCCAGGACTTCTCGCCGGTCGCCAGGCCGACGAAGTTGTCGACGGTGTTGGGGACTTTGTCGGGGTAGAGTTCGATTTCGATGTCGCCCTCGCTCGTGTGCAGGGTGGCGGTCAGGTCGCTCATGTCCGGAACCGGGGCGCCCGTGGGAAAAACCCTGCCGGTATCCGCGTGACAGTCTGACGCCAGAAAGCGAGCCCCGCCGTCACTTCGTGCCGGTCATGTACAGCAGCGGACCCAGAACGATCAGGACGACCCCCAGGAACTTGAAGGCGATGTCGGAGAGGCTGATGGGGGTCGCCAGGAAGATTACCCCGAACACCAGGCAGTTCAGTGCCAGGATCCGGCGCGATTTGAGGGGCAGCGAACCGAGCATCGCGAGGACGAACGCCAGCACCAGTACCTGTCCCACGTTGTAGTTCAGCAGGAAGTCGTCCAGGAGCTGGAGCACGAGGGTCATTACCCGACAGTGGCCGCGAGCGGGCCTTTAAAGTTCCGTTACCCGGTGGCGACCGCACCGGACTGGGTGACGACGGACAGACACACGAGACCCTACTGTAAACTTACCGTAAACCCCGGCCGTCGGAACCGTCGGATCAGGGACGAGGCCGGCGTCGGGCACGGCCGTCGCTGGGCGGCGTCCAAAGGGAAAGGGAGGACGCACGCGGCCGTGAACCATGGAGCGTGTGATGGCGGCGCAGTGCGTCCACGGGGAGGTTGGTCCTCCAGGTTGATAAATTTCATCACCAAAAAACGATTATAAATGAAAGTTGTCTGACGGATGGCTGACGGACGGTATTTGCCGACGGCCGCGTGCGTGAGGATCCACGATACCGATACCGTCGTCCGGTCCGGGTACCGAGACGCCGGGCGATCTACCGGGATCCACTCTCGGGGGCTGGAACCGCTCTCGGGTCGATGGGGACCGGGATCCGCTCTGGCGGGAATCTGGAACCGCTCTCGGGTCGATCGGTCCCGGGATCCGGTTTCGGGGGGATCCGTAATCGATCGCCGGACACTGGGTCTCGCGACCGGCCAGTCAGCGGTTCCAGGGTGCCGGATCGGGGTCGACGAGGCGCCGACGCCTGTCGATGCCGTCGATGGTCCGGACGTCCTCGTCGGTCAGGGACAGGTCACGGGCGGCCCAGTTCTCCCGGACGTGGTCGCCGGTCCCCTTCGGGATGGGAACAGTTCCCTTCTCGAGTAGCCAGGCGATGCTCACCTGGGCCGGGGTGGCGTCGTGGCGGTCGGCCACCTCCCGGAGTTCGGGCACCTCGTCCGCTTCCCCCTGGAGGACGGGGGCGTAGGCTACCGGGGTCGCCCCGTGGTCGGCACAGGCCGACCGGAGTTCCGCCTGGGGCAACAGCGGGTGGCACTCGAACTGGTTGGCGAGGACCGGGGCGTCGAGCAGTTCGACCGCCTCCGCCAGGAGGTCCGGCGAGAAGTTGCTGACCCCGACGGCCTCCGTCGCGCCGGCCGCCCGGAGGTCGTCGAACGCAGGGAGGGTCTCGCTCGGCTCGTAGGCCCGTATCGGCCAGTGGACGTACAACAGGTCCACGCGGTCGACCCCCAGTCGCTCCAAACTCTCCGTCGTCGTCTCCCGGACGTCCTCCGGCGCGAGGTTGTCCGGGTGGACCTTCGTCGCCAGGAACACCTCCTCGCGGTCGACGGACGAGCGAGCGATCCCGTCCCCGACCGCTCGCTCGTTGTCGTACATCTGTGCCGTGTCGACGTGCCGGTAGCCCATTTCGAGGGCGGCCTCGACGCTCCGGGTGCAGGTCTCGCCCTCGGCGCCCGAGGTGCCGAGACCCGGTCGGGGAATGCGGGTCACGCCTCGGACACCGGGCGGCGACGGCATAACCGTGGGGGCCCCGGCGATCCGACCCGGGGTTCCGCACCTGCCCCGTTTCGGCCCGGGGTTCCACGGGTAGCCGGTGGTCCGCCAGGAGGCCCACCCGGCCTACCGGGAGCCTCACCTTCAACACCGTCGCCCACCTGGCCAGAGTATGCGGATCCACTGGCACCGACGGGACCTCAGGGTCGCCGACAACGTCGCCCTCGCCGAGGCCGCCCGGACGGAGGGAGAGGGCGAGACGGAGGACGGCGGAGTCGTCCCGGTGTTCGTCTTCGACCCCGCGGTCCTCGACCACGGGTCCCCGCCGCGGGTCCGGTTCATGCTGGACGCGCTGGGATCCCTGCGAGCCGACTACCGCGAGCGCGGTGGGGACCTGCTACTCGAACGGGGCGACCCCCGCGAGGTCCTGCCGCTGGTCGCCGACGAGTGGGACGCCGAGGCGGTCCACTGGAACCGGGACTACTCGGGGCTGGCCCGCCGACGCGACGCCGCCGTCCGGCGGGCACTGGACGACGCCGGGGTGAGGCGGGAGGCGAGCCACGGCGAACTCCTCCACGAGCCGGGATCGATCACCACCAACCAGGGCGAGCACTACTCGGTCTACACCTACTTCTGGAAGAAGTGGCGGGACCGCCCGAAGGACGACCCCCGCAACCCCCCGGCGGCCGACGCCCTGGCGACGGAGGCCGGGGAGAGTGACCCCCTGCCCACACTCTCGGAGCTCGGATTCGAGGAACCCGAGGCCGACGTCGAACCCGCCGGCACCGACCGCGCCCGCGAACGGCTCGTGGAGTTCTGCGGCACCGATCCGGACCTCGGTGCGTCCACCGGAGAGGCAGGGGTACCGTCGAGCGAATCGGGGGCCGGGGAACCGACGACCGACGACGAACGCCCGCCCGTGTACCGCTACGCCGACAGGCGGGACTACCCGGCCGACCGGTGCACGTCCCGGCTGTCGGCCCACCTCACCTGGGGCACGGTGGGGGTCCGCGAGGCATACGCCCACGCCGCGGCCGCGACGGCCGCCGCCCGCGACGAGGACGAACGCGAGTCCGCCGAGGAGTTCGAGTCGCAACTGGCCTGGCGGGAGTTCTACTACCACGTCCTCGCGGCGAACCCCGAGGTCGTCACGGAGAACTTCCGGTCATACGAGAACCCCATCGAGTGGCGCGACGACCCCGAGGCCCTGCAGGCCTGGAAGGACGGCGAGACCGGCTACCCCATCGTCGACGCCGGGATGCGCCAGTTGCGCCGGGAGGCGTTCGTGCACAACAGGGTGCGAATGATCGTCGCCTCGTTCCTGACGAAGGACCTGTTGATCGACTGGCGGGAGGGCTACGACTGGTTCCGCCGGAAACTCGTGGACCACGACACCGCCAACGACAACGGCGGCTGGCAGTGGGCCGCCTCCACCGGCACCGACGCACAGCCCTACTTCCGCATCTTCAACCCCATGACCCAGGGCGAGCAATACGACCCCGACGCCGAGTACGTCAGGGAGTACGTCCCCGAACTCCGGGACGCGACCCCCGACCAGATCCACGGCTGGCACGAACTCCCGCCCGAGGCCCGCCGGAACGTGGCCCCCGACTACCCCGCACCGATCGTCGATCACTCGGAGCGCCGGGAGGCCGCGCTGGCGATGTTCGAGGCCGCACGGGGCGAGGACGACTGAGGACGCCGGCCCATCCGGAACGGATCGGCCGCTCGGTCACGGGTGGTCGTGGTCGACCGGTCCACCGGCCGTACTCGAACCGGTCAGGACTCCTCAACAGTAATGTTGAACTCTCCGCCGGTTCGAGACGTCAGCGTGAACTCCGACTCGTTGTGGACCGGGACGCGAACGGGCCGGATGTCGACGTCGGGGTTCGACGGGACCAGCTCCAGGCAGGCGTCGGGCACGGCCCCTGGCGGCCTGTCGGGAAGTCCACACGCCGATCCGTCCTTGACTCTGACAGAGTAGGACCCCCCGGACACCGTCGCCGGCTGGTCGACGACGAACGTGGCGTTCTCCGCCGGACCGTCGTCGTCGACCATCGTGTCGGCCTTGGCTATCTGGCCGGCGAGGCGGTTGCCGATGGTGTCGAGTTGCTGGCGCGCGGCGTCCTCGCGTTGCTGGGAGAGCACGCCCGACGCACCAACCAGCAGGGCGGTTATCAGCAGGGTCGTTATCCCGATGGCGAGGACGTGGGTGACGGCGACGGAGACGCCGCGCTCGTCGCCGAAGAGGTCGACCGATCGGCGAGGACGGTCGCGAGTCATGGCGCCGAGGTCGTCACCACCATCGTGTTGGTGTAGCTGAAGTCGTTCGTCCGGTAGGTCACCCTGATCTCGGCCTCGAGTTCCGTAGAGTCCATCGAGATATCGAGCACGTCCACGTCGACGTACACCGGTCCGGTATCCGCGTACGACGTGGCCATCATCAGACTGTACCGGGAGATATTGTCGGCTGCATAGCACTCCCAATTGTTGTTGATACTCCCCGTCGCGAGAGAAAGGCTACAGCCTCCGGGGGTAGGTGATATTGGGGCCGCACCGGTTTCGTTGGCCACGTCGTACATGATCCGACGGGTGTCGTTGCGAACCTGTTCCTCGAAGGACCGGGCCTCCTCGGCCGATTCGAGGGATTCGGTGGGGCTGGTCGAGTCCGTGAAGAGGACGGTGTTGAACACCACGACCAGCGCGAGGAAGATGATCGCTATCGCGACGGCACCGACCAGAAGTAGTTGCCCCCGGTCGGTTCCACCGTTCGACAGTTCACCCTCCCGCGAACCACCGTCGTCCGCTCGGATCACCACACGATCACCCGTATTTCGACGATGTTGTAGAGCGGGCTGTCGCTCTCGTGTCCGTCCGGCAAGCCCCCGTTGGGATCGTCGTCCTGTCCGAAGGCGTCGGGGATCGGGTAGTACCCGTCGGACCCGTCGTCGGGGTTCGTGTCGTAGGCCTCGAGCGTCCTGCCGTCGGCGTCGGGCCCCGTCAGTGTCATGTTGTCGAACAGCGCCACCGTGTGCTTGGTCACGATGGCGTTGTCCGAGGGGACGCCCTGGTAGACGACCCGTATCTCCTCGGACTCGTTGGGGTTGGTCGCGTTGCGGTACTCGACGATGACGTTGTACACCCGGCCCCGCTGGGTGAACGACTCGTTCAACAGGGTGCCGATCGCCGAGTCGTCCAAGTAGAACGGCGCCTGGGATCCGTAGCCGACGACGGGATCCTGGGCCCCGGCAAACGTGTCCTCGGACTCGCTCCCGTTCCAGTAGCGCACCCAGTGCGTGAGGTTGTCCGAACCGTTGTGGGAGCTAACCCGCAGGATGTCGTGGCCCTCAGTCCTGAGTTGGGACTGGACCTCCTGGTCGACGGCCCCGGAGGTGGTCGGCGTGATGACGACCGCCTCCAGCGCGAACAGGATCGCGGTCAACACCACTATCGAGGCGATGAACCCTTCGAGCGTGAACGCCTGTCCGCGGTCCGAGTTCATCACGCTAATACACCCTCACTACCAATTTGCAACCTTTACCCCCTGCATCGGTGGCGGGGTCGCACTCGTCGACGCCTTCGATGGCGACGACACGGGTTACCGTTGCCGTCGGCCGGTTGTCGACGTTGGTGCCGATCGCCAGATCCGTACCCCCACTACTGACGACGCCTCCCTCCTCGATCGGTTCCACGCTGACGTTGACGTTTGAGCCCAACGGCAAACGGAACTCGTTCTGGATGTCGGAACTGCTCTGTATCGGAGAAACCGAGGTGTCGAAGAAGTCCTCGGTTTCGCCCTCGTCCAGCCAGTTCGACCGGTTCTCGACCGACAGGTCCTGGACGATGGAGGTCCCGACCCGGTCGGCCTGTGCGTTCGCACCCGGCGGGACCTCCGTCTCGAAGGGGGTGAAGATGCTCGGCACGAACGCGAACGCGAACGCTACCGTCAGCAGGAAGATGCTGGTACCGATGGCGAAGTCCTGCACCGTCTGGGCGCGGTCGTCCCGACCGAATCCGGCTGATCTGTCGGGCATACTCAGGCGACCACTATCCACGCAGCGAGTGCGATCGTCATCAGTACAACCACGTACTTGACGCCGCTGAGGATGTCGGCGTCACGCATGTAGCCGCTGATGAACCCCGACAGGATGGCCTGCAGGGTCACCGCGTGGAAGAACATCAGCGACAGCAGACCCGGGTTGATGTTGCCACCGAAGCTGGTGGCGCCACCGCCGGCGCCGCCACCGCCCCCGCCCCCCTGCTCGACCAGGCCGGTCATCACGTCGAGGAACTGGGTCTTCAGGATCCCCATCACGGCCAGCAGGGTGAGGTAGGTCATGATGATGATGACCACCTGCATCCGCGTCCGGGACTTGCGTTCGCGGTCGATGTCGTCCTGGTTCTCGGAGGCCTGGGCCGCCGTCGTGAGCACGTCGGTGATCTGACTGGACGCCTCCTGGGCCTTGGCGATGAGCTTCACCGTCCGGGCCAGCCGCGGGAGGTGGTACTTGTTGTTGAACTCGACGAGCGCCTCCTTCAGGCTCATCCCGTAGTTGACCTTCGCGTGGATGGCGTCGAACTCGCGGGCCAGTTTCCCGGAGGTGGTTTCGGAGACGGTTTCGATCGACTCCAGCAGCGTCAGGCCGGTGTCGTTCGCCGACGAGAGCTTCCGGAGGTTGTCCGAGATGTCCGAGATGACCGCCCGGCGGGAGTGGACGTTCCACTCGTAGAAGACGGCAAGCGGCAGGAGGATCATGTAGGTCGGGACGTACGCGTAGATGAACGTCCCCCAGACCGGTTGCTGTATCATCCCGGCGGTCTCGACTATCTTCTCGCCGGCGTCGTTCGTCGCCGCGTTCGAGCTGGAACACGCGACCGTGTTGGATGCGTCGACTGCGCTCTGGCACACGCCGTCCCACATCGTCGGCGCCTGGCCCGACACCAGCGCGACGGCGACCACCACCAGCGCTGCCGGGACCGTCAGCGCCAGCGTGTACACCGGGTTGTCACGGAAGAAGATGTGCGGCTTGCTGAGCACCTGGACCGTCTCGTAGGTCCCCTCGCGGCTCTCGATGCGGTCGAAGACGCTGAACTCGCCGGTGAACTGTTCGACCAGGCCCAGGTCGAGCAGGCCCCTGCTCTCGTGGCTCTCCAGCCACTCGCTCCGGTCGGCGGGCCGGAGATACCCGTCGCCGGGTTCGTCCTGCTTGACCGTCGAGACCAGCACCATGAAGCCGGCACCGGTCAGCGGGATCAGGCCGTAGACGGTGCCGTACAGCATGTCGTCGTTGGCCTGGCCCATCATCTTCATGATGACCAGGATGATGATCAGGAGCAGCGGGAACAGCGAGAGGGTCATGTACATCTCGCCGAACAGCTCCAGGGTCTCCAGGGTCATCTCCTGTTGCTGTTTGGCGGTCCGCATGTGCTTTTGCTTCTTGTCGTCGAGGAACGACTCCATGTCGCCCCCCGAGTTGACGATGGACAGCATGTCAGTCAGGAACTGGGCGAGTTCGTCGCTCGGGGTCTCCAGTGCCTGGTTCCTGATGGCGGTCTTGTAGTCGGTGTCGAAGTACTCCGTCTCGTGGACGATGGACTGGAACTCCCGGGCCACCTCGCCGTACGTGTCCTCGGCCTGGGCCATCGCCTCGAGGATCTCGAGCTGGTTGAGGCCGCCGACGGACAGCGCGTACATGAACGAGACGGCGTCGACCAGCAGCATGTTTATCTCGCGCTTGCGGGCCGAGGCACGGGAGTAGGGCACCGACACCAGCGCCCCGAAGCCCAGCGCGAACCCGATGGAGCCGAAAAAGAGCCCCGTGAAGAGGATGAGCGCCGGTATCTTGACCGTCTTGGCGAAGTCGACGAGTGCCTGGTTGTCGATCCCTTCCAGCAACAGGACCTCGTCACCCAGTACGCCAATCCGGATGAACAGCAGCCAGCCGATGACCATCCCGAGGATCCACAGGAACAGCCCGCTCAGGACCCCGATGCCCAGGGCCCGGGAGAGGTACATCTCGACGGTGTCGGACATCCGGGACTGCTTCAGCTTCTTCTGGAGCCCCTGGACGAACTCGCTGTCCTCGCTGAACAGCCGTTCGTACAGCGGATAGAACCGCTCGGCGAGCTGGTCCGAACTGCTGCCGCCGAACCCGCCACCGCCGCCGCCGTGTTCTCCCAGCGTCCGCAGGCTCATCTACCGATCGCCTCCGCCAGCGCCGCCGCCGAATATCGTGTCTGGTCCGTCGTCGTCCTCGTCCTCATCGTCCCCATCGTCGCCGAAGATTGACTCCTCGTCGCCGAATATCGAGTCACCCTCTCCCTCGTCGAACATCGACGCGTCCTCGTCGGCCTCGTCGCCACCGAATATCGACTCCATCGAGTCGCCGTCCTCGTCGGCCTCCGAGCCCTCCTCGCCGTCGTCTTCGCCGAAGATCCGCGTTCCCTCGCCGTCCTCCGACTCTGGGGACTCGTCGCCCCCCTCGTCGGGCGACGAGGACGGCTCGTCGTCACCCTCGAAGAACGACGGCCCGTCACCCGATCCGGACCCGGAGTCGGTCGTCGCCGATCCCGGGTCGGGCTCGGTCGACGGTTCCTCCGCCGTCCCCGTCCCCGTCGCGGAGTCGGGTCCGCCTCCGGCGTCGGGGTCGGGCGTCGGTTCCCCACCGGTCGCCGACCCGGCCTCCGGTTCGGACCCCTCGGCCTCGCCCTCGCCGCCCCAGGTGTCGTCCTCGAAGCCGAGCCCCTCGTCGTCGAACAGGCTCGAGGTCGACCCCGTGACCGACGCCTCCGTCTCGCCGGCGTCCGTGACGAGTTCGTCGATCTCGTCCTCGGTGACCTCCACCTCGTCGTCGGCCGATCCCGACCAGTCCAGGTCGTCGGGGCTGGTGGTCTCGGCGGTGACCTCGATGTCCGCCTCCTCGTCGGCGACCCCCTCCAGGGCTCCGCCCAGCCCCGTCGGGACCTTCCCCTTGAGTTCGTCGAAGATCCGTTCGTCGGCCTCCTCCAGGATGCCCGCGGCCTCCGCGGCCGTCTCGTCGTCCGGCGACGGCCGGGGGACGAGTTTCTCCTTCTCGGGGTCGACCTGGATGTCGACCGACTCCATCTCGCGCAGGTCCTGCAGGGCGTTCTCTAGCTGGTCGTTCGCGATCAGCATCAACACCGTGTCGGGGTCGTTGATGAACGCCTGGATCGTCGCGGCGACCCGGACGTAGTCGGATATCTCCTTGTCGATGAGGTACGCGAGGATCGTCTCGCGTTTGAAGATCTCCAGGTCCAGTTGTTCCTGGTCCCACCCGCGGTCGAACTTGATCTCGCTCAGGGTGTTCGAGTCACCCATCTTGATGAACTGGTCGGTCTCGGCCTGCCACTGGTAGACGTCCTGAACGTTGATCTCGTCGTTCTCGGCGTCGTAGTGGTTGACCTCGGTCAGCACCCGGTTGCGCCGGACCTTGTTGCCGTCGACCCGCGTCTGGGTCTGGATGCTCACCAGGTCCAGCGCGGTGAACATCGTCTTCGAGACGTTGATCGGGTCGGTGGTGAACCGCTTGAGCACCTCGCCGACGGTGTCGGCGTGGAAGGTGGAGTAGGAGGTGTGCCCGGTCGACATCACCTGGAACAGGTCGCGACCCTCCTCACCACGGACCTCGCCCATCACGATGTAGTCCGGGCGCTGGCGCAGTGCGGCCTCCAGCAGGTCGAACTCGTCGACGTCACCCTGCTCGTCGTCCGAGAACGAGGGCCGCGTGACCGAGGCCACCCAGTTGCGCTGGGGCAACTCGACCTCGCGGGTGTCCTCGATGGAGACGATCTTCGTGTTCGATGGGATGAACAGCGAGATGGCGTTCAGGCTCGTGGTCTTCCCGGACGCCGTACCGCCGGCGAAGATGAGCGACTTGTTGTTCTCGATGCACAGCCACAGGAACGCCATCTCCTCCAGGGAGAACGTGTTCCAGTTGATCAGGTCCACCGGCGTGAACGGGACGTCCTTGAACTGGCGGATGGTGTAGTTGGTCCCGTGGTCCGAAACTTCCCGGCCGAGGGTCAACTGGGCGCGCGACCCGTCGGGCAGGGTGGCGTCGACCTGTGGCCGGCGCTTCGAGATGCCCTTCCCGGACCGCTGGGCCAGTTTCACGACGAAGTCGTCGAGTTCCTCCTTCCCGTGCTCGATGTTCGAGATGATCTGCTCGTAGTCGGTGTGGTAGACGAAGACCCGGGTGTTCCACCCGTCACAGGAGATGTCCTCGACGTTGATGTCGTGTTTGATCGGGTCGATCCGCTCGTAGCCGATGAAGTCGCGCTTGAGCAGGTACAGCAGTTTCTCGACCTGGTACTCGTTGAGCGTCTCCGAGTCCTCTGCCAGAAGCGCAGGTTCGGGCCGGGCCGAGATCCCGTCTAGCTGGGCCGGTTCGTCGTCCACCTCGGGGTCGGAGCCGTCCCCGAACAGCCCCGTGATCTGGGAGACGAGCGACGCCCGCTGGCTCTTCGAGAACAGGTCGTAGCGATGGAGCAGTCGCTTGGTCTCGCGCTCGATGACCTGCTTGCGTTCGTCCTGGTCCCCCTCGACGGATATCTCGTCCTGGCTGTACTTCACCGCCGTACGGAGCTTCCCGGAGAGGAACTCGCGGAGGTCCGTCTCGATCCGGTTGAGGTGTGGCTCGATGGCGTAGTACTTCTTCTCGTTCTCCTTGACCGAGTGGAAGATGACGACGAACGAGTAGGGCTTGTTGACCCAGTATCGCTGTTCCTCGCGGAAGTGGGTCTTCTTCTCCATCGGAACGGACTTCTCCAGGTCGTACCGGTTGACGACTGTCGTGTGTCCGTGCTCGGTGGTGAAGAAGTCGTCCTCGTCGAACTCCTCGATGTCGTCCGCCTCGACGCCGTCGATCTCCCCGGGTTCTAGCTGATCGATCGTGTTGACGGTCCGCTCGTCGATGATCCCTTCGAGACCCTTGGCGAGCGACGCCGCCTCCGCCATGCGGTCGCCCGTGTCCGCCGAGTCGAACCCGAGGTACTGCTGGGGGTCGAAGTCCCCGACGCTGCTCTCCAGTCCGAGGCTCGACCCGCCCGAGTACGACCGCGCCTCGCTCTCGTACCCGTGCTCCCGCATGAACTCCTCCCAGGTGTAGCGGCCGACGGCGACGTCGGAACCCTCGACGAGGGTCCGGCCGCCCACGCCGGACCCCGAGGACTCCTCGCCGACCCCGATCTGCCCCGATTCGGACTGCTCGGCCTCGTCGATAGCCATTGGAGTCCTGTTCTCATGATCGATAAAAAAACCTGTTCCCAGTTATCGGGGCTGATAACCTCGCCTTACTTCCGGCTTGGAGATCGGTATTCGGTAATACGATGACTCTACCGGTATGTTTTTATTCCATTTTCGATTCACTTTCCAAGTAAAGGATACTTATTTTCCGTAAGCGTCTCCGAAGACAACCCCGGAGCCGACAGTTTCGAGTGCGAGGGCGTTCCGTCGACCCCCCAATGTACCGGCGTCCGGCCGGGACGTGTCGGCGGCCATCCCGCGCCCAAAAAACTCTGGCCGGATCGGTCGTCCGGAGTAAGCGACCCTTTGCTTACCTAACCCGCCCGGGCATGGAGACGGCCCCACCATGCGCCCCCTGGATTCCAGGCTCGTACTCTCACCTCGGACCCATTTGCCGTGCTCGCACCCGGCCCTCCCATCGGCTTCGTCCCCGCCCCGGCCCGCGATCCCACTGCTGAAAATGGCCTGGTGGGATCCGAACCACGCGAACGACTCGCTTCGCTCGTCGTTCTCTCCTTCGAATCCCGTTCCGGTTCGCTCGTCGCTCGCTATCTTTAAACAGCGAGAGAATCCCGTCCTGAGGCCGAGCAACGCGAGGCCGAAGGACGGGCGTGAATCGCGTACGCTTGGTGCCACAGTCCACCGGGNNNGGTGTGAACCGCGCCGGTGGATGTGCCGCGAGGCACGACCGCCACGGAGAGAGCCGCGTTGAGAAACCGCGGGGCAATGACTCGGTGGCGGATGGGAGCCCCCGTGACAGGGCCACAGGACGCTCCCGAGCGAGGGTCGAACCCCGCCCCGCCGACCTCGGGAGAGACGGTCCTGAAACCGACCGGTAGCCGGCCGGGTTCCCTTTGTGTAGGGAAGCCGCGCCGTTTACGGCGCGGAGGATGTCACGCTCGCTCCTCGCTGCACGGGCGTGGCGGGATTCGAACCCGCGGTCGAGAGGTTAGGAACCTCTCGCCCTATCCACTAGGCCACACGCCCCTCGCGAGGGGGAAAGAAGTGGGGGGAAGAAAAGGTTCCGGGGTCTTACTCGCCGCCGCCACTGCCGCCGTCGCTGCTGCCGAGGTCCCCACCGAAGTCGGACTCCGTCTCGAAGGCGGACTCCTCGTCGTCGCCGTCGATGTCGGTCGCTTCCTGCATCTCCTCCAGTTCCTGCTCGACCTGCTCACGTCCCTTCTGGAACTCACCGATCGCCTGACCGCTGGACCGGGCGAGTTTGGGGATCTTGTTCGCGCCGAACAGGAGCACGGCGAGCAGCAGTATGACGAGCAGTTCGGGACCGCCGGGCAGGCCCCCGACGACCAGTGGTGTTTCGAGCATCGCTATCAGTCCGTAGGGGACTCACTATTATAGTCTTTTTGCTCGCTCATCCTCCACTGAATGAACTTCCGATGGTTTTATCCAGTTTTATTTTAAATGAACGAACTTCTCGCCACCGATCCACGGGATAGAATCCGGCGAAACCCCAAGTGTCATAGCGAGCCCCCGCGTACCGTGGTTCGATGGCAGAGATCAGGGAGGGCGATACGGCACCGGAGTTCACGGTACCGCTGGCCAACGGGGAGGTCGAGTCGTTCACGCTCTCGGAGCGCCTCGACGAGGCACCGCTGGTGCTGGCCTTCTTCCCCGGCGCCTTCACCGGGACCTGCCGCCGCGAGATGCGGACTTTCCGCGACCGGATGGACGAGTTCGCGGCGGCCGACGGGACGGTCTACGGGGTCAGCGTCGACTCGCCGTTCGCCCTCAACGAGTTCCGGGAGAAACACGACCTGGGGTTCGGTCTCCTCAGCGACTTCGGGAAGGACGTCGTCGACGACTACGGCGTCCGGGGCGACCTGGCGCGCTACGGGGTCTACGGCGTCGCACAGCGGGCGGTGTTCGTCGTGGACGACGAGGGCACCGTCGTCTACCGCTGGATCGCCGAGGAACCCGGCACGGAACCGGACTACGACGAGGTGCTCGACGCCGTCGAGAGTGCCGGGTGAAGGATCACGACCACCGGGAACGGGGACGAGGGGCCCCGGTACGCGGACCCGTCAGTGGTCCAGTTCCATGAGGTCGTGGTCGGCGGCGAACCCCTCCAGCCACCGTCGCTGGTCGGCCAGGCGCGGTGGGGTTTCGGCGTAGACGTCCCCGAACACGTCCCCCGGTTCCGGGTCCGGGACCGACTCGGCGGCCTCGATGGCCGCGTCTATCTCCTCCTCGGCGTCGTCGTGGGCCGCCTCCACCGCCTCGTCGGTGATCGCACCCTGGTCGCGGAGCCAGGACTCGAACCGGTCGAGGGGGTCGGCGGTGCGCCAGTCCGGGAGGTCCTCGGCCCGGTGGCGGTACCGCGAGGGGTCGTCGCTGGTGGTGTGGGCGCCCTGCCGGTAGGTGAGGCTCTCGACCATCACCGGCGTCCCGGACCGGACGTCCGAGAGGGCCGACTCGACCATCTCGGCGACTGCGAGGGGGTCGTTGCCGTCGACCTGTCCGCCCGAGAAGCCGTAGGCCTCGGCCTTCCCCGCGAGGGTGGCGCTGGCGGTCTGTTTCGCCCGGGGGTGACTGATCGCCCAGTTGTTGTTCTCGCAGAAGAACAGCACCGGCGCGTCGAAGACGCCGGCGAAGTTCATCCCCTCGTGGAAGTCCCCCTCGCTGGTGGCGCCGTCGCCGAAGTAACAGACGACGGCGTGGTCCTCGCCGCGGTAGTTGGCGGCCATGCCCGCACCGACGGCGTGTGGGATCTGGGTCGCGATCGGAACCGCCTGCGGGAACACCGGCAGGTCGTGGTCCGAGTGGAACTCTGCGTGGCCCCGGCGGAACGTCAGGATGTCGGCCATCGGCACGCCGCGCGCTATCTGCATGGCGTTCGAGCGGTAGGTGGGGAACAGCCAGTCCTCGTCCGCCATCGCGTGGGCGGCCCCGACCTGGGACGCTTCCTGGCCCCGGAACGGGGGATAACCGGACATCCAGCCGCGTCGCTGGAGCGAGACCGCCCGGTCGTCGAACCGCCGGGCCCGGACCATGTCCCGGTAGACCTGCCGGGCCTCCTCGGCGATGAAGGGCGTCTCGGAGAGGTCCCGCTCCCCGATGACTCGGTGCATACCGGCGGGTGGATCCCACCGCCCTAATCGGTTCCGGTCGCGGACGAACGCGGGATCGGAACCGGGCCCGTCGCATCCGGGGCCGGGAAGCGGTCCGGTCCCCGGGGCACACTCCCCGTTCGGCCGCATTCGACACGCCGAAGGCCGTCCGGCCCCAACCCGGGGTATGGTCTCGGTCGGATCGGTGGTCGGACTCCTGGTGGTGGTGGGGGGACACACGCTGATCACCGTCGTCGTCACCCGGTTCTTCCGGATCCGGATGAACACTAGCTGGGGAGCGGCGGTCTACGCGGCGACGGTGACGCCGGTCGTCCTGCTGGTCACGACCCTCCTGCTGACCGGGCCGCTCGGGATCGGAGCCTGGCTGGGCGACCGGACCCTCGCGCTCTTCGTCGTCCTCTTCTTCCCCCTCGGGCTGGGATACGCTATCGACCTGTTCTGGCTCCGCTCGCCCGAGGAGATAGCCGAGGAGATGGACCTGCCCGACACGACCGACCGGCGCCGTCCCGGCCGGCGCGAGTGATCGGCGGCGGACGGGGAGGACGGGTGACGCGGAACCCGTGCCGACCACCAGGGTTTTGCCGTCACGGACGGTACCGCTGACGATGACCGACAGGGCGACGGCGTTCGTCCCGGGCCACGTCACCGGCTTCTTCTCGGTCCACCGGGACGACGACCCCACCAGGGCCGGGTCGACCGGCGCGGGACTGACCCTCTCGGAGGGCGTCACCGTCGCCGTCGAACCGGCCGAGGAACGGGCGGTGTACCTGAACGACGCCAGCATCGAGGTCGGCGCCGTCGACCGGGTCCTGGACGCCCTGGCGGCGACGGCGAGGATGACTGCAGAGACCGACTTGCCACTGGGGTCCGGCTTCGGCGTCTCCGGAGGGCTGGCGCTGGGGACCGCGCTCGCGACCAACGCGGCCTTCGACCGGGGCCTCTCCGAGAACGAACTCGTGACGGTCGCCCACGGGGCGGAGGTCCAGGCCGGGACGGGGCTGGGCGACGTCGTCGCCCAGGCCAGGGGCGGGATCCCGATCCGGCTGGAACCGGGGGCGCCCGGCCATGGAAAACTCGACGGCATCCCCCGCCGGGCCCGCGTCGAGTTCGTCTCCCTCGGTAGCCTCGACACGGGGGAGGTGATCGGTGGCGACACCGGGGCCCTGGACCGGGCCGGCCGCGAGGCCCTCTCCAGGGTCGTCAAGGATCCGACCCTGTCGTCGTTCGCCTTCGCCTCCCGGCGGTTCGCCCGCGAGGCCGGCCTGCTGACCGACCGTGTCCGCGAGACGGTGGAGGCCGTCTCGGCGGCCGACGGCGAAGCGTCGATGGCGATGCTCGGGGAGACCGTGTTCGCCCTGGGGAGCGGGTTGACCGACGCGGGCTACGACCCGACCGTCCGTTCGACCCACAGTGCCGGCGCGTACGTGAAGTGATCGGGGCGAGCGGACTATCGGCAGTTCGTCACGAACACGTTCGAGGACCCCGTGACGACGCCGACCCCGGCCGCCTGGAGCACGTCTTCGAGAACCTGTTCCGCAACGCGGTCGAACACGGCGGCGACGACGTGACCGTCACCGTCGGCGCACTGGATGGGGGGTTCTACGTCGCCGACGACGGCCCCGGCATCCCCGAGGACCGGCGCGAAGAGGTGTTCGACGTCGGGACCAGCACCGCCGCGGACGGGACCGGGTTCGGCCCGACCATCGTCAGGCACATCGTCGAGACCCACGGCTGGCGGGTCCGCGTCGCGGAGAGCGAGGACGGCGGCGCCCGGTTCGAGGTCACCGGGGTCGAGGTGCCCACCGGTGCCCGGTGATCGCCTCTCTGCGAGATCCGGATTCCCCGAGCCGGGATCCGCCGGGCTATCGCTCCCGGTGGCCTGGGTGACCCTCGGGGGGTCCGGACCGGCCGGTCAGTCGCTCCCGGAGCGTTCCACCGTCGTCCGGGTCGTCGCCCTCGCCCGGGGCCTCGGGCAGGAGTCCACGCTCGCGCAACTCGGGGACCACCAGGTCGACGAAGTCCTCCAGGGTCCCGGGGCGGACCACCTCCTTGACGTTGAACCCGTCGACCCCGACCTCCCGGTGCCAGCGTTCGAGTTCGTCGGCCACCTCCGCCGGGGACCCGACGACGATGGGTGAGGTGGATCCGATCCCGGCGAAGCGGGCCACCTCGCCGACGGTCCACTCCCGGTCCGGGTCGGCCTTCGTGAAGGCGTCGATGGCACCCTGGATCGCGTCGGTCTCGATGTGCTCGATGCGGTCGTCGGGGTCGAGTTCGGAGAGATCCATGTCGAAGAAGCCGGACAGCAGCGCCAGCGTCGCCTCCACGTCGACGGCCTCGCGGTAGCACTCGAACGTCTCCTCGGCCGCCTCGCTCGTCTCGCCCACTATCGGAACGATGCCCGGGAACACCAGCAGGTCGTCCGGGTCCCGGCCCCTGTCCGCGACCCTGCCGCGCATGTCGTCGGCGTACTCGCGGACCCCCGTCTCGGTGGGGTGGCTGACGAACACCGCCTCGGCGTGGCGGGCGGCGAACCGCCGGCCCCGGTCCGAGGATCCCGCCTGGTAGACGAACGGCGTCCGCTGTGGCGAGGGCTCGGAGCCGTGGGGTCCCGGGACCGAGAAGCGTTCGCCCTCGTGGTCGATCCGGTGGACCTTCGCGGGGTCGGTGTAGACGCCGGCCTCGCGGTCGACGACCACGGCGTCGTCCTCCCAGGAGTCCTCCCAGAGGGCGTAGCAGACGTCCATGAACTCGTCGGCCCGGTCGTACCGCTCCTGGCGGTCCATTCGCTCGTCCAGTCCCAGGTTCTCGGCGGCGGACTCCAGGTAGGAGGTGACGACGTTGAACGCCACCCGGCCGTCCGTGACGTGGTCCAGCGTCGAGAACTCCCGCGCGAGCTGGTAGGGGTGGTGGTAGGTGGTCGATCGCGTCACGGCGAACCCGATCCGGTCGGTGGCTTGCGCCATCGAGGGCACGAGCGTCGCCGGTTCGTTCGACGGCGTCTGGACGGCCTTCCGTACCGCCGTCTCGCGGTCGCCCTCGAACACGTCGTAGACGCCCCGGACGTCCGCGAAGAAGACGGCGTCGAACCCGCCACGCTCGGCCGTTCGCGCTACGTCGACCCAGTAGTCGGTGTCGGCGTACCGGTGGGACTCGTCCTCCGGCAGGGTCCACAGGCCCGTCGTCACGTGCTCCACGGCGTTCATCGTGAACAGGTTGAGGTGGATCCGGTCGTCGGTCATGGGCGACGTTCGGCCTCCCGGCGGGATACCCGTGTGGGCCGCGGTAAGATCCGGGGCGAGTCACCGAGGCCGGAGAGAACTGCCGGTTTCCGGCGGCCACGTCGAACAGACGCCGAGGTGCGGGGTCAACAGGAGCGACGCCGAGGTGCGGGGTCAACAGGAGCGACGCCGAGGTGCGGGGTCAACAGGAGCGACGCCGAGGGGCGGGGTCAACAGGGGCGCGTAGACGGCCGCCGCCAGGCCGTCGTCGTCCTCGAACGACCCCGAGAGAAAGGCCTCCCACTCCGACCGCGAGAGGACGTCGGCGACCCGGTCCTCGCCCCCGAGCAGCGAGAGGTAGTCCGCCAGCGAGACCCACCGCTCGCCGGCCGCAGGGTCGGTGACCGTCGGCCGCGGGAGGTCCGCGTCGGTCGTGTCGCGGTAGGCCGCCAGGGGGAGATTCGCCCCCGTGGCGACCGGCATTCCGATCCACTTCCAGGGCCGGGTGTTGACGTCCAGGAGGACGTGCGTGTCGCGGTCGGCGTCGCGGACGAACTCGGCCTCGCTGATGCCGTGGTAGCCGGCGTCGTCGAGGACCGACAGGGCACGGCGACGGATCTCGGGGTCCTCGACCCGGTCGACGACACAGGAGGTGCCGTACCCCGGCGGGTAGCGCACCCGAGCGTTGCCCACCACCGCCAGCGGGTCGCCCTCGGGCGGGACGTAGGAGGCCAGCGAGCGGTCCTCGCCCGTCTCGACGGGCACCTTCTCCTGGGCCATCACGCGGACGCCGGCCTCGCGGGCGCGGTCGATAAGGTCGCGGTACTCCTCGCGGTCGGCAACCTCGACGACGTTGGTGCCGACCAGTTCCTCGAACCGGCGCTTGAGCGCCGGCTTGACGACGAGGGGAAAGCCCAGGCGGTCGGCCGCCTCGCCGGGGTCGAGGTGGGTCAGGCGGGCCGCCTCCCCCTCCGCAGAGTCGAGGCGGTACGTCTCCGGGTAGGGCACGCCCAGTCGCTCGGCGATGCCGTACAGTCGGTACTTGTCGAGGACGCGCCCGGCGCTGTCGGGGTCCCACGAGAGGGTCACCCCCTCCGGCCGGGTCCGGCCGAAGGCGTGGACCCACTCGTCCATGCACGCGAACGCGACCGGGTCGTGGTCCACCGCGGCCGCCAGCGCCTCGACGTCCTCCCGGAAGCCGTCCTCGTCGTCCAGCGGATAGGTCACGCGGCCGGCCAGGTCCACGGCCGTCGAGTAGGGGGCCACCCCGCGGCCGTTGCGGTCGATCGCTATCACCGGGATCCCGGCCCGCTTCAGCGCCCGGGTGACCCCCAGTCCGGTGACGTGAGCGTTGGAAACGATCACAGGCGGGCGGTCGAACGACCGGTCGGCGACCGCCGACCGGAGTCCCTCGAACGAGTGGAAGTCCGTCATTACTGGCGATTGCCGGGCGAGGGGGTAAAGCGTGGCCTTGCCGGTACGGATCGCCTCCACCTGTGACGAGCAGTTCGGGACCCGGATCGGGGGCGATCATCAGTTATCGATGAGTTCGGATCGAACGGGAACACCCACAAAGCCCTCCATCCGCTCTTGTCGGCCGTCAGTGGGATCGGAACGACGGGGATCACCACCAAAGCCCTCAGCCCGTTTGACCGGCCGCGACTCGTTGCGCTCCTCGCTCGCTTCGCTCGCTCCGGTGCTTCCGTCGTCGGGGCCGGGTCAACCGGGCTTCGCCCTTTGATTCCGCCAGGACGATCGGGACTTCGTCGGGCAAATCCGGTGTGGATCCCCGGCCGACTGCGTAGCCCCCTCGCCTCCCCGCCCGGTCGCACGCCGTGCTCGCGGCCCGTCGGGCCGCTCGCGGGGTGACGACCGGACGCGTCCACTTCCAGGGATCGGCGGGCCGGGAAACCGCCGAATCTCGCCCTGGCGATCCTCAATCCCGGCCCCGGTGGGCGGTCGGCACACGCCCGTGCCGACCGCCCGAGCCCGGGGGAGGGCAGGCCCCCAACTCCGGGGAGGATCCCCACGAGTCGCGAACGGGGGACCCCCGCGGGCGGGACTAATTTCGGTAGCCACGAGCCGTTTCGCTTTTGAGCGCCTGCGTCCCAGTCGGGGACATGAGCGACGTCGAGGTGCCGGAGAGCCACCCGCGGTACGAGCAGTTGCTCACCCGCCACCGGATCGAGGACGGCGTCGAGCAGGGCATCACCAGCCCCCAGGGACTGATCGCCGAGGGCCGTGGCGAGGCCTTCGACTACCTGCTCGGCGAGCGCACCACCGAGAGCGCGGACCGCGCGGAACGGGCGGCGGCGGCCCACCTCCTGCTGGCCGACCACCCCGTAATCTCGGTCAACGGCAACGTCGCCGCGCTCTGTCCGGAGGCGGTGATCGAACTCGCCGAGGTCGTGGGTGCCGACCTGGAGGTCAACATCTTCAACCGCACCGATGAGCGGGTCCACGCCATCGCCGACCACCTCCGGGACCACGGGGCCGGGGAGGTCAAGGGCGAGACCGCGGACGCCCGGATCCCCGGCCTGGACAGCGAGCGTGCGAAGGTCGACGCCGACGGCATCTACGACGCCGACGTGGTGCTGGTGCCCCTGGAGGACGGGGACCGCGCCGAGGCCCTGGGGGCGATGGGCAAGACCGAGATCGTGATCGACCTCAACCCGCTCTCGCGGTCCCCTCGGATGGCCGCGGTGCCGATCGTCGACAATATCATGCGGGCGGTCCCGAATATTATCGACCACGCCCGCGACCTCCGGGACGCCCCCCGCGAGGAACTGGAACGGATCGTCGCCGAGTTCGACCGCGAGGCCGCCCTCGCCGACGCGGAGCGTGCGATCCGCGAGGGGGGATCGGCCGGCGAGTCGATGCTGGACGGGGAGTGAGGACCGCGCCCGTGCGTTTTACAGTAATGTTACTGTAAACCGTCGATCCCCGACGCTCCGGACCCAGGCGTGGTCGCGGTGCGGGCTGGTCGGCCACTCCGCGCCGGCCGCGAACGCGGCGAACCCCTCGACCGGGTTCCAGGACTCGCCGCCGTCCGGGGAGCGGTACGGGCCGCCCGGTTCGACCCCGGCGTAGACCGCCCGGTCCGAGGATCCGACCGAGTGGACGTCCCCGACCGGGAGGTCCAGGTCGGTCCAGGTATCGCCGCCGTCGGTCGTCCGGCGGAGGCCCGAGTCCGTCGCGGCGAACACCGCCCCGTCCCGGGCGTGGAGGGCCCGGACGGAGACGCCGTCGAGCACCCGTTCGGCCTCCTCGAAGGACTCATGGGGAGCGCGGTACACGCCGTCGGGCGTTCCGGCGAGGATCATCCTACCCCGATCCGGTCGGTCGCGCGACCTATGCGTTGCGCTCCACGCCGGTGACCGCTCGACAGCCAGGACGGCGGCGCGAACCCGGAGGCGACCCGCGACGACGGGGACTGCCGGTTTCCAGCATCCTTTTGCTCGGCGGTGGGTAAGGACGTGACATGGATGGAACGCTCGACCACGTGATGATCCGGGTCGCGGACCTGGAGGAGTCGCTGGACTGGTACCAGTCCCACTTCGACTACGAGGAGAAGGGCCGACACGAGGGCGACGGGTTCACCATCGTCTACCTCGGGCCGGCGGACATGCACGAGGACGGCGCGATGCTCGAGATCACCCACAACGAGGGCGAGACGCCCGAGATCGGTGACGCCTGGGGCCACATCGCGGTGCGAGTCCCCGAGGGCGAACTGGAGGCGGCCTACGAGGGACTGATGGACGAGGGCGTCGAGGACTACCGCGACCCCGAGTCCTGTGGCGGTCGCTACGCGTTCGTCACGGACCCCGACGGCCACGAGGTCGAAATCGTCCAGCGCGACCACGGCGCCCGGTGGTCCATCGACCACACCATGATGCGCGTCGAGGACGCCGACGCCGCCCTGGGCTTCTGGCGCCGCAAGTTCGAGTACGAGGAACTCGGCCGCTGGGAGGCCGACACGTTCGCCAACTACTTCCTCGCGCCCGAGGACGCCGCCCAGGAGGAGATGGCGCTGGAACTCACCTACAACTACGACGGCCGCACCTACACGATGGGCGACGGGTGGGGCCACCTCTGTGTCCGGGTCGACGACCTGAACGGGGACTGGGAGACCCTGATGGAGCGGGAGGCCGAGGACTACCGCGACCCGGCGAGCAACGACGACCTCTACGCGTTCACGACGGACCAGGACGGCCACGAGATAGAACTGATCGAGCGCGACTCCGACGCCGATTCGCTGTTCCCCTTCTGAGCGGTCGATCCCGTCGATTCGAGGCGGCGACGGTCGACGACGGTCGGGCGCGGAGGGCGCTCAGCAGTCCGCCAGTTCGACGCCCTCGATGGACGTCGCGAGTTCCGGACCGTAGGCGCCGGCCGGCGTCCGGTAGCCCGGCGGCGCGTCCCCGCCGAGGACTCTCTCCGTCACGGCGAGCGTGCTCCGGACCGTGAACTCGTAGGCCTCCGGGGTGCGCATCCGTGCGGTCGCGGACCCCTCGTCGTCCTCGACCCGGCCCCAGATCCGGACCTCGCCGCCCCGGCGCGCGGCCTCGTCCGGACCGCTCGCGACCGCGTCGGCCAGGCCCCGCAGCGTCGCCTTCACGGGCGGGAGCTTCGCGAACGGCGCCAGGGGACGGCTCGCCCGCATCGCCCGGAGTTGCGTCCAGGACACCGGGGCGTAGACCTCGACGCTCTCGATCCCGGTGGTGTGGTACGCGGTGACGACGTCCCCCCACGGGATCGCAGTCGTCAGCCGTGGGCCGTCGCCGAAGTCGATCCGGCGGGTTCGCTCCCCGATCGGGACCGCCACGAGTCGGCCGTCCTCCCGGAGCGTGACGGTCGCACCGAAACCCTCGACGGCGGTCCGTGCGGTACCCGGCGAGATCCCCTCGAACCCCTCGAACGCGAGGAAAAGCCGGGTGGCCGACGGGAGCCGCTCGTAGAGGTGGGCCGCCAGGCAGTCCGTCGGCACCACGTCGAACCCGACCCCGGGCATGAGGGTAACCCCGGCCTCGCGCGCCCGGTCGTCCAGGGCGGCGATCGCCCGGAACACCTCGATTTCGCCGGTGATGTCGAGGTAGTGGGTGCCGGTCCGGAGGCAGGCCTCGACGACCGGTTCGTAGGTGTCGACGAACGGACCGGCGCAGTTGACGACGACGTCGACGTCGCGGACCCGGTCGGCGACAGCCCCGGGATCCGCCAGATCGAAGGCCCGGCCCTCGACCCCCAGGTCGTCGGCCTGCCGGCGGACCCTCCGCTCGTTGCGCCCCGCGACGACCGGGGCGAGTCCCCGCTGGACGGCACGTTCGGCGACCAGGGATCCGGTGTAGCCGTACGACCCGTAGATCAGCGCCCGGGCGTCGTCCCCGTCCGTGGCGGATCCGTCGCCCGGCGAAGCTCCCGTCTCCCCGGAAGAGGATCCGTCGGCGTCGCCGCTCATCGGTGGTCGTCCGCGACCGCCATCGTTCGCTCGACGACGTCGACGAGGCCGACCCAGGTGTTCGCGGCGGCGCGGAGGGCGACGAGGTCGGCGGCCTCGACGCGGACCCGGACCGTCCGCCCGTCGCGGGTCAGGTCGGTCCGGGACCGGTCGTCGTCGATTTCGCCGACGTCGTTGCCGAGGACGTCGGCCACGAGGCGTGCGCGTCGCTCGTCGGGGTAGTCGAACCGGACGGTCGCCTCGTGGTCGTGGTCGGACACGACGCCGCTACCGGACGTCGATTTCCTTGATGTCGCGGCTGCGTTCCTTCAGCAGGACACGGTGGCCGCAGTAGGGACACCGGACGCCGCCGTACTCGTCGAGCGTCACGTCGCGCTTGCACCGCGAGCACTTGTACCCGCCCGCGCTCATTCGTCGCTCTCCTCGGCGAGCGCGGCACGGATCGACCGCCTGACGGCCTTGCCACCCGGGGTCTCCGGGCGGTAGGTGCCGCCGGCGAAGGCGTACCCGCACCGGGAGCACTCCCAGATGCCGGTGCCCTGTCGCTCGACCCGCGGCGCCCCGCAGTCGGGACAGTTGTGGTCGTCTCGCATCTCGTCCTCGATCTCGGCGACGCGCCGGCGGGCAACCCGGCCGTACCGGGCCCCGAACCGACCGGCGCTGCCGGTCCTGCGTCCGCCTTGACTGGCCATGGTGGACTCCCGTAGCCCCACCGCGGAAATAAACCCTTCGCGTTCGGCGTCCGATGAGCGGCGTCGCCTCGGTCGTCCTCCTCGCGCCGACCCCCCTCGTTCTCGCCGTCTTCGGCGTCCCGCTGGCGACCCCCCTCGTAGTTCCGACCGACTTCGCGTGGGCCGCCGGCTCCGCGACAGCGTTCCCGGCCATCGGCAACGGACTCGTCGGCCGGGAGGACGGCTGGCTCAAGCCCCTGCTCGTCGGGGCCGGTATCAACGGCCTCCTCGCGCTGACGGGAGTCGGGGCCTTCATCTCGTTCGGCGTGGGCGCCGTCGGCTTCGGTGCCGTCCTCAAGGACTGGGCCGAGTAGGGACCCGGACTCGCGTCGGGTAGTATCCGGTGACGACCCGGGATTCGCGCCGCTTTTCCCGTTCGACGCCGAGGCTCCGGTATGGGCAAGGTGTCGATCGGCCTCCGCGGCTGGCGGTTCGACGAAGAGGAGGTGTTCACCGACGAGGGCGAGTACCGGCCCTTCGACGAGATGGACCTCGACGTCCTCCAGCGACTGGTCCGGCTGAGCGTCGTCTACGGTGGACCCTGCGACGCCTGCTGGCTGATCCACGGCGACGAGAACATCGACGAGTGCAACCGCGCGGGGTACGTCTACGGGGAACCGCTCGCGGAGGTGCTGGTCTGCGAGGAGCACGAACCGGACTTCGTCTACTGGTTCCGCGAGGCGGGCGGCGACGAGGGGGCCGGCGAGAAGGACTTCGACGACCACTTCCACGAGTGGTTCCTCGACGGTGGCCGCGCCCCGGAGGGGTACGAGGGCATGGAGTACGTCGCCGACGACCCCGAGGACCTCCCGGAGCCCCCACAGCCGGACACCGACGAACTCGACGTGGACGCCCGGATGGAGGACGGCAAGCGCATCGACATGCGGAACATGGAGATAGAGGACCTGGACTACCCGTCCTGACCGCGCGTGAACGAGAACGAGGATCCGGCGGGAGAGAAGGAGGAACCGGCGCCAGGGCCGGCGGGGGATCCCCCGGTCGTGGCCGTCGTCGACGCGAAGACCCCCGGGAACGTCGGCACCGTCGCACGGGCCATGAAGAACTTCGGGTTCTCGGACCTGAAACTCGTCGACCCGCCGCCGATAGACGAGGACGGCGAGGCCTACGGCTTCGCCGGCCACGCCCGCCGGGACGTCCTCCCGAACCACGACGTGATCACCTTCGAGGACCTGGTGGAGAACCACCACACCGTCGCGACCACCGCCATCACCAACGAGGACGCCACCAGCCACGTCCGCTACCCGTTCGCGACGCCGGCCGACCTCGCCGAGGAACTGGCCGCGGTCGAGGCCCCCACCGCACTGGTGTTCGGCCGGGAGGGGACCGGCCTCTCGAACGACGAGATCGCACGCATGGACCGGGTCTGTTCGATCCCCGCCAGCCCGGAGTACCCCGTGCTCAACCTGGGGCAGGCTGCGACCGTCGTCCTCTACGAACTCCGTGGGCTGGCCCTGGAAGAGACCCAGTTGCCCGACCCCGAACTGGAGCGTGCCGACGAGGCGAACGTCGACCGCCTGCTGGACCGGTTCGACGCCCTGCTTTCCGCCATCGACCACCCCGAGGAGAAGCGCGCGAAGGCCGGCCGCCTGATGCGCCGGGTCGTGGGGCGGGCCCACCTCACCGACCGGGAGGCCATCACCCTGACCGGGATCTTCCGGAAGGCCGGGGAACGGGCCGCCGAGTCCCCGAATGGCGGCGAACTACCCCGGGAGGGACCCGATCCCGGGCCGTCCGGATCCGACGACCGGTAGGATCCCGGCCCGCCGGGGAGCGACCCGGGACCGTCGGGGAGCGAATCCTGACCACCGGGGAGCGACCCCGACGACCGACTACTCCTCCGGGATCGAATCGGGGCCGAGCGACGAGAGTCCCCTGAACGCCCTGATCAGCCCGCCCAGTCCGGCGAAGACGACGGGGAAGGCGATCCCGGCCACGATGAGCGACTGGACGAAGGAGGCGGTCAGGCCCGCGACCGGCTCCGTCGGGGGCATGGCGGCCAGGTTGCCCGTCGGCCGGGCGGCGACCGGCCCGAGGAACGCGCCGCCGACGAAGAGGTAGAAGTAGGTGGCCGCGGTCGTCGCGGCAGTGACGACGTTGCGGACCGGGCCGAAGTCGATCTCGACGAGGCGGTCGGTCCAGGCGGCCACGCCGTACCCCGCCGCGGTCAGTGCGAGGGGCGCGAAGAGGTAGTAGACGGGGCCGGCGACCGCGTAGGTGTCGATGGGGTCGTAGTACCAGCCCACCTGGACGGGGACGAGGTGGGCGTCGTAGAACAGCGCGAACGGCTCGGCCAGTGCCCCGCCCAGCGGTCCCGGCGGGGTCGCGCTCCCGTCCGGGCTCCAGAGTTGCTCAAGTGGAACCGGATCCGCGCCCAGGGCCAGGAACGCGACGGCCGAGAGCGCCAGCGCGACGGCGTAGGCGCCCAGGCCGCCAGCGACCCAGACGGGGACGACGACGACCCACCGGCGCTGGGCCGGCAAGCCGTCCACGAACTCCACGAAGGGGACACCCACCATCCTACGACCGCCGCTGGATCGCTTCCCTGAGGACGTCGCTGACGGTCTCGCCGTCGGCCTTGCCGCGGAGTTCGCCCATCGCCTGGCCCATCAGCGCGGAGAACGCGCCCATGCCCTCCTCGGCGACCTGGTCGGCGTTGCGCTCGACGACCGCCTCGACGGCCTCGCGGACCGCCGCCTCGTCGACGCCGCCCAGGTCCTCCTGCTCGATGGCGTCCTCGACCGAGAGGCCGGGGTCCTCGGCCAGCGCCGTGAGGAGGTCCTCCAGGCCCTCCTGGGGGAGGTCGCCGTCCGAGACCGCCTGGAGGGCGCCGGCGAGGTGGTCGTCGGTCAGCCGCTCGACCGGCACGTCGTCGCGCCGGAGCTGGGTGAGCGTGCCGGTCAACGTCCCCGCCGCCAGCACCGGATCGACCCCGTCGTTGACCACCCGCTCGAACAGTGGCATGTGCTCGCCGTAGGCGACCTGCTCGGCCAGGGCCGCGTCGAGGCCGTACTCCTCCTCGTAGCGGTCGACCCGCTCGGTCAGCAGTTCCGGCGTCTCGACGTCGGCCAGGTCCGGCTCCACGGGCGGAACGTCCGTCTCGGGGTACATCCGCGCCGCCCCCGGCAGGGGTCGCAGGTAGCGCGTGGTCGCGTCCTCGTTCGCCCCACGGGTCTCCTCGGGGACGCCCTCGACGGCGACCGCCGCCCGTTCGGCCGCCGCATCGATGGCGACCTCTGCGGTCTCCCGGTCGGCGGCGACCAATGCCACCGCGTCCCCCTCGTTGGCGTCGACGGCCTCCCGGAGGGCGTCGACCTCCGCCTCCGTGATCCCGTAGGCAGGAAGCTCGTCGGTGTGGAAGATGCCGCCGGCCCCGTGGCGCTTGGCGTGGTCCGAGAGTTCGGTCCCGAGGCGACGGTCCGGGATCAGTTCCCTGCCGACCAGCCCGTCGAATCCCGACAGGCGGACGGCCATCACGGCGCCCTCGCTCCCGTCGTCGGACCCGTCCCCGTCGCTTCCCGAGTCGAGGGCACCCGCGATCACTCCGCTGTCGGTGTCTGCTCGCGGGCTTTGCCCGCTCGCACGGCCCGAGGCGCTTTGCGCCTCGCTGTCGGCGAAGACGTCGGTCACGTCCCGTGGATCGCCGACGCTCGCGTCCCGCTCGCCGAGTTCCCGGGCGATCCGGACCAGTTCCCGCTGGCGGCGGACCTCGTTGGCGACGATGTCGTCGATGTCGTCCAGGCTCTGGACGCCCTTGATCTCGACGCGGGCGCCCTCCTCGATGGAGACGTTGACGTCCTGGCGGATCGTCCCAAGGCCCCGCTTGACCTTCCCCGTCGACCGGAGGAGCATGCCGATCCGTTCGGCGGCCTCGCGGGCCTGTTCGGGGGTGGAGATGTCGGGCTTGGTCCCGATCTCGACCAGCGGGATCCCCAGGCGGTCGAGGCTGTACCGGACGCCCTCGTCGGTCTCTTCGACTCGCTGGGCGCTCTCCTCCTCCAGCATGAGGTCCTCGATCCGGACCCGCCCGGCGTCGGTCTCGACGACGCCGTCGTCGGCCACCTTCATCGTGCGCTGGAAGCCCGACGTGTTCGACCCGTCGATGACGATCTTCCGCATGACGTGGACCTGGTCGACCGGGTCCACGTCCAGCAGACTCGCGATTTCGAGAGTCACCTCCAGGGCCTCGGCGTCGACCCGGTGGGGCGGTTCGTCGTCCTCCTCCACGAGGCAGGTGGTGTCGTAGCCGAGGTACTCGAACTCCCGTTCGACCCGGCTCTCCTCCAGGGCGGCCTCGTCGATCTCGCCGAGTTCGGAGCGCGTCGGGTGGAGGTAGCGGGTGAACGACCGCGTCGACTCCCCGGGGTCGCGCAGTTCGGTGGGACACCCACAGAACAGTTTCGTCTCGGTGTCCAGTTGCTGGTGGATCTCCAGGCCGGCCACGAGTCCCAGCGCCTCGTAGTCGGGGGACCCTTCCCCGCCGGCGTCGGCAGTCGGATCCCGGTCTGCGTCGGCACTCATCGGCCGCCATTCGGGGACCGAGAGGGAAAAAACCATCCAGTCGCGTCGGTTGCCCGGACCGATCGGACCGGCTCGCACCGATCGAGGTCGGTCCGGCACCCGTTCGGCGGTCGTGGCACCCACACTTACGAACCCCGAACCCGAAGCGACGGGGTATGCACCGAACGACGGCGGTACGGGGCGGCGAACCGACCACCGGGGTGGGAGCGTGACCGAACGGAACTGCAAGATCGTCTGCACCCTCGGCCCGGCGTCGGACGACAGGGAGACGATCGAACGCCTGGTGGAAGCGGGGATGTCCGTGGCTCGCCTGAACGCCAGCCACGGCACGCCCGAGGGCCGGGGCCGGGTAATAGACCGGGTCCGGCGGGTCGACGAACCGACCGCGACGCCCGTCGCGACGATGGTCGACGTCGCCGGACCGGAGGTGCGAACCGCACCCATCGACGGCACCGTCGACCTCGATGCCGGGACCGAGGTGGAACTGTACGTCGGCGACGACGCCGGCGGGCAGCGCATCGGTCTCTCGCGGTCCGTCGCTGCGGTCGAACCGGGCGACTCCGTTCTGCTCGACGACGGCCGGATCCGGACCCGCGTGACCCGGGTGGAGGGGGACAGCGTCTACGCCGAGGTCCTGGACGGGGGCGAACTCGCCGGCCGCAAGGGCGTCAATACGCCGGGCGTCGACCTGGGGTTCGACCCCATCACCGAGGCGGACCGCCGGGAACTCGAACTGGCCGCCGACAAGGCCGTCGAGTTCGTCGCCCAGAGCTTCGTCCGGTCGGCCGAGGACGTCTACGCCGCCAGCGACATCCTCGACTCCCACGGGGTCGAGGTTCCGATCGTCGCGAAGATAGAACTGGCCGAGGCGGTCGAGAACCTCGACGGGATCATCGACGCCGCCTACGGCGTGATGGTCGCCCGTGGCGACCTGGGGGTGGAGTGTCCGCTCGAACGGGTCCCGGTCATCCAGAAGCGGATCATCCGGCGGTGTCACGAGACGGGGGTGCCGGTCATCACGGCCACGGAGATGCTCGACTCGATGGTCCACGAGGGTCGCCCGACCCGGGCGGAGGCCTCGGACGTCGCCAACGCGGTGCTGGACGGCACCGACGCCGTCATGCTCTCGGCCGAGACGGCGGTCGGCGACCACCCCGTGACCGTCGTCGAGACGATGGACCGCATCGTCCGGGACGTCGAGTCCAGCGAGGAGTACGACGAGGCCCGCGAGGCACGGGTCCCCCCGGCCGAGGACACCCGGACCGACGCCCTCGCCCGGTCGGCCCGGTACCTCGCGCGGGACGTGGACGCGACGGCCGTCGTCGCGGCCAGCGAGTCCGGCTACACCGCCAGGGCGGCCGCACAGTACCGGCCGGCGGTGCCCGTCGTCGCGACGACCCCGGACCACCGCACCCGCCGGCAACTCTCCCTCTCGTGGGGCGTGATCCCCCGCCACGCCGCCCTCCCCGACGACGGCGTGGACGAACTGATCATCGACGCCGTCCAGACGGCCATCGACACCGGGGTCGTCGAGGGCGGCGACACGGTGGTCGTCATCTCCGGGATGATGCGGGACCTGGAGGGGACCGACGCCTCCAACACCCTCAAGGTCCACGTCGCCGCCGACGTCGTCGCGCGGGGCCGGAGCGTCGTCGCCGGGCAGGTCGCCGGGCCGCTCCACCGGATCCCCGACGGCGACCTCACGGACCTGCCCGACGGCGCCGTCGTCGCCCTCCCCGAGTGGTTCGACGAGGAGTTCCACGGCGACCCCACCAGGATCGGCGCCATCGTCCACGAGCGACTGACCATGACCGGCTACCCGGCAGTCGTCGCCCGCGAGGTGGGCATCCCGATGGTCAGCGGCACCGAGGTACCGGCGGACCTCGACGGCGAGGATGTGACCGTCGACGGCGACCGCGGCGTGGTGTACCGGGGACGGCTCTCGGATCCGCGGTAATCACCTGGACTCGTCGTCGGTCGATCCCGCCACGTCAACGGACTCCTCGTCGCCCCCGTCCCCGGAGTCCTCGTCGCCCCCGTCCCCGGACTCCTCGTCGTCCTCGTCCCCGGAGTCCTCGTCGCCCCCGGATCCGTCGTCGTCGGACCCCGGCACGTCGACCCACGGCGTTCCATCGTCGCCGGAACCGCCGTCGCCGTCCTCCTCGCCGTCCGACCCGGGGGTCCCGTCGTCCGGGGCAGAGGGTGTCACCGGCCCGCCGGTACCGGCGGATCGGGGACCGGTCCGTCGGCGGGTCCGCTCCACGAGTCGCTTCCGGAGGCGGGTCCTGAGGACCTCCCGGAGGCGGTCGGCGTCCCCGCCGTCGACGTCGATGGCCGTCGCCCCGCCCCCGCCCAGCGTCCGCGAACTCGCCGTGTCGGCGGTAACGCTGGCGAGGCGGCGCCGGCGCTGGAAGACCGTCCGCGCGTCGGCGACCGTCTGGACCCGGAAGTATGGGACGATCCGGGTGGTACGGCTCCAGAAGCCGGTGCGGGCGACGAAGTGGTCGTCGGTGGTGGCGTAGCCGCGGTTGCGCCAGCGGAGGTGGGCACCGACCGGCGTCAGGGCGAGGACGGCGACGACGCCGGCCAGGAACCGGGTCCCCGGATCGGGGAGGAACGGGAGCGCGGTCGCCACCCAGTAGGCCAGTCCAGCCAGGACCGCCACCGCAGCCCCGAACCGGACGGCGTACCGCTCGCGGGCCCGCCGCGGCGGGCGCTCGACCGCCGGGTCGTCGAACCCCTCGATGCGGTCGGCGATGGCGAGTGCCCGGTCGCGCTCCGCCAGGGGTACCGCCGACTCGGAGCCCCCGCCATCGGACCCTGGACCGTACCCCGCCGTCTCGACGGCGAGGGTGGCGTAGCCGAAGCGCCGCTTGAGAACGTTCTCGTGCAACGAGAGCGTCTGGACCTTGTCCAGGGGGATCGTTCCGCTGTAGTGCTGGAGGAGGCCGCGCTCGTACTCCAGTTCGTCGCCGACCCGGACCAGCCTGAACCCGTAGTAGCGGGCGAAGGTGAGGACGAAACTCAACAGCCAGGCAGCGAGGGCGACGACGGCGAGTACCAGGGCCACCGCCTGGAGGGTACCGCCGGGCAGGCTCTCTATCACGCCCCGGAGCATGAACACGTTCCGGGGGTCGCCACCGCTGGACAGCGCCGCGACCACGCTGGAGATGGCGCCCGCGCCGGGGTCGATGGTGAACAGGCTCAACAGGACGAGGTTCCGCGTCGGGAGTTCGAAGATGACCTCCTCCGACCGGTCGGCCTCGCCCCCGGGAACCGTCGCCTCGCCCTCCTGGGCGTCCTCCGCCGTCCCCTCGCCGGTCCTCGCCCGGCCGCTCCCCCCGAGTTCGCGCTGGAGCGCCCGCGCCCTGTCCCGGCCGACGTACTTCAGCACCGCCTCGGTGTCGCCCCCGCCGGCCGTCTCGATCCGGACGCCGGCGATGCCCAGCGCACGCTGGACGGGGTTCTGGGAGACGTCCACGTTCTGGATCCGCCCGAGGGGGATCTCGCGCTGTCGGCGCGAGACCACGCCCGAGGTGATGTCCAGCGACCCGTCGGCGAGGACGTACTCGAACCGCCGGAAGTAGGCGACCTGGTACCCTCCCATCAGGACCAGGTAGCCCAGCAACAACCCCAGGAAGCCGAGACCGGTCGGGTCCACCGACCCCGACCCGATCACCGTCCCGAGGAAGACCAGCGTCCCGAGGTTCACCGACCCCGCGACCGCCCGGTAGGGGACCGACAGGGGGTGGAGGCGCATCGGCCGGTTCCCCGGGACCGCCACGTCAGACGGCATCGTCGGGTTCGCTCTCGATGGCCATCCGCCGCAGTCGCTCCTGGAGGGCCTCGGCCCGGTCGGGCGTCAGCCCCGGGATCGATACGTCGGCCTGTCGGGACCCCGCGGTGTAGACCACCACCTTCGCGAGGCCGACCGCCCGTTCGGTGGGGCTTCGCTGGGTGTCGACGTGCTGGACCCGCACGTACGGCACCACCGTCCTGACGTGGGTCAGTACTCCGCGCTCGATGTAGACGGCGTCGTCCTGGAGTTCGAACCGCCACCGCCGGTAGCGGTAAATGGCGTGGATCCCACCGATGACGACGATACCCGCGGCCAGGGCCGGCCCGGCCCACAGCAGCGAGGCGTCGAAAAAGCGGATGGCTATCGTCGCGAAGACCCCCAAGAGCGTCGCACTCACGGTGGTCCCCACCACCCACACGAAGCGAACGCGCGGGTCCAGCCGTTCCATACCACGGCTCCGGCCCGGCGGGGAATAAGCGGTGTGATCCCCCGTCGACCTGGCGGGATCCGGGAGTGACGACGGGGACCGGAAACCGACTCCGGAACTGGGGAACTGAAACCGACTCCGGAACTGGGGAACTGAAACCGACTCCGGGAACTCGGGACCGGAAACCGACTCCAGGAACGGGATCGGTAGAACCGCGAGAGAATCGGTACGCCGACCGCAGGGGCTGGTCGGGGACACGAACGGTAAGGACCCGCCGACGGATCCCCCGGACCCCCCGGACCGGAGGCCTATCGCGTCGCGACGCGTGCGTCCTTCAGGCGTACTACCGCCTCGCCGAGTCCCTCGGCGTCGCAGTCGTCGTTCGGGCATCGGTAGTGCCAGCCGTCTCGCGTCGCTCGTCGCTCTGCGAACCGGTTCCCGCACTCCCGGCACAGCAGCGTGTCCTCGCTACAGGTGTCCCGGTGTAGCTCGTATTTGAGTTCCGACGAGAACGTCCGGCCGCAGTCGCGGCAAGTGTGCATACCTACCGATGGTCGGCCGAGGACCAAAAGTCTGTGTGATCCTTCACGCGCGTGACGGCAACGGGGATGGGCCCCGCGTCACGGGGTGACATCCTCCGCGCCGTAAACGGCGCGGCTTCCCTACACAAAGGGACCCCGGCCGGCTACCGGTCGGTTTCAGGACCGTCTCTCCCGAGGTCGGCGGGGCGGGGTTCGACCCTCGCTCGGGAGCGTCCTGTGGCCCTGTCACGGGAGCTCCCATCCGCCACCGAGTCATTGCCCCGCGGTTTCTCAACGCGGCTCTCTCCGTGGCGGTCGTGCCTCGCGGCACATCCACCGGCGCGGTTCACACC
>PXRX01000034.1 GCA_003023195.1 Halobacteriales archaeon QS_8_69_26
ACGCGGTGGAAGAAACACCTGAGCTGATTGCTTATCCATCGTTGAACGACGCTTGGCTCGCCAGCAGAATTGATGTTACGATCTATCGAGATGAGCGTATTCGTTTTTCATGGATGTGTAATTCACTTGAATATTCTGGCGTCCACTGCATCCAAAGCTGACTGCCCGGCAGTGCCGGCATCCCTGTAACTACCGTCAACCCAGTTCTCCCCATTGTGCATCATCACGAGATAGGCGTTGTCATCCACCCACGGCCCACCGGAGTCCCCCGGGTCGTTCTTTTCGTTTTCCATGTTCACTTGGTCGATAACGAGGTCGTTCTTTTCGGTAGAATACGTAGTATTCCAGTTGTAACAGTTCCTCGCTCCACTGAATTCGCAGAAGATGTCCCTTCCGTTCTGGTGTTCCGATTCTATCCCGGAAAACGTCCAAGCGCCCACGATATCGTAGACGGAGTCCCCGTACACACCTCCGGCAAACGAATCTACACTGTCCTCCAAGTGGTATGCCACTGTGTCATGGCCGGTGTCCTCTTGTGTTGTACTGAATGAAACTACTCTGGAATCGCTCTCATCGTATTCCGGTTGGTAAAATATCTCGGCACCGTCCGTGACGTGATAAGCAGTTATTACTATCTTTCTGTCCCAGTCGTCGTATCCGACGACCGTTGTTGTTACATAGTTGTCATTTTCCTGTTCGCTACAGGCGAGTCCTCCCTGAACTATCTGCTGGTCGTGTCTTTCGGAACACTCTTCCAGCGATCGGCTTGCCTTCCGCTCCTCGTAATTTATCGGGATATCGTAGACCCTGTTTGGAAGTCTTTTGCGAACGGAACGAGTATTGTTGTCCACGTATAGCTTGAACTCCACATTCCCATCGGCACGTTCTCGATACTCGGTGGTCAATCCGTTCACTACCGGGTACTTGTTTATAAATTCGACAATGTCGAAATCCTCGTACACCATCAGACGTCGATAGCGTTCTTTCGAAACCATCCTGACGCGGTCAGGGTAGCCATAGCCGTCCTTCGTGAGAACCAGGGGAACACCCTCGGCATTTTTAGCGGACGCCCGAGCAATCGCCTTTCTGAGAGCGACCGGCCCGCTCCCCAACACGGCAAGCGACTTGATGAACTTCCGTCTTTTTTCTTCAGTTCGACCACGTCCCCGATCCCTATTTTTTCGTTGTCTCGGGACATGAATGGAAATACGGACTAGATATATATAACTACCGCCTTGATTTCAAGGCAATTTTTATAGAGACGATCGACCGATCGAACGGACTGTGGCACCGACCACCGCCGAAACAGGCACCCGGGCCGTGACTCCCTATCGGTACAGCGAGTAGTAGAGCATGCTGAAGCCCACGATGAACGGCACCGTCTCGGCTATCTGGAAGAGGACCACGTTCTCGCCGACGCCCTGTTCCTGGGCGACCTGGGACACCTGGACGGTGAGGTTCGAGAGCGCGGTCCCCATGCTGATGAACGCGAAGCCGATGAACGCGTACTCCAGGCGCTTGGACTTCTGGGCGGAGTAGGCCTGGAAGCTGATGACCGTCAGGCCCAGCGCGAGTCCGAACAGCACCAGACGGAGCAGGATCAACACGATCTGCAGGGGGTTCACCATGCGTTGGGCTACCACACTCTGCCCGCCGTTAAAAATCCCTACCAGGTCGGCCGACCGGATCCGCCGAGGGTGGTGCACAGAGGTCCGGGGGACGATGTTACAGTATAGTTACTGTAAACCACCTGCACCCGGTCGCGTGGTCCCCCCGCCCCTCGCCTCCGGACCCGGCGCTCACTCCGGGCGGGCGACCACGTCCCCGAGGACCTTCCGTTGTGCGGCGGTGAGGTGTTCGATGAGGGTGGAAGGACCGATCCCCATGGCCTCGGCGACCTCCGAGGCGTTGGCCTCCCTGGGGTACTCGAAGTAGCCCATCTCGACGGCGGTTTCGAGAGCCTCCCGCTGGCGGTCGGTGAGCCGACCCCGCCGCACCGTGACCAGGTCGCCCCCGGGGCCGTCCCCGCCGGCGCTGGCGAGCGATTGGACCCGGACCTCGCCGTACCGCTCCCGGAGGTCCCCGACCACCTCCCGCAGACGGTCGACGTCCTCGACGTGAAGGGTGAGAAACAGCGACCCACCCGCGGCACGGACGTCGGCGACCGGGACCGCGAGTTGCTCGATCCGCCCGCAGACGCAGACTGTCACGGCGCGACGCCCGGGGAGCGGGCGCGCCTCGTCGACGCCGGCGCGAGCATGGTCGGCTGTCCGAGTTCCATCGGGGCCATCGACGGCGTGGTCGCCCCGGTCGCCGAGTACCGCGAGTTCGGCGGCACCGTCGGACTCGGGACCGACCAGGCGCCGGGGCCGGGCCACCACGACCCCCTCCGGGAGGCTCGCACGGCCGCCCTCCTCTCGAAGACCGACCGGGCCGACCCGACGGCGCTGCCCGCCTGGGCGGCCCTGCGCACGGCCACCGTCGGCGGCGCGGAGGCCCTCGGGATCGACGACCGGGTCGGGAGCCTGGCGGAGGGGAAGGCCGCCGACGTTGTCACCGTCGACGTCACCGCCCTCGGGGTCGCGCCGACGGTGACCGAGCCGTTGCACACGGCCGTCACGAACCTGGTCCACTCGGCCGTCGGGCGGGACGTGCTGGACGTCTTCGTCGCCGGCCGACCGGTGGTCAGGGCGGGCGAGTTCGTCGACGCGGACCCCGCCGCGGCCGTCGCCGAGGCCAGGGAGCGGGCGGCCGGCGTCTTCGACCGTGCGACGGAGGACTGGCGGGCCGCCGGGTCGGCACTCGTCGACGCCGTCGACCAGGGGTGGCTCTGAAGGGTCTCTCGGGCTGGAGAACGGGGAGGAACGCTTCGGAAGACGGATCGCCCCGCCGGCAGTCGCCGAGCGCCGGCGGGAGAACGGAGAACCCGTTCGGGAAAGGGAGCGTGCGACCCGCGATCGTTCGGTCTCGTGCCCCCGACTAATACCCCCGTCAGACGCGACGACGACGCGGATGACGGACGACGGACGGAGGTGTGACGGACCGGTCTGTCGACCGGTTTGCGAGGTCCGGTCGGTTCGGTCCCGCCGGCTACCGGTCCGGCGCGGTCGAACCACCGCCTTGCTCCCCCTGATAAACGGGGGAACGAACATGTTCGCCCGGGTTTCCACGCCCCGGGAACGCGCTCGACGCTTGATGTGGGTGTACCCTCGAACTTGGAATGTGAGGTAACCGACCCATGTTCGAAGCCACTCGCCGCCGCGTTCTGGGCGCACTGGGTGCCGGCGGAGCGGCCACGGTCGCCGGCTGTTCCGGCGACTCCGCTCCCACGGCCGGCACGGTGAACACCGGCGGAACCTCCGCCGCGTTCAGCGGCGAGACCGACGTCGACCGGATCGCCGCCGACCCGACGGACCTCCCCGACCCCATCGACCGGGACGAGCCGAAACGCCACGAGGTCACCCTGGAGACGGTCGAGCACACCGCCGAGATCGAGGACGGCGTGACCTTCGCCGGGCAGGTCCCCGGGCCGATGATCCGGGTCCGGCAGGGCGACACGGTGTCGCTCACGCTGGAGAACGCCGACGGGAACAAGATGCAGCACAACGTCGACCTCCACGCGGTCTACGGCACGGGCGGGGGCGCCGTCGCGACCACCGCCGCGCCGGGCGAGGCCAACGCGATGGAGTTCCAGGCCTGGTACCCCGGCGCGTACATCTACCACTGCGCGGTGCCGAACCTCGACTACCACATCAGCGCCGGCATGTTCGGGATGATCCTCGTCGAACCGAAGGACGGGCTCCCGGAGGTCGACCACGAACTCTACTTCGGCCAGCACGAACTCTACACCGACACGGAGACCGGCGAGGAGGGTCACCACGGGTTCGACTTCGACGCGATGGCCCGGGAGGACCCGACCTACGTCCTCCTCAACGGCGAGAAGTACGCCTACAGCGCCGCCAAGCACGGGCCGGCGGAGGTCGAGAAGGGCGACACCGTCCGGGTGTTCATGGTCGACGGCGGCCCGAACCTCTCGTCGAACTTCCACCCCATCGGCAACGTCTGGGCGCGGGCCTACCGCGACGGCGGCCTCCCCGAGGAGGGTCCCTTCGACGAGTACGCCGACCGGAACATCCAGACGATGAAGGTCCCGCCCGGGAGCTGTATGACCGGAGAGATGGAGACGCCGGTCCCCGAGCGGATCAAACTGGTCGACCACGCGCTCAGCCGGGTCACCCGGAAGGGACTGCTCGCCGAGGTCGACGTCCTCGGCGGTGAGGAGAAGGACGTCTACGACCCCGAACCCGAGGGGCCCGGCGAGGGACCGATCTACGGCGACGGCGAGGGCGAGTAGGTCGCCCGGCGGGTACACGGTGTCCCGCCCCGTGATCCGATCCCCCGGTCGTCGCTAGCGGTCCGGACGACGGGGCCGTCCATCCGTCCCCCGGTTTTCCGTCCCGGATCCCGTCCCCTATCGAACCGATCAGGCGGGATCGTTGAGTCCCGGACCCGCCAAACAGCGGCCAGTGTCACCGGACGGGATCAGCCGCCGGCGACTCCTCCAGGCCGGGGCCGCGACCGGGACCGTCCTCGTCGGTGGGAAGGTCGTCACCGGGGATCAGGTCGGTGACGCCGTCCCGGTCCGGTCGTCGTCGGCGTGGCGGGCGTACAGCGAGTACGCCAGCACCAGGAACCCGGCCGCGGTGAACGTGCTCTGGATCGCGACGCCGCCGACGATGCCCAGTCCGGCGAGTTGGTGGACGGCACCGCCGAGCAAGCCCCCCGCGGTCACCAGCCCCAGGCCGACGACCAGCGCGCGCAACGCCGGCGACGCCGTCCGGAGGTACGCGCGGCCGGCCAGGAGGGTGACGAACCCGCCCGCGAGGAGGGTGACGACCTTCGTCAGGACGATGTACGTTTCGAGTCCGATCGCGTTCGTCATCGCTGGTCGGAGTTCGTCCGGGATCCGGCTTAAAAAACCGCCGGGCGTTTCCAGATGCTGGGAACCGGGGGCATGGATCGGTGGGGCTCGGGAGAAAGAGATCCCGGCGATCAGTCGACGTACAGCGAGTAGAGGATCACGCCGAACCCGACGGTCGTGAAGGCGCTCTCGACGACGAGCGCGACGCGGGGGTCGACCTGGACGAACTGGTCGACCACGCCGGCCAGCAGGGAGCCGAGGGTGACGATGGCGAACCCGATGGCCAGGGCGCGCAGCGCCCGCGCCCCGGTCCGGCGGTAGGCCCGGAACGCGAAGTAGGTGATGAGCGCGCCGATGACCAGGGTCGCGGACTTGAGGACCGCGACGACCGTGAAGTGGACGGCGACCAGCGACTTCGCGGTCATTGCGACGCCGTCCGCGGCGACCGGCACGGTCGCAGGGGCGAGTTCTGGAATCACGTCTCCTTGCGCACCTCCGTCCACATGTCCGCGAGGCGCTGGTCGGGCGTCCGTTCGGGGCGGTCCACCCGGACGACGAACTCGCGGTCGTCGCCCAGGAGGATCCGGACCCCCTCGAACTCCACCGCGTAGCGGGTCGTGTGCTGTCCGTCCTTCCGGATCTCGGTTCGCTCGCCCAGCAGCGAGGCCTCGGTCAGCAGGTCCAGCTTCCGGTAGGTGGTCGAGAGCGGTACGTCACAGGCCTCCGATAGTTCGCTGGCTGTCATGGGTTCCTCCAGCGCGCGGACGAACGCTCGACAGTCCGGGTCCTCGAGGGCGTCGAGCACGTCCTGCAGGTCGGGCGCGTCCTCGTCCGCGAAGGGATCGCGCACCATTATCCGGGGCTGTCACTACCGGCGGTAAAGTCCCTTCTGATCGTCGGGAGTGCACCGCTGGGAGGCGCACGGACGGTCGCACCGCCGGGACGGAAGCTACTTCTCCGTCCGCCCGTTGGCCCGGCACATGGAGTGGAAGCTGTTCGCCGACCTGGCCGAACGGGCCGGCGACAGGCGGGTGGCCGTCGACGTCGAGGCGGGCGACACCGTCGGCGACGCCCTGGACGCACTGGTCGAGGGCCGCCCGGAACTGCGGGAGCGGGTGGTCGACGAGGACGGCGGTCTCAGGGACCACATCAACGTCCTCCGGAACGGCAAGAACGTCCAGACCCAGGAGGAGGGGCTGGACACCACCCTCGCGGCCGGCGACGAACTCGCCATCTTCCCGCCGGTCAGCGGCGGGTGATCGGCGGTCCTCCCGGTGTCGTTCCGGGGGGTCGAAACGGGACCAGACGCCGGTTTCCGCCGTTTCCGGCCGCTCGTCCGCCGGATCCCGCGGTACACTTACCGTCCCGGGCGACCAAGAGCCGGGTGTCCAAGGATGCCCGGGTCCCGGTCGGGCGACGAACGGGTCAACGTCTTCGACGTGGGGGAGCGCTACTGCTTCAAGCACTACTTCGACGGCGAGGCGGTGTTCGCGGAACTCGAACCCTACTACAACGACCAGGCCTACCGGTTCGAGGTGCCGCCCGACGAGTTCGAGGACCTGCGCGAGTTCCTGCGCGGCCACGGCTACGAGTTGCGGGTCGTCGACGACCCCGACGACTTCGCCGTCGCCGTCGAGCAGTACTCCGCCCACCCCGAGAACGTCTTCGAGGAGTCGGTGCTCCAGCGCTCGACAGGGGGCTACAACTGCTTCCTGATGACCTCGCAGATGGCGGTGGCCGGTGCCTGCGGCGAGGGCGCGGTCCGGATCGGAGAGGTGCCGGTCGAGAGCCCCTTCTGAGTCGGGAGGATCACGCGAGGGCGGCGGTGTGGCGTTGCACCCACTCGCGGTGGCGGTCGGCGGTGGGGTCGGCGGCGTCGGCGAGGAGGTCCTCCGCTCGCCGGCACCACTCCCGTGCCCCCGCCTCGTCGCCGCGTTCCCGGCACAGTTCGACCAGTTCCTCGACGGCGTCGAGGGCGTCCGGGGAGGCGTCGAGTTCGTCGAAGGTTTCCAGGGACCGCTTCGAGCGCCCGGACCGGACCGGCCTCCTCGACGACGACGGTGTCCGCGCCGACGAGGGCCTCCACCGGGAGCGCGTGGGCGTCCGGCACCGCCGCCAGCAGGTCCGAACTGGCGAGGACCGCCCGCTGGGTCCGCTCGTACCGGCGGTACTCGTGGGCCGCCATCGCGCCGGCCAGCGTCGCCACGTATCCGTTCTCGCGCTTCTCGACCAGGTCGGCCTCGCGGAGGGTCCGGAGTGCGCGGGTGACCGTCGACCGGGAGTGGTCCAGGGCGTCGACCACGTCGCGAGTCGGTAGCGGCCCCGCTTCGTCGAGCAGTTCGAGGAAGTCGACGCGCCGCGCCACCGCGTCCATTCGCTCCCCCATGTCCCCACTCATTTGTCGTGGGTTGACGGTCCGCGGGTTAAGTGTACTGATAGTCGTTCTCTGAACGCGATCGGCATGACAGTCCAGGTTCAGGGTGATCGTAAGGGTGGTCGGATCGGGGATCGGTCGGTTCGAGGGCCGAGCCGCCGGAACGCGGCCGATCCGGGATGGCCGCCGGTGGCCCGCGGGCTGAGCCACCGGCCCGTGCGGTAGGTATAGTTTCCGACGATCCATCGTTCTACCCGGTTCCCATGCCACAGAACGGTGACGACGAGGCGGACCGCCGAACCGTGCTCAAGACTCTGACCGCCGGCGCCGTGGGGGCGGCGGCGTTCTCGGGCCTCGCCAGCGCGGCGTCGTCGGACGACGGCGCCGTGCGCCCGACCCCGGAAGCGGACCGGGTGGAACCGGACCGGGTGGTCGAGAGCCTCGACGACGTCGGACCGGCCTACCACTGCGATACGGAGTACAAGTGTAGCGACACCTGTTACAAGGACGGCTCCTACGAGCAGGCCTACAAGCGGGACTGCTGTCACTGGAACAGCGAGTGGTACTGCGAGGACTGGGAGCGCACCGACCGCTGCTGCTTCTGACGTCTCCGGGGGGCACCGGCCGGCTCCCCGCCGGTGGTCCGGGCCACCGATCCCTCCTCACGCGGCGCCGGTGACGACCCGGTACTCCTCGTAGTGCGGCCGGAAGGACAGCCAGAGCCCGTGGCGGCCGGTCACCCGCTCCAGGCGCTCGTCGCCGTCCGCGGCGTGCAGGCCGTCGTGAGCGATCCGCCAGCGCCGTCCCTCGGCGTCGACGAGGTGGTCGCCCTCGCGTTCGACCGGCAGGGGTGGCGCCTCGTAGACGCCTACGTCGCCGGATTCGAGGACGGCGACCACGTCGCGCCCGTCTAGGTCGTCGACCACGGGTTCGTGTTCGGCCACCGACTCCTTCGGGAACGCGTGGACGCCATCGGCGGTCTCGACCCCGTAGACGTAGGCCTTGTCGTCGAGGTCGGTCTCGCCCGGCGGGACGCCCGGGTGGATGGCCCGGGGGTTCTCCCAGTAGTGGCGCTTGATGAACCCCTGGTAGTCGCGGTAGTAGTCGTAGTCGAAGTCGTAGCCCGTGTCCGGCGACAGCGTGAGGGTGTCCGGGTGGTCCGCGACCCACTCGCCCCACTCGGTTTGTGTGATGGGCATGAAGTCCAGGGCGACGCCCCCGTCGTCGGCCCTCCCCCTCCCGTCGCCGCCCCACCCGGATCCGGTGTCGGCCCCGTCGCCCCCGTCGCCGGCCAGCGACCGGTGGCGTTCGAGCATCTCCCCGGCGATCGGTCGGCCGGTCTGCTGGTTCCACAGCGAGGCGGTCTCCTCGTCGTACATCGCCTTGTTGCCCCGCCAGATCAGGCCCGTCGACCCGAACCCGAGGGGTCGCTCCTCGCCGTCGAGTTCGACCCGGCGGTCGTAGAGGATGGGGGAGTTGCACATCGTACACAGGGAGACACAGACCGGGACCCCCTGGAGTTCGGCGTTGACCATCTCGTGGGGGAAGACGACGAAGCGGGGCGTGGCGTAGGCCTGGCCGTTCACCTCGAACCCGTAGACGAGGTCGTCGTCCTCGACGTAGTCGGCCTCCCCGACCCCGATCCAGTCGGGGCCGTTGAGCGGGTGGAGCGTCGACCGGTCACAGCTCCCCCACCTGATGCGGTGGAAGTCCTCGACGGTGGGCTCCTGGTCGAGGATGTGGCCCACCAGCGGGTGGTACGAGCGGTAGAAGCGGGTCTTCCAGTCGAGGAAGGCGTCGGTGCCGCCCAGTGGGTCTATCTCGTCGGCGTGGGTGGTGTACCACGACTCCCACTTGAGCCAGGCCGACTCGGGGTCGTCGTAGTCCGGGTCGGCGACGCCACGCAGCGCGTCGATCACGCCCGGCCACCGTACCTCGGGGTGGGTCAGGGGGATCGGTGGCTCCTTCTCGCGGAACACCTCCGGGAAGCCGTACTTCTCCCAGCCGTTGGCGACCGTGTCGAGGTAGATCACCTCCACGAGGTGGGGGACGACGCGTTCGTCGCCGACCTCGGCGAGTTCGGCCAGGGCCGCCTCGTGGGCGTCGACGTCCTTGACGAGCAGTCGCTCCAGGAGTTCGTGCAGTCGCTCGGGGTCGGTCCTGCCAGTGTCTGCCATGCGGATCGCTACCGGGGCGAGGCGGATATAGCTGGCCCTTTCCCCGGCTTGCGGATCGGTCGGGGGCGTCGACTGTCGCGTTTCCCCGGTCGACGGATCGGTCGGGCGCGTCGACGGTCGTGGTGGACCGGCTGGTGGATCAGTCCGACGCGGCGTCCCGGTCGACGGTGACCCGGCCCCGGGCCGTCCGTCCGTACGTGCGCCGGTGGTCACCCGGTGTTCTTCATCCCGGCCGCGATCCCCTTGACGGTGAGCCGGAGGACTCGCTCCTCGGTGTCGGTCCGGTGGGAGAGGTCGAGCAGGCGGGCCTGGAGCAGGTTCAGCGGGTCGACGTAGGGGTTGCGCCGCTCCAGGCTGTCGGCCAGCCAGTCCCGGGCGACGAGGCGGTCCCGGCCAGTGATCGAAGCGAGGTGATCGACGGAGCGGTCGTACTCGTCGCTCAACAGCGGGAAGAAGTGGTCCCGGAGGTCCGGGGGCGCGGCGTCGGCGTACTCCGCCGCGATTTCCAGGTCGGTGCGGGCCAGCGCCAGGGCCATGTTCTCCAGGGTGGTCCGGAAGAACCGCCACTCGTCGTACATCTCCCGGAGGGTGTCGAGGTCGCCACCCGCGTCGAGGTAGGCGTCGACGCCGGTCCCGAAGGCGAACCACCCGGTGATGATACACCGGCACTGGGTCCAGGAGAACACCCAGGGGATCGTCCGGAGGTCCTCGACGGTGCGCTCGCCGGTCCGGGAGGCGGGCCGCGACCCGAGGTTGAGGTCCTCGATGACGGTGATGGGCGTCGCCGTCTCGAAGTACTCGACGAACCCCTCGGTCTCGACCAGGTCGCGGTACGCCTCGCGGGCGGCACCCGCGATGGTTTCCATCGCCTCGACCCATTCCTCGGGCACCTCCGGGTCGCCCTCCGTCAGGGCCTCGTGGCGCGCCCGGACCTGGGCGTTCAGCATCTGTTCGACGTTGCGCTCGGCGATCCGCGGGTTGCCGTACTTCTCGGAGATGGCCTCGCCCTGTTCGGTGAACCGGACCGGCCCGGCGACCGCGTCCCGGGGGAGCGCCAGGAGTGCCTCGTTCATCGGGCCGCCGCCCCGCGAAATGGACCCGCCCCGCCCGTGGAACAGCGTCACGGTCACGTCGTAGTCCTCGGCGATCCGGGCCAGGCGGCGCTGGTTGCGGTACAGCGACCAGTTGGCGGCGACGAAACCGTTCTCCTTGTTCGAGTCCGAGTAGCCCAGCATCACCTCCTGGGTGTCCCCCCGGGCCGAGAGCGCCGCGCGGTAGGCCTCGTTCTCGAAGAGGGTCCCGACGATCCGGCGCGCCCCCGAGAGGGCGCTCTCGGTCTCCAGCAGGGGGACCACGTCGATCCCACAGTAGTCGGGGAGGTCGACGACCCCGGCCTGGTCGGCCAGGAACAGCACCTCGAGGACGTGGCTCGGCTCCTCGGTCATGCTGATGCAGTAGACGTCCACCGCCTGGGCCCCGTACTCGCGGTGCCAGTCGGACAGCGCCGCGAACCGGTCGAGCACCCGGGTCGGCGTCTCCCCGAGGTCGGTGGTGTTCGTGACGTCGATCACCGGGTCCTCGTCGAGGATGGCCTCGGTCAGGAGGGCCTGGCGCCCGGCCTCGTCGCGGTCCAGGTAGTCGATCCCTTCCCGGGCCAGGGCCGCGCCGACGGCCTCGGTGTGGTTCTCGCGGTGGTCCCGCAGGTCCATGCTCGCCAGGTCGAACCCGAAGGTCTCGACCGTCCGACGGAGCGGGTCGAGGTGGGCCGCGACGACGGTGTCGCCGCCGTCTCCCGAGAGGCTCTCGGCGATGGCGTCCAGGTCCGCGAGCAGTTCGTCGGCGTCCGCGTAGCCGCCGGGCCGGACGTCGCCGACGCGGTCCAGTCGCTCGCGCATCAGTTCGACCTTCTGGCGGTACGGCTCGCCACGGTAGCGGTCCTCGACCCGGTCGGCGACCCCCGGGAGTCGCTCGCGGTCGGCCGACAGCGATCCGACGAACGCCTCGCCCAGGTCGGTCCGGTCGCCGTCGTGGCTCAGCGCGCCCGAGAGCCGCTCCAGGTCGTCCCGGTACCGGTCGAGCGCGGCCGCCCGCTGGGCGGCCAGCGTCTCGGCGGTCACGTCGGGGGTGACGTAGGGGTTGCCGTCGCGGTCGCTCCCCGCCCAGGTCCGGAAGCCCACCAGTTCGGGCACCTCGACCGGCTCGTCGAGTTCGGCCGACAGCGCCGCCTCGAACTCGTCGTAGACCTCCCCGACGACGTCGATCAGGGTGTTCTCCAGGTACCACCGGACGTTGCGCGCCTCGTCGGTCGGCTCCGGTGCCCGCTCCCGGATCTGCCGGGTCTCCCAGAGGGTCTCCACCTCGGCCGCCAGGTCGCGTTCGACGTGTCGGCGCTCCTTGTCCGTGTGCGAGCGTTCGTCCAGTCGCTCCAGGGTGTCCGCGACCGACCGGAGCTTCGCCTTCACCGTCTTGCGGCGCGCCTCCGTGGGGTGGGCAGTGAACGTCGGTTCGACGAGGACGTCGTCCAGTACCCGCTCGACGGTCTCCCGGTCGCTCCCCGCGAGTGCCGCCACGGCCTCCTCCAGTCCGTGCTCTATCGACCCCTCCTGGGAGGCCCGCCGGATCGCACGGACCCGTTCGCGCTCCTCCGCGAGGTTGATCAGTTCGAAGTAGGTGGTAAAGGCCCGGGCGACCACCGAGGCCCGGTCGGCGTCGAGGCCGTCCAGGGCGTCCCTGAGGTCGGCCCGCGAGTCGGCCTCGCCCCGCCGGTAGTCGATGGCGCCGGTCCGCAGTCGCTCGACCGTCTCGAACGCCGCCCGCGACTCCCGCGCCTCGATTACCTCGCCGAGCAGTTCCCCCAGTTCCCGGACGTCCTGGCGGATCCCCCTGTCGTGTAACTCCATCGATCACCGTGGGGGTACCGACCACCAAAAACGTCCGGAACGGCTCAATACTTCCGCGGTCGCGGCGCTCGCGGGGGAACTGGCGCTCGCGGCGGGCGGGCAGTCCGACCGGACGAGCGATCCGGGGTTACCGGACCCGGACCCGGAGGTCCTCGTCACAGGAGACGGTGACCTCGACGTCCTCGACCGGGAACGTGACCGTCCAGGTCAGCGGGTTTCCCGCCCCGTCGCGGGCCAGGCGGGCGAGGGACTCGGTGTCGACGTGTTCGTAGAGTTTGAACTCGATGTCGGTCGGGTCCTCGTCCCTGAGGGCCGCCACGGCGTCGACGATGGCGTTCGTGAGAGCCGTCTCGGTGGGGGTCGAAACCCGCCGCGTCACGTCGTCGGTGCCCCCGCGCGACCCCTTGGATTTGGTCGCCATGCGTGGGTCACCGGTAGCCCCGGAACCCGTATAACCGGTACCGACGGTGGACCGGGATTCACCGGAATTTCGCGGACGTCGGCGGATCGGCCAGAAGAATTAAATACAATAGGTTTTCTTTACCCTCGATTGAAACGTCGGCGGGCCGGATCCCCGGGGAGTAGGGGGTCCCTGCCGTCGGATTCGCGGCTGTCGGCGTGGTCGCAGAGGTCCGCCGTCAGTAGTCGATCCTGGTTATCTCCTCGACGGGCCACTGGCTGAGGACTTCGACGCCGTCGTCCCGGACGACGACCATCTCCTCGACCCGGACGCCCTGGCGGTCGGCCGGCTCCTGGGTCTCGACGGCCATCGTCATGCCCTCCTCTATCTCGATGGGGTGGTCGTGGCTGATCCCCCGCCAGATCAGCGGCACCTCGTACAGCTGGAGGCCGAGGCCGTGGGCCCAGTGGTTGGTGGTCATCTCCCAGTACTCGTCGGCACCGTACCAGTCCACGTGCTCGCCCTCGCGGTCGGGGAACCCCTCGGCTATCTCGTCGGTGGTCACCCCGGGTTCGATCCGGTCGAGCACGTCGTAGAGGTTGTCCACGGCCGTCTCGTAGGCGTCCTGCTGGGCCCGGGTCGGCTCCCCCATGGAGAAGGTACGGTAGTAGCACGAGCGATAGCCGAGGTAGCCGATGTTGTAGAAGTCGGCGTAGACCAGGTCGCCCGGTCGGATCGCGCGGTCGGTCGTGTTGGCCTGGTGCTTGGGCCAGGTGTTCGGCCCGGAGGTGAGGTACCCCCCGCCGACGAACGCGCCGTGGGACCAGAGTTCCCGCACCGCCTCGCCCCACACCTCGTTCTCGCGCTTGCCGGGCCGGGCGGTCTCCGTGATGCGCTGGAACCCCGCCTCGCAGACGGCGGCGACCTGTCGGAGGCACTCTACCTCGTCCCGGGTCTTGATCTTGCGGGCGTCCTCCATGACCCGCGAGCACTCCTCTGCCCGGACGTCGACGTTGCGGTCCTCGAACGTCTCCACGAGGGCGGGGTTGGCGACGTCGATTCCCATCGGTTCCTTGTCGACGCCGTACTCCCGCATCGCCTCGTGGACGGTGTCGGCCATCGTCTCCAGGAGGAACGCGCGGGCCGAGTCCCGGCCCGACGCCCGCGGGACGTTCCCCAGGCCGGGGCAGGCGTACCGGACGTCCTCCAGCCACGGGCAGTTGAACCGCTGGTTGGAGGCGTGGTCGGCGGTGTCCCAGTGGACGATCGAACCGTCCTCCACCAGCAGGGTGTAGTGGTCCGCGCCGGACCCGCCGGTCATCGCCAGGCCCGTCACGTACCGGACGTTCGGGTCGTTGATCAGCAGCATCGACCCCAGCCCCGCCTCGCGCATCCGTTCGAGGGCCTTCTGCTTGCGCTGGCGGCGCATCCGCTTCACGTCGATGCGCTCCTCCCAGTCGACGGCCTGGGTGCCCCGCGTGCCCTCCATGAAGCTACGTTCGTACATCGTCCGCCGGTTCGGCGGGGACGACCTTAACTCGGGTGGGAACGACCCGTCCGGGGGACGGTCCGATCCCCCACGGATCGGGTCGGCCCGTGGGTCGATCCGGTCCATGGGTCGATCCGGTCCATGGGTCGATCCGGTCCATGGGTTGGTCCCGTCTGTGGATCTGCCCGGCCGAACGTCCTCCCGGCGCGCGAGGAACGCGCGAGGGACGACCGACCGTCGACCGGCGGGACCGGGACCGAAGGAACCGGGAACGCCGGGAGACGGGAGGGAGTCGGCTGGGGAGGGAGTGGCGACCCCCCCGGCGTTCGGACCCGCCCGGTCCCCCGGATGCCAGTCCCGTGGTGTCCCGGGTGCCGGTCCCCCTGGTCCCCCGGATGCCAGTCCCGTGGTGTCCCGGGTGCCGGTCCCCCTGGTCTCCCGGATGCCAGTCCCGTGGTGTCCCGGGTGCCGGTCCCCCCTGGTCTCCCGTATGCCGGTCCCGTGGTGTCCGGGGTGCCCGTCGCGTATTTCACCCCGCCCGCCGTAGACGGGGGCATGTCAGACGACGCCGGAACGGCCGCGTCCCACGGCGTCCCCATCCGCGTCGACCACGTGGGGATCGCCGTCCGGTCGGTGGCCGACGCCGAACCGGTCCTGCAGGCGCTGGGCTGTGAGAAGCTCCTCGACGAGACGGTCGAGGGCCGGTTCAGGTGGGTCTACTACCGGCTGGGCGACGCCTCCCGGGTGGAGTTGATCGAACCCGTCGCCGAGGGATCCTTTCTCACCGACTACCTCGACGACCACGGCCCGGGCCTGCACCACGTCACCCTCGAAGTGGCCGACATCGACGCCGTCATCGAGGGCCTGGAGGCCGCCGGCCTCCGGGTCGTGGCCCGCCGGGAGTTCGACGACTGGACCGAGGCGTTCGTCTCGCCGCGCAACCCAACCGGCACCCTGTTCCAGTTGATGGAGTACCACGACGGGTGGGCCGGGGGCCGCCTGCCCCCGGAGGAACTGTACGTCAACGGCCTGCCCGTCGCCGAGGCCCAGGGGGGATCCGGATGAACCGCCGGATCCGGACGCCGGCCCTCGGCGGTGGGACCCGTGTGACCCGTCAGGCGCCGGCCTCCGCCGGGGAGGGATCCCGATGACGGTGTCCGACGAGACCCGCGAACGCGTCGCCTCGGACCCCTACTGCGACTACCTGGGGATCGAACTGGTCGAACTGTCGGAGGGCCACGCGCGGACTCGCCTGGCGGTAACGGACGACCTGCTGAACTTCCACGGGACGCCCCACGGCGGGGCGGTCTACTCGCTGGCCGACGCCGCCTTCGCGGCCGCCTCGAACTCACACGACGAGACGGCGGTGGCCCTGGAGGTGAACATGTCCTACCTCGACGCCGTCGAGACGGGGACGACGCTGGTCGCGGACGCCGAGGAAACCCACCGCACCCGCCGGACCGCCGAGTACGAGGTGGTCGTGCGCCGGACGGGATCCGGCGGCGATGGCGGTGGATCCGGCGACGGGAGTGGATCCGGCGACGGGAGTGGATCCGGCGACGGGAGCGCCAGGGATGGATCCGTCGACGGGAACGCCGGGAGTGGATCCGGCGGCGGGAGCGGGGGATCGGAGGACGGCGAGCGCGTGGCGACGTTCCGGGGTCGGGTGTACCGACCCTGAACGGCCGACGGGCGACGGAGCAGGGGGCCGAGTGATCGACGAGGGCGTTACAGTAACTTTACTGTAAGGCGATCCCCGGACCGGTACGTCCCTGCCACGGGACAGGACCGGGGCAGGGCGGCCCGTCCGGGGCCGGCGGAGGGTCAGGTCTCGCTGTTCGCCCAGAATATCCCGTAGGCCATCGCCAGCAGTACCTCGGCCGGGACCGGGCACCGGCCCAGCGACACGTCCATGCTGTAGAACAGGCCGTCCTGGTTGACGGAGAGGTCGCCGATCCCCGACCCGTCGGCACCGGTCAGCGCGTACTCGGGGTAGACCAGACCCGACAGCGACCACTGGCGCTTCGCGGTCGCCCAGGGGTTCCCGTCGGGGTCCGAGAGGTCCCACGTGGTCATCAGGAAGCTCGACCCGTCCCAGGTCCCGAGGACGTCCCCGGTGGCGACCTCCTGGAGGGTGACGCCGGTTCCGACCATGTACCCCTCGCGCTCGTACGCCATGAGCGGCGTCCCGTCGGGCGACCGGAACAGGAACTGGCGACCGCTCGGGGACAGCCCTTCCATCGCCCGCCGGTCGTCGACGACCTCCATGACGGTGGTCCCGTCCGCCCGTACGATGTCGTGGAGGTGCCAGATCGCCTCGTCGCCCTCGCCGCTCCCCGAGGTGAGGTTGCTCAGTTGTGCGCTCGCGTCCCGTCGCCACTCCGAGGCGACGATCCTGTAGTCGCCGGGGGCGAGGTCGATGGCCGAAACCCCGTTCGTGTCACTCGTCACCGGTTCTCACTCGACTATCCTCCCAGTTTTCCGACGGTCCTATTAAATGTCCGGGGGGATCACTCCAGGTCGTAGACGACGACCTGGGGGCGGACGGTGGCCGTGTAGACCGACATCTCCCGGCCGCGGCTGGAGTACTCGGTGTCCACCTCGGCGATGGCGCCCGCGTCGTGGAGGTTGTCGAGGTGGTAGTGGACGTTCTGGACCGAGGTGTCGACGGCGTCGGCGAGTTCCGGGGCGGTCCGTGGCTCCTCGCTCACCTCCCGGAGGACGTCCCTGGCCGTCGCCGCGGAGAGGACGTCGAACAGGTCGCCGGCCCGTTCGTCGTCAACCTCGACGACTTCCGGATCGGATCGCTTGGGCGTCTCGCGGTCGCCGGCGAACGGGAATATCGAGGAGGGCGAGAGCCTGGCGGGGACGAGACACCCGGTCGAGCAGTCCCCGACCGCCGGGGCGTCGGCGACGGCGTCCGACGCCGAGAGCGACTGGCCGATGGGGACCAGGAGCGCCGCGGGACTCACCGCCAGGAGGACCACGACGACGGCGAGGACGGCCGTCGACGGGCGGTTCGATCGACCGTTCCGGGAGTCCGACGTACCATTCGTGTGCGGATACTGATTCTCGGATCGGTATGAGTCGTCCGGTCGTCGGTCCGGCCGGCGTTTCCCCGGTCGACGCCGGTGTTCACTCCCGGCGGAGGCGGTCGACCAGTCCGGTCAGCCGGTCCACTGACGACCCGGTGAGGATCCCCACCAGTTGCTCGGAGCGCTCGTAGGTCCGGCGCAGATCCCTGACCTTCTCCAGGTCACTGCGGGCCCGTTCGTCGTCGACGCCCTCCAGTGCCGCCTCGGCCTCCTCCAGTGCCCGGGTCATGGTGTCTATCTCCCGGCGGACCTCCCGCCGGAGGAACTCCTGGAGGACGGTCCAGAAGTCGCGCTCCGCCTCGAAGAAGGCCTTCTTGCCCTCGCCGGGGACGGACCGGCGGTGGACGAGGTGCAACCGCTCCATGTCCTTCATCGCGGTACTTATCGTCGACTTGGCGTAGCCGCTCTCGGCGACCAGTTCGTCCAGCGACACCGGGTCGTCCGCGAAGAACAGGGTCCCGTACAGCCGCCCGTAGCTCCGATTGAGCCCGTAGATCTCGGCGCTTCGCTCCATCGCCTCGATCACCCGTTCGCGAGCCCGTTCGACGGCCTCGGGGCCGGCCGCGTCGCCGTCGGCGGGATCCTCGCTGGAGTCGTCCGTCGTCATCTGATCGGGGGCAGGAGCCGAAAGACCTAATACGTTTTGTTCGGAATATTCGGTTGATGCCGAATATACCGAACGGATCTGCGAACGCGACGCAGTCCGACGTTCCGCCGGACGACGACGCGGTCGTCCTGCGGGCGGCGGGAATCGAGAAGCGGTACGACTCCACCCTCCCACTGGTGGGCCGGACCGTCGAGGTGCTGACCGGCGCCGACCTCGAACTGCGGCCCGGCGAGGTCGTGGGTATCGTCGGGGAGAACGGCTCCGGCAAGTCCACGCTGTTGAAGGTCCTGGTGGGCGCGCTCCGGCCCGACGCCGGCGAGGTGCGCCGGACCGGGACGGTCGGCTGGTGTCCCCAGGAGACGCTGCTGTACGACCGGCTCACGGTCCGCGAGACGTTCGAACTGTTCGGCGAGGCCTACGGGATGGACGACCGGCGGGTCCGGGAGCGCCGGGACCACCTCGCCGACCGCCTGGACTTCGCGGGGTTCCTGGACTACCGGATCGACCACCTCTCCGGGGGGAACCGACAGAAGGTCAACCTCGCCGTGGCACTCCTGCACGACCCGGACGTCCTGTTGCTCGACGAGCCCTACACCGGGTTCGACTGGGAGACGTACCTCGCGTTCTGGGACCTGACCGAGGAACTGGTCGCGGGAGGAACGGCCATCGCGGTCATCTCCCACCTCGTCAGCGAGCGCGAGCGGTTCGACCGGATCCTGGAACTCCGGGACGGCACCCTCCACGAGCAATCCGATCCGTCGCGCAAACCCCGGTCGGCGGCCCACGGCGGTGACGGGCCGGTCGGCGGCGAGGGCCCCGGTGACGACGGCTCCGGGTCGGCCGAGGGCGAGGTGGGTCGGATCGAGGGAACCACCGGCGGGAGGGAGGGGTAGCGATGGGGCGGTTGGCGACCGGCACGAGGCTCGGTCTGGTCGAGTTCGTCCGCCAGCCCACGACGCTGGCGATGCTCCTGGTCCTGCCACCCGTCGTCGTCGAGACCTACGGGGTCGCCCTGGAGTCGTTCCCGCAGCTCCCCTCGCTCGGTGCCGACCCGGCGACGGCCGGTCGGGTCACCGGCACCCTGTTCGCGGTGGCGTTCCTGTCGGGGCTGGTCGGGCTGTTCCAGGTGATCAGTGCCCGGAGCGCCGACGAGCGGATGACCGTCGCCGGCTTCCCCCGGGCGACGTTGCTGGCGACCCGGCTTGTGACGATGGTTGCCGTCACCCTGGCGGGTGGCGCCGTCGCGTTCGGCGTCTTCGCCCGCCGCGTGGACGTCGCCGCCCCGGCGCTCGCGTTCGGCGTCCTCGTGCTGGCGGGGCTGGTCTACGGCCTGCTCGGGGTCGTCGTCGGGACGCTCGTCCCCCGCGAACTGGAGGGATCGGTCGTCCTGGTGTTCCTGGCGGACGTCGACAACGCGCTCTCCTCCGGGCTGTTCCCCGTCGACGCCGCCGTGCCGGTGCCCGGCGCCGGTGACGTGGCCGTGACCGACCTCCTCCCGCTGTACCACCCCCACGAACTGTTCTCGGCGGCCGCCCTGGAGGGGGAACTCGCGACCGGCCACCTGGGGCCGGTCGCGGCCTGGGTCCTCGCCCTCCTGGGGATCGCCTTCCTGGCGTACGGCCACTCGACCGGCGGCGGACTGCCCGCGCCCGTCCGGCGGTGGTCGCCGTGACCCGCGTCGCCGCCGCGTTCCGGAGCGGGGCGACCGAACTCCGCCGGACGCCGCTGTTGCTCGGACTGCTCGTCGTCGCGCCGGCGTACGTCATCTACCTGTTCACCGCCGTCGCGCCCGACGGACCGGCCGTCGTCCACGTCTCCGGCGAGAGCGTCCGGACGACCCTCCCCGCGGCCTTCCCCGCGTTCACCACGCCGATGACCGCCGCGTTGCTCTCGGGGATCGCCGGCCTGTTCCTCGTCGGGACCGCGACCCGGGCCGACGCCCGCCTGGTCGTGGCCGGCTACCGGCCCGGCGAGGTGGTCCTCGCGCGCCTCGGCCTCCTCGTCGGCGTCGCGGCGGTCGCAACCGCGGTCTCGGTCGGGGTGATGCTCACCGCCTTCGACCCCGAGCGAATCGCTCTCTTCGTCCTCGGCACGGGCCTCACGGCGCTGGTCTACGGGGCCGTCGGCGTCGTGGCCGGCCTGGTCCTCGACCGCATCGCGGGGGTCTACCTCGTCCTGTTCGGGTCGATGGTCGACCTGTTCGTGTTCCAGAACCCGCTGGCGACCGACACCCACGCCCTGGCACGCTGGCTCCCCGGGCACTACCCGCTCCGGGTGGCGATGGACGCCGGCTTCGCCGGGACGGTCGACCCCCTCGATGTCGCACTCTCGCTCGCCGTCCTCGGGGTCCTCGGGGCCGTCGCCACCGCCGCCTTCTACCGCGAGGTTCGGCTCTCGTGACCGGTGGCCTGGGTCGGCCGGCAGTTGGGGACGGTATGATCTCGGGAGGCTACGCGTCGGCGGTCACCTCGTCGACGCTCTCGGCAATGTCCTCGGTGACCCGCCAGAGGTACAGGGTGGCGAGCGTCCGGTAGGGTCGCCAGGCCTCGGCCCGGTCGACCATGGCGGCCCGTGCCTCCCGGTCCATCCCGAACAGGGTCGCCATCCCGTCGCGGACGCCCAGGTCCCCGACGGGGAACACGTCCGGCCGCCGGAGCGTGAAGATCAGTTGCATCCTGGCGGTCCACTCGCCGACCCCCGTTATCGCGGTGAGTTCATCGACCACCGCCTCGTCGTCCATCCCCTGGAAGTAGGCGCGGTCGTAGCCCCGGTCCCGGAACGCCTCGGCGACGCTTCGCACGTAGCGGGTCTTCTGGCGGGACAGTCCCGCGTCCCGGAGGACCTGGGGGTCGGCGGCGAGGACCCCCTCGGGCGTGACCTCCACGGCGTCGAACAGTCGCTCGCGGGTGGCTGCCGCGGAGGCCATCGACACCTGCTGGCGGAGTATCGAGACCACGAGCCGCTGGAACGGGTCCTCGGCGGGGTCGACGTCCAGCACCCCGTGGCGGTCGACCAGCGCGGCCATGGTCTCGTCCTCCCGAAGGACGGCGGCGGCGTCCTCCGCCCGCCAGTCCGGATCGGCTGTCATGCCGGATCCCTCGGGGCGGCCCCGTGCTGAACGTTTCGGAAGCGGGCGGACGGATGGGGTTCCCGGTCTCCCTGCCCCCCGATCCTGCCCGGTGTGTTACCAGTTGACGGGTGGGATCCGTTGACGCGTGGTGTGGTGAGTGGTATCACTTCTTTAACAAAATTTACTATCCTCCCACCGTTACTCCAGTGTCCGGAGTTCTCGACACCGACCACGCCCGACAGCGGGGTGTGGCAGGGACTCCGGCAACGGCGCACGGTGTTCCGACCGCCTTCGACTCCCGTCCCAGATGGAAGCCAATCCCTACCCGAGCGTCCCGCATCGCACCCGACCCACGCGCCAGGCCCCGAGGACCCTCGCCGGACTCGCCGTCGCTGCCGCCCTGTCCGTCGCCATCCCGCTCGCCCTGGTCGCCGTCGCGTACCCGACTCTGACCGCTACCGTGCTGGTGGCGGTCGGTGCCGCCGCGTCCGTCGTCCAGCGCGAGTAACCGCCCCGGCCACCCGACCCGATTTTTTCGCCGCCCGATGGTCCGCCGAGTGACGGATCCCGGGCGGGGATCTGACCCGAGATTCCCGGCGTCAGGAGTAGCGTGCCGCCACGTCGGCCTCGGTGATAATCCCAAAGACTCGGTCGTTCGAGACGACGATGACGGCGGTGTTCAGGTCGAGTTTGTCGTCGACCTCGTCGAGCGTATCGTCGGGTTCGGCGATGCCGTACTTCTGGCTTTTCACCCGGTCGACGGGAACCTCGGCGAGGTCGGCCTCCACGTCGGCGTGCCGGATATCCGCGTTCGAGATCATCCCCCGGGGGTAGTCGTTCTTGATGACTGGCAACTGCGAGTAGCCCTCTTCGCCCATGATGTCGATCGCGTGGGCCACGCTGTCGTCGGGCGCGACGCTGACGACTTCCTCGTTCATGATTTTCTTCGCGCGCACGATGTCCCCCTCGACCGTCTCCAGAGCGTTGACGATCCGCCGGAGCGTCGACAGCCGGGGGTCGACGTCGTCGCCCTCGATGCGGGCGATCAACGGCTGAGAGACGTCCGCGAGGTCGGCGAGTTCGGCCTGGGTCAGGTCCAGATTCTTGCGCCGTTCCTTCAGGTCGTCGGGTGTCGGTAGCTTCACGTCTTCAATGTCTGATGGTAATAAAATAAGCCTTGTGCATACCCGGGGGACCGTCCCGGGCATCCCGCGGCCCGCCCCGTCCGACCGTGCCGGGGTTCAGGTCGTCTCCTCGTCCTCTCCGTCGCCGACGGGGACGGTCTGGACGACCGAGAGGGGGACGTCCCGGAGCGCGCCCCCGACTTCGCTCTTCGCGATCCGGGCGGCGTGTTCCTCGCTCTCGGCGTCGAACACTTCCATCTCCAGGGTCAGTCCTACCAGGGCGGTCTCGGCGGCGACGAACGCCGACTCGAACGGTTCCCCGCAGGCCGGACAGGGGGTCCCGCCCACGTCGACCTCCACGTAGTCCATCTCGGCGTCGTTGAGCCGACGACCCGCCTCGCTGATCGCCACCCCTATGGCGTCCTCGACCGACTCGACGTCGCGCACCAGCCACGCCGCCTCCATCCCGACGAGATAGTTCGGCATGTCCGACCCTGGGCCCGGAGGAGGTATATCACTTTTCGGTTTCGGTTCGCCAGCCGTGTCAGCGTGGATCCCACCGGTCGAGGTCCCGGTCGTCCAGCAGGTGACGGAAGCCGTGGAGGACGTTCCGACCGCTCTCGGTGAGACTGATCCGCTTCTGCCGGCCGACCTTCTCGACCTCGACGTAGCGGTCCGATTCGAGGGGGTCGACGATCTTCGAGTCCAGGACCCGGAACTTGCTCTTGTCCGTGCTGGCCCGGCTGTTGACGATGAACGGGAGTTCCCGGTCCTCGCCCAGTTCGATCAGTTCCTTCTTGTTGACCTTCGCGTTCTCGGAGAGGTACTTGAGGACGACCACCTGCTCGCGGGTCGGCCCGTCGATCGGATAGGTGGGCAGTCGTTCGGTCTCGCGGACGCCGTAGCCGACCGGTTCGTCGGTGGTCGCGTACTCCTCGGGGTGGACGTAGTACGGCGTCGCCCCCGTGGTCATGCAGGCGATGGTGGCGCCGATGGCCGACACCTTCGACCCAGTCGCGACGTTGACCCGGACGTCGTCCTCGGCGTGGACGTGGGCGATGGTGGTCACGACCGCCAGCACGTCGTACACGTCGAACAGGTCGACGGTGTGTCGCTCGATTTCGATGCCGGCCTCCGCCAGGTCGGCCCGGATGTCCTCGTGGTAGTCCGGCTTCAGGCTCTCGGGTTCGTCGTGTTCCAATAAGTGGATCCGGTCGGCTCGCCCCTCCGTCGCCGGGATCACGAGTCGGTCGTACTCGTACCCCACCGGGGCGACGTGGACCCGTTCAACGATGTCCATACCCCACCCACACGGGGATCCCTCCAATAAAATTTCGTTCGTCGCCGGCCCGATCCCGACTCCGGATCGCCCGACGAGAATCGACGGTGACGGCGATCCCGGGGCGGTCGGTGGTCGCGACACCGACGAGGTCCGGGGTGAAAGGGGCTCAGACACGGATCACAGGCCCAAAACGGTTCCCGACACGGATCACGGTTCCGATGGGATCGAACCGGGGAACAGTCGGCGGGGACGGCCTCGAGGAGCGGTTCGGAGTGGGATCAGTTCGACGGGTTCTTGCGGGCGAGGTCGGCCCCGCAGACCGGACAGCGGTCGCGGTCCTCGTCGAAGGTCCGGCCACACCCCTGGCACTGGAACAGCCACTCCCGTTTCTCCTCGATGCCCTCGCGGGCGATGACCTCCACCGGGACGCCGAGGTGTTCGGCGACGTTCTGCATCGCGTAGTCGTCGGTGACCAGGGTGGCGTCGAGTTCCAGGGCCGCCGCCACGAGTCGGGCGTCGGTCTCGGAGAGTTCCGCGCGGTCGCCCGTCTCGTCGGCGGCCCGCCGGACCCGGTCCAGCACCGGGTCGTCGGGCACGTGGACGTGCATCCCCGCCCCTTCCATGGCGTCGTACCGGTAGGCACTCTCGTCTTCGAGTTCCTCGCGCACTGCGGGAACGCTCGCCGCGTCGTCGGAGGGCCGGTACTCGTGGATGAACGCCGAGGCGTCGAGAACGTACATTCGCCGTCCCCGACTCGGCGGCCGGGGGTCTTACCAGTATCGCTCCCCCGTTCGGGGGCGCCGGATCCGTCGGCGGACGGCGGTATCGCCTCTACCGGCGGATGACGATGTAGTCCTTGACGGCCTCGATCCGGTTCGCGGGCACGCGGTAGCGCCCGTCCTCGTCGCGGTCGAACGCGAAGTTCGCGTCCTCCGCACCGGTCTCTGGGTCGATCACCAGGTCACGTAGGTGTCCGGTCTTCAGGTCGGTCGTGACGTTGTGCAGCGTTCCGACTTCGGTGCCGTCCGATCCCATGACCGCCTTGTTCGAGAGGTTCCGGGCCAGCATCTCGGTCATGCCCGCGCCTACCCCCCGTCCCGTAATAAAATCCGACGGCGCGTCACGCGCCCGTCTGACGGATCCGGGGCCAGTGGTGGCGAGTCGCCGGATCCCCCATCCGTGGTCGACGGTGACGGGCGGACGAACCCGTTCTCCAGGTGTGGGGGTGACGACTCGACGGATCCGCCGAACCGCGACGAGGTTCCAGGGTATTTCACCGGCGCGTGGGTGAAAGCACGCGAAACTCCCGGATCCAGGGTTGCGATCTCCACCCCGTGGGACGGCGAACCGCTCCAATCCGGATTAATCCGGATTGACCGGCGTAGGGAGTTCGTAACTGGCCGCAACCCGGAGCCTCGGATCCGTTACTCGGCGAAATCCGGGTTCAGCGTCGTCCCTCTATATGAAGGTACGGACCGTCCCGTCGAACGTGAACCGGAAGCTCCTCGGTCTGGTCGTCGCCCTCGTCGTCGTGGGCGTGACCGTCGCTCCGTCCGCGGCGTGGGTAGCGCCCGCGCCGGTCGACGACGGGACGGCCGAGGACCCCGCCGTGGCGGCCCCCGACGGACCGTCAGGCGACGGTCCCTCGGCGAGGTCCGGCGACGACCGGGCCGACGGTCAGGCAAGCAACGGATCGGTGACCGCCGGTCAGCGACTCTCCGGCGTCGTCGCCGTCCAGGACGCCGAGGTCGCGGGCGAGATGGGCGAGCGCGCGTACGCCGCCAGGATCGCAAGTACCGAGACGGACGCGGCCAAGGCGGCGGTCGTCGCCGACCGGCTAGAGGACGCCGCCGACAGACTGGCGACCCTGCGTGACCGCAAGGAACGGCTCCAGAAGGCCCGCGAGAACGGCTCCATCTCCGACGGGGAGTACAGGTCCCGGATCGCACGACTCGCCGCCGAGATCCGGAGCGTCGAGCGCCTCGTGAACGCCTCCGAGCGGACCGCCCAGGGCCTGCCCGCCGACGTCCTGGCCGAGAAGGGGGTCGACGCCGACGCCATCCGGACGCTACGGGACGAGGCGCGGGACCTGAGCGGCCCCGAGGTCGCGGAGATAGCGCAGTCGATCGCCGGCAAGGGTGCGGGTCGGGGCCTCGGCGAGGCCCGCGGTTCCCCCAGTGACCCACCGGGCCAGGGTGCCGACGGGACGCCCGGCGCGGGTAACAACAGGACCACCGGCGCGGGCAACGGCGACGACCCCGGACAGGGTGAGGCCGGCAACCGAACCACCGGACCCGGCGCCGGTGACGGGGCCGACCGGACCACCGGGGCCGGTGCCGGTACGGCCACCGAGGACGGCGGAACGGCCACCGAGGACGGCGGAACAGCCACCGAGGACGGCACGACCACGGGCGACGGCACGACTACGGACGACGGCACGACTACCAGCAACGCGATTTCTGCCGGAGAGGACTGGACGACCGACGGCGGATCCTGAGCCTCCCGGGGATCCCTACCGGCGAACTGGGGCGTGACGGACTTTTGGGGAACTCGGAAGCAGGACCGTGACAGGGCCGCCCAGGGAACCCGGGAAAGGGAAGGCGTTAAATGCCGCGCAGGGTACCCATAGACAAGGACTTCTGGTGGGTACGATGGCAAAATCTGACTCTGAGTCCGTAGGCGCGAGCGGCCTGCGGACGCCGATCGTCGCCGTGTTGGGACACGTCGACCACGGAAAGACGACGCTCCTGGACAGGATCCGCGGGTCGGCGGTCAGCGAGGCGGAGGCGGGGGCGATCACACAGCACATCGGGGCCACGGCGGTCCCCCTGGACGTCGTCTCCGACATCGCCGGCGAACTGGTCGACCCGGACGACTTCGACCTCCCGGGACTGCTGTTCATCGACACGCCGGGACACCACTCGTTCACGACGCTACGGTCCCGCGGCGGGTCGCTGGCCGACATCGCCATCCTGGTGGTCGACGTCAACGACGGCTTCCAGCCCCAGACCGAGGAGGCCATCGACATCCTCGCCCGGTCGGAGACGCCCTTCATCGTCGCGGCCAACAAGGTCGACACGATCCAGGGGTGGCAGGTCACCGAGACCGCGCCGATCCAGGCCACGTACGAGAACCAGAGCGACCGGGTCAAGGGCGAGTTCGACGAACGAGTCTACGACATCGTCGGCGACCTCTCGGACCACGGCTTCACCGCCGACGCCTACTGGCGCGTCCAGGACTTCCGGGAGAACGTCGGCGTGGTCCCCCTCAGCGCCAAGACCGGCGAGGGCGTCCCCGACCTGCTGGCGGTGATGATGGGCCTCTCCCAGCGGTACATGAAAGAGCGCATGGCGGTCGACGTCGCCGGTCCCGGGGTCGGGACGGTCCTGGAGGTCAAGGAGGAGAAGGGCTTCGGCACGACGCTCGACGTGGTGCTGTACGACGGCACCCTCCGGGCCGAGGACCGCATCGTCGTCGGCGGCACCGGCGACCCCATCGTGACCGACGTGCGGGCGCTGCTCAAACCCCGACCACTCGCCGAGATCCGGACCGAATCCCGCTTCGAACGGGTCGACGAGGTCGCGGCCGCGGCCGGGATCAAGGTCGCCGCGCCGGGCCTGGACGAGGCGATGGCGGGCGCGCCCCTCCGGGCGATCCGGGGCCGGGGCGTCGACGACGTAATCGCCGAGGTGCGGGCCGAACTCGCGGAACTGGCCGTCGACACCCAGGAGGACGGCGTCGTCGTCAAGGCCGACACCCTCGGGAGCCTGGAGGCACTCGCGGACGCCCTCGCGGAGGCCGAGGTGCCGATCATGCGCGCCGAGGTGGGCGACATCGCCCCCAGGGACATCTCGGTGGCCTCGACGGCCGACGAACCCACCCAGCAGGTCGTCCTCGGGTTCAACGTCGACGTGTTGCCCGACGCCGCCGAGGCGGCCGAGAACGAGGGCGTCGAGGTGTTCCACCACGACGTCATCTACCAACTGGTCGAGGACTACGAGGAGCACGTCGCCGCCATCGAACGGGCCCAGCAGGAACAGGTCCTGGAGAACATCCGCCGGCCGGCCCGGTTCCGGGTGCTGGACGACCACGTCTTCCGGCAGTCCGACCCCGCGGTCGTCGGCGTCGAGATCGGGTCGGGCACCCTCCACCGCAACACCCCCATCGTCGCCTTCGAGGGCCCCGAACCCGAGCGCGTGGGGGTCCTGAAGAGCATCAAGGAACAGGGCGAGGACATCGACGAGGCCCGCGCCGGCCAGCGAGTGTCGGTCGCCATCGACGGGCCGACCATCGGCCGGGACGTCGAGGAGGGCGACGAACTCTGGGCCGAGATCCCCGAGAAACACGCCAAGATCCTCGAACAGGAACTGAACGACGAGATCCCGGCCGACGAACTGGAGGCGCTGACAGCCTACCTGGACAAGCGCCGCAAGCAGGACCCCTTCTGGGGGAAGTAGGTGGACCTACTGGGGGTCGGCCCCCGGATTCCCGGACGCTACTCCCCCTCGTAGACGTAGACGTTCTCCTCGTAGTACTCGCCCGTTATCTTCGTCTCGCCCACGTCGTCGCGCCGGAACCCGGCCTCGCGGTAGAACTCGTTGCCCTGGTCGTTGGCCGCCAGCACCATCGCCTCGATCCGTTCCACTTCCAGGTCACGGAGGGCCTCGACGGTCGCCGCCAGGAGGTCGGAACCGATCCCCCGCCGGCGGTGGTCCGGGTGGACGTACAGGCGGAGGATCGACCCCGCCATGCGCTCGGTCGAGACGGCGGCGTGGGCGAAGCCGACGACCTCGCCCTCGGCGGCCACGAGGAGGACGGTCCCGGGGTCCTCGGCGGCGCGGCGCATCCGGTCGGGCCCGTACCACTCCCCGGCGGCCTCGGCGGCGCTCTCCCGACTGACGACCTCGGGGTAGTCGGCCTCCCAGGAGGCCTCGGCGACGGCACCGATCCCCTCCGCGTCGTCCGCGGTGGCGGGGCGGATCTCCATGGGCTAGCTACTGTCGCAGGATCGATTAGTTCTTTGGCAGGTCTCCGGGCACGTGGTCGTGGTGCACGCCCGGGTGGTGACGGCAGGTCCGGCGCAGGTGGCACGTTTACAGTAATTTTACAGTAAGTGGTCGCCGGCTCCCGTCGATCACTACGTCTGACCCCGTCCTCGTCGAAAGATAGTTGACTGTGTATGCAGACTGTATACATATGAGCACGTCCATTCGGGTCACCGACGACACGAAACGGATGCTGGAGAGCCTGAAACGGGAGGACGAGACGTTTGACGAACTCCTCAGACGACTCGCACAGAGCGAGAAGCCCATCAATATCGGCGCGTGGAGCGAGGAGAAGGCCGACCGCGCACGAGAGGCCGTGGAGCGCTCTCGGGAGAGCTTCGAGCGGTGACGTTCCTCGACTCCTCGGTCATCATCGACATGCTCGAAGGCGTCCCTGACGTCGTCGAGTACGTCGAAGACCGCGGACAGCCCTACCTCACGTCCTCGGTCTGCGTCTTCGAGGTCATCGACGGGGAGGTCGGCTCCGGATCCACGGATGTCGTCGCGGTCCGCCAAGAGTTCGGCGGTGTCCGCGCCCTCGACCTCAACGAACAGATCGCCCTGGAGGCGGGGCGGATGCAGGACCAGCTGATGGACGACGGTGAACGGATGGCCGCCCGGGATCTCCTCATCGCGGCGACCGCGCGATCCACCGGTGACGAACTTATCGTTGCAGACGGCGATTTCGAGACGCGACTCCTCACGGACTTGATGGACGTCACGAACCTCCGAGACGACGACTGAAGCGCTATTCGTGGTGGTAGCACACACTGTCCGGGAAGAAGACAGTCCGGCGGCAGGGGTCGCCTGAGTCCGTTTTCTCACCGCAGTAGTAGGGCGGGTTCCCGTGTTCTTCCGAGAGGACGAAGTACCGCTGCGCCATCTCCTTTCCCTGATTCGTATCGCGGAAGCCCATCACTCGCCGGACGATCTCGGCGTCGAAGCCCTTCTCGGCCAGCATCTTCCCGAACGTCATCCGCAGGTTACTCCCGGAGACGGTCTTCTCGAACCCCGCGCGGGCACCGATCTCTTGCAGACGGTAGTTCACCGTATCCGGAGTGCAGACACGGTCGTGCGCGGCGAAGTACGCCTCCATGAAGTCAGCAAACTCGGCCTCGGGGACCGGGACCCGTCGCGGCTGGAGCGTTCCGTTCAACGTCCCCGGCCTGGCCGGGTGGTCCCGCTTCCCGGTTTCGGTCCCGCCGGGTGGTTCCGTTTCGAAGTCATTTATACTGGCCCGGCCCCCAGTGGAACCATGGAACTCGCGGACGCGTCGGTGGTCGTGATCGGTGGGGGGTTCGGCGGTCTCTCGACGGCCTGCTACCTCGCCGACCGCGGTGCGGACGTCCGGGTCGTCGAGAAGAACGAGCAACTCGGGGGGCGCGCGAGTCGGCTCTACGCCGAGGGGTTCCGGTTCGACATGGGACCGTCGTGGTACCTGATGCCGGACGTGTTCGAGCGGTTCTTCGGACACTTCGACCGCGACCCCGGGGAGTTCTACGACCTCGAACGCCTGGACCCCCACTACCGGATATTCTTCAAGGACAGTGAGGCGCAGGGCGCCTCTGGAAGCCGGGCGACGCCCGGCGACGGCGACCGGGTCGACGTCCCGGCCGACCGCGAGCGGTCGAAGAAACTGTTCGAGTCCTACGAGGAGGGGGCCGGCGAGGCCCTGGAGGCGTACCTCGACGAGGCCGAGTACACCTACGACGTCGGGATGGAGCACTTCGTCTACGAGGACCGGTCGCGGGTCCGGGACTTCCTCGACCCCTCGCTGGCGAAGTACGGCCGGGGGATCCAGTTGCTGGGGACGATGCAGGACCACGTCGAGGAGTACTTCGACCACCCGAAGCTCCAGCAGATAATGCAGTACACGCTGGTGTTCCTGGGCGGGTCGCCCCACAACACGCCGGCGCTGTACAACCTGATGAGCCACGTCGACTTCAACATGGGCGTCTACTACCCCGAGGGCGGCCTGGGCGGGGTGGTCGACGCCTTCGTCGAACTCGGCGAGGACCTGGGCGTGACCTACGGGACGGACGAACCCGTCACCGCCATCAAGGGCCGGCTCGGGGGGTTCAAGGTGGAGACGGAGGGGGACCACTACCTGCCGGACCTGGTGGTCTCCGACGCCGACTACGCCCACACGGAACAGGAACTGCTCCCGCCGGAGAAGCGCGGGCACAGCGAGAAGTACTGGGCGTCGAAGACCTACGCGCCCTCGGCCTTCCTGGTCTACTGGGGCGTCGAGGGGGAGGTGGAAGAACTGGCCCACCACACGCTGGTGCTCCCGACCGACTGGGATCCCCACTTCGAGCGGATATTCGACGACCCCGCCTGGCCGGAGGACCCGGCGTACTACCTCTGTGTACCGAGCGAGACCGACGACGAGGTCGCCCCCGAGGGCCACAGCAACCTCTTCATCCTGGTCCCGGTCGCGCCGGGGCTCGAGGACGACCCCGAGACGCGGCAGTGGTTCCGGGACCTGGTCGTCGAGGACATCGCGGAGCACACCGGGGTCGAACTCGACGACCGGATCGTCTTCGAGGAGGTGTTCACCGTCTCGGAGTTCGCCGACCGGTACAACAGCTACCGGGGCACCGCGCTGGGCATGGCCCACACCCTCGACCAGACGGCCCTGTTCCGGCCACCCCACCGCTCCAAGGAGGTGGACGGCCTCTACTTCACCGGCTCCTACACCACCCCGGGGATCGGCGTCCCGATGTGCGTCATCAGCGGCCAGGTGACCGCCGACGCGGTAATCGAGGACCTGGAGTGACCCGCCATGGGGGCCGCCGGGAACGGACCGGATGCTCCGGTCGAGGGTGACGGGGCCCGACGGACCGGGATCCGCGACCGCCTCTGGTACGTCCTGAAGCTCTCGCGGCCCCGGTTCTGGCTCTACCTCGCGGGGCCGGTGGTCGTCGGCGTGGCCTACGGCGCGTCCTCGACGGCCGAGTTGTTCTCGGTCCGGTCGGTCGCCCTGTTCGCGTACTTCCTGCTCCCCGCCAACGTCTACCTCTACGGGATCAACGACGTCTTCGACGCCGACGTCGACGTCGAGAACCCGAAGAAGGAGGGCCGGGAGGTCCGCTACCGGGGCGAGCGGTTCGTCCCCCTGACCGTACTGGTCGCCGGGGCCGGGATCCTCGCGCTGGTGCCGCTGGTGCCCCCCGTCGCGCTGGCGTGGCTGGCCGCCTACGTCGTCCTGGCCACCGAGTACAGCGCCCCGCCCCTGCGGTTCAAGACGACGCCGTTCCTCGACTCGGCCTCGAACGGGCTGTACGTCCTGCCCGGCGTGGCCGCCTACGCCGCCGTCGCCGGCGAGACCCCGCCCGCCCTCGCCGTTCTCGGGGGCTGGCTCTGGACGATGGCGATGCACACGTTCTCCGCCATCCCCGACATCGAACCGGACCGCGAGGCGGGGATCCGGACGACTGCGACGGTCCTCGGGGAGGCCCGGACCTACGCCTACTGCGGGGTCGCCTGGGCCCTCGCGGCGGTGGCGTTCGCCGCGATAGACCCCCGACTCGGCGCTCCCCTTGCGGTCTACCCCCTGCTCCTGGCCGGGATCGCGCTCTCGGACGTGCCCGTCGAACGGGCCTACTGGTGGTACCCGGCGGTCAACACCGTCGTCGGCGCCGCCCTCACCATGGGTGCACTCTGGGTGATGGTCCACGGCCAGCTTCCGGGCCCGCTGGCGGCCACCGTGGTCGATCCGGGCCCGCTGGCGGCCGACCTGGCCGTCCACGCCCGTCCGCACGCGGTGGACCCGCCCGCACTCCCGGCCGGTGAACCGGTGGTGACCGGCCGTGGCTGAGTCGGATCCCGAGGGTGGTGCCGTCGACCCCTGGAGTCGCCCCTGGATCGAGGCACGGCTGGACGCCCTGGTGCGGGACAATCGGTTCACCATCGCGGTCGTGTTCCCAGTCGTCGGCGCGGTGACCCTCGTCGCCAGCGCCGAGGGGTGGCTCCCGCCCCTGCTGGCGTACAACCCCTTCCTGGTCCTCGTCGGCGTGGCGGTGATGCGCCTGCCCCTCGTGGCGGGCGCCGCGCCCCTGGTCGACCGGCGGGCCGGCCTGGCGGTCGGGGCGCTGACGGCCTACGCCTACGGGATCGAACTGGTCGGGGTCGAGACGGGGTGGCCCTACGGACCCTTCGAGTACGCCGTCGACCTGGGGGCGATGCTGTTCGGCCGGGTGCCGGTGGGGCTGCCGGTCTTCTTCCTGCCGCTGGTGCTCAACGCCTACCTGCTGGTGTTGCTGTTGCTCGGCGGCCGGGCGAAGAACCGGCCGGTCAGGCTGGTCGCGACCCTGGCGACCGTCTTGCTCGTCGACCTGGTGCTCGACCCCGCCGCCGTCGCCGTCGGGTTCTGGACGTACCTCCCGCCGGGGCCCTACTACGGGGTCCCGGCCTCGAACTACGCCGGGTGGGTGCTCAGCGGCGCGGTCGCCGTCGTCCTGTTCGACGTCGCGTTCCCGTACGACGAGTTGCTCGCGCGGGTCCGCTCCTGTCCGTTCATGCTCGACGACCTCGTCTCGTTCGTCGTCCTCTGGGGAGCGATAAACGCCGTCTACGGACAGTGGATCCCGGTCGCGCTGGCCGGCCTCCTCTTCGCGGGCCTGCTGGCGACCGACCGGTTCGACTTCCGGGTGCTCGGCGGCCGGGGCGGGCGGGCCTGGCGGTCGGTGCGGTGAGGGGATCGGTGGGGTTCGAACGGTCGTATCGGGCTGGACGCGATCGGAGCTGGCGAAACCTTATTTTCGTCCGACACGACCGGCCGGGCATGGACCGTCGGCGACTCCTCCTCGCGTTCGCCGGCGGTGCGGGCGCGGCGCTCGTGGTCCCGCACCTGTCGGTCCGCGAGCCGGGAGACGGGAGGATCGGTGCCACTGTTCCGGACGGAGTCGACGACGTCGAACTCTCGCGAACCTGGAACCCGCCGGCGTTCACCGAGGGGATCGCCATTACCGGGTCGCGGTCGTCGGTCACCGTCGACGGGGGGATGTGGGACGGCAACGACTGCTCGCGACGGCTCTCCCTCGCATCGATGGGCGAGGACGACGGCACCCTGGAACTCCTCGTCGCCAGCGTGGACGCGCAGGAGGGGGTCTGCGACGCCGAAGGCGCGCCGGTGAGCTACACCGTCGGGGTCGCGTTCGACGACCCGCCGGACAGCGTCGTCGCTCGACAGCGCAACCACGTCGGCCGAACCTGGGAGACACGTTTCCAGGTCCCGGCCGCGTCACCGGCGGCGGAACGGTGAGCGGGGGTCGTCCCCGCTCTCGGCGACCGTACCGGACCACCGGCGCTCGGGTGACGCAGATTCTGTGATCGACGCGAACCGATAAGGGCCGGGCGTGCCAACACTCGCCGTGAACGTCACCATCATCGACTACGGGGTCGGGAACCTCCGGAGCCTCCGGCGGGGGCTCGAACGCGCCGACGCTTCTGTGAGCGTGTCGGACGACCCCGCCGAGTTGGCCGCCGCGGAGGCGCTTGTCCTCCCCGGCGTCGGGGCCTTCGGCGAGTGCGTGCGGAACTCGAAGCCGTTCCACGACGTGCTGGTCGAGGCCGCCGAGGACACCCCGATCCTCGGAGTCTGCGTCGGCCTGCAGTTGCTCTACACCGAGAGCACCGAGAGCGCGCCGGACGGCGAGACCATCCCCGGCCTGGACCTGATCCCCGGGCGGGTCGAGCGACTCCCCAGCGACGAGGTGAAGGTGCCCCACATGGGCTGGAACGAACTGACCGTCGAGCGCGACCACCCGATCGCCGACGGGATCGATGACGGCGACTACGCGTACTTCGTCCACTCCTACTGCTCGGAGACGGCCGGGCACACTGTAGCTTCCTGTGACTACGGCTTCGACTTCGCCGCCATCGCGGCCGACGAGGCGGGCAACGTGATGGGCACGCAGTTCCACCCGGAGAAGAGCGGGGAGACGGGCCTCGGGATCCTCGACAACTTCGTCGAGTACGCCCGCCGGTACCGGGACGACCGCGTCACGGCCTGAAACTGCATCGCCACGGTCCCGCTTCCGGTCCGGGCTCCACTCCGTGCCGGCGAGTTTATTCGCCCCCGCCCGCAACGACCGACATGGACGAGGGAGACGACTACCGCGCGGCCGCCCGCGCCCTCGCCGATGCCGACGTGGCGGCGGCCCTGACCGGGGCCGGGGTCAGCACCGAGTCTGGGGTCCCCGACTTCCGGAGCGAGGGCGGCGTCTGGGACGAGTACGACGAGCGGGACTTCACCATCGCCCGGTTCCAGCGCGACCCGGACGCCTTCTGGACCGACTGGCTCGACCTCCAGGAGGGGCTGATCCCCGACGACGTCGAGCCGAATCCGGCCCACGAGTCGCTGGCGGCCCTGGAGGAGGCCGGCCTGCTCGACGCGGTGATCACCCAGAACGTGGACGGCCTCCACCAGGACGCGGGGAGCCGGACGGTCGTCGAGATCCACGGCAGCGGCGCCCGGGCGTCCTGCCGGGGCTGTGGGGCGTCGTTCGACGCCGCGGTCGCCCGCGAACGGGCACGGGAGGCCGGCGGTGCGCCGGCCTGCGAGAACTGCGGTGACGTCCTCAAGCCCGACGCCGTGCTGTTCGGGGAGCGCCTGCCCGACGCACCGCTCCGGGGCGCGCGGCGGTGGGCCGACGAGAGCGAGGCCTTCCTCGTCGTCGGGTCCTCCCTGACAGTCGAGCCGGCGGCCTCGCTCCCCCGGCGGGCCGCCGACGGCGCGACGCTCGTCGAGGTCAACACCGAGTCGACGACCGCGTCGTCGCTCGCGGCGTACACCTTCCGCGAGAAGGCCGGCGAGGCCATCCCCGAACTCGCCTCCGCGGCGGTCGAACTGCAGGGCTAACCCGGGCGGTCGGGTCGGCAACGGTCACGAACGCCGGATCACCCCCGCTCGAACGTCGGATCGTCCGCCGGCCTCGAACCCCTCACCCGCCGGTCCCGAACGTGGGGATGGCGTCGGGGTCCAGGGGACTCGGTTCGTCCGGGCGCTCGCCGTCGGGGACGGCGCTCACCCGCCGGAAGACCGCCTCCGGGTCGCGGGTGCGCTTCCAGTGGATCCAGGTACGCGCGACCAGCGCGACCTTCCGGGCCGTCCCCAGCGACGGGGTGGCCGAGACGGTGTCGTAGCCCCGGGCGCGGATCAGCCGGTGGTGCTCGGCGTACAGCACCGCCGCCAGCAGGACGGCCAGGCGGCAGTCCTCCGGGAGGTACCGGATGCCAGCGACGCCCTCGCGGTACTTGCGCTCGGCCCGCCGGAGTTCGGCCGCGACGGCCGCGGCGACGTCGTCGTCGAACGAGAGCTCCCGGACCTGCTCGACGCTCGCGCCGTGGCGCCGGAGGGTTTCGGCGGGGAGGTAGACGCGGTCCCGCTCGACGACGTCCTCCCGGACGTCCCGCAGGAAGTTCGTCAACTGGAACGCCTCGCCCAGCGCGACGGCGTGGGGGACGGCGTCGTCCGCGTCCGCACCCATGACGTGGGTCATCATCACGCCGACGGCGGCGGCGGAGCCGCGCATGTAGGCCTCCAGTTCCTCGTAGGTCTCGTAGCGGTCCTTCCCGATATCTGCGAGCATGGCGTCGACGAAGGCGTCGACCTCGGCGTCGGGGATCCCGTGGCGCTCTCGAAGGTCGAGGAAGGCGGCGAGCACCGGATCCGAGGGTTCCCGTTCGCCCAGGGCTTCCTCGTGGAGGCGTTCGAGTCGCTGACGCTTCTCGTCGGCGGACCGCCGGCTTGCCGCCTCGCTGTCGACCACCTCGTCCGCGACCCGGAAGAAGCCGTAGAGGACGTAGGTCGGGTGCCGAACCCGTTCCGGGAGGAGTCGCGTCGCGTAGTAGAAGGTCCGGCCCGTCCGCCGGTGGATCGCCTTGCTCCGGGCGATCCCCTCCGGTTCGACCACCGACGATCACCGGGCCTTCGGCCCCGTCCCGGCCGGGAGCACTCGGTCGAACATCGATGGTCGTTTCAGTGCCTCCAGCGGTTTAATTGTTGGCAAACCCTCACCTATCGAACGGTGGTTTTCCGGGAGAGCGAAGCGGTCCGGCGCTCGGGGATCGCCCCCGTCGGCGGGGTCGGTTCCCCGGTCGCGGGGGGTGCCGCAGTCGTCAATCCTTCGGTCGTCGGGGGTTCCGCAGTCGTCAGTCCCTCGGTTGCCGGGGGTTCCGCAGTCGTCGGCCCCTCAGTCGTCGGCGGCGTCGGCCAGTTGCGCCGAGTCGGTGATGTCGATCCCGCCGTCCAGGGTGCGGACGGGGTAGGGGATGTCGATCCCCGCCTCGTCGAACCGCTGCTTGACCGCGGTGACGTACTCCCCGCGGATCTTCACGAAGTCGGCGCGGGTGGGGTCCCGGATCCAGATCCGCGACTGGAGGCCGACCGAGGAGTCGGCGAGTTCGGTCAGGCGCACCGACGGTTCGTGGCCCTCCTCGTTCAGGATGCGGGGGTGGTTCCGGGCCTCCTCCAGGATGATGTCGGTGGCCCGCTCGATGTCGTCGTCGTAGCCGATCCCGAACACGAACTTCACGCGGAGGGTTTCCTTGGCGACGGGGTTCTTGACGACGCCGTCGGTCAGGTCCGAGTTGGGGACGGTCAGCAGTTCGTTGTCGAAGGTCCTGACCCGGGTGACCCGGAGGGTGATGTCCTCGACGACCCCCGAGTTGCCGTCCCACTCGATCCAGTCGCCCATCCGGAACGGCTTGTCGGCGAAGATGAAGATCCCGGAGACGAAGTTCTTGAGGATGTCCTGCATGGCGAAGCCGATGGCCAGGGTGGCGGCCGCCGCGATGGTCGCCAGCGAGGTCAGGAAGCCGGTGAACCCGGCCGCCCCGAAGGCGGCGGTGATGGCGACGAACACCACGAGGTAGAACGTTACCTTCAACAGGGGCTTGCGGGCGTGTTCGTCGAGGTCCCGGGACTTCAGCACGCGGTCGACCAGCGAAACGAGCAGGAGCCGCCCCACCAGCAGGACCAGTACCAGCGTCCCGACGAACGTCGCGACCGTGATCGCCAGCCCGATCACGTCCTGGACGAGCTGGTTGTTGAGTCCCAACTGTGCGAGCGCGGACGCCACCGTCGCGGCCACCCCGGCGGCGCTCGCCATCACCGGATCACCGCCGTGTTGCCCCGGGTCCTGAACACGTCTGCGTCGGCCCGGTCGGCCAGGTCGGCCGCCAGGGTCTCCACGTCGGTCCCCGCCCGCGCCGACCGGAGGAACTTCACCTTCACCAGTTCGCGGTCGTCGAGTTGCGACCGGAGTTCGTCCACCACCGGATCGATCCCGGACTTGCCCACCCACACCGTCACGTCGAGGTGGTGGGCCTTCTCCGACAGATCCTGTCCCGTCATGGGCGAACCCTTACTTTTCCGAGCGGTTTGAAACTTTTCACCGCGGATACAGCCACCGTCAATCCGGTGAGTATACAGTAACTTTACTGTAACTCTTTTCGTCGGTCGAGACCCCAGCGTCGGACGGGAAGCATATAGGGATCCGGCCGCAAGGCCGGGGGAAGATGACCGAGGATCCTCTCCCCGACGGCGGTTCCGACGCGAGCGACCCGGACGCCAGCGGTGGCGACGGCGGGTCCGATGCCGACGGTGGATCGCAGGCGGACGCGGGTGGAAGCGACTCCGGGGCGGAGGAGGGAGGCCGGATCAGCCGCCGGACCCTGCTGAAGGCCGGCGGCGTGGCCGCGCTCGGGGCGGTCGGCACCGGCTTCCTGGGGTGGCGGTACCTCTTCGACGACGACGCCGCACCCGGGGACTGGGAGGCCGACGGGGTCGACCGGACGCTCGTCGAACGGTACGCCCCGCGCCTGGAGTTCGGGGTCAACGAGCGGTGGTACCCGACGGATCCGCGGCGGTACCTCGACGGCGGCGAGTCCGGATCGGGCGGCGACGAGGGATCCGGCGGCGAGTCCGGATCGGGCGGCGACGAGGGTGTGACCCTCGACGGGTTCGCGGCCCTGGACGGCTACACGCGGGAGTTCCGCGAGTCCGGGGAGCCGCCGGCACCGACGGTGTTCTACCGGACGCTCTCGGAGGCGTCGAGCCCGCTGGTGGTGCTCCAGTACTGGATGTACTCGGCGTTCGACCAGTTCGCCGTGAACTTCCACTGGCACGACTGGGAACTGCTGCAGGTGTTCGTCGACACCGACGCCGACGAGGTGGTCCTGCTGTCGGCCAGCGCCCACTCCCGGAAGGTGCCCAACAACGAACACGTCGATCCGGAGGGGGGCATCACCGTCCTCTCGGAGGTGGGTGCCCACGCCAGCGCCCTCGACGTCGACGGCTCCCGGACCTTCCGCCGGACGTCCGGCGAGGACCTGGCGGCCGACGTCACCAACGGCGCCGTCGACGTCGCCGAACGGATCGCACGGTTCCCCTTCGCCTACGGGCTCCCCCGCGACGAGCGGGGTCGGATCCCGTACTCCGCACCGGAACTCGACGGGGACCCGCTCTGGGAGCACCCGGACCTCCCGAACGTCCGGGCGGAGGACCTCATCGGCGAACCGCTGGTCGTCCGGGACGAGGCGAACCTCGCAACGGCGCCGACCGAGGTGCCGGCCCGGGAGCCGGGGGCGACGTTCGTCGTCGAGGGGTCCGCGGACGCCGACGACGCCGACCACACCTACGCGCTGGAACCCATCGAGGAGGTGGCGAACGCCATTTCCGACTTCGGGGGCCCGCAGTTGAGTTTCGAGTTCACTATCCCCGGGGCCGTCGAGGACCAGTTCGCCGACCACCTCACGAGCGTCGGCATTCCCTGGAACGGCGAGCGATACGTCGAACCGCTCTCGGACGTCAGCGACGACACCCACCGCCGGCGGGTCGCCGACGAGTACGGCCTGTCAACCGGTGACGACGGGGACGACCCTGCCACGACCGGTGACGACGGGGACGACCCTGCCACGACCGGTGACGACGGGAACGACTCCGCGACGACCGCCGGAACGGCGGCGGCCGGGCTGGGTGGATCCGGCGTGACGGGAGGTGCCCTCGACCTGGGGGCGGACGACCAGGCCGCGAGTTCCGGCGGATCGAAACTCGTCGCCGCCGTCGAGGCCACGCGCTCGGACACGGAGGGCCGCCTTCGGGGTGCGCCCGACGAGGCGCGGTCGGAACTCGCCCCGGAGGTCGGGTTCACGCTGACCGATCCCCCGGTCGAGGCGGGGTGTCTGCTGGAGACGCCGGAGGGGGAGACGGTGTCGACGGTGACCGCCGGCGGCGCACTGTTACTGGACGACGTCGAGGAGGGCGAGAACCGCCTCGTGGTCGACGGCGCGGGACAGGCCCCCTACGCCGAACGCGTCCCGGTCGAGGGGTCCGGGGAGGTGGCCCGCCCCGGCGCGGAGGGATCGGTCCCGCTGGTCCCCCGCGAGGACGCCGTGAAGGTCGCGGTCGGCGAGGGGTCGGCGGGGGTCGACCGGGTGCGGGTCGAGGACGACTACGCCGGCACCCTCTACGACGCGCCGGCACCGGAGGCGGGCGACGCGGTCTACGTCCACCGCGAGGGCACCTACACCGTCGACCTCCGCGACCGGGAGGGCGACCCCGGCGCGGCCCGGGTGGACCCCGACGGGGAACGGGTCGAACTGTCGAGCGAGACCGGGAAGGCCCCGATGGCCGAGTACCTCGCGCGCTACCTCCGGGAGTCGGCCGAGTTGACCCGGGAGTACCAGGAGGGTGGTGACGATGGCGACGACGGCGACGGTGACGACGACGCGACGACCTCGCCGGGACAGGGCGGCACTCCGACGGACGAACCCGGTGGTACCTCGGGCGGCGGGAACGGGACGACGAGGAGCGTCGCGCAGTTCTTCGAGGCCGCCGCCGACGCCGCGGACCGCGCGGCCGAGGCCGCCCGCGACGGGAACCTCCAGTCGGCCGACGCCCGACTGGGGTCGGTCCGGGAGCGCCTGAACGGCGTGCGTTCGCGAGTGGAGGCCCAGCGTGGCCGAAGGCTCTCGGAGACGCTGGCGACGGTACTCGACGACCGCGCCGACGGTGCCGACCGCCGGGCCGCGGCGGCCATCGAGAGTTCGAAGTGATCGAAAACGGGGCGTCGGAAACGGACCGGTCCGGGAGTGGCGTCGGGAGCTACTTCCGCGGGTGTATCCCCTTCAGGGCCTCCACGCTGGGACCGTTGACGACGATTACCCGGTCACCATTTTTGACCACGCGGAAGGCGTCGCCGTAGGGATCGTCGTCGGGGATGACGTAGACGTTCTCGGAGACCCGTTCGGCGCCGTGGCCTTCGAGGAGTTCGAGGTACGAATCGTGGAACTCCTGGGCGTCCTCCTCGGTGTCCCAGGCGGTCTTGAACACGTAGCCGTACTCGTCGCCGTTCCGGTAGGGAACGACGGCGTCACCGCCCCAGCCGTCGCTGACCGGGTGGGAGTAGTTGTAGCGGGCGTCGTCTGTCCGGAGGTGGCTCCGTGGGACCACGCCGTTGTTCCAGAACATCGCGTAGATGCCCGCCTCCCCCACCCGTTCGCGGTTCCGGCGCTGGCCGAACCGCTCCCACGTCCGGTTCGAGCGGTCCTCGACCCGCACGTCGACCGGCGTCTCGTCGGGGTAGGCGTCGGGGTGGATCAGTTGCTCCGTGCTGACCGGCGGCGAGTCGTAGGCGTCGTTGACCGCCGTCCATCCCTCGCGCTCGTACAGGTCGGCCATCAGTTCCGGGCCGTCCGAGTAGGGGGTGAACAGCGTCAGGAAGATACCCACGTTGTACGACCGGTTCGAACTCCCGCCAGCCTGGGTCGGGATGCACTGCCACTCGCTCGCGCACCGCTCCTGGTATCGGTCCATCACGTAGTTGGCCTCTCCCTCGGTGAGGCCGCGGGTCGCGCTCACGCCGTCGATGGTCCTGCCGTACGACGCGAGGCGGAGCTGGTCGTCCTGGAGGGCGTGGACGAGTTCGTGGGCCAGCGTCGAGCGGTCTACCTCGACGGCGTCGGGGTCGTCGCCGACGAGGACGATGTCGCCGCCGGAGTAGTAGCCGGCGACGGACCCGCCGTAGACGTCCTCCAGGTCATCGGCGGCGTGGGTGTCCTCGTCGACCAGGAACAGCGCCTCGTAGACCTGGTCCTGCCAGGGGTCGGGCTCGAAGTCGAAGACGTTGCGCTCGCGGTACTCCTCGCGCGTGATGACCTCGACCGAAACCTCACTGGTGAACTCGAGCTGACGGATCACCTCGAGGCGGGCCATCGTGCGGGCGACGATCCGTTCGAGTTCCTCCTGGTCGTAGCCGTCCTCGGCGGTCACAGAGACGGACTCGTTGTACCAGTAGCCTTCCTCCCAGCCGAGTCGGTCCTCCGGCGGGTCGGGCGGGTTCACCGCCTCGCCGGTCGTCGTGGTCGTCTTCGCGGTCGTCTCGTCGGTCGTGCTCGTTCCCGTTTCCGGTGCCGTCGTCTCCGTCGGCGCCGTGGTGGTCGGGGTTCGGTCGGTGGTCCCGTCCTCGCCGGTCGTCGCGGGGGCGCTCGGGCTCGCACACCCGGCCAGCACGAGCAGGGCCGCCAGGGCGACGGCGAGGGGAACCCGGGTCGGGGACCGCATCGACCGGAACCCAGGACGGGACGCTCAAAGCCCTTGCGGGATAGTCCCACCACGGGTGGTCGATCCGCCGGACTTTTGCCCGCAGGACCGCTATCGGGCGGAGAGCGGATGGCCCGGTACCACATCGAGACGTACGGGTGTACGGCCAACCGGGGCGAGAGCCGCCGGATCGAGCGACGGCTCCGGGAGGGCGGCCACCACCCGGTCGACGGGCCGGACGAGGCCGACGTGGCGATCCTCAACACCTGCACGGTGGTCGAGAAGACCGAGCGCAACATGCTCTCCCGTGCCCGGGAACTCGACGAGGAGACGCCTGCCGACCTCGTCGTGACGGGGTGTATGGCGCTGGCCCAGGGCGAACAGTTCCGCGAGGCCGGCCTCGACGCCGAGGTGCTCCACTGGGACGACGTCCCGACCGCCGTCAGGAACGGGGAGTGCCCGACGACGACGCCCGACACCGAACCGATCCTCGACGGCGTCGTCGGGATCCTGCCGATCGCCCGGGGGTGCATGTCCGACTGTTCGTACTGCATCACCAAGCACGCCACCGGGAAGATCGACTCCCCGCCGGTCGCGGAGAACGTCGAGAAGGCCCGGGCGCTGGTCCACGCCGGTGCCAAGGAGATCCGGGTGACCGGCCAGGATACCGGCGTCTACGGCTGGGACGACGACGACCGGAAACTCCACGAACTCCTCGAACGGATCTGCGCCATCGACGGCGACTTCCGCGTCCGCGTGGGGATGGCCAACCCGAAGGGCGTCCACGGGATACGGGAGGAAATCGCCGACGTCTTCGCCGAGAACGAGGAACTGTACGACTTCCTCCACGTCCCCGTCCAGTCCGGGTCGGACGACGTCCTCGGCGACATGCGCCGCCAGCACCAGGTCTCGGAGTTCCTCGAGGTCGTGGAGACCTTCGACCGCCGCCTCGACGACTGGACGCTCTCGACGGACTTCATCGTCGGCTTCCCCACCGAGACCGAGGCGGACTTCGAGCAGTCGATGGCCCTCCTCCGGGAGACCCGACCGGAAAAGATCAACGTCACCCGGTTCTCGAAGCGCCCCGGGACCGACGCCGCCGAAATGAAGGGCCTCGGCGGCACCGTCAAGAAGGAGCGATCGAAGGCGATGAGCGAACTCAAGCGGGCGGTGGTCGGCGACGCCTACGAGTCGATGGTCGGGGAGCGCCGGGCGGTCCTCGCCGTGGAGGAGGGCACCGGCGACTCCGTGAAGTGCCGGGACCCTGCCTACCGGCAGGTGATCGTTCAGGACGCCCCCGACCACGGGGTCGAACCCGGCGACTTCCTGGCGGTCGAGGTCACCGACCACAACACGATGTACGCCTTCGGGGATCCCGTTTAGCGCGGCTGGAGGTCGCTCACTCAGGGGCCGACCGATAGCACCAAGTCTCGGGCGGCCGTCGGTCCCCACGTATGATCAAGCAAGTGATCCTCCTCGACCGCAAGGAGGGGATGAGCTTCGAGGACTTCGAGGACCACTGGCTGAACGAGCACGCGCCGTTGCTGGACGACATGCCCAACGTCGAGGGCTACACCGTCGACCTGCCGACGGACCCGGAGAAGTCGCCGTTCGACGGCGTCGCCCAGGTCTACTTCCAGGACGAGGACGCGATGGCCGAGGCCTGGGAGTCCGAGGCCGGCCAGGCGGTCCAGAAGGACACCCCGACCTTCGTCGACACCGAGACCCAGCAGGTGATGGTCGTCGAGGAGCACGTCCAGATCCCACGGGGTGAAGACGGCCCGTGAACACCGCAGAGCGCCTGGTCGGGACGATGGCCGCGCTGGACGTCGAGTACGTCTTCGGCTACCCCGGCGGGCGCGTCATCGAGGTGTTCGAGTCGCTGGCCGAGGCCCGCGCCGGCGACCACCCCGGGGTCGACCCCGAGGCCGTCCCCGAGGTGGTCCGGCCCAGGGACGAACGCGAGGCCAGCGTCATGGCCGAGGCCTACGGCCGCCTGACGGGGGGACCGGCCGTATTGGCCGGGCAGGGACCGTGGATCGGCTCGCTGGGCGGGATCGGACAGATGGAGGCCCGCCTCGGGTCCTCGCCGATGGTCGTACTCACCGAGGCCAGCGAGCGCGGCGAGTACTCGACGCTGGCACCGTACCAGCAGGCACGCGGCGACTACGGGGGGCTCGACCTCCCTTCCATCCTCGACGGGATCACGAAGGAACACTGGTTCCCCCGCTCCCCGACCGAGACGGTCCGGAGCTTCCAGTTGGCGTTCAAGCACGCCGCCGCCGGGCGGGCGGGCCCCTGCGCCGTCGTCCTGGACGGCGACGCGGTGACCGACGAGGTGCCGGAGGACCCGACGCCGCCGGTGTGGGACGACGCCGCCCAGACCCGCACCTGGGAGTCCCGGCCGACCGACGGGGACGTCCGGGCCGCCGCGGACCTCCTCTCGGAGGCCCACCGGCCCGTCGTCCTCGCGGGCAACGGCGTCCACGCCGCCGGGGCCTACGAGGAACTGGAAGCCGTCGCCGAGGCCTACGACGCCGTCGTGGCCACCTCCTACCTCGGGAAGGCGACGATAGCCGAGACCCACGAGCGTGCGGCGGGAGTCATCGGCTCGTTCGGTCACGAGGGCGCGAACCGGGTCGTCAGCGAGGCCGACGCCCTCCTCGTGGTGGGCTGTCGGCTGAACCCGATGGACACCAACTGGCAGCCGGCCTCGTTCATCCGGCCGGACGAACAGGCCATCGTCCACGCCGACGTGGACCCCCGCAACGCGGGGTGGGTCTACCCCGCCGACGTGGGACTGATCGGCGACGCCGCCGAATCGCTCGGGGCCCTGATCGACGCCGCCGAGGGGCGACTCGGTCCCGAGGATCCCGCGCCGGGCATCACCGCCGACGGCTGGGGCGAGCACGGGCACGATTCGGCGCTCGACCGCGCCGCGGCGGCCCGCGAGGACTTCCACGTCCCCGAGTGTGACTCCGACGCCGTGCCGATAAAGCCACAGCGCGCCTGCAAGGCCGTCGAGGCGGTCGTTGACGAAGACACCGTGGTGACGGCGGACTCGGGCAACAACCGGTTCTGGCTGCTCAACTACCTCCAGACGCCCGCCCGGCGCACCTACTTCGGCTCCGGCGGCGTCGGCGGGATGGGGTGGGCGCCGCCGGCCGCGGTCACGGCCGCCCTGATGGGCCACGACGCCGTCTGCGTGGCCGGCGACGGCGGGTTCACGATGACCATGACCGCCGTCGAGACGGCCGTCGACCACGGGGTCGCCCCCGCGTTCGTCGTGCTCAACGACACCTCGCTGGGGATGGTCCGCCAGATGGACGACGCCATCCCCGGCGTGGAGTTCCACGACACCGACTTCGTGAAGGCCGCCGAGGCCATGGGCGGCGCGGGGACCCGGGTGACCGACCCCGACGACCTCGAACCGGCCATCGCCGACGCGAAGGCCGCCGACGTCCCCACCGTCGTCGACGTTCGGATCGACCGCGAGGAGGACATGGCCGAACAGCTACAGTCGTCGTTCTACGCCGAGGTCGGCGGCCTCCACGAGTAGGCCGACAGCACGCTCCGCTCTCTCCGCCGGGGTTCTCTGCCCGTCGTCTCCCGTCCCCCCGGCGCTCACCGCCCGAATGCCCACCGGAGCAGGTGCCAGATGGCCGCCACTTCTCCACGGATCCACCCCAGCGGGTCGAACCCGGTGCCCGGGTCGGGGGCGGACTCGAACCCCGACAGCGTCGTCCGGTCGACGTGCACGACTTTCCCGGTGCTGGCCCGCCGGCCGTCGACGGTCACCAGCAACAGGGTCGCCGATCCCTCCGGGAGGCCGACCACGCGGTAGGTCTCGTCGGGCAGGTCGCTGTCCGGCGGCGGGGTCACGAACTCGCCGACGGCCACGTCCATACCCGAACCCCCGGCGCGGACGCCCGTAGTCGTTCGGATCCTCGCTCGACCCGGTTCCCCTCCCTCGGGCGGCGGCCGATCACCGGGACTGGTCGGGGCCGGTTACCGGGTGTGGTCGGGACCGATCACCGGATCTGGTCGGGGTCGATCACCGGACCTGGTCGGGGTCGATCACCGGCCGTGGTCCGGATCGATCACCGGTAGAGGTCGACCTCCAGGTCGATGATCGCCGGGTCGTCGAGCGCGTTCTTCGGGGGGTCCGAGGGGCCGAATCGGGTGTGGTCCAGCACCAGCACGCAGTCCTCGTCGATCGGTTCGAGGTCGACCAGTCCCCGGTCGCCCGTGCTGTCGGGGGCGCTCCCCTCCGCGATCCAGTCGGCGGCCTGGCCCTGCCTGAACAGTTCGAACTGGCCGCCCCGGAACAACAGGACGTCGATGGCCGGCCCGTCGACCACCTCGAACTCGTAGTCCAGCGTCGCCGGGTCGACGACCCCCCACCGGAACGGCGAGGACTCGCCCTCCTCGAGTTCCTGTCGCCCCTTCACGATCCGCTCGGCGTTCCCGGCGGGCGTGGTGAGGGTCGTAGTAGTCTCCGTGGTGGTCGTCGCCGTGGTACCCTCGCCGGGATCGTCCGCCGTCTCCTCCACGGCGCCGGGTTCGTCCGTCGGGTCGCCGTCCCCGTCCGCTTCGTCGGTCGACTCGCCGGCCGTGTCGTCGCCGTCCGTCGCCCCGCCGTCGGACGCGTCGCCCCCGTCGCCCCCGAGGCATCCGGCGACGGCGACGACCCCCACGCTCGACAGGAAGCGTCTCCGTCGGGTCATGCCCCGATCCCCGTGCTCGGTCGTGATAAAACGGATCGCCGTTCCGGTGGCCCGACAATCCATTAGGCCCGGCGCCCGTGGGTCGGGACATGGCCGACCCCGACTACCGGAGCCAGGTGCGCGAGGCGTTCCCCGAACTGGCCGACATCGAGGACGAGGACCTGCGGAAGAAGACCCTCCGGGCGTGGGTGCTCGGTCTCGACCGCGGCGGGTGGCGGGACGTGACGGACATCCCCTACGCCTGGAACATCCACGAGGTCTCGAACGTCGAACACGTCCGGGGCGTGACGAAGATAGCCGTCGAGTCGGCGGGGATCCAACGGGAGTTCCACGGTGCCGATCCGGACGTGGACGTGGTGCGCTCGGCGTGTCTCCTCCACGACGTCGGCAAGTGCTACGAGTACACCGACCACGTCGACGACGAGGCTCTCGACGACCCCGACCCGGAGTACGCCACCGGCGAGGTCCCGCACTCGCTGTCGGGGTACGCGCTGGCGCACGAGGTCGGGTGTCCGCTGGCGGTCCAGCGGGCGATCCCCCACTTCATCGGCGAGATCCCGAAGCGGACGATGGAGGCCGAGCTCGTCAAGAGCGCCAACTCGGCGTCCTCGAACGCCGTCACCCAGGCCACGATGGGGATCAGCCTCGACGAGTGGGTGAAGCAGTACTCACAGACGACGGGGTGAGCGGGCGGGGACCTGGGTCGTCGGGGTAGCGTCGGGACGACCCGGGGTCACCGGAAGTCGACCGACAGGTCGATCGTGGTGGCGTACCCGAGTTCTAGCGTCGCGTCGGAGACCAGCGTCGCGGTCTCGCCGGCCTCCAGTTCTACCTCTTCGCCCGTCGAGCGCTGGATCCGGATCCCCGTCGGGATCCAGTTGTTGACGACCCGGACGTGGGTCGACGCGGTTTCGACCTCGATGGCCGGTTTCCCCTCCCTCCCTTGCGAAACCGTGACGTCGCGGACGCCGAGTGACCGCCGGCCGTCCTCGGTTTCGAGGACGACCTCGTCGTTCTCGTCGGGATCCCTGGTTATCCCGGCCGAGCCCGTCAGTTCGATCGGTCCTTCCGGCGTGGCCGTGGTTTCGGCGAACTCGTCCGCGACGACGTCGATGGTCGCTTCCATCACTGCGTTCACACTTGTGTGCGACGGGTTACCATATTACTGTATCGGCCGATCCGGGCGTATCATCGCCGCCGGCTCCGCCGGAGCGGCTCCGGCGGCACCGCCGGATCCGACGACCGATCGCTCCCACCCCCGGACCGGCCGGCGGGTCACTCGCGGGGCAGGTGCCCCCGTCCCGTCCCGCCCTGGCCGGCCAGGAGTTCCCCGAGTCCGTCGGGGTAGAGCGGTTCCGGCCCGGTCCGCAACGCGTCGAGGGTGTGCCAGGTCGCCTCGTACTGGATCCGTCCGCCGGCGTCCTCGCCCGCGAACCGGTCGCGGTCGTAGCGGGCGTCGTCCTCGAACGCCGCCCGCCGGGCGATTACCCACTCGTGCTGTCGCTCGCCGCCCCAGGTGAACCGGTTCTCTATCGTCCCGACCGTGGGCCCGGCCGCGAGGCCGGCGTCGAGTTCCTCCCGGAACTCCCGTTCGAGGGCCTCCCCGCTCGCCTCCCCGAACTCGACGCCGCCGCCGATGGGTCGGTAGAACGGGTCGCCCCCCGCGTCGGTCAACCGCTGGACGAGGTACTCGTCGTCGCGGCGAACGATCCCCAGGACGGTGGTCTGGATCCCCGGCATGCGTCGGTTCCGGACCGGGACTCCCCTGAACCTGACGGATCCGCCGGGCGTCCGGATCGCTCCGGGTCCCGGACGACAGCCGAGTGGGCCCTGGTAGCCCAGGTCAGGACGTGGACAAGAGATTTACCGGTTCGTCACCTACCCCGGCGTCGCCATGAGCGATCCCCGCCGTCGAGGCCCGGGACAGGGCCCGGACCGGCCGACGCCGCAGGAGATACACGCGGCGATGGTCCCGGGACGGTGCTACGTCGCCGCGGACCTCGTCGCCGAGTTCGGCAAGCAGTACGAGGGATCGGAACGAACGGTCCGGCAGGGGCTCGACGAACTCGTCGCAGAGGGGCGGATCGTCCGGAGCGCCCACGCCGACGGGACGGTCACGTACCGCCGGACCGACTGACCTCCGAACGAGTCCGTCGTCCCCGTCGAACGGCAGGCCACCGCCGACAGTCGGGGCGGGTCACCGCCGACAGTCGGGGCGGGTCACCGCCGACAGTCGATCGACTAGCGGATCTTCTCGCCGGGGACGGCGTCTCCGTGGGTGGTCAGCAGGTCGGCCTCCTCGCCGGCGGCAAGCACCATGCCGTTCGACTCGACGCCGAACAGTTCGGCCTTCTCCAGGTTCGCCAGCAGGACCACCTTCTTCCCCGGGAGTTCGTTCAGGTCGTGGAGTTGCTTGATCCCGGCGACGACCTGCCGGGTCTCGACGCCGACGTCGACGGTCAGTTTCACCAGGTCGTCGGCGCCCTCGATGGGGTCGACCGTCTCGATCCGACCGACCCGGATGTCCAGGTCCTGGAACTCCTCGAAGCTGATCCGGTCGTCGGCGAGGGGTTCTAGCTCCCCGGCGTCCGCGCCGTCACCGTCGCCGGCCGCCTCGGCTTCCCCGGCCTCGCCGTCGGCATCCGCGTCGGCCTCCGCTTCGTCGTCGGCTCCCGCCCCGTCCGCCTCGCTGGCGGCCGCGACCCGTTCCTCCAGTCGCTCGGCCAGTTCCTCGGTGTGCTCGGGGTCGACCTTCTCGAAGGGTTCCGTCGGCTCCCCGAACTCGGCCGGGGGTGCCTCCAGGGCCGCCGCCAGGCGGACCTCGTCGACCGACCCCGGCTCGCCCAGGGTCGACCAGACCTCCTCTGCGGTCGAGGGGATCACTGGCTGTGCGAGGACGGTGACGGCCTTGGCGACCTGGACGCAGTCACGGATGACGGGCGCGGCCTCCTCGTCGTCGAGCTTCCAGGGTTCGTTGCGCTGGATGTACTCGTTGCCGAACCGGGCCAGCCGGACCGCGGCCTCGCCCACGTCCCGGACGGAGTAGTCGTCGACGCCGTCGCGGAACTCACCGATCGCGTCCTCGATGCGCTCCTCGACCTCCGGCGAGAGGTCGGCCCCGGGCGTCCCGCCGAAGTTGCGGTTGGCGAACAGCAGCGACCGGTAGATGAAGTTCCCCACGACGCCGACGAGTTCGTCGTTGACCCGTTCCCGGAAGCGGTCCCAGGCGAAGTCGACGTCGCCCTGGAAGCCACCGGCGGTCGCGAGGTAGTACCGCAGGAAGTCGGCGTCGAACCCCTCCTCCAGGTACTCCTCGGCCCAGACCGCCCGGTTCCGGGACGTCGAGAGGCCCTTGCCGTCGATGGTCACCCAGCCACAGGCCATCACCGCGCGGGGTTCGTCGTACTCGGCGGCCCGCAACATCGCCGGCCAGAAGACGGTGTGGTGCTGGATGATGTCCTTGCCGATGACGTGGACGATGTCCGACCGCTCCGGGTCACGGCCGTCGCCGCCCCAGACCTCCCGCCAGTCGAACTCCTCCGTGCCGACGCGCTCGGAATACTGCTTGGTGGAGGCGACGTACTCGATGGGGGCGTCGACCCAGACGTACAGGACCAGGTCCTGTTCCCCGTCCTCCCCGTCAGGGTAGTCGATCCCCCAGTCCATGTCCCGGGTGATACAGAGGTCCTCCAGTTCGCCCTCGATCCACTCCCGGGGCTGGTTGCGGGCGTTGTCGGTTCCCTCCAGGCGGTCGATGAACCCCTGGAGGTACGCCTGGAAGTCCGAGAGCTTCAGGAACTCGTGGGTCCGGCTCCGGTACTCGGCCGGGTTGCCCGTGATGGTCGAGACGGGGTCGACGATCTCGCCGGGTTCGAGGTGGCGCTGGCACCCCTCGTCGCACTCGTCGCCGCGGGCCGTCTCCCCGCAGTAGGGGCAGGTCCCCTCGACGAACCGGTCGGGCAGGGGCTGGTCCACCTCGGGGTCCCAGGCGACCTGGATTTCCCTCTCTATGACGTGGTCGCCGTCGATCCACCGCCGGACGAACTCCCTCGTCAGTTCGGTGTTGGTCCCGTCGTGGGTGTGCCCGTAGTTGTCGAAGTCGACGTCGAACTCCGGGAACTGCTCCGTGAACTCCTCGTGCCAGCGCAGAGCCAGTTCCTCCGGGTCGCGGCCCTCTCGCTCGGCCTGGACCGCGATCGGGGTGCCGTGCATGTCCGACCCGCAGACGAACGCCGTCTCCTGGCCCACCTTCTCCAGGGCGCGGCTGAAGACGTCGCCGCCCACGAACGACCGCAGGTGGCCGACGTGGATCCCCCCGTTGGCGTAGGGGAGCCCGCAGGTCACCACCGCCGGGTCGTCGGTCGGGAACCGTCGGTCCTCGGTGTCGCTCATCGTCCTGTACCTCCGTCGTGCGGGCCTAAAACCCGCCGATCCGTTCTCGTGCGTGGCATGCTGTGTGGTGTGGTTCGCGTGTCCGGTTGTCGGTGCGTTCTCTCCGATGGCTGTCGTTCCGTCCGTCCGATAGCGCCGGGGTGGCCGGTCGCGGGTCGACGCCGTGGAACTCGCCCACGACCCGCGCCGACCGGGAAACCCGGCGCTCGTCGGCGTTCGTCCGGACCGGGGTTCCTCGCCGCGGTCGCCGGGCCGCATGACCGGCCCCGTCCGCGGCGGTCCACCCGGGGGTAGCTATCGCTCCGGGCGCATACGAGAACGGGCCGGGCCGGAGCGGGCTACCGGTGTCACGCCCCCGTCTTGCGGGTCGTGGATGAAAACCCTGCCGGATCCGTGCGAGCAGTTCCCGGGGTCCCCGGGGGTCGCATTCAGCGCCGGCGCAGTTACAGTAACGTTAGAGAGTGTCATAGAATAGTTCACACACCCTCATATGGCTCCCCGACGAATGGTAAGTTCAGACGGATCACGTATCGGTCAGAGCAATTATGCCATCTCTTTATCGAACGCCCAAAGGGCCATATCGACCTGTCTTGCTGACAGACCCTCAGCATCAGCTATTTTTCGAACGTGATTCATATAGAATTCATATGCCTCTGGATTCTTCAGATATGTTCTGAAGTGTTCTAAAAATTCGGCGTAGTCAGCATACTGTCGTGAACCGACCATCTCCGGTTTTGCACCTGCAAGGGCTCTAAACGCCCGATAATCAATAATCGCATAGTGAGAAGGTTTGGCTACGGTCAGCATCGTCGACGCCATCGGAACACCGATTCCGCTGAGTTCAGTTAATGCATCAATTGCTTCTCTATCTGTGGAGGCTGTTATAGCGGATTGGAACTGTTGGGTAACTGTTTCATCGGAATTCTTTTTAATATTTGAATCATTCCGACTACTCTGGAGTTTCCACTGACTGATCCGCTGTAATTCGGCTACTGAGAGCTCACAGTCTCGTGACTGAATCGTATCCGAGATTGAGCCAAACAATGGGTCAGAATCTTCTTGCCAATTTCCCAATTCGTCAAGATACTCAATCGGCTTGTCTTCCCACTTGATTTGAAACTTTTTCAGCCATTTTTGCAGATCAATGTCCATGCGGCATGGAAACGGCGTCCTATTAATAATACTTACCTCTGTCTGCTCTCAATTCGCAGATCTACTTATCGGACGATTCGTTACAGCCTACCCTGAAATGAACTGCTGTGTGAATCGTTCTATGACACCCTCGTAACGTTACAGTAAGATCGGGCGGTGTCGGATCCGGCATTATCGGCCGCAGGTTCCGCGCAGTCACCGACTGCCTGCTCCGGGGTTCGCCCGGTGACCGGTCCCGACGTCGGCCGCTCTCCGGTCCAGGTCGTCGAGGAACTCCCCGAGCACGTCCCGGGTGACGTGGGGACCGCAGACGATCCGGAGTTCCCCGTCGCCCGTGCGGGCGACCCGCCACCCCTCGTCGCGGAGGGCCTCGAAGACGCGGGTGTCGACGTCGAACGCGACGATGGAGAGTTCGGGGTCGACGACGTCGTAGCCGCGCCGGTCGAGTTCGTCGGCCAGCCACCCGGCGGTGTCGCGGATCCGGCGGCGCTGGTCGCGGTAGCCGTCGGGCCACAGCTCGTCGAGGACGGCGGCGGCGCTGGCGACGCCCGCGCCGCTCCTGGTCCCGGGGAGGGTGACCTGGGTGCGCGACTCCAGGTAGGGCGTGTCGACGGTCAGCGACTCCAGGAGCGACTCCTCGCGGGCCAGCAGACCGCCGGCGGGGATCGCCGCCCGCCCGAGTTTGTGGGGGTCGACGGTCATCGTGTCGACGGCGGCGTCGGCGAAGTTCCAGGCGTGGTCGGTGAAGGGGAGTTCGAACCCGCCCCAGGCGGCGTCGACGTGCAGGAGTGCGCCGGCGTCGGCCGCCAGGTCCGCCAGCGCGGGGACGGGGTCGACCCGGCCGTACTCGGTGGTCCCGGCGACGGCCACGACGCCGGCGGTGTCGGCGTCGACCAGTTCCGCGACTGCGTCGAGGTTCGCGCGGCCGTCGGCGTCCGTCGGCGCGACCCGCAACTCCACGCCCAGCAGGTCGGCGGCCTTCCGGAACGAGAAGTGGGCGCTCTCGGGGATCACCACGTTCGCGTCGTTCCTCCCGTGTTCGCGGGCGATCCGGACGGCCTGGAGGTTGGCCTCCGTGCCCCCGGACGCGACGTAGCCCGCCGGGTCGTCGAGTCCGGCCACCTCGCCCAGGGTGTCGACCGCCCGCTCCTCCAGGCGGGCCACCGAGGGGAAACTGGCGGGATCCCCCGGGTTGGTCGCCAGGAACCGCTCGGCGGCCTCGCGGGCGACCGGGTGGGGCGGCGTGCACATCGAGGAGAGCACCCGGTCGAACGACTGCGGCGACTCGTCCATGGTCGTCCGATGCAACGTCGGCGGTTTAGCCGTTGCGTTCCGGGCCAGGACCTCCCGGCGTCCGGCCCCTTTCCGCGGGACCCCCCGGCACCCCGTTCGTTCCGGTCCGGGACCCCCCGGCACCCCGTTCGTTCCGGTCCGGGACCTCCCGGCGGGCCGTTTACCCCGGGGATCCGTGGGACGGGCATGGCACCCGACGTGACCTACGAGAACGTGCTGGTCCCGACCGACGGAGCGAGACGGCGGCGAACGCGGTCGACCACGCGGTGGGCCTCGCAACCCGGTACGGGGCGACGCTCCACAGCGTCTACGTGGTCGACACGGCGGCGCTCGGATCCAGCATGGACGCGGCCCTGATCCACCGGGTCGGTTCCTCGTACGTGTTCGTGCCGGTCAGGCGGTTGAATGCACACCGCTGGATGGCGCCGGTCGCGAGGAAGACCAGCCCCGACAGGACGACCACCCCCGCGACGGTCCGTCCGGCGGCGTCGTCCACCGGGAAGACGTACCCGAGGTACGAGGCCGCACCGAGGGCCACCAGGACGGGGCCGAGGACGAGTCTCGCGACCCGGTCCGGGCCGCCGACGTTCTTTTGCACGGCCGGATCACCGTCCGGGGCTACGTGCTCGCAAAAGTTGAGATCCGTTGTCATTCCGGTGGGTGGGCCTGGCCGAGACTCTGTGCCGGTTCGGTGCCGACGCTTCCCCGGGATCGCACCCGGCGCTCTCCCCGGTGCGACCGGACGGAAAACGGACCCCGGGTGGGATCCCTGAGGCGCAGCCCCGGGCGGTACGGGGCAGGCGTGGTGAGTCCCTGGCTGACCCCCGGACGCCCGACCGGTAGGTGGACCACGGGCGACATAGTTCCGGTCACCGACCGATCGTGCAGGAACCGGGCATCGACTCGGGAGGTGAAAACTCCTACTTGAGCGTTGTGGACGAGCGCCGCCGATCGGTCGGCGGCGACACGTGGTCTGCCGGCGTACGGGGTCGACTTCGGGGACCCGCGTTCGGCGGGGAAACCCTACGCGACCGACAGATTAGGAACGGTCATCCGACAACTCCCGCCAGTGACAGCGCCCCCGGATCCGGAACGCGGGCCGACGCCCGAGGACCTCGTCGACGCCGTCTCGCTGCGGTACGACCTCCTCCGGGAACTGGACGACGCCGGGGAACCGGTCGAGAAGCGGACGCTCGTCGACCGCCTCGACGTCTCGCGCTCGACGGTCGACCGGGGGCTCCGGCGTTTCGACGCCCTCGGCCTGGTCACGGCGGCGGGGGAGGGTACGCAGTCACGCCGTCGGGGAGGCTCGTTCGCGGGGAGTACGCGGCGTTCACCGACCGCCTGGGGGCCGTCCTCGCGGCCCAGGACACCGTCGACCACCTCCCACCCGACGCGCCCCTGTCGGTCGGGTTCCTGGCCGACGCGGAGGTGGTGACCGGGGCGGGCCGGGCCGCCCATCCCCCCGGGATCCGCGTGGGAGAACTGGTCGACGCCGCCGACCGGCTGTCGGGGTTGGCGAAGGCCTACGCGACGCCGGGGGCGGCCACCCAGTACCAGCGAGCGATGGAGCGGGGGTTGACCGTCGACCTCGTGTTCGACCGCGGGATGTTCGAGGGCCTGGTCGACCGGTACGACTGGGTCGGGGAGTTCCTGGCGACCGGTCGGTTCTCGGCGTCGGTCCACGACGGGGTCCCGTACGGCCTCTACCTGGCGGAGGAGGGTGAGACGGTCACAGCCTGCATGATGGTCTACGACGCGGACGGCCACCTCGCCGGGGCGCTCCTCGCCGACTCGGACCGGGCCGTCGAGTGGGCTCGCGGCGTCGTCGACCGGTACCGGAGGGAAGCGATCCCGCTGGGCGACGGGTAGCGGTCAGCGCACCGAGTCGAGGATGAACTTCTGCTCGACGCGCTTGACCTCGTGCTGGACGTCCCGGACGGCGTCGACGTTCGCGGAGATGGAGGTGACGCCCTCGTTGACGAGGAATCGGACCATCTCGGGCTTGGACCCGGCCTGGCCACAGATGCTCGTGGCCACGTCGTGCTCGTTGCACTGCTCGATGGTGCGGCTGATCAACTCCAGCACCGCGGGGTGGAGTTCGTCGAACCGGTCGGCGACGTTCTCGTTGTTGCGGTCGACGGCCAGCGTGTACTGGGTGAGGTCGTTGGTCCCGAACGAGGCGAAGTCGATGCCCTGTTCGGCCATGTCCTCGACGGCGAGCGCCGAGGCGGGCGTCTCTATCATCACGCCCCAGGTCCGCTTGTCGGGGTCGATGCCCGCCTCCTCCATCAGCCGGCGGGTCCGGATGACGTCCTCCGCGTCGTTCACCAGCGGGAACATGAGCTCGACGTTGTCGTAGCCCATGTCGTAGAGCTGACGGAACGCCGACAGCTCGTGGGCGAAGACGTCGGGGCGGTCCAGCGACCGCCGGATCCCCCGGTAGCCGAGCATGGGGTTGTGCTCGTCGGGTTCGTCCTCGCCGCCCTCCAGTTGCCGGAACTCGTCGGTCGGCGCGTCGAGGGTGCGGGTGCGCACCGGCCGGGGGTAGAACTCCTCGGCGACCTCGCGGATCCCCGACACGAGCTGGTCGACGTAGGCGCGCTCGCCCTCCTCGCGGATGTAGCGCTCGGGGGTCATCCCCAGCGAGAGGATCATGTGTTCGATCCGCAGGAGCCCGACGCCGTCGGCGCCCGTCGCCGCGGCCCGTTCGGCGGCCTCGGGGATGGAGACGTTGACCTTCACCTCGGTGGCGGTCATCGGCTTGACCGGCGTGGTGGGCCGGGCGGCCTCGACCGGTTCGTGCTCCTCGGCGGCCGCCTCGCGGCCGCGGCGCACACCGCCCTTCTCCCCGTCGACGGTCACGGTGACGCCGTCCTCCAGGACGGTCGTGGCGCTGCCGGTGCCGACGACGGCCGGCACGCCGAGTTCCCGCGAGACGATGGCGGCGTGGCTGGTCATGCCCCCCTCGTCGGTGACGATGGCGGCGGCCCGCTTCATCGCCGGCACCATGTCGGGGGTTGTCATCTCGGTGACGATGACGTCGCCCGACCCGACCTTGTCTAGCTGGTCGAGTTTTCCGACGACCCTGACCGGCCCCGAGACCTGCCCGGGGCTGGCGCCCAGTCCCTGCACGAGGACGTCGTCGCCCTCGTCGCCGGTCGGTGCCTCGGTGGCCCCGGAGCCGTCGGTGACGCCGGCCCGCTCGCCGTTCGCCTCGTCGGCGTCCGGCGGGGCGTCCATCTCCACCTCGGCGTCGACCCGTTCCTCGTCGGCCTCGCCGATGGTCCCCGAGTCGATGGTGGTGATCGGACGGGACTGGAGCATGTAGACGTCGCCGTCCGCGATGGCCCACTCGACGTCCTGGGGGTCGCCGTAGTGGTCCTCGACCCGTTCGCCCACCGCGACCAGTTCCGCCAGTTCGGCGTCCGAGAGGACCCTGGCCTTGCGGCGGTCGGCGGGCACCTCGCGCTCGACGGTGTCGCCGTCCTCGCCCCGGACGTGCATGACCTTCTTCTCGGCGACGGTCACGTCCTCGACCTCGCCGTCGCGGGTGAGGACGTAGTTGTCCGGCGAGACCGCGCCGGAGACGACCGCCTCGCCCAGCCCCCAGGTCGCCTCGACTATCATCCGGGGGTCGCCGGTCGAGGGGTGGGAGGTGAACATCACGCCGGACTCGTCGGCGTCGACCATCCGCTGGACGACGACGGCCATGTTGACCGCGTCGTGGGAGAACCCCTGCTCGTTGCGGTAGTAGATCGCCCGCTGGGTGAACAGCGAGGCCCAGCACTCCCGGACTCGCTCCAGCAGGTCCTCGCGGGTGACGTTCAGGAAGGTCTCCTGCTGGCCGGCGAAGGAGGCGTCGGGGAGGTCCTCCGCGGTCGCCGAGGACCGCACCGCGACGAACGGCTCGCCATCCATGTCGTCGTAGGCCCCGAGGATCTCCGACCGGAGCGAGTCGGGGAACGGTACCTCGAGGATCAACTCCTGTGCGCGCTCGGCGGCGGCGGCCAGTGCGTCGGTGTCCTCGACGTCGACGTCGACGGCCTCGAACAGTTCGGCCTCGATGTCCGCCTCCTGGAGGAACGCCCGGTAGGTCCCGGCGGTCACCACGAACGCGGGCGGGACGGGCAACCCCGCTCCTGCCAGTTCGCCGAGCGAGGCTCCCTTGCCGCCGACGGTCGCCACGTCGTCGGCGCCGACGTCCGCGAGCCAGAGTACGCTCATGTACGCAGATTTACTCTCAGGTTACGTAAGAAGGTTGCGAAGGGGGGTCGAATTTGCACGCCGTTCCCCCGCCGGCACGTGCCGGCCCCCCGGAGCAGTCGGCGAGGTTCGCCGCGGGCGTCGAACCGGGTTCGTCGGCGGGATCGGACCTGGTCCGTTACTAACAGGTGTTCCCGGGTTTAAAATTGTTTGACCCTCAACCGACAAATATTATAAAGTACCCGGGGTCCGTAGGCCCTCCCGACTCGAACGGAGGTGCCCGCCGTCGAGTGGGGGCGACGCGGCGGCGGGTCGGATCGGAGGGTCGCTCCCGCCGCCGGCGGATCCCGCCGGGACTCGGGGACGGGAAACGACAGATGCCACGCTCCAGGAAACGCGACTCGAAACGCGAGTCGGCCGATCGGGACGAAACGCGATCCAAGACACCGGACCGGGAGTCCGGCACCGGCACGTCCGACCGGCGGGTCGAACGCCTGCACAGTAGCGCCGGCAATCAGGCGGTCCAGCGGGCCGTCGAGGACGCCGGCGCGGGCTTACGGGCCGGACCGGCGTCCGTCCGGAGCGGGTCCGCGGCCGGTGGGGCGAGCACCCGGGCGGCCAGCGACGGGAACCCGGGAGGTATCCCGATGGGATCCCCGGACAGTTCCTACGAGCGCGAGGCCGACGCGGTCGCGAAGGGCGTCCTCGAGGGTGGGTTGTCGCCACCGCGCCCCTCCCGGCTGTCGGCGTCGCGGGTCCAGCGCGAGACCGGGGACGGCGGCGACGACCGGTCCCACGCCCCGCCGAGCGTGGCGGAGACGGTCTCCTCGTCGGGCCAGCCACTCGACCGGGAGGTCCGGTCGTCGATGGAGTCGACACTGGGCGAGGACTTCGGGTCGGTGCGGGTCCACACCGGCCCGCAGGCCGCCCGGTCCGCGAGCGAGATCGGTGCCCGGGCGTACGCGGTGGGGAACGACGTCGCGTTCGATAGCGGCGAGTACGCCCCCGAGACCCCCGGCGGGCGCGAAGTGCTGGCCCACGAACTGACCCACGTCGCACAGCAGGACGGGGGTGACCTCGCCGTCCAGGCCATGGAGGGCGGGGGGAGCGCGGCGGCCCGCGAAGTACCGAGTCAGGAGGAGGCGGCCGAGGCGATGAGCTACGCCGACCTGGCGCAGGACGTCTACGGGGACGACGGCGCGCCCGAGGGGTGGGAGCGGGTCGAGAACTTCGAGAACAGCGAGTCGGGCTTCTTCGCCGCCCTCTACCGGAACCCGGCCACCGACGAGACGGTACTCGCGTTCAGGGGGTCCAACCCGCTGGAACTGGCCGACTGGACGGAGGCCAACCTCCCCAACGCCCTCAACCAGCCGTCCAAGCAGTACCGGCGCGCGATCGAACTCGCGAACGACGTCGCCTCGGAGTACGAGAACGTGACGTTCACCGGCCACTCGCTCGGCGGCGGCCTCGCGTCCGCCGCGTCGATGGCGACCGGTCGCGAGGCGGTCACCTTCAACGCCGCCGGGCCGGCACCGGAGCAGATGCTGGAACTGGACACGACGGACCTCCTCACCGCCGACCCCGAGGAGGACGTCACGGCCTACGTCGTGCGGGGTGACGTCGTCAACTGGGCCCAGGACCTCGTCGGCGGGCAGGTCGCGGACCACCCGCTCGGACACGTCACCGGCGGGACGTGGAAGGTGCTGTCGAGCCCCGCCCAGGGGACGCGGAAGGAACTCCCCCAGCCCTCGGACATGATCGAGAACTCCTGGAACCCCCTGGAGTGGGGGAGCAAGATCCTGGGGGTCAAGCAACACGGGATGGAGACGGTCAAGAAGGCGCTGGCGGAACTGCAGGGTGCCGGCCAGTGACCGCCGGGTGACTGGCGGCGACAGTCCGCATCCCGACACCGGACGATCGCCCGGCGATCGCTCGAGGCCGGGGTCCCCGGTCAGGCCTCGATTATCTCGTCGTCCTCGTCGGGCGGGACCGAGAGGTCGCCGGTCATGACGGTCACGCCGCGCCCGCCGACCCGGACGTCCTCGCCGACGTGGACCCGGACGTGCCCGGGCCGGTCGACGTAGTGACCCTGCTCGAAGACCATCTCCTCGGGCATCGCGTCGAAGGCCCCGAAGTGCCGGAGGTACGCCCCGGTCGCGCCGGAGGCGGTACCGGTCACGGGGTCCTCGGGCACGCCAGCCCCGGGGGCGAACATCCGGCCGTGGAGCGTCGAGTCGGCGTCCAGCGCGTCGAAGGTGCACAGGTAGACCCCGGTGGCGTCGACGTCCTCGCTCAGTGCCTCGACGGCGGCCACGTCCGGGGCGGCGCTCCCGACCGCGGACAGGAAGTTCGCGGGCACCACCAGGAACGGGAGGCCGGTGGAGGCCACCGCCAGCGGCAGGTCGGCGCCCACGTCCCGCAACGCGGCGGGGTCGACCCCCAGCGCGTCGGCCACCCGGTCGTAGGAGAGGTCGACCTCACGGATCTCGGGTGTGTCCTGGGTCATCCAGACGGTGCCGTCCTCGTGGACCTCGACGTCGAGGACGCCCACGTTCGTCTCCAGGGTGTGGGTCCCGGTGTCGATGGTTCCGGTCGCGTGGAGGTGGGCGTGGGACGCGATGGTCGCGTGCCCGCAGAGGTCGACCTCCTGGGTGGGCGTGAAGTACCGCACTCGCCGTTCGGCCGGCCCCGACGGCAGGAGGAAGGCGGTCTCGCTCTGGGCGAGTTCCCGTGCGATCGCCCGCATCTGGTCCTCGCTCAGTCCCCCGGCGTCGGGCACCACGCCCGCGCCGTTGCCGGCCAGGGGCTGGTCCGTGAACGCGTCCACTATCGCCGTTCGGACGGCCTCGCTCATCGTCGGATGGGTCGAGGGGAGTGACAATAGTGCTGACGGGATCGGTGCACTGGTCAGTCCCAGGTGATCCACAGCAGGAACAGCAGGGCGGCGAGTTCGAAGAACTGGACGGTCATCATCGCCCGGCCGGCGTACGGGGCGGCGTCGTTCAGGACCGTCGCCACCGTCGGGTCGACCACGTAGTAGTACAGCGACAGCAGGTTCTCGACGAGCAACAGCGTGGCGAACACCGACAGCCCGAGGGTGTGCTTGGACCGGAACTCCCGGTAGTTCCGGACCCAGATGGCCAGCAACACGGCGAGGACGACGACGTTGGCCGCCGTCGCCGCGCTGGCGGCGTCTAGCCAGATCCCCATCTGTGCCTCCCTTGCGTGGTAGCGCGGATATACTCTTTCCCAATTCGGGCCATACTCAGTCGACCTCCGCCATGATTTCCTCGACGGTGTCCCAGTGCTCGCGGGTCCGGTCGGAGACGGTGTAGACCGCGCCGTACCCGTCGCCGGCCCGCTCGACGACGCCGTTGTCGGTGAGGACGTCGAGGTGGTGTCGCACCGTCTTGTAGTCCAGGTCGAGGTCCTCGGCGAGGCGGTTGGCGTTGCGCGGCCGTTCGTCCAGCGCCCGGAGGATCCGCACCCGGTTCGACCCGCCCCGTGTGCCGGTCAGCACGTACCAGAGGACCCCCTCCATCCGTGGGACGGATCACACCGGCGGGCTTTAACGACACCGACGGCGGCCGTCTCGACCGAATCTCCCGTCGCGGCCGGGAACGGGACCCGGTGAGTGATCGGGCGGGATCGGAACGGGACCAGTTTACTGTAACCTTACTGTAAACGCTCTGGCCCGGATCCGGCCCGCGGCGGTCTCGCCGGGAGCGGACCGTGTCCGGAACCACCGGTTCCACAACCCCTTTTCCCGGACCGCTCGTACGGCGGGTGCAATGAGTGACGCACTCGCCGCCGACCAGCCACGGGTCGCCGGGATGCCGATGCTCGGACTCGGCACCTGGGAGAACGCCGACCACGAGCAGTGTACCGAGAGCGTCCGGACGGCGCTGGGGACGGGCTACCGCCACGTCGACACCGCCCAGGCCTACGGCAACGAACGGGCCGTCGGGCGGGGCATCGCCGCCGCGGACGTCGACCGGGAGGACGTCTTCCTCGCGACGAAGGTGTGGATAGACAGCCTCTCGCACGGCGACGTGGTCCACACCACCCGCGAGAGCCTGGACCGCCTCGGGGTGAACTCGGTGGACCTGCTGTACGTCCACTGGCCGGCCCGGAGTTACGACCCCGAGGAGACGCTGGGCGCGTTCGCCGAACTGTACGACGACGGCCTGATCGACCGCGTCGGCGTCAGCAACTTCGAACCGGCGGACGTCGAACGGGCGGTCGAGGTCTCGGACGTCCCGATATTCGCCAACCAGGTCGAGTGCCACCCGATGCTCCCCAACGAGGCGGTGCGGGCGGCCTGCGAGGACCACGACGTCGAGGTCGTCGCCTACTCGCCCCTGGCCCGTGGGGCGGTCTTCGAGAACCCGACCCTGAACCGGATCGCCGAGAAACACGCCGTGAGCGAGGCCCGGGTCAGCCTCGCGTGGCTCCGCGAGAAGGGGGTCACCGCCATCCCGAAGGCCACCGGTGCCGACCACGTCGAGGACAACTGGGCGTCGCTGGACCTGGACCTCGACTCCGAGGACGTCGAACGGATCGACGCCATCGGGACCACCGACCGGCGGGTGGATCCCGGGTTCGCGCCCTGGAACGGCTGACGGTCGTGGGCGGTCAGATCTACCGGGGGCGAGGAGCGAACCTTTGCCGAAATCCTCGTCGGCTGATAGAGATACGAGCGCATACCTCCGTCTTTCCGTGAGTGACGAGCGTTCCGACGACTGTCGGAATCGAGGAACGAACAGGCGGGGGGTGAGCGGACACATCGGCCACGAACCACGGGCGATGGCTGCCGGATTTCCCACCGCAACCGTTTTGTCGTGGCCCCGTGTAACATGGAGTGCGACGGAATCGGTGAGATGCCGGCTCCGAACCACAAGGGGCAGTGAACCAACGGTGGTTCGCACGGGCGTTGCCAGAACTTCGTTCTGGCTGCCAACCAGAAATCGATGACGCTCTTCTGTAACGCTGCGGAACTGGGCAGAACGGTACGTTAGTGCATCTCGCCGAGGGAGAAACGAACATGTCCACCGGACGCCCCGCCCTCGGCGAAATGCTCGCGGATCTTGTGGAGCTTGGAGCAATAGAGTTTCGCCCGGAGCCGCTCGACGCCCTCGTCGAGCGGCGACTCAAGGCCGTCTGGACGGCCCGCTCGTGTCCGAACTGTGGGGCCGAGAGCCTTCAGGCACTGTCGAACTCCTCGCGGATCTGGTGTGGTCGGTGCGACTGGAAAACGACCTACACGCGTGGAACGCCGTTTTACAATTCGGACCTCGCCCCCGGCGAGGTCCTCATCGCGTTCGTCCTCTACGCCGATAGCCTGCTCAGCATCAACCAGATCGCGTTGCTTCTGTCCCCGTGCTACAAGACGCTGTTCGAGCGGATCAAAGAGACCGAAACCGCCTTCCACCGGGGCTTTCCGACCGTCTGGGGGCACCTCCCCCAGACGGTCAAGGGACCGACCCAGATCGACGAAACTCAGCAGCAGTGCTCGGGATACAAAGGGCAAGAACCACCCAGAAACGGCCTCGATCGTGCGGGATCGTCCTCGGAGGCCGGCCGAACACGCTGGAGTGGTGAGTGGGGAGACGAGTTGACGCTCGTCGCGGCCTGCCGCGACTCGCTTCGAGTGGTGGCCGCCGAGGAGGGCGTCGCCTACGACGAGGAACTCGGCCCGGTGCTCGAGGAGGTCGAAGACCTCTCCCAGTCGCTGGGAGAGGTCTGGACCGACGAGTTCCCTGCCTACAAAGCGATGGACCACGACCGCCGGATCGTCGTTCACGACGAGGAATACGTCACCGACGACGGCGTCCACACCAACCAGGTGGAGTGTCTCTGGTCGCTGATCCAGCCGTGGTTAGCGAAATTCCGCGGCCTCTCCAAGCAGGGCTTGGAGCAGGCCGCTCGCACCTACGGCTTCGTTCGGTCGTTAAACCTCACCGATGCTCCCCTCCGCAACCTCGTCAGCTGTATCGCCGTCAATGCATTCCGCTAACCTACAGAAGAGCGATCGATGATTTCTGGTGACGATGACACGGATTCCGATGGGGCCTGTTTGACCGGGCCACAGCCCTATACAGGGGAGGAAACGAGAGTTCCCCCGGTATGCTGCCGGTTCCCCGTGAGTGCGGGTTGGAACCGCGAACGCTACGTTCGGCGGAAATCCGATGGTCGGATTCCACGTCCGTCAGGGCGTGGAGGAGGTCAATCGAACGGTACGCTACACACAGAGGGTGGATCCGGGAATTCGGCCCCGTCGATAGCTCCGCCTCGCAGGCATGGGCCGAGTTCGGTTCCACGGCGCGTCAGGATACCCCCTGTATCGCGTCAGAAACGTCGTTCCGTCGGATGTAGAGAATGGCAAGCCCCGCGAACAGCAGGCCGAACCCCCACCAGAGCGAATCGCCAGGCAATACGAAGAGCAGCAGGGTAACGAGTCCCGACGTGAAAAGCGACCACCCGATAGTCGTCTGGTACACCATACGATGAGTACCTGATCTACCGGAATAAGGCACTGGGTGGCGATTGCAAGCGTGGGGGTTGCTGGTCGGTGGATGCAGAGATGTCGGGGACGTCTCGACGAGTGGGAGGACGCGCCGTGTCTTCAGCAGACCCCCGAACTTCGCTGATCGGGAGTTTCGACGAGGCTGCGAGACGGTCGTGGTCAGTTCGCCGCGCAGTTGTTCGGCCCGAGTTCGAGGTCGGCGGCCTCCTCGGTCAGGGGCTCCTCGCCCCAGTTGATCCGCTTTATCTGCTGGTAGTTGCCGGGGGTCGCCGAGAGGCCGGCGACGATGCGGTCGACGAAGGCGTCCTCGTCGGCCGTACCGAACAGTTCGTTCTCCTCCTGCAGTGCGCCGAGGCGCCGGGTCAGGGGTCGTTCGTCCTCGTCGCTGAAGTGGCCCGGGAGAACGACCGTCTCGTCGGGGAGCTCCGAGAGCCGCCGGAGGCTGGCGTGGAGGTCGCGTGCGGCCCCGCGCCACTCGTCCTCGTCGGACCCTTCCAGGTCGGGGCGGCCGACGCCCCGGATGAACAGGGTGTCGCCGGCGAGGAGGGCGTCGCCGAAGCGCAGGGAGACGCTCCCCGGGGTGTGCCCGGGGGTGAACAGCACCGCGAGGTCGCGGTCGCCGACGGGGATCCGGTCGCCGTCCTCGACCGGTTCGTACTCCGTCAGGCTCCCGGCGTCGTCGGGGTGGAGGTAGTAGGGGATACCGTAGTCGGCGGCCAGTCGCCGGCCGCCGCTGACGTGGTCGGCGTGGGCGTGGGTGTCGACGGCGCCGACGAGTTCGACCCCGAGGTCCGCGGCTAGGTCCTCGTAGACGCCGACGAAGATGCTCGGGTCGACGACGACGGCCTCGCCACCGTCGTGCACCAGGTGGGAGACACAGCCGGTGCCGGGCCTGACGACCTGGACGACCCCCTCGACGGCGTCGACCTCGAACGGCCGGTGGGCGCGTCCCCACCCGCGCATCCCGTCGGTCATCGAGCGCGCGTCGTACCCGCGTTCGCGGAGCCAGTTCGCGGCCCGGGCCGACGTGACCCCGCCCACGCAGACCACGGCTATCTCGCGGTCCGTCGGGAGTTCGTCGAGGCCCGCCTCGAGGCCCGAGAAGTCGTGGTCCAGCAACTGGTCGTAGATCGGCAGGTTGTGTGCGCCCTCGATCGGCCAGTCCGCGACGTCGTCCTCGTTGCGGACGTCCAGGACGAACAGGTCGGGGTCGTCGCGCCGGTCGGCCACCTCTCGGGGACTGATCTCGGGGGCTGCCGTCTCGCTCATGTCCGAATAGTGGGGAGTGTGGGAAATAAACGGTCCGGTGGTCCGCGCGACCGTGCCGCCGATACCGTGGTCCGTCCTAACGGTTCCCACCCGGGACGGCCGACAGTAAAAGTATTCAACGCCGCAGTTCGAGAGGCCTGGATAGAGCGGACAATGGTCGCCGGGCCAGGAGAACTCGTAACCGCGGTGAAGGTCGACGTCAAGCGCCTCCACGAGTCGTGGATGGAACTGATCTTCCCGCGCCAGCGGGGGACCGACGACACGGTGCTGGGCAAGTGGAAGCCCTCGACGACCGGCGGGAAACTGCGGTACCGGCTCTGGGGGCTCGTCGGGTTACTGATCGTCGCGCTGCTGTACCCGCTCGCGGTGGTCGGGTTCGCCGCCCGGTTCTACGCCGAGCGACTGGACAGTGCCGCCACCCGACTGGGCATCGTCGGCGTCGTCCTCCTGACCGCGCTGGCGTGGGGGATCCTGACGCTGGGTGCCTACCTCCGCGAGTTCTCCGACCAGGGCGTGCTGGCGGTCGCCGCCGCCTCCATCGTGGCGACCATCTCCTCGGCGCTGGCTGTCGTCTTCGCACGGGTGGACGGCCGGCCGGTCACCGTCCTGCTTGCCTACCCGTTCGCAGTCACCGCCATCACCCTCCCGCCGGTCGTGGCCGCCTTCTACTCACCGACCCTGGCGAGCGTGGTGTTCCCCGGCAGCGAGTCGCTCGCCGCGTGGGTCCTCGACAACGTCCTGTTCGTCGGCGGCCTCAACGACTACATCCGGTCCAACTTCGAACTCCAGGGCGGGGCCTACGTCCTCATGTGGTTCGGCTTCTCGCTCCCGGTCGGGTGGCTGCTCGGACTCACGGTCAGCCTCGCCAACGTGATCCGTCCGTCGCCCGAGTGAGCGGTCCGGGTCGCACGCAACGATTCTCCCGTCCCCGTTCTCCGGATCGGACAGCGTTAGGTGTCCCCCGTCCCAACTCCGGCGTGATGGTGGATCTCGAGTTCAACCTCCCGGTCACGGCAGCCGGTTTCGTGGTCCTGCTGGCAGTGATCCTGGGTGGGACCTGGACCAGTCCGATGCAAACCAGCACGAAGACGATGGTCACCGGCGGTCTCGTGGTGTTCGGCGTGGTGACGCTGTTGCTGGGGGTCAAACACGGCGAGTACAGGGCGACGGCCTGATACCCTCCGGGGATCCGCGCGGTTCCGGGGGAGGGTGATCCCTACCGGGCGACCCTCCCGGCAGTCGTCAGATCGTGTCGGGACGGCTGTGGACCTCCACGTCCACGGACCGCGGTTCGCCCTCCAGGTCGGCGACCGCGCGGCGGGCGGCCCGTTCGGCCTCGGGTTCGACCAGGGGCATCACCTTCGAGAGTACCCAACCCGTCGGCGCCACGGTATCCAGTGCACCGCTCCGGACGCTGGACCGGTCGAACTCGGCGTACAGCCGTGCCCGCGTCGCCGTCTCGCAGTCCGCCGGGGCCTCCTCGGGGGCCGGTTCGATCGCCCAGTGTCCCCGGGCGTCGACGTCCTTGGTCACCGACCACTCGATGCGCTCGGGGGGTTCCACCTCTGTCACGCGGCCCCGAAGGGTGTAGGTCAGCCGCCACCACGAGAAGGTGAGGGCGAAGCGACTCCCGACCCCCTCCCCACGGACCCGCGCCTCCTCCAGGTGGTCCGAGTACCGGTCGTACCGCGTGAACTCGAACAGCGATTCGTAGACCTCCCGCTGTGGGAGGCGCAGGACCAGACTGGCCTCGACGTCGTCCACGGATCCCGTGGCGGACCGACGCCACCTAAGCGTTGTCCCAGGGTCGGCCGATTGCCGCCGGTTCCGCGCCTCGCCGCCGTCCCGGGACGTGTCGATACGCTGAGTTCACGAGAGGTGATCGCGACGACGGCTCCGGGATCCCTCGGCGGGGTCGCGACGCTCCGAACCCGGCGGTCGGCGGCGGACCGTCCCGCGATCTCCGGGTCGTTCGGGGCTCGATCCACCGTGGCGAGTTACGGAACCGGTGGCCACAAAAATTTAATCGTGTGACACCTGATGAACGGAGGAAACTTATGGTGGTGGATTACGACGGCCGTCACATGGTACGGCTCACAGTGCTCGCCGTGGTGTGCGCGGTCGTCGCATCGGTCGTCGCGGCACCCGTCGCCGCCGCGGTTGACGTGGGGACGGTCGACGGGAACGCCGACGCCGAGGGGGACGGCGAGGCGGACCTGGTCACGCTGACGATCAAGGTCCGGACCGACAACGGCGAGACGGTCGGCGGCGCGGACGTAACCGTTTCGCACTCGCAGGGGACGAACGAGACGCGGACCCGGGCGAACGGGAACACGCTGGTCGACGTTCCGCGGGGTGACGACGTGACAATAGAGGTCGACCACGGCGACTACATCCGGAACTTCCCGGTGACGGTTTCCTCGGTCGGCGAGAACGAGGAGGTCGTCGTCACGATGTATCCGCGGGCGACCGCACAGGTCAACGTCGAGGACGAGAGCGGGCCGGTCGAGGACGCGAAGGTCACGCTCACCAAACTCGGCAGGAACCGCGTCGCGGCCGAGGGTCGGACCGACGGAAACGGGTTCTGGCAGAGCGACCAGATAGAGGCCGGGACCTACCAGGTGGCCGTCGTCAAGACGGGGTACAGCCGGACGGTCACGGAACTGGAGGTGCGTGACCTGGTCTCGACGACGGTGACCGTCGAGGAGACGACCGTCCAGGTCCGGGTGCGGGTCGTCGACGACCACTTCCAGAGCCCCGAGCCGATAGAGGGGGCGAACGTCGCCATCGAACTCGGCGGCCAGACGGTGAAGCAGGCCGTAACCGGGTCCAACGGGAACACGCGGATATCGGTCGGGGTGAACGGTCAGTACAAGATACGCGTCACCAAGGACGGCTACCAGACCGTCGAGGACGAGTTCATCCTCGGCGAGGAGGGCAAGGAGTTCACCTACCGGATCAACCGCGAGCGGTCGCTGTCGCTGACGGCGGTCAACAACCGGGTGCTCGCCGGCGAGTCGGTGCTCGTCCGGGTGAAAAACGCCTACGGCGAACGCGTCGAGGGGGCGACGATCACCCGCAACGGCACCGAGGTCGGGAGCACCGACGCCGAGGGAGAACTCCAGGTGTCCATCCCCGACGCCGGAACCTTCGAGATCAGCGCCAGCAAGGACGGGGTGACCTCCGACGGCGTGATCGTCCAGGGGCAACGGGCGGCGACCGAGACGCCGACCGAAACGCCCACGGCGACGCCGACCGAGACGCCCACGGCGACCACCACGACCCCGGAGAACGACTCCGTCCTCGGCCTCCCCGGGTTCGGGACCGTGACGGCCGCGCTGGCGGTGCTCCTCGCGCTCGCGGCACTGGCGGTCCGGTCGCGGCACCGGTCCTGACCGCCGCGTTCGACCCGACGAGACACCCGGAACGGACGGTCGCCTCGTTCAGCACCGCGCCGTGGCCCTCCATCACCCGGTCCTCGACGGTCGCGACGTGGAACACGGCGTTGTCCCCGACGTGCGATCCCTCGCCGACCCGGACGGCCCCCGCGCAGGACGACGCCGGGCCAGACCGTCGCGTCGGCCTCGACCCGGATGTCTCCGACCAGCGTCGCCTCCCTGCTCACCCGGGTGTCCTCGTGGACCGCCGGCCACTCCCCCTCGAAGGAGTAGTCGCGCGGATCCATGCGCGGATCCACGGCCTGTAGAGTGGTAAGATCGGTTCCGGTCCGTCCCGTCCCGCCCGGCAGTCCACTCCCGGGGGATCGGAGGGTACTGCGCCGGTAACTGGCCCCGACACCCCGGAGTATTTGGTCGGTGCGGGCGGTCGTTCGGACATGCGACTGACCGAGGCCGCCTGGACGGACGTCGGCGGGATCCGCGGGGAGACGGACCTGGCCCTCCTCCCGACCGGCAGCACCGAGCAACACGGTCCCCACGCACCGCTGGGGACCGACGCCATCACCGCCGAGGCCGTCGCGGAGGCCGGCGCCGCGGCGTACGAGGACCGCCACGAACACCCGGTCCCGGTCGCACCGCCGGTGACCGTCGGCGTCGCCGCGGAGCACCGCCACTTTCCGGGGACCCTGTGGGTGAGCGAGGACACCTTCCGGTCGTACGTCCGGGAGACGGTCGCCTCGCTGGCCCACCACGGCTTCGACCGGGTGGTGCTGGTCAACGGCCACGGCGGCAACGCCGCCGCCCTCGGGAAGGTGGCCGGTCGGATCTCCCGCGAGGACGGGGCCTACGCGGTGCCGTTCACGTGGTTCGAACACGCCGGGGAGCACTCGGCGGAGATGGGCCACGGCGGTCCCCTGGAGACGGCACTGGTCCGGCACGTCCGCCCGGACCTCGTGCGCGAGGACCGGGTCGAGGAGGCTCGCGAGGGGGCCAGCGACGGCTGGGGGGAGTGGGTGGGGGGCGTCAACCTCGCCTACGACAGCGCCGAGTTCACCGAGAACGGGGTCGTCGGCGATCCCTCGGCCGGCGACGCCGACCGGGGCGGGGAGCTACTGGACCTGGCCGCGACGGCGCTGGCCGACCTCCTCGAAGCGGTGGCCGACCGGGACCGCACCCCGCCGGAGTACCGGGGGTGATCGCGCCGTCGGGCTCAGTGGCCACGAGCGAGGGACCGGTCACTCCGTCGAGGCCTCGGGGACGGCCTCGCCCTCGACCAGTCTGGCGACCCGTCTCGGGAGGGTCTCCTCGCCGTTCTCGCCGGCCACCGTGATCATGTCGAACGGGTCCTCCTCCAGCAGTTCGAGTTGGGCACCGGGGCGGATCCCGTGGTCGGCCAGGAACGCCAGTTCCTCGTCGCCCCGGTGGCGGATCCGCGTGACCTCGATGCGGTCGCCGGGGGCGAGGTCGGTCAGCCGCCGGGCCTCGGTCTCCTCGGGGAGTTCGAGGTCCGGGTCCGGGATGGGGTCGCCGTGGGGGTCGACGTCGGGGTTGTCCAGTACCTCCGCGAGGCGTCGCTCGAAGCGCTCGCTGATGTGGTGTTCCAGTCGGTCGGCCTCGTCGTGGACCTCCGACCAGTCGTAGTCGAGGGCCTCGACGAGGAACTGCTCCAGCAACCGGTGGTGGCGGAGGATCTCCAGGGCGACCAGTTCCCCCTCCTCGGTGAGGGTGGCGCCGCCGTACTCCTCGCGGTCGACGAACCCGCGCTCCTCCAGTTTCGAGAGCATGCTGGAGACGGAGGGCGGGGAGACGTCCATCTGCTCGGCGACCGCGGAGGTCGGAACCCGCTCGCCGGTTTCCTCCTCCAGGAGGTAGATGACCTTGATGTAGTCCTCCATCCGGTCGCTGAGCACCGTCATCGCCCGCTCATTCCGGCCCCGGACGGTTATATTGATCGCACGGTGGCCCCGGGCGAATACTGGCGAACGGGATCCCAGGACGACGGCAACGGCACCTGAGGACCTAGGCGACGCCGGCCAGCACCGCGAACAGTCGGCCGACGCCCTCGACGGCCGTCTCCCAGACCGAGACCCCGAACAGGAGTCCCGCGAGGGTGTCAAGCCCGAAGAACAGGAACAGCACCGCCGACCCGACGTGGACCTTGCGCAGGTTCACCCGCTCGGAGAACCGGTCGAAGAAGTAGGCGTTCGCCAGGCTGACCGGGACGATCGCCAGCATCTCGCCGGCCCAGATGGCCGGCGTGGCGCCGTACTGGGCCGCCAGCCCGATGGTCACTATCTGGGTCTTGTCGCCGAACTCGCCCGCGGCCATCAGCGCGAAGATGGGCAGGAAGCCCCCGAAGGGGGTCGGCACCGGCCGGTCCAGCAGCGGGATCCGCACGTCCAGGCGTTCGTCCTCCACCGCGCCGCCGTCGGTCTCGGCCAGGGTCTCGCCCTCCTCGGGGATCGACCGCCACAGCAGGGACGCGAACAGCAGGAACATCCCCGCCGTCAGGACGTCCAGGGCCGGCCCGGGCAACGCCCCCTGGAGCGCCTTTCCGGCGAGGATTTCGAGTGCGGTCCACCCCGCGAAGGCCGTCGCTGCGGCCCCGACCACGACCTTCGGGTCGTAGCGTGTCGACAGGCCCGCGATGATGAACTGTCCCTTCTCGCCGGGCAACACCGCTAGCTGGGCGCCGAAGGCTATCGCCATCACCTCGAAGAATCCGGCCTCGGTCACGGGTCGATCCCTCCCGGCCGGACCGGGGGCCGACCCGTGACCGACCCGGCGCCGGGGGCCTGTCCCGCCATCTCGGCGGGGATTAGCCGAATCTAAATGTTAAGCCTTGCGTGTCGAAACTGCACCGCGAGGCGGGGAGAACACGGGGATCCGGGCGCCCAGGGACGGGACCGGGCGGAGGGGCGGCGGATCCGGGCAGTAGACGTGGCGGAGACGGTCCCCGGGAGGCCGACGGTCGTGGGCGCGACGTCGGCGGGGCGGTTACTCCTCGCCCTCGTCCCCGGCGGCCTCCTGGAGGGTGCTCCGGAGTTCGGGGACGGTCGCCGCCAGGCCGCTGACCTCCTCGTGTGCCGTCTCGATGTCGGCGATCAGTTCCTCCAGTTCGAGTATCTCGGCCTCCAGGTCGTCGGCGTCCTCGAAGGCGCCCGCCCGCTGTCCCATGGTGAACCACTTCTTGGCCTCGGCGAGGTGCTCGGCGGCATCATCGGCCGACAGCGCCGAGCGGAGGCCGTTGAGGACGCCAAGGGTGTTGCCGGCGTCGGTCTCCCAGACGTCGTCGGCGTCGGGGAGCGCTTCCCAGGTCGCCGCCAGGGACTCCTCCACGTCGGACCGCATCTCGCTGGCTGCCTCGCCGAACAGTTCGTCGTCGTCGAACGTCGACTGGCTCATGCCCCCGAATTCGTCGGCGTCACTTTTAAACGATCGCCGGGAACCGGAAGTGAAACCGGGCCGTTCCGGGCCGCTGGCCCGACGGATCGCGTCGACCGGGCCACCGTCACTCGTCGGTCTCCCCGGGATCCAACGTCCCCTCGTCGCTCGCCCTAGGGTCGTTGGGCGAGGTGGCCGGACTCGACGACCTCGATCCGTCACCGCTCGCCAACTCGTCGTCCGACCGGCCCCCCGTCGTTCCCTGCGAACCGTTTTTCTCCGGGTCGACGGTACCGTCGGCCTCCCGCCGGATCCGGGCCGCCGCCCGACGCTCGGGGATGGCGTCGAGGTCCGGGTCGAGGTCCCCGAAGACGAACAGGCCGTAGTAGCGGGCGTAGACCCGGAGCGGGGCGTGGACGGTCGCCGTGAGGCCGGCCACCAGTGCCAGGGTCAGGAGGACCACCAGCAGGGCGGCGCCCGCGACGAGCCACGGGGACGCGCCGAGGGCGCTGACGACGAAGACGAACAGGCCCAGGGCGAGGACCGAGAGGAGCGCACCGAACACCACGACGAGGTAGAACGCGGCACCCGTCACGATCCAGACCCCGAGTTCGAGGACGACGCGGGGCAGCAGAGTCGCGAGGAAGCGCCGCCCGTCCCGGGTGGCCGTCCGGTTCAGGTCCCCCAGGACCGACAGCACCCCCCGTGAGGACAGGTGGTCGCGACCGCTCGACCACGACCCCCTTCCGCCGCCGGCGGGGCCGTGCGAGGCGGTCCCCGACCGGTCGGCGTCGGCCGCCACCTGCTGGCGCCACCACGCCGCCGACCCCCACTCCTCGGACTCGGGAGGGTCGGGGTGGTCCACGTCCCGTTCCGGTTCGCGGTCGCCCAGGACCACCGGAACCGCCACCTCGACGGCGAGCACGTCGAGGGTCAGCGCGAGTGGAACGAGTGCGACCAGCGCCGGTCCCGACGCCGCCACGGCGGTCAAGAGCGCGGTCACCGGGTCCCCGGCGAGGCGACCGGCCACCGCCCCGACCGCCGCCAGCGCCACCCCGAGGGCGACCAGCACCCCGACCCGGAACCCGAACAGCCGGGCACCCACCCCGAGGGACCGGACCACGCCCGGTCCGCCGCCCCGGAGGACCCGCACGAGTGCGGTCTCTGCAACCGAGTGGACGTACAGCACTCCGAGTCCGACGACGAGCAGTAGCCCGGGGATCACCGCCAGTTCCGGCACCGACCGGAGCGCCGCGACGGTCCCGGGTGCTTCCCTCGCGAGCGCACGGGTGATCCCGCCGGGCGGCCGGATTCCGTAGACGACGGTGGCCCCGACCGGAACCGCCGCCGAGAACGACGCCAGGGCCAGGAGGACCGCCAGGCCACGGAGTCCCTGGCGGGCGAAGAGCTTCCCGGTCACCACGCCCGCGTCAATCGCCCTGGCGAGCACCGACGGTGGCATCGTCCGTACCCACGACGCTCGCGGACATATAACTGCGGGCGAGTCGCGCCGTCACCGGCGTGCCCGGTATCACCACCGGTCGTCGGGGCGGATCCAGCGAGGGGAGTGTTCAAATACCCTCGGTCCGCAGGCTGTTCCAGAGCGGTCGGCTGACCGCCGAGGGGGCTGGTATCGTATGGGCACGACGGACGAACCGACTGACGACCCGGCGGACTCGACCCACGAGTCGGAGGCCTCGACCGGCGAGTCGGCGGACTCGAACGGGGAGCGACGGGAACCGCACCCGATCCTGACCGACCTGCGGCGGGCCGAGGGGGGATCGACCCGGACCCGGTTCACGACGGGCTTTTCGCTGTCGTACCGGGCGTTCGCGTTCCTCAAGGACCGGCCTGGGCTGTGGCCGTACGTCGTCGTTCCGGCCGCCATCAACGCCACCCTGTTCGTCGTGGCCGTCGTCCTCCTGGCGCTCAACGCCGAGCGAGCCGTGGGATGGGTCTGGTCGGCCCCGGCGGTCGAGGCCTGGTACGACTGGCTCTTCCGCCTGCTCTGGTACCTGCTGCTGGCGCTGGCCGTCGCCCTCTCGGTCGGAGTCTCGTACGTCCTCACCCTGCTGGTCGGGGGGCTGATAGCTGGTCCCTTCCGGGACGCCCTCTCGACCAGGGCCGAGCGGATCCTCCTGGGCACCGACGACCTTCCCGGGGACGAGGGGTCGTTCGTGGTCGACACCGTCACCGGGGTACTCTCGGACCTGCTGGTGATCGCGGCGTACTGTGCCGTCATGCTCCCCGTGGTGCTGTTGAACCTCGTCCCCGCGGTCGGGAGCGTGGTCTCGACGCTGCTCGGGTCCCTCGTGAGCGCCTTCTTCCTGGCGTTCGAGTTCTCGAACGACCCGCTGGGCCGCCGGGGACGGGGCCTGCGCGAGCGGTTCGGGCTCCTCCGCGAGCGCCGGGCGACGGCCTTCGGGTTCGGATTCGGGACGACCCTCATGCTGTGGGTTCCGCTGCTGAACTTCCTTACCATCCCGCTCGCCGTGGTCGGCGGGACCGCACTGGGGATCGCACTCGACGAGTCCGCCGGCGGTGGAGCAGTCCCGCCGGTCGAACCGGGTCCAGGGAACGAGGATCCGCCAGTCGAACCGGGTCCCGCTGGCGAGGATCCGCCGGTCGAACCGGGTCCCGCTGGCGAGGATCCGGCGAGCGGAGGGAGTTCGGACGACGGGGATCCGGCGATAGAGCGACGACCCGACGACGCCGGGTCGGGGTGACGCCGACGGGATCGGGGCGGATCCGGACGAGTTCGGTATCGAAGTCCCTATAACGGTGCTCCTCCGAGGGGCGTGGTAGACGGAGAGCGGAGCCGGCGACGACGGCGTTCCGGCGTCGCTCCCGAAACCACCAGGTGATTCACAATGGAGTACGTGTACGCAGCGCTCGTGTTGCACAAGGCGGACAAGGAGGTAACCGAGGAGACCCTGACCGACGTCCTCGAGGCGGCGGGCATCGAGGTCGACGACGCCCGCGTCAAGTCCCTCGTCGCCGCGATGGAGGACGTCGACATCGAGACGGCGCTCACCGAGGCCGTCGCGGCCCCCGCGGCCGGTGCCGGTGGCGGTGGCACGGCCGCCGAGACGACCACCGAGGCCGACGAGAGCGAGGACGAGGCCGAGGAAGAAGCCGAGGCCGAGGAAGCGGACGAGGACGACGACGAGGACGAAGACGCCGGCGAAGGCCTGGGCGAGCTGTTCGGCTAGTCGGTCACTTCTCCCGTTTATCCCGCGGTCAGTGGCGACGCCGGTCGTCGGCTCCCCGCCCCGCACGGTCGTCGGGTCACCCGGATCCCCGGAGACGGAGTGGCTATCCCCGACGACCCCGTCGCAGACGGGATCCGCCGGGCGGGATCCGACGGTGACCCCGCCCGCGGGATCCGAGGGCGAACCGTTGGCGGGATCCGAGGGCGAACCGTCTGCGGGAACCGGCGGCGCTACCGGTCGATCCGGCGGCGGCGCTACGGGGGACGGCCGTCGCGTCGTGGCGGTGGTCGGGTCTGGGGTCCGGTCTCCGGGGTCCGGTCGCGGGGGTTACCCTTCCTCTTCCCCGTCGCCGAAGAGGCCGCCGAGGTCGGTGTCCTCGTCCTCCGCGGGTTCGGCGTCCTCGTCGGCCGGCTGGGGCATCGTCTCGTCGGCCGCCTCGACGTCCGGCGGTTCGCTCTCGGGTTCGCCCTCGATGGAGCCGGCGGGTTCTGCGCCCGGCCCCATCGCCGGCGCGGCGCCAGCGATCCGCTCGTCGATGTCGACGTCCTCCAGGGCGGCGACGAGCGCCTTCACCCGGGACTCCGAGACGTCGGCGCCGGCAGCCTGCAGGACCGACTTCAGGTTCTCCTCGTTTATCTCCTGGTCCAGTTCGTTCAGAATCGCCGCGGCGTAGGCGTACTCCATGGTTGGTGATGTCTGGGACGGTGACCGGTGGCTACCACCCTGTTGATCCGGGGGGGACGTAGTAGTTAGGATGGTGCTACGGGGAGTCGGAGGACGCCCGTAGGCGGCTTCTAGCCGAACATATCGCCGAGACCGGCGGCGCCGTCGGCCTCGTCGTCGTCATCGTCCTCGTCCGCTTCCTCGGCCTCGGCTTCCTCGTCGTCGTCCTCGGGTTCGTCGTCCTCGGCCGCGGCCTCGTCTGCGGGTTCGGCGGCCGGTTTCTCGACGCCGCGGAGTTCCTCGGGCAGGGCCTCCTCGTCGTCGACCTGCGCCGCGAGCGCCCGCACGTCCGCGTCGGCCCGGGCCAGCAGGTCGTCGATCAGTTCGGGGTCGGCGATGGCGGCCTCCAGGCCGACCGCGCGGGCCTCGCCGGCGGCCTTCGAGAGCAGCGTCGGGAGGGTGTCCGGCGAGGGAACGGCGGCGTTGACCGCCAGGTTGTGGGCCTGGGCGGCGGCGGTCACCAGGTCGTCGCGGTAGCCCTCCAGGTCGATGTCCAGGTCGTCGGACTCGAAGACGACGCCGTCGGACAGTACCGCGCTCAGGTCGAGGCCGACCTCCTTGGGTTCGATGCCCAGCGTGGCGAGGACGTTCGACAGTTGCGGGGAGACCTCGCCGCCCTCCTCGAGGGCGACGCTCTCCTCGGTGACGAAGATAGCGCCGTCCTGGAACCGGGAGTCGACGCCGATCTGCTTGAGGTCGCCGATGAACTGCCCGTCGTCGACGCCCGTGTCGCCCTCGGGGATCACGATGTCGTTGGGAGCGATCTCGCCGGCGTTGATCGGGGCCGGCGTCTTGGACTCCTCCAGTTGCTGGTACAGTCCGAAGGGGTTGTCGTCGGTGCCGATCAGGCCGACCTGACCGGAGACGTACTCCACCAGGTCGCCCTTCCCGGTCGCCTCCAGGGCGCGCCGGAGCAGTGTGTTCCGGCTGACCCGGATCTCGGCGCTCCCGTGGAGTTCCCGTCGCATGTCCTGCAGTTGCCGGCTGGGGATCCCCGCGATGGAGACCACTCCGATGCTCTCGTAGCCCTCGATGAGGTCCACGAGTTCGGCCGCTTCGTGGCGCTTCCACTCGGGGATCTCCTCCGTCTTTCGCTGTTGTTCTGCTTCGGACATTTAGGCCACCTCCACGGCCGGTCCCATCGTCGTCTTGACGTAGACCGAGTCGATGTTCATCGGTCCCTTCTCCAGGTCGGCGTGGAGTCGGCGGAGGATGACGTCGATGTTGTCGGCGACGTCCTCGGCGCTCATCTCCTCGTTGCCGACCCGGGTGTGGAACGTGCGCCGGTCGCCGCTCCGCAACTGGACCGTGTTCATCATGCGCTCGACGACCTCGACGACGTCGTCGTCGGGCGACAGCGGCGTCGGCATCTTCCCCCGGGGGCCGAGGATGGTCCCCAGGTAGCGGCCGATGTCCTGCATGAACTCCTCCTCGGCGACGAAGAAGTCCGTCTCCTCGGCCATGTCCTTCGCCTCGTCGTCGTCGCCGCCCAGGTCCTCCAGGTCGTCGCCGTCCAGCACTTCGTCGGCGACCTCCTCGGCACGGACGGCGGTCTCGCCCTCCGCGAAGACAACGATCCGGGTCTCCTGGCCGGTCCCTGCGGGGAGTACGATACTTTCGTCGACGCGGTTCGACGGTTCGTTGAGGTCCAGGTCGCGGAGGTTGACCGCGATGTCCACCGTCTCGGTGAAGTTCCGGGGCGGCGCGTCCTCGATCGCTCGCTGGACCGCGTCCTCTAGTTCCTGATCTGCCATGGTCGACCTCCGTAGTACGCGGAGTGCTCCTACGGGTCGGTGCGACAGGCGTCGCCTGTCTACCGGAGAGAGCCGATCCCGTCACTTAAGACCGTCGAACCGGCCCGGAACGGCGGGTTGGAGCGGCCGCGACGGCACCGTTCCTGGGGAGTCCTCCGTCCAGCGGACGGGAACGCTCAAGTCGCCCACCGTCCATCGTCCGCTATGGACCGCCGCACCGTGTTGCGGACCGTACCGGTCGCCGTCGGTGCCGGGATCGCGGGGTGTCTCGGATCCCTGACCGGCGGCGACGGCCCCGACGAGGGGGGATTCGAGGAGTACGTCGCCGACGCCAACGGCTACGAGGGGCCGGTCGACCTGACCGGCGAGGACGAGGTGACGGTGACCGTCGGCGCCGGGTCGAAGGGGGTCGCCTTCGGCCCGCCGGCGGTGGTCGCCACGAAGGGGGTGACCGTCACCTGGGAGTGGTCCGGCAGGGGCGGCACTCACAACGTCGTCAGCGAGAACGACCTGTTCAGGAGCGAGCGTGCCAGCTCGGAGGGGTACACGTTCACGCAGACGCTCGGCCAGCGGGGCGTCTACAAGTACTACTGCCAGCCACACGAGGGGATCGGGATGGTCGGCGCGATACAGACCGAGTGACCCGGTGTGGCGGGCACTCCGCCGTTCCTCGGACCGCTTCGCCAGTCTCCCGGGCACCGCGGTCGGATCCGACGCTAGAGTTAACAGCACTCCGCCGAAACCGATCCGGCGTGTATGAGCGACCTCCGACGCCGGGAGCTGTTGAAGCTCGCGGTGACGGCGGGTGCGGTGGGGGCACTGGGCACCGCCCGCGCGATCCGGAGCGGGGACGAGCGCGATGGAGTGGGGCAGCCGCCCCGCGAGGATCCGGAACCGTACGACGACTACCGGACGCTGGTGGTCGACGGCGCGGGTGACGGCGACTACGAGACGATTTCGGCGGCGGTCGAGGCGGCCCGGCCGCGGGACCTGGTGCTGGTCGAACCCGGGGTCTACGAGGAGCGGGTGCAGGTGCTGGACACGCCCCGGCTGACGATCCGGGGCCGTGACCGGAACGCGGTGGTCCTGGAGGGTGGCCACGAGCGGCGAAACGGCGTGGAGGTGGTCGGCGTCGACGACGTCGTCGTCGAGAACCTGACCGCCCGGAACTACGAGTACAACGGGGTCTACTGGACGGACGTCGACGGCTACCGGGGGAGCTACCTGACGGCCTACAACAACGGCGAGTACGGGCTCAACGCCTACAGCTCCGTGAACGGGCGGTTCGAGCACTCCTACGCGTCGGGCCACCCCGACTCGGGCTTCTACGTCGGGGAGTGTGACCCCTGCCACGCGGTCGTCGCGGACGTCCTCGCCGAGCGAAACGCCATCGGCTACTCCGGGACGAACGCTGGCGGCGCGCTCACCATCGAGGACTCGGAGTGGCGACACAACATGGCCGGCATCGTCCCGAACACGCTGGACGCCGAGGAACTGGCACCCCAGAGCGGGGCACTGATCCGGAACAACGACGTCCACCACAACGCCAACCCCTCGGCGCCGGCCAAGCCGGTCGCCTTCCCGGCCTTCGGCACCGGCATCAACGTCGCGGGCGGCGCGAACAACCGGGTGGTCGGCAACCGCGTCCACGACCACGCCTACTTCGGGGTGCTGGTGACCCCCAACGTCGACGAGAACCTCTGGCGGCCCGCGAACAACGTCGTCCGGGAGAACGACGTGGCCCGGTCGGGGCGGGCGGACCTGGCGCTGGGCTTTCCCGCCGGCGGCGGGAACTGCTTCGCCGGCAACGACTTCGATACCAGCCGACCGCCCGCCATCGAGCGCCGGCACGGCTGCGATTCGTCGTCGCTCCTCGGTGCGATCCCCGGCGATCCCTGGCCGACGCTCGTGGGTGGCAAGGGCGCGGTCAACGCCGAGTACGGCGACTACCCGGCGGGCTCGTACGAGGACCAGCCCGAACCGGAGCCGCGGCGGGTCATGCCGACCCCACAGCGACCGCCACGGGAGGCGGTCGGCGACCCGCGGGGTGGGTCCTGATGGCGGCCGGCGAGTCCAGTGCCGTCCTGGCCGCGCTCCGGGCCCTGCTGGGGTGGGTCTGGGACCTGCTGGGACCGGTCCGGAGACGCCTGGCGTTCGAGCACACCCACGACTGGCCCACGAGGGCGGTCGTCCTCGGGTTCGCGGCCGCCTGGGCCGTCGGGTCGGGGTGGCTCCTGGCCGACCTGCGCCTGCGGACCCCCGCGTTCGTCGTCGCCGCCCTCGGGGGTGCCTACCTGCTGTACGACCGGCCGACCCGGCGGGACGTGGTGATCCGCGGGCTGTACGGGCTGGCGATGCTGGTGCTGGCGACGCCGGTGGTCCTCTCCGCCAGCCTGTTCGTCCTCCCCCACGGGACGGGGGCCGTCACGAACCCCTGGGCGCTGTCGCTGACCGTCGGCGACCTCGTCGTCCTGGTCGCGTTCGCGCTCCTGGCGGCGGTCCCGGGCGGGGCCGCGTTCGTCCTGGAGTACCGGCGGTAGTGGCGGTGAGCGATCGCCCCGTCATCACCCGACGGTGAGGAGCTCGTACCCCTCGTCGGCGAGTCTGGCGACGGCGGGAGCGTGTTCGTCGGCCCCGCTCAGCAGTTCGACGTCCTCCAGCCGGCAGGCCTCGTCGGCGTCGAACGCGTTCGCGCAGTAGCCACAGGCACCCGTCAGGATCCCACGGCTCTGGAGCCGCGACCAGTGGTGGCCGAACGGGCGGTCGGGGTCCTCGGCGAACTCCGCGGGCCACTGCGTCGCCTTGCCGTCCAGGAACAGTTCCACGTCGTACCCGGCCTCGTCGAGTTCGATCGCGTACTGGAACCCGTTGCCCGCCTTCGCGAAGTCCTCCGGTCCGGCGTTCATCAGTACGGCGTACCGTTTCGATCCGTCGTCATCCCCGGTTCCGCCGTCGAACAGCGAGTCGAGCAGACCCATCTTCGGGAACCACGGGAGGGATCGAAATCAACCCTGGGCGGTCGTGTGCGAGGCGTGCGACAGCACCCCGCTCCGGGTTCTCAGGTGGTTTCGGGGACCCCAGAGGACTACCCCTCGCGGGTCGGTTCCCGGGCCCAGAACAGCGTGTCCCCCGGGACGGGTTCGGGCCGGGCGTCGACCGCGGGGGGATCCCCCCCGAGCGTCGTGAACGCCAGCGCGGCCCCGGCCTCCCGGGCGACTGCCTGGAGGGGCCGGTGGAGTTCCGGCGGGGCGTTCAGCGCGTACACGGCCCCGGCGTCCCGGTAGACCGACGGGTCGGGGTCGGTGACGTCGTCGCGGACGAACGTCACCCCGTCGGGCACCGGTCGCTCCCGGAGGTCAGTGGCCGTGACCGCGACGCCGCGGTCGGCCAACAGTGCGGCGACCGCAGGGCGGCGACCGATCCCCACCTCGACGACGCGGTCGAACCGCGCGAGCCGGTCGGCGAGGGTGCGGACCCTCGCGGCGGCCGCCGGGGTCGGACCGTCGTCGGGCGGGTCTCCTGGCGTCCCGGTCATCGGCGGTCCTTGGACGGCTCCCGGCAAAAGGATCGTGGACCGGCTGGATCCGGGTTACAGTAACTTTACTGTAAGACGGGATCCCCCCAGCACCGCCGGTTTGACGCCGCGGTCGATCCCGACACGCCCTTGTCGCCGCCGGTTCTGGGGTGGACCATGGCGTTCGAATCGGGCGACGGGGAGGGAGGACTGGGCGACGCGATACCGGCGGGCGCCGACCCCGCGGACCTCCGGGCGGCGGTCGTGTTCGACGTCGACGGCGTCCTCGTGGACGTCTCGGCGTCCTACCGGCGGGCGATCCGCGAGGCCGTCGACCGGGTGTACGGCGAGACGATAGAGCCCGGACAGATCCAGCCGTTCAAGGACGCCGGCGGGTTCAACAACGACTGGACGGTCACCGACGCCGTCGCGCTGTTCGTCCTCGCCCGCCGGGAGGGCGACCCAAGGCTGGAGGGCGACGAGGCCGTCGAGACGTACGCAAACGCCATCGCGGAGCGTGGCGGTGGCCTGGAGGGCGCGAAGGCCGTCGTCCGGGAGGGGCTGTCGGCCGGGGCCGCCGACCGGGTGTTCGAGGCCTGGGACCCCGGCCGCCTGCGGGCGGTCTTCCAGCAGCTCTACCTCGGGGCGGAGCTGTACCGCGACCTGGAGGACGCCGACCCCGACCCCGAGTTCGCCGACGAGGCGGGGTACATCAACGACGAGCAGGTGCTGGTCGACGGGGAGACGATCGAAGCGATCACCGACCGCTTCGTGGTCGGGGTCTTCACCGGGCGGCCCGCCGCGGAGGCCGACCACGCCCTCGACCGTGCCGGCCTGGACGTGCCGGACGAGCACCGGGTGACGATGGACTCGCCGTTCCCCGGCAAGCCCGATCCGGAGGGACTGGTCGCGCTGGCCGACCGCCTCGGCGCGACGGTGGTCGCCTACGTCGGGGACACCCTCGACGACGTCGAGACCGCCCGGCGCGCCGACGAGGAAGACGACCGGAGCTACCTCGCGGTCGGCGTCCTGACGGGCGGTCTGCGCGGGGTCCAGGGCCGTCGCAAGTTCGAGGAGGCCGGCGCGGACGTGGTTCTGCTGTCGGTCAACGACCTCACCGACCTGTTCGAGATCGGGACGTGATTCCCAGCCTGAGTCTCCCAGTTCCGGGTAGTCTACGGAGAGACGGTAGTGTTTAGTTTGGAGCATTGTGCCAGCGAGCGAAGCTCTGCAACCAATTTTCGGCTGTTTCCGGTTTGACGTGGCTGAAGCAGTTCGAAAATGACGAGGTTCGTCGTTTCAGCTCCCGAAAAATCCGTTCGACAGCATTCCGATTTCCGTGGCGACGCATCTGAAATCGGAGGCCAGTTCGGGAAAGCGCAGTTTGGAGGTGCTTCGCGCCGTCGACGAGAAACATGACGGATTCGACATCGTGTTTCTGCCGTAGTTCGCGCAAGAAAATTTCCGTGAGAGCGGTCGTAGTCGTCGCAAATAATCGGACGTGAAGCAGTTCGTTCGACTGTGGATCGACGGCCGCGTACAGCCAGAATTGCTCGTCGTTGATTCGAATCACCGTTTCGTCGAGCGCGATCTGATTCGGTGATTTTCCGGATTCGGGCTGTAAATCGGCTTTTTGCACCCACTTGTGGATGGCTTTGCGACTCCGTTGGACACCCAGACAGTCGAGTAAATCGACGGTATTTGACAGCGAAAGGCCCGCAACGTGGGCATGAATACCCAGCGCCATCGCTGCCTCGGGTGTCCGCTCGCGCTCCACAAAATCCGAATCAATCCACTCTCTATGACCGTTGAGGCGGGCGATTTCTGCCATGAACCAGCAAGAAATTCTCCCGCCTCACTCTTCACGCTTAACTAAACACCGCCGGAGAGACGAGACAAAGAATTATTATCCCATCGTCAACATAGTGGCTAGTATGCTGAGAACAGATCCCGCGTTGTACGAAGTGGTTGGTCGACAGAACAACCACCTGTGGCTGGAGGTCCTCGAAGGGGACGATCAGGGTATTCGGGTTTCTGTCCCTATCCACGACACGGATTACGACGAGGGGGTACAAGACCGGGTTCTGGGTCTGTCCGCTGGTAATGTGCGGGAACTCGTCCTTGAGAGCGACACCGAACAGAGGCCTAATTGGCGGATTCGAAAGATCGAGGACCCCGGAACTACCGTTGCAGTCCAGCAGTGATGTTCCCTGTTAATCGAGAGCCGCGGGACTTCTAGCCCTGTTCTCTGTCTTCGGTGTGGTCGCTTTCCTCGGCTCCGTCTTCCCGGAGCATGCCCACGTCGCCGGACAGGGAAAGTTCGGACTCGGTGCCGAGAACGAACGTATTTTCGGTGTCCCCAACTGCAACCGCATAGTCGGCAAACAGGTACTCGATGTAGTCCTCTTCGGTCGATTCTGACAGGTACCAGAATCCCATGATCCCGAATCCTGAAAGAACTGCCAGGTGCCAGATCGGTTCCCAGTACTCGAAGTATGCGGGTCGGGTATACTCCCAACCGAGAGCCGGAATTCTGTCACGGGGATCGAACAGAAAGTCAACCAAGCCAGCAATCGTTATGAACGAGAACGCGTACCAAGAAGCGATCCACAGTCCTCGATGAAAGTTCCGGAGCGCCTGGATCCGGATCGCCCTCGATGGAGAATCAATATTATCAACCTTACTCAACATCACATGATAAAGTACACCATAGGACGTCGTACTGAACGGGATCTCGTATGCGTCGACCATATGCTGCCAGATCCTGTTGACTAGTATTACGTCATCAAGTTTATTCCCTCTCGGAGGACGTTTCCATCCAACCACCGGACCGACAAATGGGTGAAACCAATCCCACGCTAGCCTATCCCAGCATACCGCGTTGTCGTCTTCTTCATTTTCGTCGGCAGCGTCGTTGCGGCCCTCCTGTGTCCCGTCTTCTCGTTGCTGGAGGGACGGAAGTACCTCTACGCTGTCCATTGTTTTATTGAAATGTTCGCGCTCACCAACAGCGATAGAAGCGTGCGCCTGCAGGACCGACCCTATAATGAACGCGACGGTGAGAAACAGGCCATATCCTCCGACCGTCGTCGGAACCGGCGGGTTTGGGAAAAAGCCGATCGCGACAATCAGTAAAATAACTCCTGGCACTAGGTTACCCAGCAAGTCGTAGGAAGTGAGTCCCCGAAAGTACCGGCCAAACGCCATACAACGCAGTTATTCGTCCGGTTAAATTACTTTTCCGTTATTATTGAGTCATTTCAAACTCACACTGATTTCGTTCTTTCTTGACGCTGTCCTACCAAGTATCCCAAAGTCTCTCGACAAACGTACTTATAGGAACGGCAGTGCCATCGCCGCTGACGGAACTGATCACGATCCACCCGGCGAAGTTCCACCAGGGGACCTCGCGGAGGCGCGGCCCGGGCAGGTCGTCGGTGTAGGTCCAGTGGCCGCGTTCGACCCCCTGGTGGTCGGTGAGCAGGTCGTAGGCCGTCGCCAGGCCGGCCGCGAGCCCGACCGCGACCGGGCCCGGACCGCCGGTGACCAGGAGGGCGATCCGGACGGCGACGTAGACGGTCCCGGTCCAGCCGAAGAGGACGTAGAGGGGGACCCCGAGGACCTTCGGCCCGACGTGGCGTTCGAGCCACCCGAGGTCGATCACCACCGCCTCGGCGACGAACGCCACGAGGGCCCCGCCGCCGAACAGGGCCACCGTCGCGGCCACCGGCCAGGTGAGTGCGGCGTGGACCAGGGCGACGACCCCGAACGCGGCGACGCCGGCGGCGAACCGACGGTCGTCGGACACGCGAGAGTACGGCGACCCCGGGTGAGAAGGTTGGGATCGCCGACGAGTCCGTCCGCGACCGTGTGGGACCGGTGGATCGCGGTCGCGAGAATCAGGCCAGTTCGTGGATCTGCTCGACGACGCCCTCGGCGAACTCGCTGGTGGCGATCCGCTCGCCCTCCTCGATCTGTCGCTCGATGTCGTAGGTGACCCGCTTGGTCGCGATCTGGGCCTCGATGGCCTCGCCGATCAGGTCGGCGGCGTCCTGCCAGCCGAGTTCCTCCAGCATGATCCGGCCCGAGAGGATCATGGCGGTGGGGTTGACCTTGTCCTGGCCGGCGTACCGCGGGGCGGAGCCGTGGACCGGTTCGGCCAGGATGCGGGCGTCGCCGAAGTTGGCGCCCGGCGCGATGCCGAGGCCACCGATCTGGGCGCCACACGCGTCGGAGATGTAGTCGCCGTTGAGGTTCGGCATCGCCAGGACGTCGTACTGGTCGGTGCGGGTCTGGATCTGCTGGAGCATGTTGTCGGCGATGCGGTCGTTGACGACGACGGCGTCCTCCGGCGGTTCGCCGTCGCGCTCCTCCCAGAGGGTGTCCTCGGTGATGACCTCGTCGCCGTACTCCTCCTCGGCCACTTCGAGGCCCCAGTCCCGGAACGCGCCCTCGGTGAACTTCATGATGTTGCCCTTGTGGACCAGCGTCACCGAGTCCCGGTCGTACTCCAGGGCGTAGTCGATGGCGCGCCGGACGAGGCGCTTGGTGCCGAACTCCGAGATGGGCTTGACGCCGATGCCGATGTCGCCCTCGTGGAGGCTCTCGCCGAAGCCCATCTCCTCGACGAACTCGCGGGCTTTCTGGACGCCCTCGGTCCCGGCCTCCCACTCGATGCCGGCGTAGACGTCCTCCGTATTTTCGCGGAAGGTCACCATGTCCATCTCCTCGGGCGCCTTCATCGGCGAGGGGACGCCGTCGATGTAGTAGGTCGGCCGGACGTTGGCGTAGAGGTCCAGCGTCTGTCGGAGCGCGACGTTCAGGCTCCGGTAGCCCGCGCCCACCGGCGTCGTCAGCGGTCCCTTGATTGCGACGGTGAACTCCTCGATGGCCTCGACCGTCTCGTCGGGCAGGTTTACGTCCTCGCCGTACCGCTCGCGGGCGCTCTCGCCGGCGTAGACCCGCATCCAGTTGATCTCTCGTCCCGTCGCCTCGGCGGCCGCCGAGAGTACCTCCTGGGCGGCCGGGCCGACGTCGACCCCGATGCCGTCACCGTGAATGATCGGGATGATCGGGTCGTCCGGGACGTCGAGTTCACCCGACTCCTCGTCGGCGACCTCGATCCGTGACCCCGATTCGGGAACCTCGATCCTGTCGTATGCCATGCCTCCAACTGGGAACAGGGCCGGTATAAGGCCTGCCAAATCCGCGCAGGAGGACGCAAGAATTACCAGAGCGCCGGAAACGGCCGGTTTCGGACCGCCAGGGTGAGGGCGACGGACCGCCGCGCGGGGAGCGGTCCTCGCCACGGATCGCTCCTCGTCGGGAGCGAATGAGCTATGTGGCCGCCGGCCCGGGGCCGAGGTATGCAGGTGATCGTCCACGGCGGTGCCGGCGGGTCGCCGGACGACCCCGAGCCA
>PXRX01000035.1:0-58830 GCA_003023195.1 Halobacteriales archaeon QS_8_69_26
CTACGGGTTCGTCCGGACGCTCAATCTTGCTGGAGCACCGCTGCACGGGCTTCTTGACTGCTTCGTCGTCAACGTGTTTCGCTAAATTGGGCAAGAGCCAACATATTTAAATATCGTGTACCATGTATCTAGTTTCGATTTCCACCTCAGTTTAAAATAATATTACTGACAAGAAAGCAAGAAGTGTTCTATAATACGCTGATTCCTTTCAGAAAGATCGAACTCCCTACCGCTGTCAGGTGCTCTCCTCGACCGATCCCTCTTCGGCGGTCGCCTCCGGGTCGCCACCGTCGCTGGCCGTCTCCTCGCCGTCGTCCCCGGCCTCGCCGGCCTCCCCCTCGGTGGGACCCGTCGAGACGGTCACCTGTGCCGGGCGGATCACCCGGTCGGCCATCTGGTAGCCGGGGGCGTAGAGGTCGGCCACCGTGTCCTCGGGCACGTCGGCGTCGACGCGCATCATCACCTCGTGGCGCGAGGGGTCTATCTCGTCGCCCGGGTCCGGAGCGATTTCGGAGACGTTCTCCTCCTCCAGTACCCGGTCGAACTCCCGGAGGGTCATCTCGACGCCGTCCCGGAGGCTCGCGACGTCCTCGTGGTCGGCCTCCAGCCCCCGCCGGAGGTTGTCCCGCACGTCCAGCAGTCGTTCGACGAGGTCCTCGGTGGCGCGTTCCTTGAGGTCCTCGCGCTTTCGCTCGGCGCGCTTCTTGTAGTTCTGGAAGTCCGCCTGCTTGCGCTTGAGCCGGTCCTCCAGGTCCGCTATCCGGTCCTCGCGGTCGTCCAGGCGCTCTTCCAGTTCCGCGATCCGTTCCTCGCGGTCGGCCAGCTCGGCCTCGAGTTCCGCGACCCGTTCGTCGGTGGTGACGTCGGCGTCGTCGGCGTCCTCGTCCGGATCCCCCTCGTCGGCGTTCTCGGCGTCGGGTCGGGTCCCACCCGCGTCCCCCGTGTCGTGGTCCGCCGCGTCGGCCCCCTCGCCGGCCGAACCACCGGACTCCGATCCGTCGCCGGCCACCCCGTCGGTGTCCTCGTCGTCGCTCATGGACGTCAGGAGTAGCCGAGAGGAGTTAAGGGTTGACAAATCGGTAGCACGAACCTGCCCGTCGCGGGGGCGTCCGGGGGGTTCGGCGGTCGCGGGGCAGGGAGCCCCCACGGGGATCGACGGCCTGGAGACAGGGAGCCCCCACGGGGATCGGCGGTGGCAGGGCGGGGCCGGCCCCGGGAGACACTTGTGCCCCGGGGTCCAACGCCCGGGCGTGACCCTGCGGCTCCGGTACGAGGACGGGACGATACGCGTCACGGGCCCGCGCGCGGAGTGGGCCGACCTGCCGGGCGTCGCGGCCGACGAACGGTCGGAGACCGGCCGCGCCCCCGCCCTGCGGTACGCCGACCTGCTCGCGGCCTCCCGCGAGCGTGGGATCGCGGTCGAGGACCGGGTGCTGGACGCGGCGGACCTGCCGGACCTTGCCTCGGCCTACGAACTGCGGGACTACCAGCGCGAGGCCCTGGACGCCTGGGAGGACGCGGGCCGCCGGGGGGTGGTCGAACTCCCGACCGGGAGCGGCAAGACCGTGATCGGTATCGCCGCAATCGAACGGGCGGCGACGGCGACGCTGGTCGTGGTGCCGACGGTCGACCTCCTGGAGCAGTGGCGCCGCGAACTGGCGACCGAGTTCGACGTCCCGGTCGGGCAACTCGGCGGGGGCGAACAGCGGGTCGAGCCACTGACCGTCTCGACCTACGACTCGGCGTACCTCCGGGCCGACGACCTCGGCGACCGGTTCGGGCTGGTCGTCTTCGACGAGGTCCACCACCTCGGCGGCGAGGGGTACCGCGAGATAGCGCGCCTGCTGGCGGCGCCCGCCCGCCTGGGCCTGACCGCGACCTTCGAGCGCCCCGACGGCGCCCACGAGGTGGTGGCCGACCTGGTGGGGGACCCCGTCTACCGCCTCGACCCCGAGGACCTGGCGGGCGAGCACCTCGCCAGCTACGACGTCAAGCGGATCGAGGTGCCACTGACCGACGAGGAGCGCCGGGAGTACGAGCGACACCAGGGGACGTTCACCGACTACCTCGCCCGGTCGGGGATCCGGATGGAGAGCGGCGCGGACTACCGGAAACTCGTGATGCGCTCGGGCAACGACCCCGCTGCCAGGGAGGCCCTGCTCGCCCGCCAGCGGGCCAAGGAGGTGGTGTTCAACAGCGACGCCAAGGTCGACCGCCTGGCGAGGGTTCTCGACCGGCACCGCGGCGACCGGACCATCGTCTTCACCGCCCACAACGACCTGGCCTACCGGGTGGCCGAGCGGTTCCTGATACCTGCCGTGACCCACCGGACCGGCGCGGCCGAGCGACGGGAAGTCCTCCGGCGGTTCCGGACCGGCGAGTACTCCCGACTGGTCACCTCCCACGTCCTCGACGAGGGGGTCGACGTCCCCGACGCCAACGTGGCCGTCGTCCTCTCGGGGTCGGGCAGCGAACGGGAGTTCACCCAGCGCCTGGGCCGGATCCTCAGGCCGACCGACGACGGGGGCCGTGCCCTGCTCTACGAGGTCGTCAGCGAGGAGACCACCGAGGAGAGCATCGCCGACAGGCGGCGGTGATCGAACGGGACCGGAGCGGTCGGCGGCCGGTCCACCGGTTCGTCCCGACCGGACCCGCCCGGAGTGCGCCCGCCCCTACGCGCTCTTCCAGTGGAAGTCCACCGCGCCGTCCTCGTCGAACGTCTCCCTGGCCACGTCGAACTCCGCCCTGAACTGCTCGCTCTCGCCGGGCGGGAGTTGCAACTGCTGTTCGTACTCGTAGGTCTCGCCGCCGGCCTCGACGACGACGACGAGGGTCGCCGCTCCCTGGCTGTCGCCGACGTTCTCGACGGTCACGGGGACGACGAGGTTCCCCGACTCGGCGGTGTCCAGCCCGAAGTCGGTGACCGACAGGTTCGGGGCCGGATCGACGGTGGTCTCGGGCGTGCGGTCCGGTTCGGTCGTCGTCGGGTCCTCGCTCCCGTCTCCCCCACACCCGGCCAGGGTGGTACTCAGGGCGGCGGCGAGGGTCGCACCCGCCGACCGCAGGTACGTTCGTCGGTTCATATCCGCCCGGAGGAAGGGGGGATTTGAATCTCTTGTGACCTGCCGGGGGAGCGTCTTACTTGATAGCCCATGCTCTTTCGATATTTGACGGAAAAGTATATACCACGTCGGCGCGAACCGTGCGACCGGTGGTGACACCATGGGAGACTACCGCGGTTCGTCAGACTCGTGTGACAGTGGCTGGGTGATTCGTTCCGGAGACAACCCCGACAGGGCGAGCGAGAGCGCCGCCTCGCGGATCCTGCGTCGCAACCGGTAAGTCCCTGTACCGGTCGGGATCCGCGAGTCGCGGGAGCCCCTGCCTGCGCCTCGTGCGGACCAAGGGGCCGTCGACGGCCCCGGTTTTTGCCACAGATACACGCGATGACGGGACTACTGGCGGCGTACAGACCCGAGGGATCGGTCTCGCGCGGGCGGGTGTCGGACCTGCTGGACGCGATGGACTACCGCGGCCACGACGGACGCAACGTCGCGGTGGACGGTCCCGTCGGGTTCGGGTGCCAGCACTTCTACACGACCCCCCAGGCGGTGGGACAGGTCCAGCCACTGACGGTCGACGGGGTACGACTGCTCTTCGACGGTCGGATCGACGACCGGGACGGTCTGATCGAGGCGCTTCCAGACAGGCGGGTGCCGGACGGCGACCCCTCGGACGCGGCTCTCGTGGCGGCGGCCTACCTGGCGTGGGACGACTCCTTCCTCGACCGCCTCGTGGGGGTGTTCGCGCTCGCCCTCCGGGACGGCCCCCGGGAGCGACTGCTGTGTGCCCGCGGGCCGGCGGGCGTTCGGGACCTGTACTACTCGACGGCCGGCGAGGGTGTCGTCGTCGCCTCGGACGCCCGGGTGGTCCGGCGCTGGCCCGGGGTACCCGGCGGAATCGACGAGCGCGTTCTCGGGGAGTTCCTCCTGGGGGACCTGGCGACCCCCCGGCGCACCTTCTACGAGGGGATCCGTGCGGTCGAACCGGGCACGTCCGTCGTCTTCGACGGGAGCGGGGCCGACCGGACGCGCTACTGGGACCCCGCCTCGTTCGACCGCGTCGGGGTGCGGGACCCCGAGGTCCTCGCCGACCGACTGGCGGAACGCCTGCGGGCGGCGGTTTCCGCCCGCCTCCGGACCCGGGGCGATCCGTACCTGCTGCTCAGCGGGGGCCTGGACTCGACCCTGGTGGGTGCGACGGCCCGGCGGGTCGGCGGCGGCGACCTCCGGGCGCTCTCGATGCAGTTCGCGGACCCCGAGAACGCGGACGACCCCGAACGCCACCGGGCCGAGCGTCGCCGCGTCGAGGTCTTCGCCGACGAGTACGACGTCCCCGTCGAGTACCACCCGCTCGACGGCTTCCGGACGCTGGCGGATCCGGACGCCCACCTGTCGCCGACCGTCGAGCACCCGTCGCTGATGCCCATCGGCGCGCTCAAGACCGACGTCTACCCCCGGATGTCCGGGGCCGGCGCGTCCGTCTTCCTCACCGGCGAGGGGGGCAACAGCTTCGACGGGACCCGGCTGGAGTACTACGACGCCCTCCGGGAGGGCCGGGTCCACTCGGCGGTCCGCGCCATGTGGGCCGATCCCGCGCCGCTGCGGTCGATCCTCGCCTGGAACGTGCTGGCCGCGGCCGCTCCGGGCCTCACCGAACGGGCGGTGACGGCCCTGACCGGCGACGACCCCACCGTCGTCCCCTGGCTCGACGATGGGTTCGTCGACCGGGTGGGACTGGACGAGCGAACCGCGGACGCCGCACTCTCGTTCGACTCCGAGTCGGCCCGGCAGATATTCGAACAGCGATACCGTAGCGAGTACCTCCTCCGGGTGGGTCACGACCGCCGGAAGGCGCTGGCGGCCGGCCTCCAGCCCCGGCACCCTTACCTCGACCCACGCCTCCTGGAGTTCCTCTTCTCGCTCCCGCCCGGCGCGTGCATCCGCGACGGCCAGGACAAGTACTTCTTCCGGCGACTCGCCGAGGACGTGCTCCCCCCGGCGGTGCGGGATCAGGATCCGAAGTTCTGGTTCGACTCGGTGGTCCGGCGGGGACTCCGCGAGGAGGCACTGGGCACCGTCGAGGCACTGCTCTCGGACTCGGAACTCGTCCGGCGAGGGATCGTCGACGAGGGAGAACTCCGGCGGATCGCGGAGGCCTACGTCGGCGGCGAGGACTCCCTGCAGGATCCGGTGTGGAAGGTGGTGTCGACGGAACTGTGGCTGGACTCGCTGGCGGGGTGACGGCTCCGAGAATTTACAGTAACATTACTGTAAGATTCGCCGATCGACCCGGGATCGGTCCCGGGTGCCTGTCCGTCCCGCAGGACAATTTTGGGTCACGTGAGGTCCGGCTGTCCCGGAGGCGGACGTCTCCTCACCCCTGCTCACTGTCCAGCTTGAGTTCTCGGCTTTGCACGTTGAGTATTCTACACTTCCTTGGGCGAAAATGGCAGACGGAGCGACGTAAGTGGAGGTGTTCGAATCCGCTGAACTGCTGACGTTTGAAATCGGTGATAGACCACCTCATCCGCCTATTACTCCGAAATGTATGTCAACCACCCAACGTGCAAAGCTGAGTTGAGTTGTTCACTGAAATACACGTTGTAAAACACTACGATCGTCCCGAATACGACGAACAGCACGCCGATCATGGCGATACTGGACTCCCGGAACAGCCAGGACATGAAGAAGCCGAGCAGCGATACCTGGACGCCGATGATCGCACCGTCCGTGTCGGACGTGGTTACTGGCTCCGGCACTGCGCTTTAATAATAATAATAATAAACGATTTTATAATTCGGACCGATCTCCTCGGTGAGTTACCGAGGGAGAAAGATCACCTCTTCTCGACGGCCCGTCGTTTGGGGCAGGCCCCCTCGCCATGTCGTGCCGTCGTTCCACCAGGGATCGTCCAGGAGTGCAACGCGACCACTCTACCCTTGACTTCCAACCCATTCATTATTCAATTTATCTCCCAACGTTTAAAACTCAAACCGATCCCAATCCCCCGCATGAGCCACTCCCGGGGACCCGACGGGGGCGACGACCCCGCCGACCCGACGCCCTACGCCGTCGAACCGCCACCTGCGCCGGACGATCCGGAGGCCTGGTACGCGCCGGACGTCCGCGACCAGTACGAGGTCCACCCGGGCGTCGTGGCGACGATTCGCGCGCGTGAGGGCGAGGGCTTTCGCTACGAGGTGCGCGAGCCACGCCTGACCCCGGAGGACCGGGCGGCGCTCGACCGGGTCGAGGACCACTTCGCGGACGCATCGCTGGGCCGGCCCCTGACGCGGGAGGGCACCCGCGAGCGGATGCGGGCCGGGTTCGACGGGAAGTACCGGCGGGCGATCGACCGCCTGGTCGACGCCGGCCCCGAGAGCAGGCGTCGGATCGACTACCACGCCCTGCGGGACCTGAAGTGCCTGGGCGAGTTGACGCCGCTGGCGCTGGACGACCGCATCGAGTCCGCCGACGCCGGCGCGGGGGGCGAGCGGGCGGTCGACGCCCCCGGCCGCGGCGGGCCGGACCGGCAGGCAGGGGTCGACGAGACCAACGTGACGCGCATCGAGGGCGAACCAGAGGCGGGGATCACCCGGATCGAGGACCGGGATCGCGGGTCCGCTTCCCAGGGTGGGGGATCCCGGGAGGAGACTCCGGACGCCGGGGGGGACGACGACCGTCCGCCGGCCGACCGCCTGGTGGTCCACACCGCCGACTACGCGCCGGCGGTGACCGACCTGCCGCCCGACCCCGCCCACATCGACCGGTTCGTCGCCGAACGCCTCGACAGCTACCGGGTTCCCTTCCGGGGATTCGAGGTGCCCGTCGTCGTCTACCGGGACAACCTTCTGGGGGCCGACCCGTTCGCCGCGAAGTACGCCGTCCTCGAACCGGACCTCCTCCCGGGGGACCGCGACCTGGTCGCGGAGTGCAAGGAACGGATCTGGGAGGGCAACGTCGAGGGCGTCGTCGAGGACCGCGGGGCGTTCGTCCGCGAGCGTGCCCGCCAGTTCTTCTCCCGACAGCTCACCGCCCGCAACACCCGGGCGTGGCTGGACGCGGCGGCCCACCGGGTGCGGACGGCGCTGTCGAGCTACGGGGTCGGCGTTCCGCCGGTCGACGACCGGTACGCCGAGGACCGCCTGACCGACCTGGTCTACTACGTCCTGCGGGACTTCGTCGGCGAGGGCAAGTTGACGGTGCCGGTCCGGGACCCCAACCTGGAGGACATCGAGGCCAACCGAGTCGGGGAACGGGTGAAGGTGGTCCCCCGGGACTCCATCGCCCACGACGGCCGGATGCCGACGAACCTCGTCTTCGAGGACGAGTCCGAGTTCGTCAACGTCGTCACCCAGCTCGCCGCGTCGGACGGCACCGAACTCAACGCCTCGAACCCGAGTGCGAAGGTGAACCTCCGGCCCGAGGAGGTCAGCGAGGACGTGACGATCCGGTGTGCGGTCGCGCTCCCGGTCATCAGCGAGGACGGCCCGCACGTCTCCATCCGGAAGCAGGCCCCCGACGCGATGACCCCCGTCGACCTGGTCCAGCGGGACAGCCTCTCGACCGAACTCGTGGCCCTGCTCTGGCAGGTCTACGAGCACCACGGGGTCGTCCTCTTCTCCGGGCCGACGGGCGTCGGCAAGACGACGCTGATGAACGCCCACATGCCGTTCGTCCCCTTCGGCGACCGCCCCATCAGCATCGACGAGGGGTCCCGGGAGGTCCGGCTCCCCCACGAGACGGGCGTCTCCCTCACCACGCGGGACCACGAGTCCGACCACAAGCGCGTCTCGATGGCCGACCTGATGACCGAGTGCAACTACCTCAACCCGGACGTCGAGGTCATCGCCGAGATCAACACCCCCGCCTCCTTCGAGACGTTCGCCGAGTCGCTGAACACCGGTCACGGGGTGATCGGCACCACCCACGCCGACGACGTCGAGACGCTGGTCAACCGGGTGGTCGAGCAGGGACTCCCGACCTACCTCCTCCGGGAACTGGACCTGGTGGTGTTCCCCAGGCACGTCGACGGCGAGCGTTACGTCGGCGAGGTCGTCGAGTTCCTCTCCGAACCCGAGTACCGCGCCGTGGAGGGTGGGTCGGGCCACGGGACGATACACAAGGACGGGACGACCATCTACTGGAACACGGTCGCACGCCGGACGCCCGGCGGCGAGTTCCGCTTCGACTACGAACCGGGTGCCAGTGCCACGGCCACCGCGGCCGACGGCGGCCCCCGCGACGCCGACCGCGGAGGCGAGGGCGACGGCCGCAGGGCCGAGGGTGCCGATCGCGGAGCGGAGGCCGCCAACCGCGGGATGGAGGACGTCGACTCCCGCGGGATCCGCTTCTTCGATCGGCTGGCCGACCGGACCGACCGCACGACGGCGGAGGTGGAGGCGGAGTTCCGCCGGAAGCACCGGTACGTCGAGTACCTCGTGCGTGAGGGGGTCGACGACTTCGACGCGCTCTACGAGTTCCTGGCCGACCTCCGCACCGACGAGGCCGCCACCGTCGAGCGGATCCGCCTGCAGGACGACGACGGGGGCGAGCGATGACCGGTAGCGGGCGTCCGGGAGGAAGTGGATCCGACCGGGGGGACTCCCCGGCGGACGCCCGGGCGGACGAGGACCGCTCGGTCACCGACGGCGGGGCGCCGGTCGCCGGCGCCCGGTCCGGGGGCGGCGAGTCCGTGGGCGAGGAGTCGACGGGCGGGTTCGCGCGACCGGACCTGCCGTCCGGCGGTCGGCTCTCGGTCCTCGACAGGGGCCTGTACGCGCTGTTCTCGCGCCACGCCGACGACCGCCGGCACGACGCGGACCGCCGGTCGTACCGTGGCACGGACCTGCGGATCGGCTTCGAGGTCTACCTCTCGCGGGTCTACGGGGCCTCGTGGGGGGTCTGCCTGCTCGGTGCCGCCCTCGGGTTCGTCGCCGTGATGGTGTTGCCACGGGGGACCGCGACCGCACTGGTGGAGTTCGTCCACTCCGGGGTACCGGTACTCGACCGGGTTCCCCTCGGCGGGGTCCCCCGGAGTTACCCCGCCGTCGCCGCCGGGGTCGGTCTCGCGGCCGCCGGGAAGCGACTGACGGTCCTGTTCGGCGGGCGGTACCTCACGTGGCGCGCGAGCGCACGCCGGGGGGAGATAGAGCGGACTCTCCCCGGGGCTGTCCGGTACCTGCGGGCGGTGTCGGTGGGGTGTACCGACCAGCGGACGATGCTCCGGAAGGTGGCCGAGAACCGGGAGGCCTACGGGCAGACGGCGGTCGCCTTCCGGAAGGCGCTGAACAACGCCGCGCTCACGGGGAGCCTCGACCGCGGGCTACGGGTGGTCGCCCGGGACACCCCGTCCCAGGAGGCGCTCTCGCCGTTCCTGCTGAAGTTCAGCGAGCACGCCGACCAGGGCGAGGACGCCCTGGCGAGCTACCTCCGGATGGAGGCGCGGATGCTCGGCCACCGCCAGGATAGGGCCCGCGAACGGGCCGAGGGCTTCCTCGAACTGCTGGCGGAGGTGTTCATCGTCCTGCTGGTGTTGCCCGCACTGCTCGTCATCGTCCTGACGGTGATGAGTGTCCTCTCGCCGGGGCTGACCCGGGACTTCCACACCCCCCTGGGGAGCGTCGAGACCCGGGCCCTGCTCGTCTACACCAGCGCGCTGTTCGTCTGCTGGGTCGGCCTGGGGTCGGCCTGGCTGGTCGGGTCCCTTCGCCCGCCCGACCAGTCGGCACCGGACTACGACCGGCCGCCGGGGCTGGCCACCCTGCGAACGGCGGCGATAAACCCAGCCAGCGCCGTCGTCGTGGTCGCGCCCGCGACGGCCGTGGTCGCCGGACTGCTGTGGCTGCTGGACTACGACCCCGTGAACGTCGCGCTCCTGGGCTACGCGGCCTTCGCCGTCCCGGTCGGGGCCGTGGCGGTCCGGCGGGCCCGCCTGGACGACGCGAAGGACCGCGAAATCAAGGACTTCGTCCACGCAGTCTCGGGGCACGTCAGCCTCGGGCGGCCGTTCTCGGAGGCAGTCGCGCTTGTCGCCCGCGAGGTGGACCTCGGAGCCCTCGAGGAGGACGTCAACGACCTCGCGTTCAACGCCAACCTCACCACCAGGGAGGGCGAACTCCGGCGGGCCGCGCTCGACCGCTTCGTCGACCGGGTCGGCACCCCCCTGGCCGAGCAGACCATCGGCCTCGTGACCGGCGCCCTGGACGCCGGCAGCGACACCGGCGAGGTGTTCGACGCGGTCCAGACGGAGGTCGGGCGGCTCTACCACGAGAAGAAGTCGCTGCGCTCGTCGATGCTCGTCTACGTCGCCGTCGGCTGGACCACCGCCCTGCTCGTCGTCGGGATCATGGTCGCGGTCAACGGCTACGTCCTCGACGGGTTCGCACAGCTCTCGGCGGTGTCGGACTCGGGGGCTGGAGCGGGGATGGCCCTGAGTCCCGACGCCATCGACCCGCCCCGCGAGCGGTACCGCTTCTACGTCGTCACCCAGGCGACGATGCTGTCCTGCGGGTGGTTCGCCGGCGCCGCCTCCCGGGGCACGTACGAGGCGTTGCTCCACTCCGGGACGCTGGTACTGGTCGCCTACTTCGTGTTCGCGGGGGTGGGGATGATATGACGGGTGAGCGACCGCGGACGGGGCCGGACCGGTCCGGTGGTGGCGGTGCAGGGAAGGCGACACCGGGTGCGATCCGCGCCCAGTCGAACGTCGTCGGCGTCGCCATCCTCCTCGGGTTGACCGTCGTCGCCATGGGCGCACTGACGGCGGGCATCGGCGCGGTCGTCGAGGAGAACGCCGCGACCGCCGACGCCCACCGGGTGTCCGACGGGTTCGACCGGTCGCTCCGGCCGGTCGAGACCACCGGGGCTCACCGCGGCCGCGTCTCCTTCGCCGAGGGGACGCTCCGCACCGTCGAACGGGACCTGCGGGTGATCGGTGACGGGACGACCCACACCGTCCAGGTGGACGCGCTGGTCTACGAGGGGGACGGACACCGGGTGGCCTTCCTCGCCGGCGCCATCGTCCGCGGGACCGCCCCCGGAGCGGTGATGGAGCGCCAGCCACCGATTACGGCCTCCCGGGGATCCGGCGGGGTGCTCGTGGTCGGCGCCCCGAAACTGAACGCATCGCCGGTCGCCCGGTCGGGGTCGGAGGTGAGCGCCACCCTCCACACCGACGTCACCCACGACCGGACCCGGCTTGGCGAGGGCGAGTACACCGTGGCGATCGAGACGGAGACGCCCCGCGCCTGGGAGCGGGCGTTCGAACGACTCGGGGCGACCGTGGTCGCGACGGATCGCGACTTCGACGGCGACGGGGTCACGAGCGTGGTCGCCCGCTTCCCCGGCGACCGGGTCGCGTACCTGGTGGTCCACGACATGCGCCTGGAGGTGAGCTGACCGTGCGGGGATCCGAACGTCCGACCGTTGGGGGGCCCGACCGGGGAGCGGTGCCGGCCGTCGGCAAGGTCCTCGAAGCGGGCATCGTGGTGCTGTACGTCGGGCTGTTGACAACGTCGCTGTTCGGCGGCTACGTGACCGACTACCGGGCGAGCGCCGGCGACGAACTCGCCGACCGCACGCTCGCGACGGCGAGCCACGAGGTCCGGAACGCGGTCCCGCCGGCCGCGACCGCGGCGCGGGCACACGTCCGGGTCGACCTCCCGGGGACCATCCGCGGGGAGAGCTACCGCATTGAGGCCGAGGGCGAGAGCCTGGTGCTGGACCATCCCGCCCGGGGCGTCGGTGGGCGGTCCCGCCTGGCGCTGCCCGACCGCGTGGACTCCGTGTCGGGGAGCTGGCACAGTCAGCGGCCCGCCGCGGTCCGGGTCGAGGGGACCGGCGACGACCTGGCGGTACGGCTGGTCGCGGGCGAGGCGGCCGAGGACGGGCTCTCCGACGACGGATCCCGGCGCTCCGCGGGAGGTGACGGCCGGTGATCCGGGATTCCGGCCGCGGGCAGGCCAACCTCGCGGCCCTCGCGGTCGCACTCGTCGTCGTCACCGCGACGGCCGTCGCCGGCGTGGTGGTCGCGGACGGCGCCCTCGAACGGTCCGACCGGGACCCGGAGGACCGCCGGGTGGCGGTCGCGCTCTCGGAGCGCATCGTCAGCGGGTCCGGACCGCTCGCCAACCGGACGAACGTCCTCGACGCCACTGCCGTCGAGGGCTTCGACGCCGCCACGCTCGCCGAGCGGTACCCGGTGGTCGGTGACGCGGACGTCAGGGTGGCCCTGGACGGCGAGACCATCGCGGAACGGGGCGACCCGGTCGGGGGCACGACGGTCCGCCGGGTGGTGCTCGTCGAGCGCCGGGAGTCGGTCACCCTCACGCCGGACCTGACCGACCGGTCCGAGGTGACCCTCCCACGGCGCACGGGGTCGGTCGAGGTCCGCGTCGATCCCCCAGCGGGGACGACCGTCCGGACGGTGCGGGCGAACGGGCGCGTGGTGTTGCACGACCCCTCTGGGCTGGACGGGACCTACGAGGTGAACGTCTCCCGCTTCGAGACGACCACGCTCGCCGTCGAGGCGAGCGGGAACCTCCCCCGGGGCAGCGTCGAGGTGACCTACTTCCCGGCCCGGACCACCAAGGGCCTGCTGGAGGTGACCGTGGATGCCGAGTAGTCCGGGGCCGTCGGGGATCGGTGGACACGGCCGGGGCCAGTTGTCGCTCCCGGCCGTCGAGGCGGCCGCCGGCGTCCTCCTGATGTTCGGTGTGATCACCGCGTTCGCCCTCGGGACGCCCGCGGCCGACACCCGGGAACCACAGCTCGACGCCTACGCCGAGGACGCGGCCACCGTGCTGGCCGGCGAACCGCCGCGCCACCAGGGGGCGACGCGGCTGGCCGAAGTCGCCCGCTCGGAGGAGACCTTCGAGCGCGAGCGCGACGCCCTGGAGCGGCGGGTCGAACGGATCCTCCCGGACAACCTGCTGTTCCGGGTGCGGACGCCCCACGGGTCGGTCGGCTACCGCCGGCCGGCCGGCGCGCCCGTCGGGTCGGCGACGGTCACGACGACGGGCGGCGACGTGACGATATGGGTGTGGTACGCGTGACCCGGAGCCGTGATCCCGGGGACGGATCGGCCACGGTTCGAGGAGTCGGGGAGCGATCCGGTCCGGAGCGCGACGGCCGGGGCGTCCGGTCGTTCCTGGTCGACGACCGGCGCGGCCAGCTCGTGCTGATGGCTGCCGGCGTCGTCGCGGTGGCGTTCGTGGCGCTCGTGGTCGCCTACCTCCAGTTGGGATACCACGCCGACGTCGAGGCGGCCGAACCCGACCCCGACCCCGGACGCAACGCCGAGCGTGTGCTCTCGCGGGCGGTCCACGAGGCCGCCCTCGCCAACCAGGGGCCCGACCGCAACGCGGTGGTCGCGGGGGCGCGGAGCTACTTGGACGGTCGGATCGAGACCCTCGAAGGCGCGCGAGTCGAGCGAGGGACGGTCTACCGGGTCGAGTACAACGACACGGCGGCCGGGGGTTTCGCCGCCGACCGGTGCCCGGGTGGCCCCGGCCGCCGGTTCGGGCCCTGCACCGCCAGCGACGGGGTGATCACCCAGGAACGGGCCGGCGAGTACCACGTCGTCGCCGTCGCGTTCGACGTAACCGTCACCACCGACTCCGGGGAGGTGGAACTGACCTTCGTGATCCGGGCGGTGGGGGGAACCGCTGAGTGGTTATGGCGTGGATATGCTTAGAATCGTCTACGTGGAGAACCCGACAACATAGACTGTACCATTATATCGGATGTAATTGCTACTGCATTGCTCGTTGAGCCATCCCCGCTCTCGGTTGATTGTCTCCTGTGAGTACGACTGACTCAGATCCGTATCGTGGTTGGCTTTGAACTTGATTTCCTCACGAATTTTCGAGTTCTCGGGGAGACAGGAGAAACTGTCCGCGTCATCATTTACCGTGTCCCTTGCTTCCCCTATATTTATTTGATGGCTCGATTCAACAGAATCCATTCCAAATAGGCACCCCGAAACCAAGGATAGACAGAGAATACAAACAATGAGAAAGGAGGTTTGAAATGGTAACCTCTTTCCCATGCAGTTTCTTTTGACCGACAAAATATATGCCTTCTGCTAATCTATCGATACGGCAATTAATTTAATAATAAATATAATTTATCTTAAGTATATTTTGACCGATTCTACCCAGCCGTCTCCATGGTAAGTAGGCACCTATTTAAAATACTTGGTAACCAAGGCCACAGTTATATAAGTATTCGCTGTATTGGGATATTCGCATAGATCCAATCAAACAACAATACAACCAAAAAATTGAATAATGAAAAGACGACAATTCGTGACGACTGCTACAAGTATAGCAGGGTTTGCCAGCGCATCAATAGTGCCATCAAAAACAGCTGCAGAAGTCAAAGATAAATTCCGATTAGATTTAAACGACGTGAATTTCACTGAGATCCGAATTACTCCCGACTGATACAGGATAGGGCGTAGACGGCGGCGGCCTGCCCCGGTCCCTCGTTTCCGAGAACGTCTGCCAGCGCCGGGATCGCCTCCACCACGTCGTCAGGGTCGTCCTCCGCGACCTCCATCACCCACCAGGTCGCCGCAACCCGTTCGGGTCCCTCCCCACCGGTCAGGTACGGGACGACCAGATCGACCAGCGGTGCGATGTCGCCCGGCCGCTCCTCGGCGATCGCCCGGAGGGTCCGAAGCACAGGACCTGCCTCCGCGAGATCACCCTCCTCCAGCAGCGACCGGAGGATCGGGATTGCCGGCGTGCAGTCCCCCGGCCGCGCCGCCGCGATCTCGGCCAGCGCTTCGAGGGCGTCCTCGCGCGGGGCGGGATCCGTGCGGTCGAGCAACGAGAGGACCGCCGAGACGCGAACCGCCTCCGGCCGATTCGAGGCCAGCCGGCGCAGTCCCTCGGCCTCTTCGGCGGGCGTTTCGGCGCCGGCGGTGTGGAGATCCCGCGGCGGTTCGACGACACTGAGACGATCGACGGCGTCCATCCGGAGCGTGAACGCCTCGCGATCCAGGTCCATCGGCACGCACCGGATCGTCGGGGCCGCGGCGGGCCGGTCGAGCGACCGCTGGATCGGCGAGACGTCCCAGCACAGCTCCGTCCGCTGATCATCGTCCTCGACGTAGGTGAGTTCGTAGCCCGGCCCGTCGGGGTACTCCCCCAGGAACGACACCAGCGACGACGGATCCGACGGGATGATCCCGGCAGTCGTCGGTATGCCGCCGTCGGCGACCGGATCCCGAACCCACGGGAGGTCGGGATCGATCTCTCCGCGCTCAACCGCGGGGACGAAATCCCAGGGGTGGTAGTGGTCCCAGCCCTCGACGTCGCTCAGGTCCAAGTCGTCGACGACCACGTATGCGTCGGCGTCAGGGTGCAGGTCCGCGATCAGAGCCAGCCGCTCGCGGCGTTCGGGGAACCGCTCGTACCGACCGTCAGCCTGCTTCTCGCCGAGCCAGCGGTCCCAGTCGTCCGGGTGGCGGCCGACGACGTCGACCACGCCCGGGATCGCCGCCTCCTCCGCGAGGTCCTGGTTGCCGATGGCGTACACCGGGTGATCGGTCTCGTGAGCGAGGTAGCGAACCCACGTCAGCGGCACGGCCTCCTTGCTCGGGTGGGGGTTGATGTCGACCGTCCAGTCCCGGTCGAAAGCGCAGACGACGGTCACTTCTCCATCCCCATCGTCGTCGTCGCTCCAGTCCCGATCGAACGCGAAGACGACGGTCATTTCTCTACCTCCGTTGCCGTCGACGGGGCGGCCGCACACAGCGTCGCCAGCAGGTCCAGCTCCTGCTGGAGATCTTCGTCGCCGACGGCCGCCATCTCCGCCTCGAGGTAGTCACGAAGGTGGCCGAACCGATCGGCGTGCTCCGGGGAGACCGACAGCGGCACCGATCCCCGCTCGTGGCGGCCCCGCGGGTCGGGATCGGGATCCTCCCAGTCGTCGACACCACCGGCCTCGTCCCCATGGACCGCCGTGGCCCACGCCCATAGTTCCCGGGCGTACCGCGACAGAGCGACGGCCTTCCGGATCCCCGTGTGGTCGAAGGTCTCCGGCTCCTCGGGGACCGTCACAGAGACGCGCTCGACGTGCTCGTCGCCGGCGCGCTCGGTCCAGGAAGCCACCAGATCCAGCTCCTCGGCATTCCCAGTCGACGCCAGACGCACCAGCACCACGCCGCCGCGGGCCTTGCCCTCCTCCTTCGGCGAGGGGAACAGCGTCCCGACGTGCATCAGCCGATCCGTGGCGGCGTCGGCCGACGGCGACCCGTGGACGGCGGCGATCTCGTAGCCCTCCGCGTCCAGTTCGAGCCCGAGGTCGTACACCAGCGGCGAGACCGTGTACTCGAACTCCTCGCCCAGCCGGCGCTCGAAGCTCTCGCCGGAGTGGACGAAGTAGTGGTTCGCGCCGCGGATCCCCGACAGCGTCTCCGCGAGGTCGGCGTTGGCGTCCAGGCCGATCCCGACGAAGGTGGTGTGGATGCCCTCGGTGGCCGCGTCGGCGAACAGCTCCGTGAGTGCGCTCTCGCCGGTCGTGCCGGTGTTGGGCATCATGTCGGTCATGAACACTATCCGGCGCTCGATGTTCCGGGTGGTGGTCCCGCCGTCGAGCAGGTCGGCCGCCGCCCTGAACCCGGCCGCGAGGTTCGTCCCGCCGCCCGCCGAGACCTCCCGGACGTGGCGGCGGATGGCGTCCATGTCCGTGCTCCCGACGTCCCGGAGCGGCTTCGCGACGTGCGCCTGGCTGTTGTAGAGGACGATCCCCAGGCGGTCGTCCGCGCGGAGTTGCTGGGTCAGCGCACACAGCGCCTCCGTCGCGGCCTCCATCTTCGTCTCCGCGCCGCCCTCGGTTGAGCACCTGTTGCCGTGCTCGTCGTAGTAGTACGAGTCGAAGGCGCTGCTCATCGACCCGGAGACGTCGAGGACGGCGACCAGGTCCAGTCGTAGCCGTTCGAAGTCCTCGACCGAGAGGGTCGAGTCCAGGCCAACGGAGAGGAACCGCTCGGTCTCGCCGGTCAGCGGGTGCTCGCTTACGGCCGTCGCGTACCGCGGCGCGAACAGCGCGTCCGAGTCGGCGCCCTCGCCCGTCTCGAAGTGGTAGTCGTAAAACAGCCCCTCGTCCGCGATCGCCTCGGGCTGTGGGGTGTACTCGTTCTCGACGTTCTCCCGGAAGTTGCCGACGTCCTTGGCCCCGCCCGTCGCCATCCCCACTGTTTCCGTACTCGCCGGGTCGGCACCGGCCGCGGACGCGTCCATGTTGGCCTCTACGGAGTGCAGGGCCCGTCCGGGACTCCCCGAACTCGGAGCAGCCGCGTCCTCGTGTTCGTGTCGATCGGGTCGGCGACGCTGATCCCGGAGTTCGTGGGCGTCGACGTGGCGCCCGCACGAGTCACAGACGTAGTCCGGCGGATTGACCGACCGCCTGCCCCGGGATCGCCGGTCCTCGTTCCGCGGTCGCCAGTCGTCGACAAGGTTTTCGTCCCGGTCGACCCGTGTGACCGTCGTCTCCTCGTCGATGATTCCGAATTTCTTCTCGATCCCGAACGCCGAGACGGCCGCGATGACGCCCTCGTCGGTCGTATCGGCCACCTTACCCTCCCTGAGCGGTGCCCCGCAGGCAGGACAGTCCGGGGCGTCCGGCCCCGGGCGGGTGGGTGGGGCCGAGACCAGCATCGACTCGACGCGGTAGGTCCCGCCGGTCTTCAGGTCCAGCAGCGGCCCCGCCGACGGTGCGATCAGTGCTGCGAACTGCCGGCCGCCCACGTCCTCGAGGGCGACCTTGTGAACCCGCTCGCCTGCCACGTCGAGCGAGCGCCGTGTGACGAACGTTACTTCGATGTCGTGACGGACTCCGTTCCGAAGGTCCGCGTAGGTGGCTCCCATTCTGAACTGGTCGGCCGCCGTGTCCCGGGCGGCCAACGGGTGTCAGCCCGGTTCGACTCTCCCCAGAGTCGCTAACAACATCCCGATGGTCTTTTCCCTCACTTCTCACTCAGAAAGATGTTCTTAAATGATTTAAATCTGATGGCTAGGTGCATCTTTAGGGCTAAAGGGTTCGAGAAAGAGGCATCGCATTGTTCTATTACACAGTATACGGCCTGATCACGCCATCTGGGAGCCACTGACGGCGTGAGAAAGCGCGTTGAACTGTCGTGAAACTAGTCGAAACAATCATTGGGATGGACCTCCACGCCCGGACGATCAGAGGATGTCGGCCGACGCCGGTGACACCCTGCTCCGGTTACTCCGCGAGCACAACCCCTGGTGGGCGGAGGGGAGCGACGCGTTCTCGTTGCCGCCCCGGGCCAAGAGCGACTTCTACCACCTCGCACGTCCCGAACGCGAGGGAAGCCAGTTCGAGGACCAAGCGTTGCTCGGGCTCGTCGGCCGGCGCGGCGTCGGGAAGACGACACTGCTCCACCAGTTCGTCCACCACCGGGTCCAGAACGGTGCCGCCCCCGAACAGTTCCTCTACCTCCCGATGGACGCGGACCCGCTCTACCAGCTCCAGTCCGACGAGGGGATCCGGCGCGCGGTACGCTACTACGAGAGCCGCGTGCTGAGCCGGACCGATCCCGAGGACCCCCAGTTCGTCCTGGTTGACGACGTCCATTGGGTCGAACATCCGAACAAGCCGGACATCGAGGGGTGGGGAAGGCCGATCGCGGAGGTACTCGACGGCACGCCGAACCGCCACGTCGTCGTCACCGCGAGCGCGGGTGTCCAGGTCGACCGGGAACTCGAGCGGGTCGGCGTCGACCCGGACCGGTACGACGTCCAGCCGATCCTCCCTGAGAAGTTCCGGGACTACATGTTCACGCTCCACCCCGAGTTGGAGGAGGACGACACGCGGGTGAGCCCGACGTCGCTCCGCACCGGGGAGAACAGTCTCCCAGCCTGCATCGAGCGCGGGACCGCCGGGCCGTTCGTCGCGGAACTCCGCGCGAAGTACGACCGGGTCGCCCCCCACGAGCGCCGGATCCGGGCCCAGGTCGCAGACTACCTCGTGATGGGCGGGACGATCAGCTACGACCTCGACGGCGCCGTCGCCTCTGCGAGCGACCTGACGGCCGACGACTACGAGCGACTGCGCAACGACGTCCGGAATGCCCTCTACCAGGAGGTGCCCGGCTTCGAGTCCGTCCGGACGATCGCCGACCTCGAACGGCTGTGTGCGCTGGCCGCCCGGGACCGCGCCGCCGACCCCGTCCGGTACCAGACGCTGGTCGACCTGTTCGACGTAGACCGGCGGACGATCACCGGCAGCTACCTCCCGGCGCTCGAACGGCTGTACCTGTTGAACGGCGTCACGGAGTACGACAACCAGCGGCCGCGGTCGGTCCGTCTCTACCTCCGGGACACTGGCCTGGTGACCGCCCTTTCCGGCGGGGATCCGTCGAAAGTGCTGGGCGACTTCGACCGCGAGGCCGACCTCGCGCGGATCGCGGGCTTCGACCACACGATGCGGTTCGCCTACGGGATCGGTGCTACCCAGGGCGGGGATGGAGATCCGTCGGTCCAGTACTGGCGCGGGCGGGCGGGCGAGGTGGACTACGTCTTCGAGGTCGAGGACACGCCGGTTCCGGTGGTGCTCGCCTACCGGTCGGGTGGCCGGGAGGACTCGCTGGCCGCCCTTGAGGAGTTCACCGAGGCGTACGATGCGCCTGTTGGGATGGTGCTGACCGGGGACACGATCCGCGGGGCCCAGCCGGTCACAGAGGTTGCTGAGGGGATCGTCCAGCTCCCGTACTGGCTGTACATGATGATCTGTTAATTGGGGTTCTCTCGGATTCGGCCAGTCTGATGCCCAAGGTCCTCGGACTGGTCGGGATCCGGATCCAGAGCTCGCTCAAGAAGATTGCCAGCCGTAAACGCTGGATCCATCCCCGGACGTGGCCAGGCACAGACAACGATCTGCGTCCCAGTAGAGGATTCCGCATCGTATCCGCAGGTTCGAACTCGTATGTGACCCTTTAGAGTGGGTTCTCGGGATCCCTGAACTCGATCTTCCACTCGGATTCGGCCATCGTGCCGTCGGTGCGGATCGGGTAGAGCCTGTAGACGCCCGCGGGGAGGTCGTCGACTTCGAGCGCCGGTGTGATGGCGTCTCTGGCGGGGGGCGTGTCGAACTCGGACGACAGTTCGGTCTCAAGGTTGAGCGAGTCCAGCCGCCGCCATCCCCGCCCGTCAAACGGTCGGTAGCGGAGTTCGTAGTGGTCGATCGACGGATCGGAGGACCCGACCCACCTCTTCAGGCCTGCGCTCAGGGTGTCGATCATATCACTCAGCATGAGTATTCGGAGTCGATCCCTTCACCGCCTGGTCCAGGGTTGGCCCGGCCTGGTACCAGGCTGGCACCAGGGCGGGTGCCATACCCGGTCCACATGCCTCCCGCAGTTACACCAGGGCATCCCCTGCGAGCAGCTAGAAGGCCCAGTCTTCCGGCACCCCTCCTGCTCACCAGTGTCAGGTGTGCTATTCATCGCTGTCGTGAAACCGCGTTTCGAATTCCTGCCAGACGCTGGGCTCCCTCGCCATCCGCCCTCGCAACAGAAAGAGCAGTTCCTGATCGGTTAGCTCCTCGCCGTCGAGAAACCGCCGCCGGAGACGGATCGGGTCGGGGATCTCCCGATATTCACGCTCGAGGGTAACGGTGACGTCTTCAAGGACCCGGACCGAACCGGACTCCTCGTCGCTGCGTTCGACCGGGGGGGATTGGTCGGCGGCGGCCCTGGCTTCCTCGGAGAGGTCGTCGGGATCGACGTCGATGTCGACGTCGGTATCGGGCTCCCGGTGGCGGTACCGCTGGATGCCGGTTTCGATCCCCTCTTCGAGGACTGTCTCGACGTCAAGGTCGCCGCTACTCTGCCGGACGGCCTGGTAGACGAACGCCACCATCGCGACCAGACTCCGGTAGAGGGTATTCCCGTACTCGATCTGATCGTAAATCTTCCGTTGCTGGGCCAGTTCCAGCTGTGGAAGTACTCGGAAATCGAGGATGCCGTGTTTGATCCGTTCGCGGATGGTGCGACGCTTGTTGCTGTGCTGTTGCTGGTGGTCGTAGTCTCGCCCGTGCCTGATGTAGTTCCGATCGTCGGGGGTGAGAAATCCCCGCTGGCGGTCGTCCGACATCACGAGTAAATACGAATCGTCTTAGGAACAAATATATTTTGATTCGGATGCTATGTCCAGTCCAGACGATGATCCGCCAGGTGCGAGCGATCGGCATCGAGTCCGGGGGAGAGGGGATCTATAGAGGGTACTCTCCAACCAGTACCCGATCTACCGATACGAAGTATCGCGATACGGCAGACACCTCAGTTCCACTGAAAGGTGGAGGGACCGATCCATGACTGACGAGTCGTCGCTCAGCGAGGAGGCTCTTGACCGCGCCCGGGAGCACCTCGAGGACTGTCGGGAGCTTGCCGAGTCGGACCTCCCGATCGCCCCCTACGCCGAGGCGCTCGTCGCCCTGGTTGAGGAGGCCGACGTCGAGTGACCGTTCAGAGGCCCCTCGTCTCCGACGACCGCTCACGAGTTGAACCGAGGGATCGTCGGCCCGGTATCTTGCTCGCATCTACTTTCGGGTGCTGATCGGTAACCGCTCTACGCCCACGAGGGAAACGTCACCGGATGGAGGTAGTCGGGGAGACTGCGGTCACGATGGCCTTGTTGAAATTCTCAGTCGCTGAGTGACCATGCTGAATACACAGCGCGAGTCTTGCACGGTGGTAGGTTGGGAGCATAAAGTTATTCCCGAGACTATCGTAGTGAACTACATGGACATCCCGGCACCCGTCCACGTCGGCGACACCGTCTCCGCCGAGATGGAGGTCACCGAGAAGAAGGAACTCGACAGGGACGACGCCGGGTTCGTCACCATCGACTCCACGCTGACGAACCAGGAGGGGACGGTGGTGTTCGAGGGCGACATGAAGTTCATGATCAAGACGCGGGACTGATCCGGTCGCACCCCGAGTCGGCACAAGAGACATCACCCCCCGGGAGCCACAGTCACGGCATGGTCACGGTCGTTCTGGAGGACGGGGAAACCGAGGAGCACGACAGGATCCGGATCAAAGGGAGCCTGATAATCGCGTTCGAGGTGTCCGAGGGCGGGCCACCACACGCCCCCGACGAGGACGCGGTGACCGTCTACCCCGACGGGTCGGTCCACCGGATCGACCTCGACGACGGCGAGACGATGAGCGGGGTCGAGGCCACGACGTACGACCAGTACGTGATCGAGTGACCCCTGGTCGGGGAGCGTCGGCCGGCGTCGGCGTCAGCGGGGGGTCCGGGTCGGCTCCCCGGCGCGGTCGGCGGTCGCCGTCGACCGGGCGAACGCGACCGCGGCGAGGGCGCCGCCGGCCAGGCCCACCAGGCCGGCGACGAGCACGAGGGGTGCCGAAAGCGCCAGGAGGGCCAGGCCGACGACCACCGGGAGGGCGGCGTAGGCGAGGAGCCCTCGGGTCGTCTGCGGCGTGGTTCGGTCGGGACCGGGCGGTGCCACGGGTGTCGTGGAGCGAGTGCTGTCTGTCATCGGCGGAGCGTGGACAGGTCGGTGCGGACTGCGAAAACAGCCGGAGCGGGGCCGTCGGAGAGCCCCATCACGGTCGAGCGGGGAACCCCGCGCCACCACGATCGGGCTCGCGCTTACCCGAGGTGTTGCATCGTCGTGAACTACGGTACGGGGGGACCCGTAGTAAAGCTGTTCAGGATCCGTTACCAGTTCGCACGGGATCCGTTCGCGGGACCCACTCACGCGATCCGTTCCCGGAACTCACCCACGCGATCCGTTCCGGGAGCGACCGCGCCTACGGGGTCTCCCCCTCGTCTGCCCCCGGTAGTCTGGCGGTCCCCTTGATGTACGTGTTCGGCGGGAACCGCCCGACGCTCACCCGCTCGGACTCGACGACGGTCAGGTCGCTGTCCTCCAGGGCCGCCCCGGTGTCGCGGTTCAGGTGACAGCCGTCGGCGAGGCGCTTCCAGGCCGGGGTCAGGGCCGTCTCGACGCCCCCCTTCAGCCCGCCGGAGTGGACGTGTTCGAGGAACCGGAACTCGCCGTCCGGTCGGAGGACGCGGCCGACCTCCGCCAGTCCGGCCTCGACGTCCGCGACGGTGCAGAACACCTGCGAGCAGACGACGGCGTCGAAGCTGTCGTCCTCGTAGGGGAGGGACTCGGCGCGGCCGTCCCGGACGGTGACCGCGAAGCCGTAGTCGTCGACCTTCGTCTCCGCCCACGCCCGGAAGTCGTCGTCCGGGTCGACGAGGTGGACCGAGAGGTCGTCGCCGGCCTCGGCCTCGAAGTGCGGGAGCATGAGCCCGGTCCCGCCACCCAGGTCCATGACCCGGCCGTCGAGGCCGCGGGCGAGGTAGGGGCGGTGTTCGTCGACCGCCGCCCCCAGGTACTCGGACCCCTTGTCGTAGAACTTCCCCTTGAACTGGTTGACGTCGGGGTCGTCGAGGGGATCGGTCCCGTCGGTCGATTCCTCATTCCCGGCCGGGGTCTCGGTCCCCCCGGCGTCGGTCGATCCCCCGTTCCCGGCCGGGGGTTCGGTTCCCCCGGCGTCGGTCGATTCCCCGCTGTCGACCGCTCCGCCCCCGTCGGTTCCGGTCGACCCGGCGTCCCCGGTCGTCGCCCCCGTATCGTCCCCACCTGTAGTCGGATCGCTCATCGTCGTGTCACGTTCGAGTGGCGAGTTCCATAAGTGTACCCGCGGGCTCCCGGAGCGGTCCCAGGGTCGGGATCACCCGCCGTGGCGGGTGAGGCAGTTCGAGAGCCCCATCAGTTCGACGGGTTCGGAGTTGTCGGGCGAGTAGACGACCATCCCGCCCTGTTCCATGTAGGGGACCTTCGACTCCAGGTTCGCGGGGATGTTGACCGACCCGATGGCGTCCTCGTCGCCGAGGTTGAGCACTATCTTCGTGTTGATCTGTTTGAACACCGGGTCGGCGATGTCCTGGGGGTCCTGGGTGACCAGGAACAGGCCGAGACGCTCCTTGCGGCCCTGCTTTGCGGCCTCGGTGAACTTGCCGATCACCCGCCGGGCCTGGACGGACTCGGCGTCGGTGAGGAAGTTGTGGGCCTCGTCCATCGCCACGACCAGGGGCGTGCGCTTGATCCGTTCGTGGTCGGGGTCGTTCGACAGTTTCTGGTCGACCAGCAGGGAGGCCACCGCGAGGACCACCGTCTCGGTGGCCCGCGAGTCGTTGACGTGGTAGGTCGGGACGACCGACAGGCCGTTCGGGCGGACCAGTTCGTGGACCCGGTCGGTGATGGCCGGTGCGGCGCCGTCGAAGACGCTGGGGAACGGTTCGCCGAGGACGCGGCGCTTGACGGCGTCGTAGGTGGCCTCGTGGACCCGGCCGGACTCGTGGAGTTCCTCCCGGAGGGCGGGGTCCCGGACGAACGAGGCGAACTGGTCGTAGGTGGCGTCGCGGCCGTGGTTCCGGAAGAACCGGTTCAACAGGACGTGCAGGCCGTCGTACTGGTTGTCGTTGAGGTCCCCGCCGGCGACCAGCCAGGGGTTCGAGCGCACCATCGAGAACGGCACCGAGAAGTGCACCTGTTCGGCGCGGTGGTCGCCCCCGCCATACGTGGCGCCGTCGACGTCCGGGACGAACGCCTTCGTGTCCTCGTGGCCGCCGTACGCGATCCCCTCCCGCTCGTAGCGCCGGCGGGCGTCGTCGGAGAGGTCCGGGTCGTCGTGCATCTGGGCGTACTCGTCCTGGGGGTCGAAGACCACCACTGCGGGGTCGACCTCCCGGCCGTCGTCCATCCCGTAGGTCCGGTCCTCTGCGAGGTACTGGCGCAGGACGTTCTTGGCGGCGTGGGTCTTGCCCGACCCCGTCCCACCGGCGACGAGGGTGTGCCGGAAGACGAGGGGGTCGCCGGCCTCGTAGTCGTCCTTCAGGCGGTAGTCGATGGTCGGCGGTTCGGTCTTCACGCGGACCTTCTCGCCCCCGACCGCGAGGTGGCCCAGGAACACGCCGTCCTCCGGTATCTTCAGCCCCGTCTTGATCTCGGTGGTGTCGGTGGCCTCCCGGACGACGGTCTCCGGTTTGGGCACGCGGTCGGCCATCCGCCGATTCAGTTCGCCGCCCTCCTCGAACAGGACCGCGACGGGGGAGAGCGTCGCCATGAACTTGTAGTCGGCCTCGTCGATCCCCTCCCGTCGCATCGCCCGCCGGGAGTGGATCTCGGTGGCGTCGTCGCCGCCGAACTCCCGGGCGTACTCCAGTTCGGTCACCCGGCAGAACAGGCGTTCCCCGTCCGGGTACGGCGCCAGCAGGTAGGTGCCGATCCGCATCCCGGAGCGGTTGTCGGCCGTGACGTAGGCCCGCAGGGTCGTGTCCTCCTCGTGTTCGGCGATCCGCAGGCCCTCCGAGACGGCGACGGTCCCGACCCCGCGGTCGGATCCGGCGGGGGTGACCTCGGCGTCCCGGAACGGCAGGTCCTCGCCGGGGTCCGGGTCGTCCGCCGGCGGGCGGGTTTCCGGTCCGGCGGCCCCGCCGGATTCCTGGTCGGACACGTCGGGGTCTGCCCCCTCGTCCGTGTCGTCGGGCTCGAACTCCTCGAAGTCCCCGAGGTCGGTCATGGTCCCCGCAAGTACCCGGGAGGTAAAACGCGTTTCCCCGTCTGTCCGGATCCGATCGACCCGTCACTCGATCCCGATCGGTCGGTCACTCGATCCCGATCGGTCGGTCACTCCAGGTCGATCGGCCCGTCGCTCCGGGTTCGAAGGGACTGCGACTTTCGACCGATCCCGGCAGGAACCGGCGACGCCGGGGTGCTCGTTCGACCGATCCCGGCAGGAACCGGCGATACCGCTATACGCTTCGAGCAGCTAGCAGTGATCATGGCTACCGGGGAAACCAACGGACCGGATCCCGGCGACGACGGGATCACCGACCGCGAGTGCGAGGCCCTCCACGAGGTCGAACTCGGCCTGGAGTGGCTCCAGCGCGCACAGGGCCACCTGCTCCAGTTCCACCACGCGACGGGTCACGCCATGGACCACCTGCGGGCCGCCGAGGAGATCCTCCGGGAGTGCGGTCACGCGGACCTGGCCGACGACCTACGGGACCGCCACCTCCCGCGGGGCGTCACCGAGGAGGACCGGTGGTCCTACGCCGTCGTCGAGGGGTTCAAGGACGGCGTGCTCGACGACGTGTCGACCTTCGAGGGACGGGCACGGGACCGGATCGCCGACGGCCGCCGCCACGTCGCCGAGCGTCGCCAGGAGCGGGAGTGGCGCGACCGGGCCCGTGACTGACACTCGGCGACCGGTCCCGGGGCCGACACTGGTGGATCGAGCCCGGAACTGACCACGGCCGGACGGTCCAGGGACCATTCGTGGCGGAACGGACGCGACGCCGGGACGGGCGGAAAGCATAACGCCTCCGCCGATCCCTTCGTCGGGGCCCCACCGCGAGGCCGAGCGAGAGGCCCGACGCCCCCCGGGAGGTCCCGTGACCGTGGACGACGTTCTCGTCTTCACCCTGGTCTGGACGGGGTTCAGCCCGGGTTTCGCCCCGCCCCCTCGGCTGGATCAGTTGCCCTGGATCGCGTCGATGACCATCCCTGCGGCGATGATGGCCTCCTTCGGGAGGCCCCGTGGGTCGTCGATCGTGATCTCGTACCGGTCGCGGATCGAAAGCTGCCCGTCGATGTTCCCGACGTGGTTGCCGCCCGAGTCGGTGATTTCGTACTTGTGGGGGATGAGCGCCCCGAACGGGAGGTACGCACGCGCCAGCGTGATCAGCGCGCCCCGGGAGTCGATCTGGGCCAGCAGTTCCTCGGTGTCGGGGTCGCGGACCCGCCAGGTGTCCTGGAAGATGGAGAAGTCGTTGTCCAGGATGACGACCGGTTCGTCCGTGGCGGAGTCGATCATGGTGTAGTTGCCGGCGATGTCCATGATACCGCCGGCCTTGACGGTGAACACCTCGTTCCCGTCGGCGTCCGTGAACGGGAACTCCTCCTTCATCTTCAGCATCTTCTGCTTGCCCCGGAGGACGACGTTCCCGGCCTGATCCATCGCCTTGTACTTGTTGCGGATCAGCGACTGCTCGACCGTGTACGAGTCGTCGTCGAGCGTGATCCCGCGTATCGAATCGTGGTCCCCTGACATGCTTACAGCGTCTGGGGTGAGAAGCGGACGGATGATAAAACTGACCCCGTGACGACCACGAAACTCTACACCGGATCGCCTGCCGACGCCCGGACAATCACCGATCCCCGCCGGGTCCGCGCCAGTTCCCGACGGTGCGACCGGACGGGCCGGATCAGTTCCCCTCGATGGCGTCGATGACCATCGCCGCGGCGATGATGGCTTCCCGGGAGAGGTCGCCGGTGTCGTCGACCTCGACGTCGTACCTGTCCTTCAGGGACAGTTGCCCCTCGATCGACCCGATTTTCTCGCCGTCAGCGGTCTCGATGTCGTACTTGTGGGGGATGATGCCGAAGACGGCGTGGATGTTCCGGGCGATGGCGGCCAGCTTGCTCTGGGATTCGATGGTGACGATGACCTCCTCGCTCTCCGGGTCACGGATCTGCCACTTGTCGCCCACGAAGCTGAGTTTGCTGTCCAGCCAGAGCACCTCCTCGTCGGTGGCCGAGTCGATGAGGACGTAGTCGCGCTTCTCGGAGGGCACTGCCGACCGACTGCCCCTGGCCGCGAGGACCGTCCCGGTCACCGGACGCCCGGGCTCCGGACGGTTTCGTGGGCCGATCCGGGAACGGCTGTCCGGGATCGACAGGGTTTCGGGGACCCCGCCCCATGCGTTGCCTAGATGAGCAAGGACTACATCGAGGTGCAGGGGGCGGAGGAACACAACCTCAAGGACCTCGACGTCTCGATTCCCCGCGAGGAGTTCAACGTCGTGACCGGCCTCTCGGGGTCGGGCAAGTCCTCGCTGGCGTTCGAGACGGTCTACGCGGAGGGCCAGCGGCGCTACATCGAGTCGCTGTCGGCCTACGCCCGGAACTTCCTGGGGCAGATGGACAAGCCCCAGGTCGAGACCGTCGAGGGCCTCTCTCCCGCCATCTCCATCGACCAGAAGAACGCCGCCAACAACCCCCGGTCGACGGTTGGGACCGTCACCGAACTCCACGACTACCTCCGGTTGCTGTACGCCAGGGTCGGCGTCCCCCACTGCCCCGAGTGCGGCCGCGAGGTCGGCGAGCAGTCTGCGGGGAACATGGTCTCACGTCTGCTGGACCTCCCCGAGGGGACGCGGGCGAAACTCGCCGCCCCGGTCGTCCGCGACCAGAAGGGGGCCTTCGAGGACCTGTTCGACGACCTCGTCTCGGAGGGGTACAGCCGGGTCGAGGTCGACGGCGAGAGCTACGACCTCACCGTGGACCGGCCGGACCTCGACGAGAACTACGACCACACCGTCGACGTGGTCGTCGACCGCGTGCGGGTCGCGCCCGACCAGCGCTCCCGTATCGCGGACTCGGTCGAGACGGCCCTCGACGAGGCCGACGGCGTCCTGAAGGTGATACTCCCCGACCCGCCCGACGACCTGGACCTGGGCGGGACCGAGGCCCGGTCGACCGGCGACCTGGGTGCGGCCGAGGGCGACGAGGCCCGTGACTCCCGCGACGACGGGGACGACCGCGCGACGGTCGAGTTCTCCGAGGACTTCGCGTGCACCCACTGCGGGATCGACCTCCCGGAGATAGAGACCCGGTCGTTCTCGTTCAACAGCCCCCACGGGGCCTGCCCCGAGTGCGAGGGGATCGGCGAGACCAAGGAGGTCAGCGAGGACCTCGTGGTCCAGGACCCGGACAAGCCCATCAAGCACGTCTTCGAGCCCTGGAGCTACAACCGCACCTACTACCGGCGGCGCCTGGACTGCGTCGCGGAACACTTCGGCCTGGACGTCGACACGCCCTTTTCGGACATCCCGGAGGAGATCCAGGACGCCTTCCTCTACGGTACCACCGAGGACGTCGTCTTCGAGTGGACCACCTCGAACGGGACCCGGCACAAGGAACAGCCCTTCGAAGGGGTGATCCCCAACCTGGAGCGCAGGCACGTCGAGACCGACAGCGAGGGCACCCGCGAGCACATCGAGGAGTACATGACCGTCACCACCTGCCCGGCCTGCGAGGGCACCCGCCTCAAGCCCGCCAGCCGGGCGGTGCTGGTCGACGGCGTCTCGGTCACCGAGGTCAACCGGATGTCCATCGGCGACGCCCTCGCCCACTTCGAGGGGATGGAGGCGAACCTGAGCGAGCGCGACCGGACGATTGCCGAGGAGATACTCAAGGAGATCCGCGCCCGCCTCGGGTTCATGTGCGAGGTCGGCCTGGAGTACCTCACGCTGGACCGGGAGGCGTCCACCCTGTCGGGCGGCGAGAGCCAGCGGATCCGGCTGGCGACACAGATCGGGTCCGGGCTGGTCGGGGTGCTGTACGTCCTCGACGAACCCTCCATCGGGCTCCACCAGCGGGACAACGACCGCCTGCTGAACACCCTCGAGGAACTGCGGGACCTGGGCAACACCCTCCTCGTGGTCGAACACGACGAGGAGACGATGCGCCGGGCCGACTCCATCATCGACATGGGGCCGGGTCCCGGGAAGCGCGGCGGCGAGGTGGTCGTCCAGGGGAGCGTCGAGGAGGTGATGGAGTGCGAGGGGAGTGCCACCGGCGACTACCTCGCCGGCCGCAAGCGGATCCCCGTTCCCGACGAGCGCCGCGAGGCGGACGGTGCGCTCACCGTCCGGGGGGCCCGCCAGCACAACCTCAAGGACCTCGACGTCGCGTTCCCGCTGGGCAACTTCGTCGCCATCACCGGCGTCTCCGGCTCCGGGAAGTCCACCCTGATGCACGGGGTGCTCTACAAGGGCCTCGCCCGAGAGATGAACGACAACACCTCCGTCGACCCCGGCGACCACGACCGGATCGACGGGATAGACGAGATAGAGACGGTCCGGCTGATAGACCAGTCGCCCATCGGCCGCACGCCCCGGTCGAACCCCGCCACGTACACCGGCGTCTTCGACCACATCCGGGAGCTGTTCGCCGAGACGAAGCTCTCGAAGCAGCGCGGCTACGCGAAGGGCCGGTTCTCGTTCAACGTCAAGGGCGGCCGCTGCGAGGAGTGTGGCGGCCAGGGGACCGTCACGATAGACATGAACTTCCTCTCGGACGTCTACGTCCCCTGCGAGGAGTGCGACGGCGCCCGGTACAACGACGGGACCCTCGACGTCACCTACAAGGGGGAGACCATCGCCGACGTCCTCGGGATGGACGTCGACGAGGCCCTGGAGTTCTTCGAGGCGAACTCCGGGATCCGTCGCCGGCTCCAGCTCCTGCACGACGTCGGCCTGGGCTACATGCGCCTGGGCCAGCCCTCGACCACCCTGTCCGGTGGGGAGGCCCAGCGGATCAAGCTGGCCGAGGAACTCGGCAAGCAGGACAGCGGGAACACCCTCTACCTGCTCGACGAGCCGACCACCGGCCTCCACCCCGAGGACGAGCGAAAGCTCATCGACGTGCTCCACCGCCTGGTCGACGACGGGAACACCGTGGTGGTCATCGAGCACGAACTCGACCTCGTGAAGAACGCCGACCACGTGATCGACCTGGGACCGGAGGGCGGCGAACGCGGCGGCGAGGTCGTCGGTACCGGCACGCCCGAGGACCTGGCGCGCCTCGAGGAATCCCACACCGGTCGGTACCTCCGGGACCTGCTCCCGCACGTCGACCTGGCGGGCCCGCGCTCGGACCGGCACTACCCCGAGCGCGACGACGGGTCCGCCCCCGAGGCGGCCGACCCCGAACTGGAAGCGAAGCCGACCGACGACGACTGAGGGGGATCCCCCGTTCCCCCGACGCTCCGGAACGGCACCGTCCGGACGAGCGGTTGTCACCCGGCGGCTGTCATTATGTACCTCGCGCCCGTAGCCCCGGGCATGACCACGGTCTACGCGGCGATGGAGGACGCCCTGGCGGTGATGCGAGACGGAAACCTGGAGGAGCGACTGACCGGCAACGACCTGGAGTGTCTGGCCCGCCACCCGGATCGACCGGAGCGCGTGTTCTGCGGGACCTTCGACGCCGGCCTCTGGCGATCGACCGACGCCGGGCGGACCTGGAGCAGGGTCGGCGAGGCGACCGTCGGCGAGGCCGCGTCGGTGACGGCCGTCGCGGTCAGCCCCCACGATCCCGATGTGGTCTGGGCCGGGACGGAACCGAGCGCGGTCTACCGGTCGACCGACGGCGGCGACTCCTTCGAGTCGTTGCCGGACCTGACCGACCTGCCGTCGGCCGACGAGTGGTCGTTCCCGCCGCGGCCGGACACCCACCACGTCCGGTGGCTCGAACCCGACCCCGCGGATCCGGACCGGTGGTACGTCGCCATCGAGGCCGGGGCGCTGGTCCGCACCCTCGACGGCGGGGAGTCGTGGGTCGACCGCCCGGCGGGCGGCCGCATCGACAACCACACGGTTCGAACGCATGCGGACGCGCCGGACCGTGTCTACTCGGCGGCGGGGGACGGCTACGCCGAGAGCGAGGACGGCGGCGACACCTGGCACTACCCACAGGAGGGTCTGGAACACCGCTACGTCTGGGGGCTCGCGGTCGACCCCGGAGACCCCGACACCGTCCTGGTCTCGGCGGCCACCGGCGCCCGCCGTGCGCACAGTCCGTCGACTGCCGACGCCCACTGCTACCGCACGGAGGGTGACCGCTGGGAGCGGGTGGAGGACCTCCCGACCGGCCAGGGAGTCGTCCGGGCGGTGCTGGCCGCCCCCGCTCCGGGCACCTTCTACGCCGCAACCAACCGGGGGATCTTCCGGTCGAGTGACGCCGGCCGATCCTGGGAGGGCCTTGGGATCGACTGGCCCGAGCGGTTCGGCGTCCAGACGCCCCGGGCGCTGGTGGCCGTGGAGTGACCGGCGTCGACCACGGCGCGGGTTCGCCGCCAACGGCTTACTGTATGCGAGGCGTCCGATCCCCGGGACGGAGACGGCGGAGGTTCACGTACGATGGCGGGACCAGGCAGCCTCGTGACCTGAACGCTGGCCGCGGGCCGGTCGGGGCGGGAGCACGGCACGCCGCCCGCGGATCCCCACGTGCCGTCTGTTCGCAACGCCACCGGCTTCGACACCCTCGCGACGCCGGATCCACGAGGAGCCACGCTGCGCCGGATCCGCAGGGATATTAACCGCCGTGGCCGTCGGGTCGGGTATGCACGACTTCGTCGTGGTGGGGTGTGGCCCCGCGGGGTCGCGGTTCGCCCGCCGGGCCGCCGAGGCGGGCCACGACGTCCTCGCCTTCGAACAGGGCGAGGTGGGCGAACCCCTGGCGTGTTCCGGCCACGTCAGCCGCGACCTGTGGGAGTACACCGGCGAGGGTGCCCGCGAGGAACTCCTCCAGCACCGGATCCGCGGGGCGCGGTTCCACGTCGGCGGCCCCGACAGCGACGCGCACCTGTTCTACAAGCGCGAGGCCGTCTCGAACGTCATCGACCGCGTCGGCCTGGACCGCCACCTCGCGGACCTGGCCCGCGAGGCGGGTGCGGACCTGCGCGAGAACCACACCGTGACGGAGGTAACCGAGCGCGAGGATCGGGTCGAGGTAACCGTCCGGGCTCCCGACGGCACGGAAACCCACGAAGCGAGGATGGTTGCGGGATGTGACGGTCCCCGGTCGCGGGTGCGCGACGCCCTGGACCTGCCCGAACCGGGGGAGATACTCCACGGCGTGCTGGGGTTCGACCCCGACCCCGACGACGGCGACTACGTCGACGTCCACCTGACGGTCCCGCGCTTTTTCGCCTGGCGGATCCCACGGGCCGACGCGGGCGTCGAGTACGGCCTGGCGGCCCCGCCCGGCGCGGACGTGCCCGACCGGTTCGAACGCCTCCAGTCCGAGTACGGCGTCGACCTCGAACGGCGGTGTTCGGGAGCGATACCGATCGGCCCGCCCGCGTCGGTGACCGGTCACCGGGGCCTCCTGGTCGGCGACGCCGCCGCCCAGACCAAGCCGTTCACCGGCGGCGGCATCCTCTACGGCATGACCGCCGCCGACCACGCGGCCCGGACCGTCGACCCGCGCGACCCGGCGACCCTGTCGGACTACGAGGACGCCTGGCGGACGGACCTCGAACGGGAGATACGCCTTGGTCACTGGGTCCGGCGGGCCTACTCGCTCCCCGAACCGGTCCAGCGGGCGGGCCTGCGGGTCGTCTCCGGAGAGATCGGGGTCCACATGGACCGGCCGACGTCGGTCTTCTCGACCGAGCACCTCAGGAAATTGCTCTCCCGGTCGTGACTGCCGGGGGGTTCCGTCGGAGACTGGAGCTATCTTGGTTCAGCGAGAGAATCCCGCCCTTCCCGTGAGTGACGAGTGTTCCGACGTGCTGTCGGAACCGAGGAGCGAACAGGGCGGGAGTGAATCGCGCAAGCTCCGGTGAGAAACCGCCACGTTACTGCTGGTCTTGAGTCTCCAACGTGTCGAGTCCCGCTTCTAACAACTCTGTGTATGCTTCCGACAGCGATAGGTCGCGTTCTTCTGCAAAGTCTTTGATACGCCCCTGTAGCGTATGCGTTATTTCTACGTTTGGTCGCATGGTCCAACAGACTTTTATGCACGAAAGGTCAAGAGTCTGTCGTCGTGAAGCGCACCAACACGTTCGCCGTGCGACCGCTCTCCGACGATGGAGAGCAGGCACTACGGGACCTGTTGGACGCTTCCGCCGCTCTCTGGAACGAGATCAATTACCAGCGCCTCATGCGCTACAACGACGAGGACGGCTTCAAGGGCGACGTGTGGGACGCCGATACCGGCGCTCTCGAAGGCAAATACAAAGACGTTCTCGGCGCGTCCACCGCTCAAACTGTCCGGCGAGCAAACAGCGAGGCGTGGCGCGGCTTCTTCGAGAACAAGAACGCGTATCACGACGAGTCGGACACGTCGGTCACGGAACACCCGGCCCCGCCGGGCTTCCGTGGCAACGAGGACGACGGACGTGTTCTCAAAGGCGTCGTCCGAAAGGACGCATACACCGTCGAATGGGGCGACCGTTCCCGGCTTGAGATCGTCGTCGGTGAAAAGCTCCGAGACAGGCACAACAGCCCGAAAAGCCGCCTCCGGCTTGAAATCGCTGGCGACCCGAATTGGCCCGACTACGAGAAACAGGGCCGGTTAGACCTGTGGTACGACGAGACTGATAGCACTTTCAGGGCTTCACAACCCGTGACTGTTTCTGACGATGCACGGGAGACTCCACTGGCCGACGAGACGGCCGCTCTGGACATTGGTGCGAACAATCTCGTCGCCTGTACCACGACAACCGGCGAGCAATATCTGTACGAGGGCCGCGAGTTGTTCCAGCGGTTCCGCGACACGACACGAGAAATCGCCCGGTTACAGTCGAAACTCGAAGACGGCCGATACAGTAGCGAGCGTATCCGGCGACTGTACCGGGAACGGACCCGTCGCCGCGACCACGCTCAAGCGGCACTGTGTCGTGACCTGCTGGACCGACTGTACGCCGACGGTGTCGATACTGTATATATCGGCGGGTTGACCGACGTGCTGGACACGCACTGGTCAGTCGAAACCAACGCCAAGACGCACAACTTCTGGGCGTTCAAGCAATTCACCGAACGACTGGCCTGTACCGCCGAAGAATACGGTATCTCCGTTGAGGTTCGGTCGGAAGCGTGGACCAGCCAAGAGTGCCCGCAGTGTGGCGGCACCGACCGAACAACACGGCATCAGGATTCGCTCACCTGTCCGTGTGGGTTCGAGGGCCACGCCGACCTTACAGCGTCAGAAACGTTCCTCAAGCGGCACACGAGCGAAGCAGTCAGGCCGATGGCACGGCCCGTGCGGTTCGAGTGGGACGACCACCAATGGTCGGGGATACCACACCCTCACGAACGTCCCAAAGAACAGCGCACAGACCCGAGTACCGTCCACCGTGACGGGAATGTTGCCTCCGGCGAGTCGTAGACCGGCTGAGACTCCCACGGAGGAAACCCCGTCGTGAACGACGGGGAGGATGTCATTCCGCCGGCGCTCTCTATCTCGTCGAGGTGTTCGTCGACCGCGCCGTCGGTGTTTCGTCGGATCATCTCGGCCCGCCCGCGGACGACGTTCATCTCGTTGCGGAGGTTGTGCCGCAGGATCCGGTCCATCACCTCCATGCGCTGTTCGCGCCGGCGGCGTTCGGTGATGTCCTTGAGCACCCCGTCGGTGCCACGGAACTCGTCCTCGCAGGGGAGGACGGCGATGTTCGCCAGGCACAGCCACGCAGAGGTCGAACCCGGAGTCCGGGAGCGGTAGCGTGTCTTCGCCGGGATCCGTCGTCCGGGCCGGATCGGTCCTGCCACCTTCGGACCCGCCCGGGTCCGTCGGATCGGGCCCGTCGATCCGGGAACCGTCGTCGGCATACCGGGGGCCGGCGAGGACCTTCGGGGAGTCCTCGGGGTGGATGTGGACTGTGCACCTATGACGCTGTGAGTACATTGACGTCTTTCGGCGGGTCCGGTGGCGATCACACTCCGACCGGACGGAACGCCAGTGTGCAGTCCGGCGATCAGCTATCGCTCCCGGCTCCGTCGAGGTCCGAGACCGGTGCGGCGTCGGGGCCGGGGGAGAGCCGGGCGTATGTGTCCCGGTAGCGCCGGAGCCGCCGGAACAGCGCGTAGCCGACGACGGAGTGGTAGACGACGATGGATCCCCAGACGACGAGGATGCCGACCAGGGAGCCGGCAACGCCGGGGACGACCGCCTGGATACCGCCCCCGAGCAGGCCGATCCCGGTGTTGTAGAGGCCGTGGAGGAACGACGCGATCAACAGCCCCTTGATGATAAGCGGGAGGCCGTATGCCCGGTTGAACTTCGCCAGCCCGAGCGCGTAGCCGGCGATGGCACTCCAGATGACGTGACCCGGTCCCGCCAGCGACCGCGAGACGGTGATGACACCGCCGGTGAGCACCAGCCCCAGGGGCCCCTCGGCCCCGAGGAGCTGGCCGAAGATGTACCAGAAGTTCTCGATGGTCGCGAACGCGAGGCCGGCGACCGAACCGTAGACGGCCCCGTCGATGACGGTGTCGAACTCGTCCTTCCAGTAGACGTACAGCAGCACGGCCCCCAGCTTGACCGCCTCCTCGACGGGACCAACCACCAGGAAGTTGTACAGTCCGTCGCCCACGACCCTCGCCACCGGCGTCCCGGCCAGGTCGCCGGTCCCGGTGGCGGCGATGGCCCCAGCGATCACCGCCGACGCCAGGAGTTCGAGGACGAGGGCGAACACCGGGAGGACGATCCCCAGCAGGTAGGTCGCCGTCACCAGGAGGAGCGGCTCCCGGGTGATGTCGTTGCGCCGGACGAACCACGCGATCAGTAGTGCGGGGATCACCGACACCGGGAACAGCACGAACGCCAGCAGTCCGCCCGGGTTGATCACCACCGAGACGAGGATGACCACCCCCGAGGCGGCGAAGATCAGGAGGGCGAAGGCCACGATCGCCACCCGGATCAGTGGTCCGGCCCACGACACCAGAAAGCGGTCCAGCAGCGACCGCGGTTCCCAGGTCGCCAGCCCCTGGAGGTCCTCCTCGCGTCCCTCGGCGGCTACCTCGATCGGATCCGAACGCGATGCCATACCGGGCGCACGGAGGCCCTCCAGATGGCTCTTTTGCCGGTCCGGGGACGGTGACCGCGGGACCGTCGACGACCGGTGGGTGGCGACAAGTTTCACCTTCCCCGGTCCCGAACCGGGTGATCGGATGGACCGACACGACGCGTCCGGGTCGACGCCCCGGCGATCCGCGGCCGACGGCCGACCGGTCCGGACCGAGGTCGGGGACAGTCTCGGGTTCAAGGTCGCGGGCCTGGTCCTGATGGCGGCGGTCGGGACAGCGGTGTTCGTCGCGGCCGGGCCGGGGATCCCCGGCGGGGACGTCGTCCCGGTCGACGTCGACGACCTCGGTGGGGACGACCGGCGGCCCGTGACGCCGGAGCCGACCATGACGCCGGTCCCGACCGCCGAACCGCGGCCGACGGTGACCCCGGAACCCGCGCGGACCGGCGGGGAGTTCGCGGAGAACCCCTGGGGACGGGAACGGATCGTCGTCGGCGTCGAGGACCGGGCGGGGACGGACCGTCCGGTGGTCCTCGCGGTCCGGGCGGCGATAGACTACTGGGAACGCAACCCCGGGCCGGCCGGCTATTCCTTCGACTTCGTGCTCCGCCCGAACGACACCGACCCGGAGGTCCTCGTCCGCTACGCCGAGGACGTCGACTGCGAGGGGCACGGCGACAGCAAGGGGTGCGCGCCGGTGCTCTCGGCCGACGAGGACCCGCCGGAGCCCGCAGTGGTGCAGATCCGGGCGGGCGAGCGGAGCAACTTCCGCGCCGACAGGGCCGCGGTCGTCCACGAACTCGGGCACGTCCTCGGCCTGGGGCACTGCGACGAGCCCCGGTGGGTGATGGGTGCCGGCTGTGCGGAGGGGTCCGGACTCCCCAACGCCACCGAACGGGAGACCGCCTGGCGCGACGACACCGTCCGGGTCTTCGTCGACGACGACGGCGCCGAGGCCAACCGCTCGGTCGTCCGCCAGCAGGTCAGACTGGCGCTCGCGTCCTACGCGACCGGTGGCAACGGGACGGTGCCCGAGTCGCTCACCTTCCGGCGGGTGTCGGACCCGTACATGGCCGACGTCACCGTCCGGGTGGGCGAACGGAACCGGTGTGACGACGGCGCCGACGTGTGTGCCGCCTTCGCCGGGACCGACCTCGACGGCGACGGCTCGGCCGAGTACTACACCCGGGCCTCCGTCACGGTCGGCACCGGCCAGACCCACCTCCTCGGCTGGTTCCTCGGGCGGTGGCTCGGGAAGACCATCACGCCGGACGGGATTCCCGAGCGCTACGAGTCCAGGCCCAGCGACGGTCCGTGGTGGGTCGGGATCCCGGAGGCAGTCAACGACTCCGAAGGGCTGGTGGATCCCCCCGGCTCCCCCGTCGATCGGTCGTTCGAGGCCCGTTCCCGGCCTACCGGCCGCCCGGCCGGTTCCGGTCCTCGACCCGGTGGAGGCGCCCGTCCTCTTCCCTGAGGATCCCCTGGGCGACGAGGGCGTCGAGGGCGGCCGTCGCGTCCGTCCGCGAGAGCCCGTAAGCGCCGGTGGCGACGGTGACTATCTCCTCGCGGTCGACCGGGAACTCCCGGTTCTGTAGCTGTCGCACCACCTTGCTGTGTGGCGGCGTCGAGACGTCGACGTCGGGCGCGTCGACCGCTTCCTCGTCGTCCTCGGAGAGTGCCTGTTCCCCGACCGACTCCTCGGGGTCGACCTCCCCCGCCCCGCCGCCGACCGGGGTCGAGGCCGAGAACACCCGGTCGTCGTCGTCGTCCGCCGCCTCCCCGGCGGACGTCGAGGTCGAGAAGATCGGTTCCGGATCGTCGTCGGTCACCGATCCTTCGCCCTCGGCCGATCTCTCGTCGTCGGCCGCCGGCTCCGATCCCTCGTCGTCGGCCACCGATCCTTCGCCCCCGGTCGATCCCTCGTCGTCGGCCACCGATCCTTCGCCCTCGGCCGATCCCTCGTCGTCGGTCACCGATCCTTCGCCCTCGGCCGATCCCTCGTCGTCGGCCACCGATCCTTCGCCCTCGGCCGATCCCTCGTCGTCGGCCGCCGGCTCCGATCCCTCGTCCGCCGTCGTTCCAGTCCCCTCGCCGGTCGCCTCCGCCGTCCCGTTCTCGCTCCCGGCCGCTTCGCCGGGGGCCTCCCCGGCGGCGTCGTCGCTCCCGGCCGCCTCGCCGGTCCCGGCCGCGTCGGGCCCTCCCTCCGGACCGTCGCTCCCGGACGTGGCCTCCGCTCCGGACGGTCCGTCCGATCCCGGGGTCCGGTCGGTGGTCGCACCGTCCGACGTGTCTCCGCGGTCGGCGGCGTCCCCGTCGTCGACGGACGCGTCGCCGTCCCCGCCGGACGGATCGCCCGCCTCTCCGGTGGTGCCGCCCGCGGAGTCGGCGGCTACCGCCAGGTCGCCGGGGTCCTCGCCCTCCAGGGTCGCGAGGACCGTCTCGACGACCGCCCGGTGCTTGCGCCGGCAGGTCGGACACAGCGAGACCGTCGGCCCCTCGGCGTCGCCGAGGTCCTCTGGGACGACCGGGTACTCGCGGACCGGCGCCTCGATGGCGGTGCCACAGAAGTAACACGACGACAGGTCCGTCATCACCCGCACCCAGTGCGTCCAGTACCTAAAATGTAGACCTCACGTCTGACAGTCGGGGTCCGGGGGTCACGTCCACCTGGCGGATCCGACGGGGCGGTCGACCGCCGGCGACTGGCGGATCCCGCGCAGGGGGGATCTCTCTCCGGGCCGGGCGGCGACGCTCGCCGGATCACCCGCCGTCGGCGTGGCTGTGGACGAACTCCCGGAGGAGTTTCCCGGCGAGGGCGGCGGCCTGGCCGTCGTCCCGGTCGTTCACCTCGACGACGTCGAACCCCGCGGCGTGGGGGGCGACCCGCCGGACGACGTCGCGCATCTCGCGGGGGTGGAGGCCGAACGGCTCCATCGTCCCGGTGCCGGGCGCGAACCCCGGGTCCGCCGCGTCGACGTCGACGCTCAGGTAGACCCGGTCGCCGGCGAGGTCCGGGCGCCATTCGGCGGCCTCCTCGGGCGGGACGACGGTGACGTCCTCGCGGTCCGCGCGGTCGTACTCCGCCGGACTGCCGGTCCGGGCACCGAGGATCACCGCCCGGTCGGCGACCGCGAGGGCGTGACGGGCCGTCGTCGCGTGGCTCAACTCGTTGCCGTCGTACTCTTCGCGGAGGTCGAGGTGGGCGTCGAGACAGACGAAGACGTCGGGGTCGACGGCCCGGACCCCGGCGACGGAGACGGTGTGTTCGCCGCCGACGACCAGGGGGACGGCGTCGTCACGGACGGCGTCGACGACGACCCCTTCGAGGTAGTCGAGGTACTCGGCGGCGTCGTCCCAGGCGCGGACGTTCCCGTGGTCGCACACGCCGAGTTCCGAGAAGCGGGTGCCCGTACGGTGGTCGTAGTCGTCGAAGGTCCGCGCGAACTTCCGGACCCGGTCGGGCCCGAACCGCGCCCCGGGCTGGAAGGTCGTCGAGACGTCCAGCGGTGCGCCCACGAGAACGTAGTCGGCCGACTCCCGGTCCCGGCTGGCACCGGGGAACATTCAGACGACCTTGCGCTGGTCTTCCATCTCCAGGTACTCTATCTCGTCGTCGGGCGAGAGCGACTCGTCCTCGGGGACCTTCAGGGAGATGGTCTCGTAGGTCTCCAGGTCCATCACCTGGGCGACGTCGCCGTCGACGCTGACGACCTGGCCCTGCTTCCGGTTGATGATCGGTACCCACACCTTCGCGTCGACTGGCTGGGAGAGCGATCGCTTCCTGCCGTCGAAGACCCCCTCGGCCTCGATGCGGGCCTTCGCACTGCCGTGCTTGCCCGGCTTGGCGGTGCTGTAGGAGTTGATCTGACAGGGGGCATCGTCGATCATCACGTAGTTCCCCTCTTGGAGTTCCCGGACTTCCGTCTGCTGTTTCGCCATGTATCCCGGTATTCTATCGACCGGTATAAACGGTTTGGAACGGCTGTGCCGGTCGATCCCCGGTTGTGAACCCGATCATCGACGACTCCGTGGATCCCGGTCTGACCGACGAGCCTCGACGACTCCGCCGATCCCCGTGTGACCGGCACCCTTTTGGTGGGCTACGACATTGTTCCCCCCAGACCGCCCGGGACCCCTGTCACCGGGGGTTCCGGGACCGCCCCGCCGCTAGGACACCCATGCGACGACGAGACCCACCCCGACGGACCTGGACCCCGACCTGGGAGCGCCGTGGCGTGAGCGACGTACTGGCGTTCGTGTTCGTCTTCTCCATCATCATCACCTCCGTCGGCATCGTCTCCGCGTTCGGGTTCAGGGCCCTCCAGGACATCCAGGGCGACGAGCAGGCCAACAACGCGGTGCGGGGCATGGAGTCGCTGGGCCACAACCTCGGCAACGTCCAGCGAGGTCACGCCCCCGGTCGGACGGGCGAACTGAAGCTCAGCAACGGCAAGATCTACGTCCGGGAGAACTCGGAGATATCGGTCACTGTCGACTGCGGCGGCGGCGCTCCACCGCCGGGCTGTGACAGCACGTTCGACTTCGACATGGGCACCCTCTACTACGACATGGAGTCCCGCGACACGAACGTGACCTACGAGAACGGCGCCGTCTTCAGGGAGGACCGCGGCGGATCACCCCTCGTGGTCGACGGGCCACGGTTCATCTGCGGTGACGACTACGCCGTCGTCTCGGTCGTCACGCTCGTCTCCGACGCCGGCGCGCCGGGCGGCGGCGGCACCGTCCAGGTGATCGGCCGCGAACAGGAGACGAAGCTCCACTTCGCCAACGACAGCGTCGATACCGTCAGAATCACCGTCCAGGACTCCCGGTTTGACGAGGGCTGGGTCGATTACTTCCAGTCCGACGACAACGAGTGGACAGTTTCGAGCACTTCCCCGCCCATCGCTACCTGCGACGTGGGCAGTGATGGCAAGGTGTTCGTCCGCCGGACGATCATCGACATCGACTTCATCACCTGACCGGCCGGTCCGCTCTTGGGACGACCGCCCTCACTCCGCCAGCGGCGCGGGCGGTTCGCCCGCCAGCCGTTCCCGGTCGTGGGGGGCCTCGAAGTCGGGGTCGGGTCCGACCGGAACCAGGCGCTTGGGGTTGATCCCCCCGTGGCTGCGGTAGTAGTGGTGCTTGACGTGGCGCATGTTCACCGTCTCGGCAACGCCCGGCGTCCCGTAGACGTCACGCAGGTACGGCCACAGGTGCTCGTACTCCTCGATCCGGCGGACGTTGCACTTGAAGTGGGTGTGGTACACCTCGTCGAACCGGACGAGGGTGGGGAACAGGCGCAGGTCGGCGAGGGTGAGCCGGTCGCCCACCAGGTACCGGCGGTCGGCGAGACGCCGGTCCAGCCGGTCCAGTGCGTCGAACAGCTCCCGCACCGCCCGCTCGTGGACGTCCTGGCTGTCGGCGAAGCCCGCCCGGTAGACCCCGTTGTTGACCGGATCGTAGATCTCGTCGACGACCGCGTCTATCTCCTCGCGGAGGCCCGCCGGGTAGAGGTCGACGCCGTTGCCGACCTCGGGGAAGACGTCCGCGAGGGTCCGCATGATGTCGATGGACTCGTTGTTGACGATGGTCCCCTCCTCGCGGTCCCAGAGCACCGGGACGGTCACCCGGCCGGTGTACTCGGGGTCGGCCGCGACGTACACCTCCCGGAGGTAGTCCGCGCCGTGGATCGAGTCCTCCGTGCAGCCCTCCTTCCCGGGCGCGAACTCCCATCCGTCGTCCTCGCGGATGGGGTCGACGACGTCCATCGTGATGGCGTCCTCCAGGCCGAGCAACCGCCGGACCAGTGCGGCGCCGTGGGCCCAGGGACACGCCCGGGAGATGTAGAGGTGGTAGCGGCCCGGTTCCGGCCGGAACCGGGCGTCGGGGTCGTCGCGGACGTGGTCCCGGAAGGTCGTCTCCTGTCGCTGGAACTCGCCCTCCTCGTCGGTCATCTCGCGGGTGTCCGTGTGCCACTCGCCGTCGACGAGCGTTCCCATAGTACCGAATGGTAACCGCCCTGCGCACAAGAGGCCACCGCTCCCGGCCGTTCCCGCCCCGTGTGGGCAGTCCCGGCCATTCACGCCCCGTGTGGGCAGTCCCGGCCGTTCACGCGCCGTGTGGCCCGGTCTTTCCCGCGCCGCGTGGGAGAGTCCCGGCCGTTCCCGCGCCGTGAGAGGTGCCCCCCGAACCGGATCTTATTTCTGAAACGAACCGGAAATAATAATAACCTGGAGTCACGAAAATACGAGTATGAACCCACTCGGAATCGCTGTAAAGCTGGTCGCGCTGTTCCTGCTGGTCGTACCGGCGCTCCTGTTGCTCGCCTACGCGGCGGTCTGAGGCCGTCGCGACCCTCGGTCGTTCGTTCGGGGCCGTCCGATCCCCAATCGCCCTCCGCCGGCGGGTCCCGGCGGCGCAGTTCGATCCTCGCGGGCCGTCACCGTCCGTCGTCGGCCCACTCGCCCTGGAACATCGCCCGTAGCCCCGCCTTCCGGGTGAGGGATCCGACGACCCGGCGGGTCGCTGGCGCCGGAAGGTCGGTGTACAGGAAGTAGCCGTTCGACAGTTGCGTCGCCGCGGTCATCTCGGTCCCGTCGGGGTGGACCGGTGCACGGTTGAGGATCGCACGCCCCGGGGTGTCCTCCGGTCCCCACGGCGGGTCCAGCCGCGAGTCGAGGCCGCGCTGTTCGAAGAGGTACTCCACCGCCTGGGCCATTGCCCCTTCTGGTGTGCCGTGTCCCACCGCCCCGACGGAGGCGCTGTCGTCGAAGAAGCGGACGACGTACTCGCCGCCGTCGTCCGACTCCCGGCTCACGTCGGCCGCTTCACCGTCGGATCGGTGGCTCGCGTCCTCCCCGTCAGATCCGCGGCTCACGTCGCCATCTCCCCCAGACCGGCTCTTCGCCTCCGTTCGCCCGTCGTCCGTCCTGCCCGGGGCGGATCCGGCTCCCGCGCTTCGCGCTCCCGGGTCCGCTCGCTCCGCCGGGTCCCGTTCCGGGGCCGTCCCGGACCCGGCGGCGTTCCGGGCCGTCGCGTCCTCTTCCCCGGCCGGTTCGTCGGCGTCCGGGTCGCCCTCGGCGGGATCCGTGGCCGCGCCGTCCTCCGGGGCGTCGCCGTGCTCGTCGCTGCCCCGGCCGGCGACGGCGGTCTCCGGGTGGGCACCCGTCGAGAGCGCGTCGACGACGCGGTCGACGAACGCCTCGCCGGCGGCCGCGAGTTCGCCGTCGAGATCGGCCCCGGCCTCGTCGGCGATGGCGGCGGCGACGCCCTCGACGGCCGCCTCGCGGTCCGCGGAGAGTTCCTCGGCCACGGCCCGGCGGCGCTCCCGTCGCTCCCGCAGGCGCCGGTGCCGTGCCCCTGCACGGCTGTAGTGGGCCAGCGGCGAGGGATCCTCGGCCAGGTCGGCCAGGTCCAGGGTCACCCGTTCGACGTCGTCCCCGCGCCGCCCGAGGAGGACGTACGACCGGCCGTTCGTCGCCAGTCCCACGTCCACGCCGGCGGCCGCCATCGCCGCCTCGAGGTCCCCGACGGTCGCCCGGTCGACCGGTTCGCCGGCCGCCCCCGTCGCGAGTAACACCGCCGGCTCCCCGTCAAGGCAGAGCGCGTAGTCGACGGTCAACGCCGCCGGCGGATCGGCGGTGCCGGCCCCCGCGTTCGCGCCATCGTCGGCGTCTGCGTCCTCCGGTCCGTCCTCCACACCATCCGCGTCGTCTCCGGTGGGATCACTGCCGGCGCTTTCGCTCCCCTCGTCTTCCTCCCGGTTCTCGTTCGTCCGCTCGCCCCCGGATCCCGCCGGCGGCCGGACGCCGTATTCCACGACGATCTCCGGGCCGTGGATCTCCCACCCGAGCGCCTTCAGCAGGGGCAGGACGACCCTGAGTTCGGTCGTTCGGGTCGACATCTCCGACGACCCCGAGAGTCGCTCGCGGGCGCCGTCCACGAACGCCTCGAAGTCCGCCTCGTCCATCGGCACCCGGTAGGGGATCGGGGGGCTTGTACCTTTGCTCCGGGGTCGCTGCGGGGTAGAATCGCCCTGCGCGAGCCCGACAGGTAGGATCACCGATAGTTCCCCGGTGGGATCGTCCGATAAAAAATCCCCGCATCGCGGATCCGCGAGTACGCCCTCCGTACCGCAAGCGGGCGGCGGAATCGGCGGGATCGCCCCGTTCCCAGTGTTACTACGTTTGATAATCGGCGGAGAGGTTTTATACTTGGGTAGGTACGGATTCAGGCGTATGGCAGGGGCCCTACGGCGATTGATTCCGGACTTCATCCGCCGGAGCTACGTTCTCAAGTTCGGGATCACACTCTTGATCCTCGGACTGTCGATCGGCGCGATCGGCTTCGTGGGGACGGACCTGATCCGGGACCAGGTTACCGACAACGTGAACAACGACCTCGGTGCCAGTTCGACCCAGGAGGCACAGACCTTCCAGAACTGGCACGAGCGCAACAAGCTGGTGGTACAGAACCTCGCGGACTCGGGACCGGCCCAGAGTGGGAACTCGTTCCGCATGCAGGAGTTCATAGACCAGCGGATGCGAAACCCACAGGCGATACCAGACGGGAAGGAGATCCACTACGTCGACGTGGATAACGACGCCGTCGTCGCCAGTTCCGACGGGGACCTCAACGACACCACGCCGCTGTCGGAAGTCGACAAGCCGTGGGCCGAACGGCTCATTGACGCGTCGCCGATGGGCGAGGCCCCGACGGGGACGATCGTCTTCCCCGGCCACGAGACCGAGGACGGCACTCCGGTCCTGACCTACGGTCAGCGGCCCGAGGGCGTCAGTTCGTTCGTGGTCGTCTACGAGGTCGACCTGAGCGCCTACCAGAGCGGGGTTCACGACCCGGAGCGCGGCACCTTCGTCTACATCGTGGACAACTCCCAGATGGGGGAGGAGTCCGGACAGATCATCTACGACTCGAACGGGTCGCGCTTCTTCGACACCTACGAGGACCAGGGACTCCTCCAGCAGTCCCGGGACTCCCCCGCCAACGCCCAGCCGAGTGACCGCGTCGAGGGGCCCTTCGAGACCAACGAACGCCTGCGGGCTTCCGTCCCGCCCGGCTACGGTGAGTCCGAGTACGTGGCGTCGTTCGCCAGGGTCCCTACCACCGACTACACCGTCATCGTCTACACCCCCCGGTCGGAGTCCTACGGGTTCGTCACCCAGATATCGCGGTTCGGTACCCTCGCCACGCTCGCGGGGGTGTTACTGATCGGTATCGTCGGCGCCGTCCTCGGGCGTAACACCGCCGCCGCCATCGACCGCTTGCGCAAGAAGAGCGAGGCGATGGAGCAGGGGAACCTCGACGTCGACTTCGAACACGACCGGATCGACAACATCGGCCGCCTGTACGACGGCATGGCGAGCATGCGCGACGCCCTGCGTAACCAGATCATGGAGGCGCGCCAGGCCCGGGAGGAGGCCGAACTCGCCCGGGAGCAGGCCGAGGAGACCTCCCGGCACCTCCAGGCCAAGGCCAACGAGTACCGCGACGTGATGCAGGCGGTCGCGGCCGGCGACCTCGGCCAGCGGATGCGCCCCTCCGAGCGCAACGAGGCCATGCAGGAGATCGCCGAGGAGTTCAACGCGATGATCGCCGAGATCGAGGCCACCATCACCCAGCTGAAGGACTTCGCGAACGAGGTGGCCACCTCCTCCGAGGAAGTGACCGCCAGTTCCGAGGAGGTCCGGTCCGCGAGCCAGCAGGTGACCCAGTCCATCCAGGAGATCTCCGAGGGCGCCGAGCGCCAGAACGACTCCCTGCAGTCCGTCTCCCGGGAGATGTCCGGCCTCTCGACGACCGTCGAGGAGATCGCCTCCCTCTCGAACGAGGTGGCCGACCTCTCCGAGCGGACCGCCGAGACCGGCCGCCGGGGCCGGGACGCCGCACAGGACGCCATCACCGGGATGAACCGGATCGAGGAGGAGAGCGAACAGGCCGTCGAGCAGATCGAGACTCTCGACGAGGAGATGGCCCAGATCGACGAACTGATCGAGTTCATCACCGACGTCGCCAACCAGACGAACATGCTGGCGCTGAACGCCAACATCGAGGCGTCCCGCGCCGGCTCCGGCGGCGACGCCGAGGGGTTCGCCGTGGTCGCGAACGAGGTGAAGGAACTGGCCGAGGAGACCAAGCAGGCCGCCGAGGACATTGAGCAGCGCCTGGAGCGCATCCAGGACCAGACGGAGGACACCGTCGAGTCGGTCCGGACCACCGGCCAGCGGATCGCCGAGCACACCGACTCCGTCCGCAACGCCGTCGAGGCACTCGACGAGATCGCGGGCTACGCCCAGGAGACCAACACCGGTGTCCAGGAGATCAGCGCCGCGACCGAGGAACAGGCCGCCAGTACCGAGGAGGTCGTGGCGATGGTCGACGAGGCCGCGACCATCTCCGAGCGGACCTCCCGCGAGGCCGAGAACGTGGCCGCGGCCGCCGAGGAGCAGACCACCGCGATGACCGAGGTGTCCGACAGCGCCTCGGACCTCTCACAGCAGGCCAGCCGCCTCAGCGAGGCGCTGGACCGCTTCGAGACCGGCGGCGGCGAGGCCCCATCGTCCCCCGAACCCGGCGACGAGGGCGTTCCCGACGTCGCCGAGGACTTCGCCGAAGGGATCGAGGCCGAGGACCTGGCCGCCGAGTTCGACGACGAGGCCCTCGCCGACCCCGAGGAGTACGCCGAGGCGGCCGCCGAGGACCTCTCCGAGGGGACCGCCGACCCCGGAGGGGCGGACGACGCCCCGGTCGCCGACCTCGCCGACGACGTCGGGGAGGTGTCGCCGGCGGGCGAGGGGGCGTCGCCCCCGGACGAGGTGGACGAGACCGAACTCGACGAGACCCCGCCGGCCGATCCCGAGGAGGTGGTCGAGGAACTCGACGAGACCCCGCCCGCCGACCCCGGCGAGGAGGACCTCACCGAGGAGTCGGCCGATCCCGGCGCCGAGGAACTCGCCGAGGCGTTCGACGACGCCCCGCTCGACTCCGAGGAGCCCGACGCCGGCTTCGACGAGTTCTCCCGGGAGATCCCCGAGGACGACGCCGCCGAATCGGACGCCGCGAGCGAGACCGACGGGACGGACGCCGCCGAGGCGTCCGACGGGGCCCCCGATGCCGGACCCGACGCGCCGGACGAGAGCGGGGCCGATCCCGGGTCGTCCGACGCCGCGGAAGTGCCCGACGCCGCCGAGGACGGATCACCCGACATCCCCGAGGACGGATCACCCGACGTCCCCGGGGACGCACCCGACGACGGGGAGACGCCCGCCGGGATCGCCGACCTGGCCGCCGACGACATCGACGCGAGCGACGAACCCGGTGACGGCGAGACGCTGGGCGGGACCGAACCCGCCACCTTCGGCGAGGTGTCCGACGAGGACGAGGAGACCCCGGACCCGGACGAGGACGACATGTTCTCGTTCGCCGACGACGGCGGGGCCGAGGAGCAACCCCGCGAGGGCGACGACGACTGATCGACGCCCCGCTACGCCGAATTTTCCGAGGACGTTCGGTTCCGGACCGAGGGTCGGCCAGTCCCGGGGCCGCGGTCACTCGCGGCGGTAGATCCGCAACTCGGCGTCGAGGACGGCGAACTCGTGGCGCAGTTCGGTGGGGATGGTCTCGGCCTTTCCGATCACGAGGTAGCCCCCGGGCCGGAGCGACCGCTTCACGTTCTCCAGGACCGGTCGCTTGTAGTCGCCGTCGATGTAGATGAAGAGGTTCCGGCAGATGACCAGGTCCACGTCGGACTTGGGCGGGTCCCGGATCAGGTCGTGGTGCTCGAAGGTGACGTTGTCCTTCAGGGACTCGCGGATCCGGAACTCGTCGCCGTCCCGGTCGACGTAGCGGTGGTAGTTCGAGAGGAAGCGGAGTTGCTCGTCGATGTCGATGGTCCGGGTGGTCTCGTAGACGCCCTCCCGGGCCGACCGGAGCGCGGAGTCGTTGATGTCGGTGGCCCGGATGTCGACCGTGTCGGCCTCGGTGCGGGGGTCGTCGCGGGCGAGCATCGCCAGCGAGTACGGCTCCCGGCCGTCGGCACAGCCGGCCGACCAGGCGCTGACCCGGCGGTTCTCGTCGGTCAACTCCCGGAGGATGTCCCGGACCCCCTCCCAGACGTCGGGGTTGCGGAAGAACCCGGTGACGTTGATGGCGAGTGCGTCCAGCAGCGCCACGTGCTCGTCGGGGTCGTCCTCCAGCACCGCGAGGTACTCGGAGTAGCTCTGGGTCCCCCGGCGGCGCATGCGGGAGGCGAACCGCCGCTTCAGGTAGGAGTCGTTGTAGTGGCTGGTCGCGAAGTCGAGTTCGTCCTCGACGAACGCCGTGAGGCGCTCGAACGAGTCACCCTCGGTCTCGCTCACAGTTCCGTCGGCGGCCCGTTCCCGTCGGGGGTCTTGATCGACAGCGCGCCCGATCCGGCGTCGAACTCGACCGTGCGGCCGCGGTCGCCGCCGACGTCCTCGGCGACGAGCGGAACCCCGAGTTTGTCGAGTTCCTCGCGGGCGGCCTCGACGTTGCGCTTGCCGACGCCCTCCTCGAAGCTGTCGAACTCGAACATGTCCGAGCCGCCGGCTATCTTGGCCTCGACGGCGGTGTAGTCGCCGCCCATCTCGACTATCTGCCGGAGCATTGTTCGGATGGCGGTGTCGGCGAACTTGCCGGGCTTGCGGTCGCTGTCGTCCCGTTCGTCGCCGCTCGGCAGCATGACGTGGGCGAGGCCGCCGATCCCGGCACCGGGGTCCCAGAGGGCGATCGCCAGGCACGACCCCAGGCCGTAGGACTTCATGGTCTCGTTCCCGTCGCTGACGGCGAACTCGGAGATGCCGACCCGGAGCGGGTCGGTGGTCGGCGTCCCCGGTTCCGTTCCGTACGTTTTCATCGTCTCACAGCCCCTCTGTGGGTCGTAACGTCGTGCGTTGTCTTAACGTGCATGGTGGCTGGTGTCGTCGTCGGGCTACAGGTCGGATTCGATCTCGTCGGGGTCGGGGTCGGGTTCGTCGACCGTCTCGACGTCCTCGTCGCCGTCGACCGGGAACTCGGCGGTGGTCGGGGCCTCGCCGACGCGCGCGACGTCGAGGTCGTCCAGCGCCCGCATCAGGTCCTCCTCGTCGGGGATCGCAAAGATGTCGCAGTCGATGTCGGCGTCGGCCGCCCGGATCCGGGTGTCGAACACGAACGCGTACTCCTGGTTCTCCCCGAGGTTGATGACGATGGGGTCGATGGCTGCCGACCCCGCGTCGTGGATGAACTCGGGCGTGGAGTGGTCGATGGTCGTGTCCAGGACGTTCGCCCACCCGTCGAGCATCCCCGAGGTCATGATGTTGCCGAGTTCCTGGAGGGCGCTCTGTCCCATCTCGCTCAACCCGTCGTCGCCGTCGCCCGCGCCCGGCATCATCGCCTCCGCGATGTGTTCGGCCGAGTCCTCGTCGAACATCAACACCAGGTAGCCCGAGGGCGTCCCGTCGAACTCGAAGGCGATGCCGACCAGCATCTCGTCTGCCACCTCCTCGGCGATGGCCTCAAGCGAGACGAAGTTCAGTCGCCGGATGTCGATCTCGGTCTCGATCCCGGTCAGGGTGGTGATGTTGTCGGCGGCCTCCTCGGCCCCCTGTTCGGCCATCCGGTCGAACCCCTCTAGCTTGTCGTAGTCGATGGCGGCGGCGTCGTCCTCCCGCCGGCGTTCGACCAGCGAGGAGATGGACTCGTGTTCCGGGAAGAAGTAGTGCGAGAAGCCCACCTCCGTGCCGACGGCCTCGATGTTCGACCGGAACAGCACCACGAAGTCGTCCTCGTCGGGCGCGGTCGGCAGGTGGCCGATGAAGTCCGCCGCCGACTCGCCGGTGACGAACTCCGGCGGCGAGAGGTCGATGACCGTCTCCAGGACGTCGGCCCAGCCGTCGATGAACCCGCTGTTCATTATCTGGCCGACCTCGGTCATCGCGGAGGTGTTCAACTCGTCGAACTCGTCGGTGGCGCCCATGCTGTCGGGCACGAGCGTCGAGACGATCCGGAGGGCGTTCTCCCGGTCGAACACCACCATCGAGGACCCCTCGAGGCCGTCCTCGGTGTCGACGCGGACGCCGACCTTCGCTCTGCCGTCGTCGAACTCGGCGGCGACCTCGGACCCGCGGACGAAGTTCAGGCGGGTCACGCCGACCCTGGTGTCGACGCCGGTCATGTGGGTGAGGCGGCCGGCGGCCAGGCCGGCGCCCTCGCTGGCCATCCGGTAGAAGGTCCCCAGGGCGTTGACGTCCAGTTCCATGGTGTCCGCCGTGCTCGGGGTCATGCGGGCGTGGCTTCGATGTTGTTGACCATCGTGACGAACTCTTCCAGGTCCGGGAAGGCGTAGATCTCGGCCTCGATCTGGTGTCGGGGGACGTTCAGGCTGGAGTCGAAGAACAGCGCCAGGTCCTGCCCGCCGAGTTCGGCGGTCCGCTCGACGATTTCGGCGAGCGGTGCGTACACGAGTTGTGGCGTGGCGGTGTCGATGGTCGTTCCGAGCACGTCGGCCCAGCCGGTGATGAACCCGTTGCCCATCATCATCCCCAGTTCCTCGACGGCCGAGCGAGCCATCTCGCCCGACACCGAGGAGAGGTCGTCGACCATGTCCGACAGCATCAGGGCCGTTATCTTCTGGGCGCTCTCCTCGGGGAACAGGATGAGGATGTGCCCGTGGGGCGTCTCGAGCAGGCGGATCCGGACGCCGACCCGCTTGCCCTCCTCTAGCTGTGAGGTGATGTCGTCGACGTCGACGAAGTTGGTCTTCGTGACCTCCATCCGGGCGTCCTCGCCCGTCAGCTTGCTCATGTTCTCGGCGACGCCGTTGGTCCCGACCTTCGCCATCTCGTTGACGAAGCTCAGCTTGCGGATGTCTACCTTCAGGGCGTCCGAACTCATCGTTTCCTCCGTCCGGTCTCCGTCGAGGGGCGATTGCGGGCCAGCGACGGGTGCCATGCCCCGTCCAGTCGACGATACGGCCGCCTTCCCTCGCCTGACATAGTACCAATTAGCGTCACGTCGGTCATAAGCACTTGGGTGGGGCACCAAATAACGAACGGCCGATCCTAGGGCGCACCTACGAACCGGTAGCGGTGGTTTACTCCTCGGACCGGGGGGTCACGGACCGCGAGAGTCGGGAAACCGGGGGATCACCGCCATCCGGTGGAAGGGGGAGTCACCCCAGCAGCGTCGGACCGAACAGCAGGAGCAGGAAGCTGGTCAGCATCGCCAGCCCCACGGTCGTGGTGATGGTCCGTATCACGCCGCGGGTCGCGTCGATGGGGAGCCGGGAGACGACGGCCTCGGCCGAGGTCCTGAGGATCCGGCCCCCGTCGAGCGGGAACGCCGGGATGCAGTTGAAGAAGGCGAGCTGGACGTTGATCCAGCCGACCCAGAACAGCAGGTTGGCGACGAGGAAGACCCACCGGCCCAGGAACGCGAGGGCGCCGCTGGCCTGGTAGAAGTTCAGGTTGAAGCCGGTGAAGCCGGCGAAGTTGAACGGGAAGGCGCCCAGCACGCCCCCGACGGGCAGGTACAGTGCGACGAGGGTGCGCCCGACGAAGGAGTCGACGAGCGCCCCGAACTCACCGGCACCGCTACCGCCGCCGCCCAGGGCGGTGAGGTAGGCCCCGGCGGGGTAGGTCCGGATGCCGAAGTCGCTGACCACCAGCCCGGACACCCCGCGCGCCCCGAGGATGCCCAGGAAGCCCGAGCCGTCCTGCTCCCCGAGTCGGACGTCGTAGACCTGGCGCTCCCCCTCGTCGTAGGCCACGACCGTCACCGTCTCGTTGGGGTCGGTCCCGTCGAGGACGTCGGTCAGTGCGGACGCGGTCGCCGTTCGCTGGCCGTCGACGGAGACGACGACCAGGTCCTCGTTGGCGGGCGCGCCCGCCTCGTCGAAGGGTCCGTTCTCCACGACGCGGGCGTAGGCACCGGCGGGGAACGTGTGTTCGGTGCCGTTGCCCGTCCGGACGGTGACCACCTCCCGCTCCTCGACGGCCGTCATGAACTCGGCCTCGGTGTGGACCGCGGTGCCGTTGACCGACTCGATGGTCGTTCCACCCTTGATGTCCGCCACGCCGTCGGGGACGTATCCGGTCACGACGACCCGCCGCTCTATCGTCCGTTCGGTCTCGCCGTTGAGTTCGACGGTGACCTGCCGGTCATCGATGCCCGCGAGCACCTCGCTCAGGTTGTCGTTGTCGACCGGCTGGCCGTTTATCGCCGTGATCCGGTCGCCCGGTCCGATCCCGGCCTCGGCGGCCGTGGAGTTGTCCGCGACGCCGCCGACGGCCGCGCCGGGCGCGACGGCGATGGACCCGACGACCGGGCCGAACAGGAGTGCGAACGCGAGGATCGTGACCGCGAAGTTGTTGGTGACGCCGGCGGCGAACATCCGGGTCCGCCCGCCCCGGGAGGCGGTGCGCTGGCTCGCCTCGTCGGGTTCGACGAACGCCCCGATCGGGACGAACGCGAACAGGGCCAGCCCCATCGACTCGATGTCGATGTCCTCGACCCGGCAGAGCAGGCCGTGGCCCCCCTCGTGGACGACCAGGCCGACCACCAGACCGAAGACGATCTCGGGGGCCACCGAGAGCGGGAGGAAGTCGTTCACTCCCGGGATCACCAGGACGTTCTGGGGCTGGTTGACCGCCGTCGGCTCGGGGGGATCCTGGACCGCCGCGATCCCCGCGAACAGCAAGAAGAGGAATGACGCCGCCATCACGACGAGCGTGGTTCCCAGGCCGAAGTTGGCCCAGGCCCGCCAGAACCGCTTCGGACCGGCCAGCCAGTCCAGGAGCTCCTTCCCCCGCTGGGTACTCAGTGTCGTGACGGGACCCTGCACCCCCACGTACCCCGGCAGATACCCCCGCCGCTTGAGGAGCATGGCCGCCAGGGTGTAGACGACGATCCCCGTCAGGACCAACGTCAGCGTACTCACCATCTGCCCCCGAGTTCGGGATGGGGCGAACAAAGGCCTTCGGTTTGGCTATGATTCGGGCGGGGACGGGATCCGACTCGGTACGACTGATCCGGGTGCGGAGGGGGATCCGAACGGGGCCGGGCGTGGAGCGGAATCCACCGGTCCCGGATCCCGCGACTCCTCCGGGACCAGCGGTCGGGGGAGCGGTCCGTACAGAAAGCACTTGTAGTGATGTCGTGTTGTCAGGAGCATGCCGTCACGACGCCGGGGATCGATGTTCGTCGCCGTCGGTCTGGTTCTCGTCGCCAACCCCGTCTATCTGGAGTCGATCCTCTGTACCGACTGTGGGTTCGGATTCACGCCGGAGTACTTCGCGCTCGCGACCGCCGCCGGCGTCGCGTGTACCCTCTCCGGTCTCGGACACTGGCTCCCGCTCGAGTATCGGGACAGGGCGTACCTGGTGTTCGGAATTTTCGTCGCCGTCCTCGCGAGCGTGGTCCTAGTCGAGGCGAGCCTCGACCCGACAGCGACGCGCCTTCTCGGGTACCACGACCGGGAAACGGTCGTCGCCGCTCTCGTCGCCGGCGCGTTCCTCGCCGGTGTCGGGATCGCCCGAAGGAACCGGGGGCTCGTCGGTGCGGCCGCCGTCGTGCCGGTGGCCGTCGCCGTATTCGTCGGGCCGTTCGACGCGCTGTTTTTTCTCGGCATCGCGATCCTCAGCCCCCACCTTTTCGGCGTCCCGTTGCTGGCCGGCGTCGGGTTCGTCTCTACGACTGCCGCCGTGACCGTCGCCGGGTTCTCCTACGGGACGGCCGGGGCGACCCCGGAGCACGGACGGTCGACGGGCGGGCAACCGGATCCCCGGGGCGGGACGTGACAGTGCCGATCCGGGAGTGCGACGGTCGTGAGGCGCGGGGACCTACCCCTCCCGGCGGAGCCGACGGACCACGAACTCCCGGTCGAGTTCGCCGAGGAACTCCCCCAGGCGCGGCCCCTCGTCGTCGTCGAAAAAGAGGCGGTAGCCGGCCGCGAAGAAGTCTCCAACGTCCAGGTCGTGGCGCCGGGCGGCCTCGTACATCTCGCCCTGGATCGCCTCGCCGTCGTGGCCCCCGGCGACGAAGTCGGCGAGGTCGTCCAGGGCCGCCCGTTCGGCGTCGGTCAGCTCCACCTCGGGCATCTCGGCACGCTTGAGTTCGTAGTCGTACTCGTTCTCCGTGTGGCGGGCCCAGTTGCGGGCCAGTTCGACGCGGGCGAGGCCCGCCTCGACGGCCCACCCGGGGGCGTCCCCGGGCAGGTGGCCCTCCCGGCGGGCGATGTCCTCGCGCAGGACCGGGTCGTCGGTCATCCCCAGGACCGCGGCGAACCGGTAGGGGATCCGGATGCGGTCCTCGTAGCGGGTCCGCAGGAAGTGCCGGTAGTCGCCGTACTCGGCCTCGCCCCGGAGGAGTTCCCCCGCCGCCGCTCGCTCGACGGTCGTGCGCTCGTCGCCGTCGGCGGCCGCGACGGCGCCCTCCGGGAGGCCCTTCGGGTCGACCACGTAGGGGTAGGCCCGCCGCGCCAGGTCCCGTTCCCGGTCGTCGGGGTCCCGTTCGTCGAAGAAGGCCCGCTCGAAGCGGTCGAACTCGTCGACCAGGCCGTCGATCCGTTCGACGCTGAAGTCCCGGGCCTTCTTCGGGTCCTTGACGAAGAAGTACCTGAACGCCTCGCGCTCGACGAACTCCAGCACCTCCGCGACCGTGATCACGTTGCCCGACGACGAGGAGAGCGGCTCGCCCTCGAAGGTGAACCACTCGTAGACCATCGGCTCGGGGGGATCGATCTCCAGGACCGTTTCGGCGACGTCGACGCCGGAGGGCCACGATCCCTCCGCGTGGTCCTTGCCGAACGGTTCGAAGTCGACGCCCAGGACGCTCCACTGGGCGGGCCACTCGACCCGCCAGGGGAGCTTCCCCTCCCGGAGCGTGGCGGTCCCCTCGTGGCCACACCCCTCGATGGTCCGGCCGCCGGCCTCGACGTCCGAGCAGACGTAGTCGACGGTCCCGCCCGCGGGATCGACCGCCGTGACCCCCTCGGTGACGATGCCGCAGTTCTCGCAGACGGGCCGGAAGGGGACGTACGACTCGTCGACCTTGTCCTGGTACTCCGTCAGCACCGACCGGACCAGGTCGCGCTTCTCCAGGAGTTCCCGGGTGACGTCCTCGAAGGCCCCCTCCGCGAGGAGGTCGGTGGTGGAGACGAACTCGACGGGGACGCCGAGCAACGCCGCCGAGCGCTCCAGGAGCCGCGTCTGGTGCTCGCCGAAGGAGTCACAGCACCCGAACGGGTCGGGTACGTCCGTCAGTGGACGGCCGAGGTTCTTCCCCAGGACCCCGACGTCGAACCCCCCGCGCTCGACGAGGGTCCAGTCCAGGTCCATCAGCCGGTGGGGGATCGACCGGAGGGGATCCCTGTCGTCGGACGTGAACACCTGCCGGACCTCGTACCCCCGCTCCCGGAGGACCGCGGCGACGTAGTACCCCCGCATGATCTCGTTGACGTGGCCGACGTGGGGGACGCCGGAGGGGGAGACGCCGCCCTTGATCACGACCGGCTCCTCGGGGTCGCGGGCCTCTATCCGGTCGGCCACCTCGTCGGCCCAGAAGGCGTGGTGGTCGTCGCCCCCGTCGTCTTCGTCGTCGGGGCGCGTCTCGGCCGGTGGTTCGGGGTGGTCGTCCGTGCCGCTCATCTACTCCTCGCTGGTCCAGTAGGTCGGCCGGTCGGCCCCGCCCTCGGGGACGACGTCGGTACCGTCGTGGTCGCCCCGGACCACGGCGTCGAAGATCCGTTCGGGAACGGTGCCGTCCAGCACCACGGTCCGCATCTCGGCCCGCTCTATCACCTTGGCGGCGAGCAGGTCGACCGGGGCCGAGGCGCCCGCGGACATCTCCACGTCGGCGATCACGTCGACCAGTTCGCCGGGCGCGAGCCGGTCGAACTTGCGGGCGTCCTCGTTCTCGTTCGGGTCGGCGTCGAACACGCCCGGCACCGACGTGGCGTAGACCAGCAGGTCGGCGTTGGTGTACTCCGCCAGCGCCGCCGCCACCGCGTCGGTCGTCTGGGCCGGCGCGACCCCGCCCATCACGCTGACGTCGCCCCGGCGCATCGCCTCGCCGGCCGCCTCGTAGTCCTCCGCCGGCGAGGGGACCGCACGCTCGCCGAGCGCGGCGATCAGCAGGCGGGCGTTCAGGCGCGTCGCCGCTATCCCTATCTCGTCCAGGATCATCTCGTTGGCCCCCAGGTCCCGGGCCGTGCCGATGTACTCGCGGGCGGTCCCGCCGCCGCCCACGACGGTGCCCAGCGTGATCCCCTCGTCGGCCAGGGCTTCGACCATGGCGGCGTGTTCCCGGACGCGCTCCGGCCCGCGCGTCGGCGCGAGGACGCTCCCGCCGATTGAGACGACCACCTTCATGCTACCGCAGGTTAGCCAGGTGGCGGGTTTAAGGATTGCCAAGCGCGGGTGCGGGTTGGATCGGGGGTCGGAGGGGTGGATCGCTCGACGGTGGCCGAATGTCGGAACACGCGACCGTACTGACCGCCAACGGGACCGTACGCGTTCCCACCGCGAGGGGGCCGGCTACTCTGGACTGACACTCTCCGCCACTGCCGATCGGAGGTGTTCACACGAGCGGTGGCCGGAACAGCAACCGGCATCGGGCGGGAATGGAAGGGGCCGGGGGCTTCCAACGGGATCCCGGTCGAATCGACTGTCTCGACATCCGTATCCAAAGAGCAGCCATCTCTAGCCCCGGAGATTTATCCCGATCCAGCCGTCTCGTCAGCCGTGGACGAACGGACGGACCGAACCACTCGCTAGGATACCCACGGCCGTCTCGCTTCGTCGCCGGCGCTTCGCGCCGGCTGCCCGAGGGACTCCGTCCCTCGCCGCTCGACGCTACGTCTTCTCTAGTTCAAATCCCGGCTCGACCATTCTCGCTCGCTCGAAAAACTCGCTCGCTCCGATGGACTCGCCGGGATTTGAACCCGGGGCCTCTCCCATGCCAAGGGAGTGATCTACCACTGATCTACGAGCCCGCGCATCCCCAGATAGACGGGCGGCACCTGATAAACCTCTCGAAACGTCGCCGCGCTCAATCGATGAGGCCGACGCTCCTGAGGTGCTCTTGAAGTTCGTCCTCGGAGTCGAAGGCCCGCCCGCACTGCTTGCAGACGAACTCCCCGTCCTCGTTCTCCGCTATCAGGTCCTCGTCCATACGTCCCGAACGGGTCAGACGGGCATTACGCTTGTCCCGGCCAGGACGGGCCTCCAGCCCGAACCTCTTACAGTACCGTTACAGTAAGATCCCGACCGCCACCGGCCTCAATCCTCTCGCTCGACGCCGTGACGCTCGTAGAACTCCTCGGGGGTGGCCTCCAGACGCTCGAACTCGGCCTCGAAGTACTTCTCGTGGTGGCGGATGATCTGTTCGACGATCCAGTCGCTGAACGTCTCGTCGTAGCGCCACTCCCCTTCCAGTTCGGGGACCTCGAACCGCTCGTCGGTCGCGATGGAGGCGTAGACGTGGTAGAACCCGAGGATCACGTCGGCGAAGTCCCGGCCCTTGCCGGCGGTCTCCTCGCGGCGGTCCTCGAGTTCCTCGCGGCCGTCGTCGGTCAACTCGAAGTACTTCCGGTCGGGTTCGTCCTCCCGTTCGATCCGCTCGGTCCAGCCCTTCTCCTCGAACTTGTAGAGGATCGGATAGACCGACCCGTAGGAGGGTTCCCAGTGCCCGCCGCTGATCTCCCGGATCTCCTTGAGTATCTCGTAGCCGTAGCGTGGTTTCTCCTCGAGGAGCTCCAGGACCAGGTACGCGATCAGGCCTTTCGGCGGGCCGCTCTTCCGCATCTACACGGGTTTCCCGCGGCCCGGGGGGAAAGGGTTTCGGTCCCCCACCCGACGTGCCAGGATCTCCCGTGGACCGTCCGACGGGAGCACGGAGTATCGTGTCCGGTCGCGGACGTAGTCGGATCGCGGACCGGGCGACCGTCGGGATCGAACCGGATCGCGGACCGGGCGACCGTCGCGGACTGGATGGGGTCGTGGAGCGGGTGGCCGTCGCGGACGAGGGAGCGCAAGCCCGGTCAGCTACCCACGACTGAAGTCGTGGGCTTGCACGTTCCCCGGCGGGTTTCACGCCTTTCCGGTGCAAGCCCCCAGTCGTGGGCCGGTTGCACAGCGG
>PXRX01000035.1:58909-158019 GCA_003023195.1 Halobacteriales archaeon QS_8_69_26
GGACGTGCTTCACAGTTCGTTCCGAAGTCAAATCAAGCTTACGCGCTTCCTCCCCACCCCTAAAGGGGTGGGCTTCCGCGCTGTTACCGTTGTGAACCGAGCCGGGATCCGCCCTGCTCTCCCGAGTCCCCCTGCCGCTCCCCCGGATCACAACCGGACCAGATCGCCGCAGTCTGGCGGTTACGACGCCCTGTTCCCCGGGCGGTACTACTTTATCCCAGGCCTTCGAGTCACCGAACGGAGGACCGACCATTGGAGATCTCGGATAAACTCCTCTGTCTGTTCAGCGCCGAAGTGACTCCTGCCGGAGACAAGTACGTCGTCGAGGTCCCGCGCCGCGAGGTAGACGCGGGCGAGATCGACGCCGGTGCCACCTACCGGGTCGCCCTCATCGCCCGCGAGGAGCGCGAGGCCGGGGACGAGGAGGGCGGCGGGCCTCCCTCGGAACCCCAGCCCCCGGTCGACGTCGGCGAGACCCGCTACGTCGAAATCGAGGACATCGGCAAGCAGGGCGACGGCATCGCCCGCGTCGAACGGGGCTACGTGATCATCGTCCCCGGCGCCGAAGTCGGCGAGCAGGTCAAGGTCGAAATCACCGAGGTGAAGTCCAACTTCGCCGTCGGCGAAGTGATCGAGGAAGAGTTCTGACGACCACCCCGTCCGCGGGTCGGGCGGTCCGGCGACCCGCGCCGACGGGGCCCCGGGCCTGGGACCGACCAGGGCGGACCGACTGTGACTGACCGCTCTCTCCGACGGGCCGTTTCCCGTCGAACGTCATCCGCCCGATCACTCGGTCGGCTGGAACGATCCCTTCCGTCCGATCACCCGGCCGTCGGGGGCGATCCCCGCCGTCCATCGGTGTCGATCCCCGCCGTCCGATCACCCGGCCGTCGGCGTCGTCCTCACCCGTCTGCCGGGCCCGTCCTCACTCGGTCACGACGAGTTTCCCGACCATCCCGCCGCGCTCGTGGGGGATGCAGAAGTACTGGTAGGTGCCCGGCACTTCGACGGTTTGCTCGTAGGTCTCGTTGGGGTCGATCCCCCCGTCGAGGTCACGCCAGCCGTCCCGGGCGGCGGACTCCGACTCGAAGCCCCCGGAGGCGAAGAACGTCGCGTCGTCGGGGATCCCCTGTTCGTACGCCGTGACGGTGTGGGCCCGCGAGGAGGTGTTCTTCCAGACCACCGTGGTCCCGACCGGCACCTCGTACTCCTCGGGGAGGAAGGCGTTGGTCGACATCCCGACGTCACAGTCCGAGCCACAGGAGGCGCCGCCCGATCCCAGGGTACCGAGACAGCCGGCACCCCCGGCCAGGGTCGCCCCGGCGGTCGCGAGCAGTGCCCGGCGTTTCATGCCCGGAGGTCGGACCCGCACGCCTATAGGCGGCGCGATCCGCGGCCGGCAACCAGCCGTCGGAGGGGAAACGCCGGGCCATCGGGGATCCGTGGGGCGCGGACCCCGGGTCCGGATGGTGCCGACCGGGGATCATAAACACGTAAGGGCGCACTGGTCCAGGCCGGTGGTATGAAGCCCCGGTTCGTCGGGCGGCTGGGCGTGGCCGACGCCGTCACCACGTTCAACGCCGTCCTCGGATTCCTGGCGGTGGCGGCGGCCACGGCCGCGCCGGGGCTCGCGGCACGCGCGGTTCTGCTCGCGGGGATCGCCGACGGCCTGGACGGGGTGCTCGCGCGCCGGTACGGCTCCTCGAAGGCCGGCCCCTACCTCGACTCGCTGGCGGACGTGGCCTCGTTCGCCGTCGCGCCCGCGGTCCTGGTGTTCGCCGTCGTCCGGGAGGCCTGGGACGTGACGGTCGCGCTCTCGCCGGCGGCGGCCACCCCCCGGACCGCGCTCGCGGTCGGGGTTCCGGCCCTGTTCGTCGCCGCGGCGGTCGTGCGCCTGGGCCTGTACACGGCCTACGACGTCGAGGACGAGGCCACCGAGGGGGCCCAGAGCACGCTGGCGGCGACGGTGCTGGGGGCGGCGGTCCTCTCGGGGTACACCGGCCCGACCTTCCTGCTCGCGGTCACCGGCGCGTTCGTCTACCTGATGCTCGCTCCGATCCGGTACCCGGACCTGCTGGCCCGGGACGCCTTCCTGATGGGCGTCGTCCACTTCCTTGCGGTCCTGTTCCCCCGGGCGCTCGACCGGTCGTTCCCCGTCGCACTGCTGATCCTGGGCCTGGCGTACATGCTCCTGTCGCCGTGGCTCTACTGGCGGGACGGCTTCCCCACCCTGGGATCCTCCGACGGGGACGGGGGCGAGTCCGCATTCACGGAGGATGACGACGCCGTGGAGGGGACCGACGGGCCGGCGGAGGACGACGGGGGTGGGGACGGCGCGAGCGCCGACGGGAAAGGAAACGCTTAGGGGCCGTTCACCCGGAGCCTCGGTGTATGAACGCGAGCGTCGGTCCGGCCAGCGGGGGGATCGCCCCATGAGCGACGAGGGATCCGACGACGAGGCCGAAGAACCCGAGAACGGGGAAGCAGCGGAACCCGAGAACGGGGAAGCAGAGGAACCCGAGAACGGCGAGGCCGAGGAGGTAACCGTCGAGTCGCTCCGGGAGCGCCTCGCGGCGATAGCGGAGCGCCTGGACGCCGCCGAGACCGAGGACGACCTCGACGAGGTTGAGGCCCAGGTCGAGGACCTGGAGGCCGACCTCGAGGCCGCGGACCTGCCCGAACCCGACGACGAGGACGAGGAGGCCCCGGCCGAGGACGTCGAGGGCGAACTCGAGGCCGTCAAGGAGGACCTGGAGGAGGCCCGCGGCCCCTACGCCGAGGACGTCGCCGAGAGCCTGGAGGGTACCGCCTCGACGGTCGAGGGTGGCGACTGGACCGACGACGGCGAGGACGAACTCGTCGCGGCGGTCGACACCTTCCTGGAGAGCGCGGGCGGGATCCTCGACCGGTCGTTCGACCGGGAGGGCGAGGACCCCGAGAGCCTCGCGGCGACGCTGCGGTCGGTCGCAGACGACGTCCGCGAGGTCGGACTCGACCCCGACGCTGACGCCGAGACTATCGCCGACCTCCTGGAGGCCGCCGAGGTCCTCGAAACCTCGGTCGACGAGGCCGAGGAGTGGGCCGACCTCACCGTCCGGGAGCAACTCGCCGAGCACGGCTTCTACGACGTGCTCGACCACCGCAAGGACTACCCGCCGGAGTGGGCGGCGCTCAAGGTCTGGGAGAAGCGGAACGAACCGGAGATGATCCTCCTGGCGCTGGACAAACTCGACTCGGAGTTCATGGAGGACCACTGCATGGAGGCGCTGAACCGCCTCGGCGCCGAGGAGGCCTTAGACGAGATGCTCCAGCTGGCCCAGCGCCGCGACAAGGACGCCATCGCGATCCTCGGCAAGATCGGCAGCGAGGAGCCGGTCGAGGACCTGCTGGAGTTCGCCGAGGCCGACTCGGACCCGGGGCTCCAGACGACCACCCTGAAGGCCCTCGGCGAGATCGGAAGCGAGGACGCCACCCAGACCGTCGCGGACCGGCTGGCAAGCGACAACCCCGAGGTCCGGAGCGCGGCCGCCCGTTCGCTCGGGCTGATCGGCGACACCCGTGCCGTCGACCCGCTGGCGGCGACCCTGGCCGAGGACGAGGCCGACACCGTCCGGGCCAGCGCGGCCTGGGCGCTGAACGCCATCGGTACCGAACGCGCCCTGGAGGAGGTGCGGGCCTACACCGACGACCGCGCCTACCTCGTCCAGGCCGAGGCCGAGCGGGCCCCCGAACCCCGCGAGGGGCCGGCCTGACGGTCCGACGCCCCGCCCGACTGTCGACCCCTTCCGGTCGTCTGCCGGACGTTCCCTTTTCGGCCCCCGTCGAACGGCGGTCCCGTGACCCACCACCGTTTCGAGTGACGCGTCGGACGACGCGCCGGGGGGTGATCCCCCCCGAACGTGGGGGGTTCGATCCCCACCCGGACCGGAGGGGATCCGGTTCCCGCCTGGATCGGAGGGGATCCGGTTCCCACCTAGACCGGAGCGGATCCGGTTCCCGCCCGGACCGGAGGGGATCCGGTTCCCGCCTGGACCGGAGGACCACGGTCCCGTTCGCGCGTCCGGTCTTGGCGGTGCCCGCGAGGCGGTAGGCCTCGGAGCGGGCAGTCCGCCGGCGTAGGAGGGGCATACTGCCCTGAAGCAGGGCATTACGATTTTTTCGGGCCACGCACTCGGTCCCGTGGCTCCGAGCGGACTCTCCAGGCGCCGCCTGCTCCGGTGGACGGCGACGGCGGGTGCGGTCGGCCTCGCCGCCCGGACCGACGCGCCGGGAGTCGAGACTCCTCCAGGGGAGGTGTCGGCCGACGACGCCGGCGGAGTGGGGGACGAGACGGCCGGCGACGGCGTACGAGCCGTCGACGACACCGCGTCGTTCGCCGCAGAACTGGCGACCCTCCGGCCGGAGGCGGGGGATCGCAACCGGTACGAACGGGTCGGCGAGGCGGTGGCCGTCGACGGCGACGCCGCACTCGTCGGGACGGGGGCCGGCGGGGTGGTCTACGCGTTCGAGCGTTCGGCGGGGGGCTGGACGCTTGCGGCGAGGCTGACGCCCGGGGACGACCGCGGCGGTCGGTTCGGGGTCTCCGTCTCGCTGGACGGCGACGCGGCCGTGGTGGGGGCGCCGGTCGCGGACGACCCGAACGGCGACCGGGCGGGCGCGGCCTACGCCTTCGAGCGCTCGGGCGGGGAGTGGACGCGGGCCGGGAGGCTCGCCCCCGCCGACGGGGACCCGGACGACCGGTTCGGGCGGGCGGTCGCGGTCTGTGGCGACGTCGCGGTGGTCGGTGCGCCGCTCGACGAGGACCCGAACGGCGAGGGCGCGGGTTCGGCCTCCGTCTTCGAGCGGTCCGGCGGGACCTGGCGGGAAGTGGCGACGCTCTCGGCCGCCGACGGGGACCCGGACGACCGGTTCGGGCGGGCGGTCGCGACCGACGGGGACGTCGCGGTTGTCGGCGCACCGTTCGCCGGCGACCGGGCGGGCGCGGCCTACGCGTTCGATCGCTCGGGCGACGACTGGGTGCAGGCGGCCAGGCTGACCGCCGCGGAGGGCGGCGTCGGCGACTCGTTCGGCGTCTCGGTGGCGGTCGACGGCGAGACTGTGGTCGTCGGGGCGGACCTCGCCCGGTCGTCCGACGGAGTCGTCGCGGGGGCGGCCTACGCGTTCGATCGCTCGGGCGGGGCCTGGACCCGGTCGGCGACGCTGTGGGCCGAGAACCCCCGTCCCGGCGACTTCTTCGGCACCTCCGTCGCCCTGGCCGGCGACGCCGCCCTCGTCGGGGCACCGCTCGAGGCCGGGGTCGACGGCATGGAGGCGGGGGCGGCGTACGTCTTCGAGCGTTCGGGCGGGGGATGGACCCGGACGAGGCGGCTGTCGGCGGACGGGGCCCGGGGCGACCGGTTCGGCGACGCCGTCGCCCTGGCCGGCGGTGCCGCCGTGGTCGGACGACTGAACGCCTCCCCGGAGACGGCCGGCGGGGCCCACGCCTTCGAGCGGTCCGGTGAGGACTGGACCCGCGTGGTGGAACTGTCCGGCCCCCTCGACGACCCCGGCGACCGGTTCGGTGCCGCGGTGGCGGTCGACGGTGACCTCGCGGTCGTCGGCGCCCGGGGGGACGAGGACCCCAACGGTCCGGAGGCCGGCGCGGCCTACGCGTTCGAGCGCTCGGACGGGGTCTGGACTCACGGCGGGCAACTCGCCGCGAGCGACGGGGTTTCGTACGACGGGTTCGGTCACGCGGTCGCGGTCGAGGGCGACGCCGCGGTGGTCGGCGCGCCGTTCGACGACTCCCCGGAGAGGAGCCCCGCCGGCGCGGCCTACGCCTTCGAGCGGTCCGGCGGTGAGTGGGTCCAGCGGTCGAAGCTCACCGTCCCCGGCGGCGACCCGGGTGACGCGCTAGGGGCCTCGGTGGTGACCTCGGACGACGTCGTCCTCGTCGGTGCGCCCGGTGCGAGCGCGGTCCACGTCTTCGAACGCTCGGGGGAGAACTGGACCCGGGCGGCGGGGCTGTCCGGCGACGGTCGGTTCGGTACCGCGGTGGCGGTCCAGGACGACGTCGCGGTGGTCGGTGCTCCCGGTGCGGGGACGGCCCACGTCTTCGAGCGTTCGGGGGGGAACTGGACCCGGATCGCCAGGCTAACGGGCGAGGGCGGGTCCGGCGACCGGTTCGGGGCCGCCGTCGCCCTCGACGGCGGGGCAGCCCTCGTCGGTGACCCAGGGGCGGGAGCGGTCTTCGTCTTCGAGCGGTCCGGCGGGGACTGGTCCCGGGCGGCGAGGCTGGACCCCGGGGACGGGGCCGCCGGGTTCGGGAGCGCCGTCGACCTCGGCGGCGACGTCGCGGTCGTCGGCGACCCGTCCGTCGACGGTCCGGACGGGGAAGACGCGGGTACAGCCACCGTCTTCGAGCGATCCGACGGGGCGTGGTCCCGACTGGAGCGACTCGCCGCGGATCCGGGTCCCGGGGACGCCCTCGGGATCGCCGTCGGGGTCGACGACGGCACCGTCCTCGTCGGTGCGCCCGGCGACGGGTCCGGTGCGGTCCCGGCGGCCAGGGGATCGGTTTCGGTGTTCGGCGGACTGGCGTGCGACGCACCGCCGCCGGTCGTCAGTGCGGACCTGAACGGTGACTGTGCCATCGACTCGGACGAACTCCGGACCGCCATCGCCGCCTGGGCCCGGGGGGAGTACACGACGGAGGAGTTGCGGGCGGTCACCCGGGCCTGGGCGACCGACTGAGTGGGGCGGTTCCCGTTCGGAGTCGGTGGCGGATCCCGTTCAGAGCAGGCTCCCGTAGAGCGCCCCGATGCGGTCGACGGACCGTTCGACGTCGACCGACGGGCGCCGGTCGAGGCAGTGCTCCGCCAGGCGCTCCCGGTCTGTCAGTGGAGTTTCAACTCGACCGTACGGCCGTCCGGATCGCGGACGTAGGCCGCCCAGTCGTTGCCGTAGGCTCCGTACCGCTCGTAGGGTTCGCCCGCCTGGACCTCGACCCCTTCCGCTCGCAGGTCGTCGAGGAACCGTGCCATCTCCTCCTCGGTGTTCACGTCGTCCGAGCGCACGAGCAGGCAGACGTGGTCGTTCCCGACGGCTATCTCCTCGTCGGTCGGCACGAGGTGGAGGTGCCGTCCCCCGGCGGCGACGGCGACGAAGGGCACGTCCCCGTCCTCGTAGCGGTCCCGGTCGCGGACCGGGAGGCCGAGGAGGTCGTGGTAGAACGCCAGTGCCCGGTCGATGTCGCTCACCCGGATCGCTACGTGGTCCATGTCGACGACGTCGACGTCCATGCCCCGCCTTGGCCGTCTGCGGGTTTAGCCGTTGGGTCGGTGGATCGGTCCGAGCGAGGGCACCCGCGGCGGTCCCGTCGTCTTACAGTAACGTTACCGTATCTTCTGTCTGTTCGTCCCCGGCGACGATCCGGTCCGTCCGTCCCCGGTGACGACGGTCACCGTGGCGGTCTCACCGGTTGCGGCGGCGACCGCCGCACCGGCGCGGAGCAGGTCACGCCGCAACACGGTCGGTCACGCTCCGGCCGACCCCCGTGGTCCGGTGGGGATCCGGTCCGGGGACGGTTCGGCGACGATCACTCGCGGGGACCGCCGCGAATCGGAAGCACCCCGGGATCGCGATCGGAGAAACGCCGGACGTCACGCTCGAACGTACCGGGATCGTGCTCCACGGAACCGGGGACATCCCCGGGACCGACGAATTCCGCGAACATGTTCCTCCGCTTTCACCCGGTTCGTCACTGGAGGAGATCGACGCCGGGATCCCCCTCGACCGGTCGCCCCCGGAACAGCCCCGGTCCGAGGCTCCGGATCCGCTCCAGTCGGAGACTCCGGATCCACCCCACGACGGTGGCGCCGTCGGCGGTACGGGTCACTCTCCCGACCGTCGCGGAACGGAACGGCTTTACGGCGTCGGCGACTCCCGATCGTATGAATTACGACCAGCGCCTCGACAGGGCGCTCGACCGACTCCCCGACCTCGCCGGCGAGGACCGCCGGCTCTCGATCCCCGACCCCGTCACCGAACCCGACGGCGCGTTCACCCGGCTGAACAACCTGGGTGACATCGCCGACGTCCTCGCCCGCGACCCCGAGCACCTCCACCGGTCGATCCAGAGCGAACTGGGCACCAACGGCCAGTTCGACGGCTCCCGGGGCCGGTACAACGGCACCTTCTCCCCCGACGACTTCTCGGCGGCCGTCGAGGAGTACGTCGCCGAGTTCGTCACCTGCTCGGAGTGTGGCCTGCCCGACACCCGCCTGGTGACCGAGAACGGCACCCGGATGCTGCGCTGTGAGGCCTGTGGCGCGTTCCGCCCGGTCGCCAAGCGCACGTCGAAGAGCGCCGGCGTCCAGTCCCGCCCCACCCTGGAGGAGGGCGAGACCTACGAGGTGAAGATCACAGACACCGGCCGCAAGGGCGACGGCGTCGCCGAGAAGGGCAAGTACACCATCTTCGTCTCCGGCGCCCGCGAGGGCCAGGTCGTCGACGCCTACATCGAGTCGATAAGCGGCACCCTCGCGTTCGCCCGCGCCGTCTGATCGTCGGTGGCGGTCCGGACGCGGTTCGCGTCCGATCCCGGTGTTCGCCCGTCCCCTCCGACGCCCCGACCCCACCGTTCGTGTAGAATATAGTACATAAATTCCCTTCCGGAACAGCTTATGGTCCCGGGGGTCCTTCTATCGAGCAAGCGATGAACGACACCCCCCACGTCGTCGCCGTCTCGGGTAGCCTGCGCGACGAGAGCACGACGCGAACCGCGCTCGCGCCGGTGCTCGCCGCCGCCGAACTCGAGGGTGCGACGACGGAGCTTATCGACCTGCGCGACTACGACCTGCCGCTCTACGGTTCCGACGGCCGCGACGCCGGGGACGCCCCCGAACTCCGCCGGCGGATCCGCGAGGCCGACGCCGTCGTCCTCGGGTCGCCGATATACCACGGGACCATCGCCTCGCCGCTGAAGACCGCGCTGGACTACTGCGGGTTCGACGAGTTCGAGAACACCCTGGTCGGCATCGTGGTCACCGCCGGTGGCCGGTTCCCGACCCCCGCAATCCTCCACCTGCGGACCGCCGCGCGGTGGGTCCGGGCCTGGGTCCACCCCACCCACGTCGGGATCCCGGACGCCAGCGACCACGTCGACCCCGGGGAGGGCGTCGACGACGAGTACGCCGACCGCCTGGAGGACCTCGGCGCCGACGTGGCCCGGTACGCGGCCATCGGCCGCCTCCCCGAACTGCGGGAACAGGCCGAGGCCGACCCGATCACGAGCGACTGACGGCCGTTCCGCCCGGTTCCCCGTTCCCCGGCCGCGTTCCTCCGGACCGTTCTCTCCGCTTCTCTCGCACTGACTGACCGGGTCGACGTCACACCCTACCTCCGGGCCGAGGTCACACGCTGCCGTCCGGGCGGATGTCCACCCTACCTCCGGGCTGATCTCATACCCCGTCGTCCGGGTCGTCCGGCGTCCCGCGAACCGCCGCCAGCGTTCCCGCCACGTCGTCCCAGTGCGATCCCCGCCAGAAGTGCTGGCCACAGTCGACGCAGCGCCAGACCGCCGTCCCGGTCGGGTCCGGGGCGAACTCCGGCGTGGTGGCCGCCTTCTCGCCGTCCGCGTCGTCCGTCGCGCCTTCGTCCGTGGCGTCGCCCGATGGCGCCCCCGTCACGGGGTCCAGCCGTCCGTTGCACCGGCTACACCGCGTCGGCGGGTCGGCGAGGGTGAGGTCGACCCCGGCCGCGGCGAGTTCCCGTAACTGGTCCTCGACGGCCTTCCCACCGAGGAGGACCGACCGGTCGGCCCGCGCGGCGAGGCCGCGGTCCCTCGTCACCAGCACCCGCTCTTCCCGGTCGGCCCACGCCAGCAGACGGTCGTCGTCCTCGACGCCCCGGTCCAGGGCGTAGGCGGCGTCGTGACCGCACATCCGCAGGTACGACCGGAGCCCGCCACACATCGCGTCGAGCAGGATCCGCATTCACGCCGGATCGGGAGTCGGGAGCGGTTAAGTGCTCGTCCCGCCAGGGATTCGCCCTCCCGCTCCCCGCCCGACGTCCGGGCGTTCGGGCCCGGACCGCGAATGGAAATCCCGAAGTGTCCCGGCGGGAAGGTACGGGCGAGTGAGCGCACGAAAGCGCGGTCCCAGGGTGGTGATGGCCGTCGCGATCCTCTTCGGGATAGAGAACGGGGTCGGCCTCGCGCGGACCCAGCCCGAACAGGTGAGCCTGGCGACGGACGTCTACTACCACGCGGCGCGGGCCGCCCTGAAGGGCGGGGACTTCTACGCGGTGACGCCGCCGGGGCTGGACGGCTACCACTTCCTGTACCCGCCGGTGGTGATGCTCCCGCTGTTGCTCTACGGCCTGCTCGGCGATCCCACCCTGGCCTACGCGGTCCAGACGGCGCTGAACCTGCTCACCGGCGCCGCCCTGGCCCTGGTGATGGTCAGGACCGTCGAGCGGGCGGGCGTCGAGCTGACCCGCCTCGACAGGGGGTTGATCGCCGGGTTCACGTTTCTCTCGGCCGCCTCCGCGGTGACGCTCGTGCTCGGGCAGGTGAACCTGCAACTGGCGCTGGCGTTCGCGCTGGGGGCGGTCTGGATCGAACGCGACCGGGAAATCGCCGCCGGCGCGGTCCTTGCGGCGGCCGCGACCGTGAAGCTGTACCCCGCCCTGGTCGGGGCGTGGCTGGTCCGCCGGCGGGCCTGGCGGACCGTCGCGGCCGCGACGGCGACCGGCCTCGGCCTCCTCGCCCTGGGGCTGGTCGCGTTCGGCCCCGGCCCGACGGAGGTGTTCTTCACCGAGACGCTCCCCGGGGAGATGTCGGTCGGGACCTTCGCGGACGGCCCGGACCCCGGCGCGCCGTTCATGACGGTCCGGAGACAGCTCGCGGTGGTCGCCCCGTGGATCCCCGGGGCCGCCATGTTTCCGGCGGCGATGCTCGTGATGACGCCGGTGGTGCTGGCGTCGTACCGGACCTTCGAGCACGCGGTGAGCCGACTGGTCGGCCTCCACGTCACCATACTGGCGATCCTGTCGGTGATCCCCCTGGAACCGTTCTACCTCTCGCTGGCGCTGTTCCCGATGGTGCCGCTGCTGTACCTGCTGGACGCCGGCCCCGTCGACCCGGGGTGCGCCCGGCCCCTCTACCTCGCGGGGGCACTGGTCGCGGCCATCCCCGTCACGCTCGCGGGCATCGAGGCGACGCTGTCGGTCCTCCCGGTGCCCGGGGCGGTCTCGGGGGCGATCCTGGCGGCCGCACCCCCGGTGCTGTCGTTCGCGCTCCCGCCGACCTTCGGGGTGTGGGCGATGCTCGGGGCCTGCGCGCTCTACCAGCACCGGGCCGTCGCCGCCGAGAGCGCCGATCCGGCCGGCGATCCGGACGACGTCTCCACGGATCCCGCCGCCGACGCCTCTCCCGAGCGTGCCAGTCCGGACGAGGCGTCCGCCGAGGGCACCGATCCGGACGACTGAGTTCCGGAGCCGATCACGACGGGGGATACTCGCACTCTCGCCCGGGACCGGTCCTGTAGACCGGGAACGTCGGGCCGGTCGCCACGCCCTCCCCAGCCGACTCCCTCCCTGCGGTCCCGGTCCCTGCGGTCCCGGGATCCTCGGTCGGTCGTCCCTCGCGCGTTCCTCGCGCGCCGGGGGGACGTTCGGGTCGGGTGGATCCCTCGGCTTGGGTGGGTCTCCGTGTCGGATGCCGGGACTGCCCGACGGTCAGTCCACCCGGACGGTCCGCTCCTCGCGGATCGGTCGGAGCGGCAGGTCGGGGAAGACGGCCTCGACGGCGAAGGTGAGTTCGTCCCGGTCGGGCGCGCCGAACACGGGGACGGGGAGGGTTTCCTCGTCCCCGAGGTAGGTCTCGGTCGCGGTCATCTCCCGGCCGTTGACGGTCACCCGCAGGCCGGCCGTCGCGCCGCCGCCGCGGTTGCGGACGGTCACCTCGCGGGGGTCGCTCTCGCCGGCCCCGATCCGGTCGGGGAACGACCCCCACTCGACGGCCACGGCGGGCAGGTCGCGGGCGCGGTCGACCACTCTCTCGGCGACGCCGTCGGGGATGCCGGCCGCGGAAACGCCGGCGGTCCCGGCCGCCAGCACGTCCGCCGGGGTGTCGATCCCCGCCTCGGCCAGGGTCCCGGCGCGGGCGGGGCCGACGCCGTCGATGGCGGTGAGGCCGACCGCCTGCGCCGACACGCCCGTCTCGACGCGGGCCTCCAGGCGGGCGGCGGCGTTGGCGGCCGCGGGGCCGGCGAACTCCGCCAGGAACGCGCCCAGCGCGGCGACCAGTCGGAGCGCGTTCTGGCGGATCACCCAGGCGTCGCTCCGGAGTTCGGCGGGGGTCGAGTCGGCCATCGACGACCGGAGGATCGCAAGCACCTTCCGGGAACCGGGCTCCAGGTCGTCGGCCCGCTCCCCGAGGACGGCGTCGACGGCGTCGCGTTCGTCCGACCGGGCGCTGACGCTGTCGAACTCGGCGGCCCGGGCGACCGTCCGCAACATCGTGCCGTCCGAGGGGGGATCGCCCCACCCGCCCGAGTCGCCCGTGGACCCGGTCTCCGTGCCGCCGCCGGCCCGGACCGCCAGGTCGTGGAAGCGCTCGGCGGTGTCGAGCCTGAGGTAGTACGTCGAGGCCAGACGTCCCAGGGGGGTCGGCTCCAGGCGCAGGTCCTCGGCGGTGCGGACGAACCCCCGGTCGACCAGGTCCTCCAGGGTCGAGCGCACCCGGTCCCGGAGGCCGGTGAAGTCGTACCGTTCGGGGGCGTGCCTGGCCCGGACGTAGTAGAAGGTGGTTTCCATCCAGTCCATCACGTCGTCGACGTCCCGCACGGTGCCCATCGCGATCTCGGCGTTGAGGTGGGCGTCGAGTTCCCCCGCCAGGCGGGACTCGATGGGCTTGCCCGAATCCAGCAGGCGGCGGTACCGGTCGGCCTCCTCGGGGTGGGCGACGACGTGGGCGTAGCCGACGTCGTCGTAGCCCGGGCGGCCGGCCCGCCCGAGCATCTGGAGCACGTCCAGGGGGTTCAGGTCCACCTCGCCCTCCAGGGGGTCGTGGATCTTGGTGTCCCTGATGACGACACAGCGGGCGGGGAGGTTCACGCCCCAGGCCAGCGTGGAGGTCGAGAAGAGGACGTCGATGGCCCCCTGGCGGAACCACTCCTCGACGAGGTCCTTGTCGTTCTTCGAGAGGCCGGCGTGGTGGAAGGCGACGCCGTCGATGACCGACTGCCGGAGGCGGTCGTCGTCCAGGGCCTGGGTCTCGGTGTGGAAGTCGTAGTCCCCGCGTGCCCCGACGGGGACGTCCCGTTCGGCGAGTTCGTCGCGGGTCTTCTCGGCGGCCCGGACCGTGTCGCTCCGGGCGGAGACGAACACCAGCGCCTGGCCGCCGTCCCGGACGTGTGGCTCGGCCAGGTCCAGCGCCCGGTAGAGCCGCCGGTACTTGTCGGCGAAGGGATTCTCGCCGGGGCTGTAGGTCTCGACGTTCGCGTGCAACTCGACCGGGCGGTACTCGTCACCGAAGGAGAAGGTGTTGTCCGGGGGTGCGTCCAGCCACTCGGCCACCTCCTCGACGTTCTCCATGGTCGCCGACAGCGCGACGATCCGGGGGTCGCAGATCCGCCGGAGCCGGGAGACGACCACCTCCAGGACGCTCCCCCGGCGCTCGGAGTCCAGCAGGTGGACCTCGTCGACGACGGCCAGGTCGACGTCGTTGACGAAGGCGTACCGGCGGCGCTCGTGCTTGCGGGTCGCCGAGTCGGCCTTCTCGGGGGTCATCACCAGGATGTCGGCCCGTTCGGCCTGCCGGGGGTTCAGGTCCCGTTCGCCGGTGACGACGTACACCTCGTAGCCCAGGTCCTCGAAGCGGTCCCACTCCCGTTCCTTCTCGTTGGTCAGCGCCCGCATCGGCGCGACGAACAGCGCCGTCCCGCCGTCCCTCAGAGTCTCGCAGATGGCCAGTTCCGCGATGGCGGTCTTGCCGCTCGCGGTCGGGGCCCCGGCGACCAGGTTCTCCGTCGAGTCCAGCACCGCCGGGAGGGTCGCCCGCTGCATCCGGTTGAACTCCTCGAAGGGGAACGCGTCGGCGAACTCGGGCAGGACCTCGGCGACGTCCATCACCACCCGGGAGGGGCCTCCCCGTCAAATGGGTTTTCCTCCCGGCCGTCCGGGATCGACCCCCCTGGAAATGTCGGGGATCGATCCCCCTGCCGGGTCGGCCACACGGCGCGCGGTACGAGCGGCGAACGCCGCGAGTCGCGCGCGAGGGGCGAGCACCGCAGGTGAGCGAGTGAGCGGAGCGAACGAGTGAACCGAGGAGCGCAGACGGCTGGGGAGGATCGAGGCTTTCGGGGTTGATCCCGACTCGACCGGTCCCGATCCGGGCCGAACCCCGTGAGATCCCGATCCATCACCCGTTCCCCACCGCCTCGCCGAGTTCGCGAAACCGGCGCGCCGGTACGCAGTCGGGGTCCACGGTCGAAACGGGCCGGCCGGTCGCCGTCGCGCGGTCGACGGCGTCGGACTCCGGGACGACGGTGGCGGGCACGCCCAGCGCCCGCTCCACCCGGTCGACCGGGGGATCCGCCCCGGCGCGGTTGAGCACCACGCGGGCGACACCGGCGTCGAGTTCGGTCGCCAGCGCCCAGGTCCGGACGGCGTCGGGGAGTGCCACGCGGTCGGGAGTGGTCACCAGCACGCACTTCGACGCGGCGAAGAGGGGGATCCCGGCGTCGGCGGCCATCCCGGCGGGGCAGTCGACCACGGCGGTCCCGTAGGCCCGCGCCACCCGCCGGAGCGCCCCGGCCAGGGCGGTGACGTCGGCGGCCCGGGCCCCCGCCAGGGACCGGCCGCAGGGAAGGAGGTCGACCGGCCCGCCCTCGCGGACGGCCTCGACCGGGGCGGCGCGGCCCGCGAGCACGTCGTGCAGGTCGGGGCCCCGGCTTCGACCCGCGGCCACGTCGGGCATCCCGAGGTCGGCGTCGACGACGACGGCGTCCAGGGCGGCCCCGAGGTTCAGCGCCACCGTGGTCTTCCCGACGCCGCCCTTCCCGCCGGCCACCGCGACGATCACGGGGGATCACCGCCCTCCCGCGGCGGATCCGTTCCCTGATCCGAGGGGTCCGTCCCCCGCTCCGGCGGGTCCGGTCCGGGACGATCCGGCCCGGGAGCGGGAGGGCCGTCCCCGCCGGCGGCAGGCGGGATATCAGGTTCCGGGAGGGCGACGGCGTCGGTCGGCGGCGCGGGGTCCCCCAGCGCCCGCACCACGTCGGCGGGGGTGTCGGGCGTCGCGTCGAACGCCGGCGGGTCGTCGGCCACCAGCGCGACCGGGGGATCGACCGGTTGGGCGGGGCTGGCGAAGCCGAAGCCCAGTCGCTCGCCCGCGTCGAGGGCGACCGCGTAGGTTCGCCCGTCCCACCCGGACTCGGGCACGCCCCGGCGGCGCGGCGGCCAGACCGGGCCGTCGAGCCGGCTCTCGACGCGGACCCGTCGCGGGAGCGGACCGTCGTTCACCAGCGCCGCCTCGACCAGCGTGACCGGCCCCTCGCGGCGCGTCCGCGAGACGAGTCGCACCATGCCCCGGGGTGGTCGCGCTCCCGGACTTAAACCGTCGGGCGGGGATCCGTGGTCCCCGCCGGTCTCCGGGACGCCGTTCCGGAGGGGACGTCGGGGGTCCCCTCGCTACGTTCGCTCGTCCGGGTTCCGCTCGGCCGCCAGGTCCGCAACGGTCAGCCGCCGGTCCCGGAGGTCCCGGAGAACCGCCGGGAGGTCCGCGACGGGGACGCGAACCTGCTCGGTGGTGTCCCGGTCGCGGACCGTCGCGGTGTCGTCCTCGCGGGTGCGCTCGTCGAGGGTCACGCAGTAGGGCGTGCCGACCTCGTCCTGGCGGCGGTAGCGCCGGCCGATCGAACCCCCGTCGTCGTACTCGACCGGCAGGTCCGCGCGCCGGCACTCCTCGGCCAGGGTCCGGGCGCGGTCGGCGACGTCGTCCGTCAGCGGGAGCACCGCCGCGAGGGTGGGTGCGACCGCCGGATCCAGCGCGAGGTAGGTGCGGCGCTCGCCGTCGACGACGTCGGCCCGCAGGGAGTGTGCAAGGACGGCGTACACGACCCGGTCGATACCGAAGGCGGGTTCGGCGACGTGCGGGCGGACCTGCTCGCCGTACTCGGTGACCGTCTCGACGGAGACGTCGACGTGGTCGGTCGACACCGTGACGCGATCGCTCTCGGCGTCGACGGTCGGGTGATCACCGTCGGGATCGGTCCTCGGGCGATCGCCCTCGGCGTCGGTCGTCGACCGATCCTCGCTCTCGACGGGGATGGCGACGGTCACCGTGTCGGCGTCGAACGCGGCGGGGTTCTCGCGGGCGAGCGCCTCCAGTGCCTCGACGACGGCCGGCGCCCGGTCGCCGTACTCCGGGCCGAGCGCCGACATGTCGGGGTCGACGCGAACGCGCTCGCCGGTGCGGGGCTCGTCGTACTCGCGGAACAGCGTGTACGACTCGTCCGAGGCGGCGGCGTGCTTCGCCAGGTCGTTGTCGGCGCGGTCGGCGACGCCCGCCAGTTCGATCCACTCGCCGTCCACCTCCGCCTCGACGTCCCAGCACTCCTCGGCGTAGTGGGCGAGTTCGTCCGGGCGGTGCTCGCGACAGCGCAGGCGGTGGGGCGCGACGCCGACGGCCTCCAGCCACTCGCGGGCGACGCCCAGGTAGTAGGCGAGCCAGGGGTCTGCGACCACGTCCTCGTCGAGGGCCTCGTGGACGGTCGCCTCGACGTAGTCGGGGTCGACCGGGTCGTCGGGGGCCTCGCGCTCGGCGCGCCGCTGGCGTTCGACGGGGTAGAGCCGGAGGGTCGCGTCGGCCACCGTCGCCATGGGCGCGTCGTCGCGCTCGGGGTCGTGGAACGTCTGGAGTTCGGCCATCGTCAGCTCCCGCAGGCGGACGATCGCCCTCCTGGGGCTGATCTCGTTCCGGTAGCCCCGGCCCACCTGGGCGACGCCGAAGGGCGTCTCCTCGCGGGCGTACTCCGCCAGGCGCGGGAACTCCACGAGCGTGCCCTGGGCGGTCTCGGGGCGCAGGTAGCCCGGCCGGGCGTCGCCGGGACCGATCGCCGTCTCGAACATCAGCGCGAACGGCTCGACGGGCTGGCCGGCCAGCGACGCCGAACAGTCCGGGCACGCGAGGTCGTGGGTGGCGACGAGGTCCTCGACCTGCACGGGGTCCATGCCCTCCGCGTCGCTCGCGTGCGTGTGGTCCTCGACGAGGTGGTCCGCGCGGTGCCGGCGGTCGCAGGCCGGGCAGGCCACAAGGAGGTCGTCGAACGAGTCGAGGTGGCCCGAGGCGGCGAACACCGGCTCCGGGACAACCGTCGGCGACTCGACCTCGTGGTTGCCCTCGCGGACGACGAACCGGTCCCGCCAGGCCGCCTCGACGTTGCGCTTCAGCGCCGCGCCCACCGGGCCGTAGGTGTAGAAGCCGGCCGCGCCGCCGTGTGCCGTCGCCGCCGGGAAGTACAGGCCACGCCGGCGGGCCAGTTCCGAGAGCTCCGCGTGGTCGACGGGGGCCGGATCCGCGTCGCTCGTCGAGTCCGGATCCACTTCGAATTCGCTCGCCGGATCGGAATCGGCGTCTTCGTCGATCGTGCGGTCGGTTCGGTCGTGAGTCGATTCGCTCGGGTTCTGTGGTGCTGTCATCGGTGTGGTGTGGATCGGGGGTGAGAGTCGGCAGAGCCGGTCGCGGAGGTGCCGGTGTCACGTCGGACACGCCGGTCGATCCCTCGCTCGCGACCGACCCGTAGCTGTGCAAAACCAGGCGCGACGGGGTTGCGTTCCGGCGGTGCCGTCGGAGGCGGCCGTGGACCGAAACTCCACCCGTCAACCGATCAGCACCGTCCGAAGGGGACGGGACCGCTCATCGACACTACCTGGCCCGTCGAGGGGGAAAAAGATTGCGTGGGAACGGGAGACAGGGGGATCGGACAGGCGTGTTTACAGCATTACTGTACGCCGATCGCGGTTCCAGGTCGTCGTACCGTCCGGATCCCCGTTCTGTCGTCGATCCGACTGGCGGTGGCGACGCGACGACTCGCGGGCGGCCGTCCCGGACCGCCCCGCCTGCGGCGCTGGCTCCCGCGAGAGAAGACGGCGTATTTAAAAACGTGCCGCCCGGACGGGAACACATGAGCGAGAACGGCGGGAGCCGCCTGGAGGACATCCGCATGCCCGACGACGACGAGGTGTTCGCCGTCGTCGAACAGATGCTCGGGGCGAACCGCGTCAAGGTACGGTGTGCCGACGGCCAGGAGCGCACCGCCCGCATCCCCGGGAAGATGCAGAAGCGGATCTGGATCCGCGAGGACGACATCGTCCTCGTCGAGCCCTGGGACTGGCAGGACGAGAAGGCCGACATCACCTGGCGCTACGAGAAGGCCGAAGCCGACACCCTCCGCGAGGAGGGCTACATCGGGTAGTCCCACCCACGCCGGGTGGTCGGACCGCACTGGCCGCGCGCGGATGCCCTCGAACGGCCCTCGCGGGGCCGGAACCGGAGCCAGCCTTTTGCCGCCGAGCGATCTATACGGACGCGGATGGCCGAGGACTACGGACTGGTCGACCCCGAAACCGTCGACGGGCCGGGCGACGAGTGGGAGGAGATAGACGTCTCGGACTCGGAGGCCGAGCGGATCGCCCGCCGGCGCGACCGGGAGTTCGACGAGTTCCGCCGGCGGATCAAGGACGCCGACCAGTTCAAGGTCGAGGACTCGGTGTTCGACGAGGCGACCTACGGCGCGCTCTACAAACTGGTCCAGACCGGGGCCCTCGCCGCCTTCGGGGGTCCGATCTCGACGGGCAAGGAGGCCAACGTCTACACGGCGCTGGGCGGGCCGGCCGCCCGGGAGGTCCTCGGCCCAGACGACGGCGAGGACCCGGAAGTGGCGGTGAAGGTCTACCGCATCTCGGCCTCGGACTTCCGTGACATGCGCGAGTACCTCGCGGGCGACCCGCGCTTCGAGGACATCGGTGGGCGAAAGAAGGAGGTGGTGCTGGCGTGGGTCCGCAAGGAGTTCGCCAACCTCCGGCGCGCCCGGGACGCCGGCGTCCGGGTGCCGACGCCCGTCGCCGTCGAGCGGAACGTCCTCGTCATGGAGTACATCGGCACCGAGGCGGGCCGGGCCAGGCGCCTCGCCGAGGTCCGGGTCGAGAACCCAGAGACGGCCTACGAGGTGGTCCGGGAGTACATGCGACGGCTCTACGATGCCGGCCTCGTCCACGGCGACCTCTCGGAGTACAACCTCGTCTTCCACCGGGGTCAGATCGTCGTGATCGACCTCGGGCAGGCGGTCACGGTCCACCACCCCAACGCCCGGGAGTTCCTCGTCCGGGACTGCCGGAACGTGGCGAACTTCTTCTCCCGCCAGGGGTACGAGGTGACCGGCGACGAACTGCTGGCCTGGATCGAGGACAACGCCGATCCCGAGGAGTCGTAGGGTCGATCCCCGCCGGTTCCCCGCTCCACTCCGGATCGCCCCGGTTGCTAGCTGACCGGGTGATTTATTCGACGGGCGGCCCCAGACGGGTAGCGATGGAGCGCCTGCACGCCCGGTACCCGTTCCTTACGGCGGCCCGCGAGGCCGTCGAGGCGGCCGGGGTGGACCTGGCGGACCTCGTGGCGGCCGGCGGCCAGCCGGTCGAGCGGGGACTCGACCGCGTCGAGTCGGCAATCACCGACGGGACGGTCGGTGACCCCCACCGAACTCCGCGGGTGGAGTTGCTCTCGTACCCGGTGGCCCGCGTGCTCGTCTCCCTGGTCGACCGGCCGGAACTCACGCGGGTCTACGCCCGGGCGGAAGCGGCCACGGCCCACGAGCGACTCCGGTCGGACGTCGAGGGCGAGGCGCTCAAGAGTACCGCCGGCGGGGAGATGACCGTCGAGCGACTGCTCGCCGAGTTCGACCTCGACCGGGACGTGGACCTCGACGAGGACGGCGCGCGGGTCGGGGTGAGCGCGTACCTCCGGCTGGCGGCCGACCTGGACGGCGAGGAGTGGCGCCTGGCGGTCCGGGACCTCTCCGACGGGTGGGTACCCGTCGAGCGCGAGGAACTGTACGCGCTCCTCCGGGCGGCCGTCCGCGACCGGGTCACCGAGGGACTGCCGCTGCCGGTCCCCGAGGCGGTCGCCGGGAACCTCGAAAGCGAGCGCGAGGCCATCGAGTCCGCCCTGGCCGACTACGACTCCCCCCGGGGGATCGACCTCGTGGTCCCCGGCCTGTTCCCGCCGTGCATGCGGGCGCTGCTCGACCGGGCCCGGTCCGGCGAGGACCTCCCGCCGAACTCCGCGTTCGCGCTCCTCTCCTTCCTGACCGGGATCGGCATGGACCGCGACGAGGTGGCCGCCCTCTGTGACCTGGACCCGGAGGCGGTCGAGTACCGCGTCTCGCGGCTCCGGGGCGAGAACGGCGGTGACTACCCGCCGCCCTCCTGTGCCACAATGCAGGTCTACGGCGACTGCGTCAACAAGGACGACCTCTGCGAGGAGATCCCCACGCCCGCCAACTACTACGCCCGGCGGATCGACGGCGTCGAGGACCCGACCGACTGGCGCGAGACTCTCGACGCCGACTGACCGCCACGCCGAACCGATTTTCCGGCACGGCGATCAGCTACCGCGGCCGGAACCCACGGCGCGTGCGGTCGCGGTCGCCGAGCGACGCGAGGCGGCCGCGACGATTCCACGCGAGGGGCGAGCATCGCAGGGAGGGAGCGGGGCGACCGACCGAGAAGCGCAGACGGTTGGGGAGGATCGAGGCGGCGGGGTGGGATTGAAGGCGGCCCGGGGGCTTTCGGGGTGGGATTGAAGGCGGCCCGGGGGCTTTCGGGTGGTCTCGACGGATGCGGAGTTCGAGAGAACGGACCCGAACGACTCTCCTACGTATCCTCGCCGGTGGCGTCGAACGCCACCTCGTGGATCTCCAGTTCGTTGTCGTCGGTGAACCACTCCTCGGGCGGGGTGTTCCGGTGGGCCTCCCGGAAGGCCTCGCTGTCGGTCCAGGCCTCGAAGGCGTCCATGTCCTCCCAGTAGGTGACCGCGACGTGGGTGTCGGTGTCGATGTGGCCGTGGTCGACCGGGCTCAGGAGTTCGAACCGGACGAACCCCTCGCGGTGTTCGACCTCCCCCATCCGGTCGCGGAACCGCCCGCGGAACTCGTCGGCGTGCTCCTCGGCGACGTGGAACCGGTTGGCGACGACGATCATGCCCGGAGGAGGGGCCGCCGCCGGAAAAATCCTGACGCTTCGGTCCGTCGGATCCGCCGACCGCCGCTACTCCCGGTGTCGACCGGGCACCTCGTCGGGGTCGACCCGTACCGCCGTCACCTCGGCGGTGACGGTGGTATCGTCCCCGGACGCGACCGCCGTCCGGACCGTCGCCGACCGTCCGACCTCGCTCTCGGGTCGGGCCGTCATGTGGATCGGCCGGTCCATCGGGGTGGGCGCCTCGTAGGTCACGTTCAACTCGCCGGTCACGTAGTGGAGGGGTGGGTCGCTCCCGAGCGGTTTCTCCTCGGCTAGGTGGGCGAACGTGATGGCCGTCCAGACCGAGTGGCAGTCGACCAGCGACGCGAGGTACCCGCCGTAGGCGACGTTCTCCATCCCGGAGCCGAACCGCTCCCCGGGGTCGACGGTCGCCACGAGCGTCTCGCCCTCGCGGTAGCTCTCGATTCCGATCCCGTCCTCGTGTGCCGGTCCACAGCCGAAACAGGTCAGGTCCGGCCGGGAGTGCTGGACCGGCGCGTCGCCATCGACGAACTCGTCCATGTTCCCGATTTCCCTCCCCGGACCGGCTTCAGTGTTGGTGGATCGCCCGCGGTCCGTGGGGCGATACCACGGATCGGGGCGGTACGAACGGGGCGCGATTCCCTCCTCCAGGCAATTACAGTAAAATTACTGTAAAACGCCTCAGAGTCCCGTCGGGTGGTCGATCCACGTCGTCTCGACCCCCCACTCGTCGATCAGGTCCATCAGCCGGCGGACGCCGAAGGTTTCGGTGGCGTAGTGGCCCGCCAGGACGACCGTCAGGCCGGCCTCCCGCGCCCGGTGGTAGACCTGCTGTTTGCCCTCGCCGGTCACGAGGGCGTCGGCACCGGCCTCGACGGCCTCGTCCAGCCAGTCCGTCCCGGAGCCGGTGACGACCGCCACGTCCTCCACGCGGTCGGGGCCGAAGTCGAGCACCTGTACACCCTGCCCGCCGGTGTCCAGGTCCGACAGGCGGTCGCGGAGCTCCGACGCCGGTAGCTCACCGGGGATCCGCCCCTGCTGGCCGATATGTTCGCCGCCGATCGACCCGAACGGCACACGGTCTTCGAGGTCCAGCAGGTCGGCCACCCCCGCGGCGTTGCCGAGCTTCCGGTGGCCGTCCAGCGGCAGGTGCGAGACGTACAGCGCCAGGTCGTTCTCGACGAGGGGTGCGATCCGTCGGTATGCCCGCCCCGTCACGCGGTCGATCCCGCCCCAGGAGACGCCGTGGTGGGTGACCAGGAGGTCCGCGTCGGCGTCGGCGGCCGCCTCGGCGGTTGCGACGGCGGCGTCGACGGCGAAGGCCGCACGGTCGACCGTCGCCTCCGGCGGACCGACCTGCAAGCCGTTGGCGCTGGCGTCGACGTCGGCGTAGTCCTCCGTGCGCAGGCGGTCGTCGAGGCGCGTAACGATCTCCGAGAGTTCCATACCCGCGAGTCGGCCCGCCCGCGCCGTAGGCGTTTCCGTCGGCACCCGTCCGACCCCCGACGGGAGCGACGGCCGCGCTGGGGGCGACAGCCTGATTGTCCCCGTCCCACCAGGATCGGCCGTGCCCGGCGACCCACCCTCTCCCGACTCCCGGGACCCGCCCTCTCGGGACGCCGGTGACCCGCCGTTCCCCGACCCCGACGACCGCCTCGTCCTCGAACCGGGATGCGAGCGGTGCCCGGCGCTGGCCGAGTGCCGGGAACGGATCTCGTGGGGCGTCGGCCCGACCGACGCCGACGTGGTGGTGGTCGGGGAGGCACCCGGCGCGGGGGACCCGGACGCCGACCACTGGCGTGGCGGCAACTGGACGGGCACGGCCTACACCTCCCGGCACTCGGGCCGGCGGATCCGGACGACGATGCGCCGGGCCGGCCACCCGGACGCCTACTACACCAACGCCGTCAAGTGCTTCCCCGCGGACGGGTCGGGGTCGAACCGGGAGCCGACGCCGACCGAGCGAGCGCGGTGCCGGGACCACCTCGTGGCGGAACTGGATCACGTGGATCCCGACGCCGTCGTTCCGACGGGCAAACACGCCACCCTGTCGGTCCTCTCGGCCGCCGGCCGGGACCTCTCGGGCTTTCTCGATTCGGTGCTGGATCCCGTCGAATGCCCGGACCTGGGCGTCACCGTCCTCCCCCTGGTCCACCCCTCCTACCGGGAGGTGTGGATCGGCCGTCTCGGCTACGACTACGAGGAGTACGTGGTGACGCTGGGGGAGCGACTGGACGCGATCCTCGGGAACTGACGGTGGGCGTCGCCGTTCCGGTCCGGTCGGGACGTTCGGGGCCGATCGCGCCGAACGTCGGGGCCGTCGCCACCCCCTCCCCAGCCGACTCCCTCCCGTCGCTCCCTGCGGTCGCTCGGTCGGTCGTCCCTCGCGCGTTCCTCGCGCGCCCGGAGGACGTTCGGCGGAGCGATCGGGATGCGGGTGGGTCGGTCGGGATACTGGTGGGTCGGTCGGGATGCGGGTGGGTCGGTCGGGATACTGGTGGACCGGTCGGAATGCGGGTGGGTCGGTCGGGATGCGGGTGGGTCGGTCGGGACCGGCCGGCGAACCCGAAATCCACTTCCGGCGGCCGCCCCAACCGCCGGCAGTGACCCGCGTCTGCCTGGTCGGATCCGGGGACACCGACGTCCGCCGGGAACTGCTCTCCCGCGAGACGGCCCGGGAGGCGCTCTCGACCTACGAACTGGGCGAACCCTTCGAGAACACGCTGGCCGTCGAGACGGTGAGCCTCGGGGCCGCCGTCGCCCTGCTGAACGACCTGAACTGGTACCTCGTCCGGTTCACCGACGCCGCCCTGGTGCTGGAGCCGTCGGTCAGCGACGAGGAGTGGCTCTCCCGTGACCTGGCGAGCGCGGTCCGGAACGAGCGGGTCGACCCCTCCGAAACCGACGAGTTCCTGCGGATCTACGGCGTCGAAGACGGCCGCCTGGTCGAACCCCTCCACGCCCGCCGGACCGGCGGCGTCCCCGAGTACGACCTCCGGGGTGTCGAGGAGACGGTCGTGGTGCGCGTCACCGAGGACGAGTTCGGCGGGTAATCCGACGCGGCCGGGGTCGCCCGGATCCCTCGACCGGGGCGACCGACCCCCCGGGTTCGGGTGCGGATCGCACGCCGCCGGAACGTCTGACGCGGCACCCGAAGGGGTGGTTTCCCGTGGATCGTCCCCGGCGACGGGGCGGGCGCGGCCGGGGATCACTCCCCGACGTCGTCGACGGTCATCGTGCGGTCGTAGCCGCCGCGGACGGCCACCTCCTCGTCGGGGAGGCGGCCGTCGTCGGTGACCGTCCAGCCCACCGTCCCGTCCAGGTCGACGCGCTCCACTTCGCCCCGCCGGAGCAGGCGCCGGAGGTGGCTGTGGACGCAGTTGATGCTGTAGGCGAACCAGCCGTCCTGGGCGTAGTCGTACCGCGCCTTGACCGCGAACGTCTCCCGGTGGAGGTCCGGGGCCGTCAGCGGACCGTGCCGGGAGAGGAGCACCCGGATCCGGTAGGCTAGCTGTCGCTGTTTGACCAGCATGTCCGTCAGGTAGTCCGCGACGTCGTAGCTCCCGCACCGGGGCAGGCCGTGGCCGGGGAACAGGTAGCCGGCGTCCAGGTCCAGGCACTTCTGGATGCTCTCGATTTGCTCGTCGGCGTTCCCGATGGGGTCGGGGTGGATGGGGGTCGGCCAGTACATCACGTCGGTCAGGTAGAGGCTCCCGCTGGCGGGGTTGAACAGCGAGAGGTGTCCCGGCGTGTGGCCGGGCGTGTGGAGCACCTCGATTTCGAGTTCGCCCACCTGCAGGACCTCGCCGTCCTCGACGGTCCGGTCCACGTCGAGGGGGTAACAGAAGTGATCGGCGAAGAACTCCTCGGGGAAGGTCACGTCCTCCGGGCCGTCCAGGGTCAACTCGGCGGCCACCCGTTCGGGGTCGCCGCCCATCGACGCCATGTAGTCGGTCCGGGTGGCCATCATCGGGTCCTCCAGTATCTCCCGCTCCCGGGGGTGACAGACGACGGTGGCGTCGTAGCGGTCGGCGGCGTACTGGGAGTTGGCGACGTGGTCGAAGTGGAAGTGGGTCTGGACCAGGTACTTCAGGTCCAGCCCACGGGAGTCTATCACGTCGCAGACGGTGTCGAGCACCCCCGGCGGGTACTCCGGGCCGGTGCGGTAGCCCGGGTCCGTCAGTATCGCCTCGCCGCCGCTCTCTATCAGGACCACGCCCGAGGAGATGCCCGGGTACACTTCCGAGGCGGCCGAGACCCCGTGTGGGCCCGGGATCACGACGCCGTCCGGCGTCTCGATCGGTCCCCACAGCGGTTTCGCGTGCATGCGGATCGGCGTTCGGTCGCCTCCCCGGTCACTGTTCGGGTGGTGGCAGGGGGGATCCGGCGGCCGTCCGGACCGTCTCTCGCCCCGATCACCCGCCCCGATACTCCGGCCCGTATTGGTCCGACTCTTCCGGCCCGTACTGGTCCGACTCTTCCGGCCCGTACTGGTCCGACTCTTCCGGCCCGTACTGGTCCGCTCCTGCCGCGGCCTCGGGATTTTTGCCCGTCGATCACCACCCACGGGTATGGACGACGCGCCGGACTCGCCGTTCGGGGACCCGGTCGAGCGCCGGGAGGACCCCGCCCTGCTCACCGGGCGGGCGGAGTACACCGACGACATCGGGGCGCCGGACGCCGCACACCTCGCGTTCGTCCGGAGCCAGTACGGCCACGCACGGATCGAGGGGGTGGACCTCGCGCCGGCGACGGACGTCGACGGGGTGGTGGCCGCCTACGATGCGTCCGATCTGGCGGCCTCGGACGCACCGATGGTCCTCCCGGTGTCGAGTTCGCGGATGGACGCCGACGTGCCGGGCCACCCCGTCCTGGCCGACGACCGGGTCCGCTACCAGGGGCAACCGATCGCGGCCGTGGTCGCCGAGGACCGCTATTCCGCCCGGGACGGGGTCGAGGCCGTCGCCGTCGAGTACGACCGACTCGACGCGGTCGTCGAGGCCGACGGGGCGACCGACCCCGACGCCCCGACGCTGTTCGAGGCCGCGCCCGACAACGTCGCCGTCGAGGGGGAGATGGGCGACGGGGCGGCGGCCGACGCCGCCATCGCCGAGGCCGACCGGGTCGTCGACCTGGACCTGGTGAACAACCGGCTCATCCCGAACGCCATGGAGCCACGGGCGGCGCTGGCCCGGTGGGACCCGGCCGACGAACGCCTGACCGTCGAGATGACGACCCAGGTCCCCCACCGGCACCGGTCGAAGCTGTCGAGTACCCTGGGGATCCCCGAGCGGAAGATACGGGTCCGGGCGCCGGACGTCGGCGGCGGGTTCGGCCACAAGGGCCACCACCACCCGGGCGAGGCGATGGCGGCCTGGGCGGCCCGGGAACTGGACCGGCCGGTCCGGTGGACGGCCACCCGCACGGAGAACTACCTCGCCGGGGCCCACGGCCGGGACCACGTCACGACCGCCGAACTCGGCGTCGACGAGGACGGCCGGATCCGGGGACTGCGCGTCGAGACCCACGCCGCGGTCGGCGGCTACGCCCTGGGGGCCGGACCGCTACTGGCCGGGTGGTACGGCCGCCTGCTGTCGAGCCAGTACGACGTCGGGACGATCCACTGCCGGTCGCGGGCGGTGTTCACCAACACGGCGCCGGTCCACTCCTACCGGGGGGCCGGGCGGCCCGAGGCCGTCTACGTCACCGAGCGACTGGTCGACCTGGCCGCCCGCGAACTCGGGATGGACCCCGTCGAACTCCGCCGGCGGAACCTGATCGGCGCCGAGGAGTTCCCCCACGAGACGCCGACGGGCGCGACCTACGACAGCGGCGACTACGAGCGGGCACTGGACCTCGCCCTGGACCGGGCCGGCTACGACGAGGCCCGCGAGCGGTCGGGCGAACGGGACGAGGACGGCCGGTACGTCGGCGTGGGCGTGGCCTGCTACGTCGAGTCCATCGCCGGCGGGTTCGAGAGCGGCGTCGTCCGGGTCGACCCCTCCGGGGGGGTGACGGTCCTCGCCGGGACCCACTCCCACGGGCAGGGCCACGGGACGACCTACGCCCAGGTGGTCGCCGACCGCCTCGGGGTCGACCGGGGGGACGTCGAGGTGGTCGAGGGCGACACGGAGTCGGTCCCACAGGGCACCGGGACGTTCGGCTCCCGGAGCGCGATGGTCGGCGGGAGCGCCGTCGCCGAGAGCGCCGACGAGGTGGCCGAGACGGCCCGCCGGATCGCGGCTCACGAACTGGAGGCCGCCCCGGAAGACGTCGAACTCGCCGACGGCGAGTTCCAGGTCGCCGGCGCCCCCGACCGGTCGGTGCCCTTCGCCGAGGTGGCCGGGTCGGCCTACCGCGGGCCGCTCCCCGACGGCGTCGACCGGGGGCTGGAGGCGACCACCTTCTTCGAGCCCGACGGCGGTGCCTACACCTTCGGGACCCACGTCGCCGTCGTCGCGGTCGACCCGGCAACCGGCGACGTCGACGTCGAGCGGTACGTCGCCGTCGACGACTGCGGCGAGCGGATCAACCCCCGGATCGTCGAGGGGCAGGTCCACGGCGGCATCGCCCAGGGGATCGGACAGGCGCTCTACGAGCGGGCCGAGTACGACGACAACGGCCAGCTCGTGACCGGCTCCCTCCAGGACTACGCGGTGCCCAAGAGCGTCCACCTCCCCGAGTTCGAGACCGACGGGACGGTCACCCCCAGCCCCACCAACCCCCTCGGCGTGAAGGGCATCGGCGAGGCCGGCACCATCGCGGCGCCCCCCGCCGTCGTCAACGCCGTCGCCGACGCGCTGTCCCCCGTCGGGGTCGACCACGTCGACATGCCGCTCACCGCCGAGCGGGTCTGGCGGCGGATCCACGAACGACGGACGAACCGAGGACGGCGGATCCACGAGTGACGTCGCGCACCTCATCCGCCCGGTTGGGCACCAGCATTAATACCGACGGTGACAAACGTTCGATAATCGGATGACCGCCGAGGACGGCCCGGGATCGGCGTCCGACGGCTCCGTCGCGGTGCTCCTCGTCGACGGCGACGGCGAGTTCCTCGACCGGGCGACCAGGGCCCTGGAGGCCGAGGACGAGCGACTGGTGGTCCACCCCGAACGACGGATCGAGGCGGCGCTGGACCGCCTCGACGGTGCCGACGTCGACTGCGTCGTCAGCGACCACCGTCTCCCGGACGGGGACGCCCTGGAGTTCCTCGACGCGGTCCGGATGCGGGTCCCGGACCTCCCGTTCCTCCTGTTCACCGCCGAGGAGTCGGAGTCCCTCGCCGACGAGGCCCTCTCCGCGGGCGTCACCGACTACGTCCGGCGGTGTGGCGACGCCGACCTGTCCATCCTGGCGAACCGGGTCGTCGCGGCGGTCGAGTCCTACCGGACCCGCCGGCGACTCGACCGACAGAGCGACCTCTTCGAGCGGACCCAGCGCCTCGCCTCGGTCGGGGGCTGGGAGTACGACCTTCGGACCGAGTCCCTCCGGTGGACCGACGAGGTGCGCCGGATCCACGGCGTGGACGAGGAGTTCGATCCGACCCTGGAGTCGGGCATCGAGTTCTACCACCCGGACGACAGGGCGGCGATCCGCGAGGCCTTCGAGGCGGCGGTCGAGGAGGGCGACCCCTTCCAGGAGGAACTACGGATCGTCGGGTCCGACGGCGACGTTCGGTGGGTCCAGACCCGCGGCGAGCGCCGGCCCGACGACGAGGACCCCGCCTTCGTCAGGGGGTCGATACAGGACGTCACCGACCACAAGCGCCGGGAACGACAGCTCCGGGAGAGCATGGAAACCATCGAGGCGCTCCACCGCGCGGCGACGGAGATAGCCGCCGCGGAGGACCCGGAGGCCGTCGCCGGGCGGACCGTCGAGGCCGCCGCGACCCTGCTGGACTTCCGGCTGTGTAGCGTGCTCCTGTACGACGACGGGTACCTCGAACCGGTGGCCATCTCGGAAGGTGCACCGCCCGACGCCGCCCGGCGCGTCCCGGTCGCCGAGGGCGAGGGTGGGCTGGCGGGCAAGACCTACCGGACCGGGGAGAGCTACGTCGTCGACCACGTCGAATCCGACGACGACAGTGACCCCGCCAAGGACGACTACCGGTCGGGGCTCAGCGTCGCCGTCGGCGACCGCGGCGTGTTCCAGGCCGTCTCGACCGACCCCGAGGCGTTCGACGGGGACGACGTCGAACTCGCGGAACTGCTGGTCGCCCACACCGCCAGTGCGCTGGACCGGCTTGACCGCGAACGGGAACTCCGCCGGCAGAACGAGCGCCTGGACCAGTTCGCGCGGGTCGTCTCCCACGACCTCCGGAACCCCATCGAGGTGGTCCGCGCGGAACTCGGCCTCGCGCGGGAGACCGACGACCTCTCCCGCCTGGACGCCGCCGAGGACGCCCTCGACCGGATGGAACGGATCATCGACGACCTGCTGACCCTCGGCAGGGCGGGTCGGCGGGTCGGGGACATGGTGCCGGTCGACCTGGGAACCGTCGTCCGGGAGTCCTGGGATACCGTCGCGACCGACGACGCCACCCTGCAGGCCGAACTGTCCGACGGCTACGCCGTCGAGGCCGACCGCGGCCGCCTCCGACAGGCGCTGGCGAACCTCTTCCGGAACTCGGTCGAACACGCTTCCGACGACCACGACGGGATCACGGTCCGGGTGGGCCCGACCGACGGCGGGTTCTACGTCGAGGACGACGGGCCCGGGATCCCGCCCGGGGAACGGGACGAGGTGTTCGACCCGGGCTACACCCCCGGGAACGACGGGACCGGCCTCGGACTCGCCATCGTCAAGGGCATCGTCGAGGCCCACGGCTGGCACGTGACCGTGACCGGGGGCACTGACGGCGGCGCACGGTTCGAGGTGGCGACGGACGGCATCCAGTAGGTCCGGGGCCCCGCCGGCCGGGATCCGTCCACCGACTCCGTCACCTCCGGGATCCGTCCACTGACTCCGTCACCTCCGGGATCCGTCCACTGACTCCGTCACCTCCGGGATCCGTCCACCGACTCCGTCACCTCCGGGATCCGTCCACCGATCCCGTCGCCTCCGGGAACCGTCCGCTGGTTCCACCCCCGATCCTCGCTGGGACCGGTCCGGACGTGTCAGTGATCCGTTCGATAGGATCGGATTTCGCCCCCGGGCCGCGTGTCCGGCTAGCACGCCACACTGAAACGAGTTATACGTGTGGAGCCCGTAGGGTGACCATGACAGAAGAAAACGGCAGGCGGAACCTCCGCATGCCGAGCGACGACGAGATGTTCGCTGTCGTGACCGAACACAACGGCGGCAACCACGTACGCGTCCAGTGCGAGGACGGCGAGAACCGGATGGGCCGGATCCCCGGCCGAATGAAGTACCGCATCTGGATCGAAGAAGGCGACGTCGTCCTCGTCGAACCCTGGGACTGGCAGGACGAGAAGGCAAACATCGAGTGGCGCTACGACGGCCAGGACGCCGCACAGCTCCGGGCCGAGGGCCACATCCAGTAACCGGATCTCTCCGATCGACGACTTTTCGGCTGCTGCACCCCGAGCGACGGCTCCGTCTGTCGGTTCGACCGGAAATGGTCCCGCCGGACGCTCACTGCCGCCACGGCGCGCCCGGCCCGTCGACCACGCGCTCCTCCCGGTCGATGGCCGCGATGCGGTCCCGGTTCTCGTCGTCCAGTTCCAGGTCCCGGGCCGCGAAGTTCTCCGCGACGTGAGCCCGTGCTCGCGGGCCAGTTCACGGAGTTCCGCCTGCTGTAACAGGGGATGGCACTCCACCTGGTGGGCGAACAGCGGCGAGTCCAGCCGCTCGATGGCCGTCTCGACCTGGTCGGGGCGGCTGTTGCACATGCCGACCTCCCGGACCAGGCCCTCCGCCCGGAGGTGGTTGAGCGCCGGCAGCGTCCCGTCCGGGTCGTAGGTCGTGTCCGGCCAGTGAACGTACAGCAGGTCGATGGCGTCGACCCCCAGGCGGTCGGCGCTGGCGCGGGCGTGGTCGACGACGTCGTCGTACGCCAGGTTGTCCGACCAGAGCTTGGTCGCCACCACGACCGCCTCGCGGTCGACCGAAGACGCCCGGATCCCGTCCCTGACCACCGCCTCGTTGTCGTACACATCCGCGGTATCGACGTGCCGGTACCCGTGGTCGAGCGCGTACGCGACGGTCTCGGGGCTCGCCTGGGACTCCTCGCTCTCGTAGGTTCCCAGGCCGATCGGTGGCAGTTCGTCCATGGAACGGTGTTCGCCGGGGTCACCTTCAGCGTGTGGGCCCCGCTGGCGGGATCAATTTACGGTAACGTTACTGTAAAACTGGCACCGGCGTCCGGACGTGGTCTCGGGTCGGTGCAGTAGCGTTAAGACGGCCCGACGCTTCCGTTCCGTCGTGCCAGACGAACCGGTTTCGTTGCTCACGAACGACCAGCGCCGGCGACTCTCGGGGGGCGACGCCGACGCCGAGGCGGCCGAGGAGGGCCAGGACCGCCAGGCGATCCGGGAGCGGGTCACCGCCGGCCTGGGTGACTTCGAGCACCTGGTCGACTACCCCGACGAGGAGTTCGAACTCGCCCTAGAAGCGGTGGACGACGAGGAACTCACCCGGACCCTCGCCGAGATGCGGGTGGTCGAGGAGCGGATCCGGCTGTTGCGAGGGATCGAGGGCGACGCCGTCGTCGCGTCGGCCCGGAACGCCGTCGCGGCGGTCGACGCCGACGGCGCCGCGACGCTCGGCCGGGTCGAGTTCCACACGACGGCGGAGCAACGCGAACTGGCCGAACGCGAGGCGGGGACGAGTCCGTGGCTGGAGCGGGCGGAGGCGCTGTTGCAGTTCGGCCTCCTCTTCCTGGTCGTCTCGTTCGTCGTCGCGTTCCTCGCGCCCGACGCGTCGTCCGGGCCGGTCGGCAGCGCCCCGTTCCTGATCGGGTCCCTCGCGGTCGCCGCCGGCCTCGTCATCGTCGGGCTCCGCGGGGTCAAACACGACCTCGTGCCGGCCGTCCGGGGGTTCCTGTAGGCCCCGACTGCCCCGCTCCGCCGGATCCGGCGGCCCCGGGACCACCTCCGATCCCGGCGCGAGCGCCCGGTGATCCCCTGGCCACGCAATCGTCGGGTGAACGCCCGAAAGCGGGGGTGCGTGGACCGTCCCTCCGAAACGGGCTAATTATGTACCGCCGGGTCCGCCAACCGTGTAGATGAGCGTCTACGCAGGCGTCGACCTCGGCGCGACGTCGCTCCGGGCGGTCGTCGCCGGCCCCGACGGCGAGGTCCGGGGCCGGTCCCGCCGGGAGACGCCCCGTGGCCCGACCGGGATCGACGTGACCGAGGCGGTGCTGTCGGTCCTCCGGGCGGCCTGCGACGAGGCCGGGGTCGACCCCTCCGACGTGCGTGCGGTCGGCATCGCTTCCATCGGTCCGCTCGACCTGGCGGCCGGTGCCGTCGTGGACCCCGCGAACCTCCCCGACTCCATCGACTCGATCCCGCTCCGGGGACCGGTCGAGCAACTTGTCGGCGGCGAGGTCCGCCTCCACAACGACGCCGTTGCAGGGGTGATCGGCGAACGCTACTACAGCGACCGCACCCCGGACGACATGGTGTACCTGACCATCTCCTCGGGGATCGGGGCCGGGATCACGGTCGACGGACACGTCCTGACCGGGTGGGACGGCAACGCCGGCGAGGTGGGTCACTACGTGGTCGACCCGCGGGGCCGGCGCACCTGTGGCTGTGGCCGGGACGGGCACTGGGAGGCGTACTGCTCGGGGGACAACATCCCGGGGTACGCCCGACTGCTGGCCGACGACGACCCCGCGGCCGCCGAGTCCTCCGACCTCGCCCTGGACGGCGAGTTGACGGCGGCGGACGTCTTCGCCAGCGCGGAGGCGGGCGACCCCTTCGCCGAACACGTCCTGGACCAGGTGGCCCACTGGAACGCCATCGGCGTCACCAACGTCGTCCACGCCTTCGCCCCCCTCGTGATCCACGTCGGCGGGTCGGTCGCGCTCCACAACCCCGAGCAGGTGCTGGACCCGATCCGCGAGCGGGTCTCGGAGATGGTGATGACCAACGTCCCGGAGATAAACCGCACCGAACTCGGCGACGAGGTGGTCGTCCGGGGCGCCCTCGCCAGCGCGATCACCGGAGGGACCGGCGCTCGCGGGTGATTCCCCGGCCCGGTCGTCCCCGGGCGGTCCCCGGTCGTTCCGGCCTGGTCGTCCCCCCCACCGATCCCCGGTCGTTCCGGCCTGGTCGTCCCCCCCACCGATCCCCGGTCGTCCCCGGCCCGGTCGCGCCCGCCAGATCGCACCCGTCCCACCGCAAGGTCCGGGATCCGAATTCTATCCGGGTGACTTGCACTCGAAAGGAACCATTTATACCTCTCCCCCACTGGGATACCCTATGCGACGCAGAGCCCTCCTTCGTGCGGCCGGCCTGGGGGCCGGCACGCTCGCCCTTCCGGGGATCGCGACCGCGTCGGTCGGTTCCGGGGGAGACGCGGAGTTCACCGAGGTCGCGCGCTGGCGGCCGAGCGACCAGGACGACCAGTGGGACGACGTCTGGCGCGGCTTCCTGACGCTCCACGACGTGACCGTGGTGGGCGACCGCGCGTACTGCGCCTACTGGGACGCCGGGACCTGGATGCTCGACGTCTCGGACCCGGCGGCGCCGTCGGTCCTCGGCCGGGTGGCCGACTACGACTACGACGAACTCGCAGAGATGTCCGAGGACTCGGCCCGGCGCTCGACGGAGCGTATCGAGTCCCCCGGCAACGACCACTACGCCGACGCAAACGAGGAGGGGACCCTCCTGGCGGTCGGCGCCGAGGGGTGGGACGTCCCCTCGACCGAGACGCCCGGCCCGGGTGGGATCCGGCTGTACGACATTACCGACACGGCGTTCACCGAGGAACTGACGCGGATCCCACACCCCCGCGCCGACGACGAGACCAGGGGTGGGACCTGGGTGACCGCCCACAACTTCGAACTGGTGGGCGACCGGCTCTACTCCTCGTGGTACCAGGGTGGGGTGATGGTCCACGACGTCTCCGACCCGGCGAACCCGGAACTGCGGGCCTGGTGGCGGGACCCCGACGAGGCCGGCTTCTGGGCCGCCCAGGCCCTCGAACCCGGCGAGACGTTCGTCGCCAGCAGCATCACCCGCCTGGGCACCACGCCCGGACTGTACGTGTTCCCCGACCGGAAGGGTCGGCAGGCGGACCCGCCGTCGCTCGGAGCGTCCCAGGAGTTCGAGGCGCCCGAGGGCGACGAACCGTACGAGCCGCTGTCGTTCCTGGAGGTCGAGGGGACCATCGAGGCGGTCGTCGGCGACGACCGCGAGACGGTCTACCTCGCGGTCTCCGACGGGTTCGTGGCCGTCGACGTCTCGGATCCGGCCGACCCGTCGGTGCTGGCCGAACGCCGGAGGCTACTCGCCGACCGCACCGGCGGCCCGATGGAGCAGGTGTGGGACCTGGCCGTCGACGGCGACCGCCTCGTCGTCGCCGGCCCGGCAAACGCCGGCTTCCTGAAGGGCTTTCTCGTCTTCGACGTCTCCGACCCCGCGGAACCGGAGCAACTCGGCCAGTTCTACGGCACCAGCCACCCGATCCACAACGTCGAACTGGCCGACGGCCACGCCTACCTCACGGGCAACGGTCTCCAGGGTAACCCACTGGTCGTCGTCGACGTCTCGGACCCGACCGAGCGGACGCCAACCGCGACGCCGACGGCCACTCCGACGCCGACGGCGACGCCGACCGCGACCCCGACGACGACGCCTACCGCAACCCCGACGGCCACGACGAACCCGACGACGGACGATCCGGCCACGACGACCGAGGACGGCGGCGACGGTGGCGGAATTCCGGGCTTCGGCGTCCTCGCGGCCCTGGGCGGGATCGGTGTCGGGGCCTACCGCTACCTCCGGGACGACGACGGGGAGTAGGGGGACCGCGCCCGCCGGTCGTCACCCGCGATCAATCCCTCGTTGGCCGTGCCCCACGGGGATCCCGGGATCAGTCCCCGTCCCCGGAGCCGTCGCCGTTCAGTCCCCGTCCCCGGAGCCGTCGCCGTTCAGTCCCCGTCCCCGGAGCCGTCGCCGTTCAGTCCCCGTCCCCGGTAACCGACGAAGCGAGGGGTCCGGCGGCGGTAGTCGGCGTAGGCCTCGCCGTACTGCTCGTGGAGCCACGGTTCCTCGACGGGGACCTGCACGACCAGCCAGAGCGTCATCGCTCCCGCGAGACCGGCCACCAGCGGGGAGTTCGTGAGCAGGGCGAATCCCCAGACGAAGAGGAGGTAGCCCGTGTTCTGCGGGTTCCGCGAGTACCGGTACAGCCCGCCGGTCCGCAGTTCGCCCGCGCGGCCCTTCGTCTCCTCCTCGCCCAGGTCCGCGGCGGCCTTCGACAGCACCGCCAGGCTGGCGACGAACAGCACCGCCCCGGCGACCTGCCCCGGCCACGGGAGGGGACCGGCGTTCCAGTCGAGGATCCCGGTCGCGAGGACGCTCAGGAACGCGCCCCGCGAGCAGACGAGGTAGACCCGTAGCTTCGCGTCGTCGTCGCCGGGCGGCCAGAAGCGGAAATCCTCGACCGCCAGGGTCGCCAGCAGTCCGCCCAGCACGACCGTCGCGGCGAGGACACCGATCCCGAACGTGACGAACGCCCACTCCATGTCGGGACGAACGGGATCCCCCGGGGAAAGTCCGACGATAGCCGTCTCCCGACTTCGGTCGGTGTCGGCCTCGCTCCACGAGTCCGGGGTCGCGCTCGGCGGCCCGGGACTCCGGGTGGTCCTCAGGGGCCAGGATCGAAGTAGGCGGCCAGTTCGACGCCGAACTCGTCGGCGAGGTCGGCCACCTCGTCGCCGACGAGGACCGCCCGGTCGCTCCGGAGCGCACGCTCGACGTCCGGTCCGATCCCCACGTCGAACAGCAGGTCACTCTCTGCGAACTCGGCGGCGCGGGTGACCTCCCGTTCGCGCTCGACGACGTAGCGGTTCCCCTCGACGAAGGGGCCGTCGGCGTCGTCGTCGTACTTCTCGTAGAACCCGGTTGCGTGGTCGCGGACGTGGACAGGCGGGCCCTCGTGGCGCTCGACGGCCGGCAGTTCCGCGACGGACAGTTCCAGCAGGAGGACGGCCGACTCCCTCGCGAACGCGTCGGTCCGGAGGACCGAGAACCCCCGGCGGTCGAGTTCCCCGGCCAGGTTCGAGAGGGTGCGCCGGAGCTGCGGGTAGAGCTGGTCCTCCACCACGTCCGGTGCTGGGAACCGCAGGGCGAGCGGGGTGGTGCCCCGGCGGCGGACGTGCTCCCGGACCGACGCCGGGTCGAGCGGGTCGGGGTCGGACGGTTCGAAGAGGGCTTCGCTCGGGTCGTCGAGCAGTCGGCGGGCGTGGTGCTGGAACCGCGCGAGGTTCGCCGGGGAGAGGACCGCCGCGACGTTCCGGTCGGGGTCGGTGGGGTCTATCACGACCAGGGGATCCTCGAAGGAGGCGTCCGAGCCGGTGTCGCCGGGGTCCAGGCGGACGGGTGGGTGCCAGTCGGCGGCCGCCTCGACCAGCGGCCGGAAGCCCCCGAACTCGACGACGAGGAGTTCGGTCAGGTAACCGCTGAACCCCCGGGTCCGCAGGTCGCTCCCGTACACGCCGACCCCCTTCATGAACGCCTTGCAGAGGCGGGCCTCGCTCGACAGCACTGCGTCCATGCTCTCCGCCAGCCACCGGGTGTGAAACGGCGTCCGGTCGACGGCCGACCGGATGTCCGCCGCCTCGTCCAGCCGGTAGCACGGGACCAGGTCGACGTCGAAGCCGTCGACCGACCCCTTCACGTAGGGGTGATCGGCGTACTCCTCGTGGCCCTCCGGGAGCACGCTGTGTCCCACCTGCAGGCCGTACTCCTCCAGTTCCTCGCGGTCCAGGTCCGGCGGGAACCGGACGAACACGTCCAGGTCCCGGTCGCCGCTGATCCACGTGTCACGGGCGGTCGACCCCACCTGGAGGACGTCGGCCTCGACCGGCAGGTCCGCGACCGCGTCGCGGGCCCGCGAGACCACCTCGTCGACGGCCGCCCGGAGGGCCTCCCGCTCGTCGGGTCCCGGGTCGATCCGCTCCCGGACCGCCGCCGTCACCGCCGCGAACCGGTCGCTCATCGGATCCCCGTTCACCGGTCCCGTCCGAAAGGGTGTCGGTCCGGGGTCTCGGTCCGATCGGATCGGGGGACACCCCCCGCGACGGCCGGGAGCGCCCCGAGGGCTCACGGCCCGAGGGGCGCGACCCGGGGGAGGGCAGGCCCCCGATCCCCCGGAGGTCCGGTCGGCGGTGAATCGGGGACCTCGGCCCTCGGTGTCGTCCCGAAACCGGTCGTCGGTGGCCGGCCGAACCTCCGATACCGGGTGGGACTGAAAGGGGCCGGGGGCTTTCCCGGTGTTCTCGCTGGTCCCGATCCCGGTTCGCCCGAGAGAGTTGCGACGGGAAACGAAAGCCCTTTGAATCGACCGCCGATACCCAGGATTGCGACGTGCCGGAGTAGCTCAGATGGTAGAGCGCCTCGCTGTTAGGGCTCGTAGGTCGTCTGTGATCCGCAGACACGAGGTGGTCCCAGGTTCGAGTCCTGGCTCCGGCGCCTCCCCTCGCTTTTCGGGCTGACCCGATCCGGCAGTCGCCAGTCTCCGGTCGGATCGGTCCCGAACTGACCTACAGTAAAATTACTGTAAAACGGGGATGGAGTTGCGTCGCGCGAGGACGACCGGGACCGCGACCAGCGAGACCTGGACGACCTTGTCCACGGCACCGATCCAGGTAACCTCGGGGAAGTGGGCCAGGCGTAGAGGACCACCTGCATCGCCGTGAAGGGGATCCCGATCCTGACGGCGTCGCGGCGCCGGACGTCCGCGAGGACGGCTGCGATACCGACGTCGAAGCCGATGCCGGCGACGAGCAGGCCGGGTGCTCCCCGTTCGGTCCACGTCGCCGCGATCTACGAGTGGCTCGCGGTCCCGGCGATCCTGGCCGGCGGCCTCCTGGAGTACGTGGCACGGCGCCTGCTCTTCGGGCGACGATCGTCGCTCGCCTGAGGCGGGCGGTCCGGCGTTTCGGCCCGGCGCACGGGCCGGTTCGCTATAGCGCCATGCGATTTATCGCCCGGGCGTGACCGACACCGATCTCGTCGGCGAAACCGCCCGACTGAGACGGAATTACGTGTTATCTACCGGGGGTGATCGGGGGGACGACTCGGGAGAAGTGATCGGGGAGTACCTGGGGCGGGTGGCCGCCCGACCTGGAAAAACTCAGTCCGCCGTCGCGCCGGTGTCGACGACCTCGTCGATCCGGACGAACCCGTAGGAGCACTCGCTACAGCGGTACTTGACTTTTGGGCCGAGGTGGAGGGTGGTCCTCGCACACTGGTAGAACGTCCGCTCGGTCCCACACTCCGGGCAGAACCGCACGATCTCGGCGTCCATGCCCGGATCCTCCCGGTCGTGGACCTTCAACACAACGGTTTCCGGCCGGCGGCACGGTTTCCGGGCGTTCGCCACGCAGTCTAAGTGCGTGGCCCCCGGACGCGAGGACATGTCCATCTACACCGGGCGCGGCGACGAGGGGATGACCGACCTCTGGAACATGGACCGGGTCCCGAAGACCAGCCCCAGGGTCGAGGCCTACGGGACCGTCGACGAACTCAACTCGCTGCTCGGGACGGCCGTCCCGACGGGGTACGAGGACGTAGACGAGCAACTCCGGGCGGTCCAGAACCACCTCTTCGTCGTCCAGGCCGACCTCGCCAACCCCGACTCCTCGCCCGGCGAGGACGAGGGCGAGGGGATAACCGCCTGCGTCCGCCCCGAACACGTCGACCGGATCGAGGAGTGGATCGACGCCCACCAGGAGGACCTGGAGCCGACGACCGCCTTCATCCTGCCCGGCGGGAGCGAGCACGGTTCGCGCCTCCACCACGCCCGGTCGGTCTGCCGGCGGGCAGAGCGCCGCACGGTCGAACTGGCCGAGAGCGAGGACGTCAACGACCACGTCCTGGAGTACCTCAACCGCCTCTCGGACGGCCTGTTCGTGTTCGCCCGTGTGGTCAACGCCCGCGAGGGCGTCGAGGAGGAGAACCCGACCTACTGAGTAGCTCCCGACCGGGTCCGGTCGATCCGACGGCCGTTCCCGGTTCCGGCGGATCCCGTCGTCGTTTTCGACTCCGGTCGTCCGTCTCCGGGTCCACTCGACCGGATCCGTTCTCGACGCCGGATCTCGGTCATGCGACTCCCGACGGATCCGGTCGAGTTCCGTCGATTTATCGGTAGCGACGGCCCCGATCCCCACCTACCCCCTCCGGGGCCGGTAAATCCCATTTCGATATATCGAATCTCGACGGGGTCGCCCAGGGATCGCCGCCCCGTTCCCCAGTGATCCCGTCGCAGTCGTCCGGTTCGAGGCCGATCCCGGATCGGTGCGCTCAGGTTCGGATCCGGGGCGGACGACTACGTCCGGCGGTTTTGGGCCCCCTGGTCAGGCCAGGAGGGCGTTGAACACGACCCCGACAGTGACGCCCGTCGCGACCACGGTGAGCGCGTAGGCGGCCAGGAGGGTCCGGTCGAACAGTTTGTTCAGGAGCACGAGGTTCGGGAGGCTCACGCCGGCGCTGCCGACGACGAACGCCAGGACGGTCCCGATGGGGATCCCCTGGTCCGCGAACGTCGCCGCCACCGGGAGGACGGCGCTCATGCTCACGTACATCGGGGCGCCGACCACGGCCGCTATCGGCACCGCGAGGGGGTTCTCCGGGCCGACGACCCGGTGCAGGAGCGCCGTCGGGACGAACCCGTGGACGATGGCCCCGACGGTCACGCCGACCAGGAGGTACGGGAGGACGTCGACGAAGAACTCCCGGGCCTCCGAGGCGGCCCGCCGGACGCGGGCGCGGTGACTGGCGTCCGGGACCGGCTCCGGGGATCCACACGACCCGTCCCCGCAGGCCGTCGACCCGCCGCAGGCGTCGGATCCCGCCGCACCCGCGGCGGAGGACTCGCAGCCGGGAGTCCCGCCGTCGGTGGCGACGCTCCGGTCGTCCGAGCCCAGTACCGACCCGTCCTTGACGTGGTCCTCCAGGCCGAGGCGTCCGACGACCAGTCCCCCCGCCACCGCGGCGGCGAACGCGACGGCGACGTACAGCGCCGCCACCTTCAGTCCGAAGACCCCGACCAGCAGGACCACGGCCAGTTCGTTCACCAGCGGCGACGCCAGCAGGAACGAGAACGCCATCCCCAGCGGTGCGCCCGCCCCGAGGAGGCCGGCCAGCACCGGCACCGTCGAACACGAACAGAAGGGGGTGACCGCGCCGACCCCTGCGGCGACGACGTTCCCGGTGCCGGCGTCGTACCGGCGGAACGTCCGTTCGATCCGGTCGGGCGGCAGGTACTCGCCGACCAGGCCGACGAGGAACGACGCCCCGACGAACAGGGGGACCAGCACGAGGGAGAGGTGGACGAAGTAGTCCGCCGCCGCGAGGAGTCCGCCCTCCAGCGCCCCGGTCACGGCTCCTCCCGGATGGCGGCCGCCAGGTCGAGCACGTCCATCACGGCGGTGTCGGCGATGCGGTAGTAGGTCCACCGGCCCTTCTTGCGGCTCTTGACGAGGCCGGCCTCCCGGAGCTTCCGGAGGTGGGTCGACACCGTCGACTGCGGGGCGTCGAGGATCACCATCAGTTCACAGCCACACCGCTCGCCGTGGCGGAGCGCCGCCAGCAGCCGCAGGCGGTCCTCGTTGGCGAGTGCGCGGAAGACGGCGTGCTGGCGCGTCACGGTCCCGTCGTCGGCACGGTACTCGACCAGTTCGTCGATGCGCTCGTCGGGGTCGTCGTACAGGCGTCCCAGCGTGTCGCGCGCCTCGTCGACTTCGACCTCCGGTTCATCCATATCGAGAAAGTACAATCTGTAACGAGATAAGTGTTGGGTTATATCGACAACGAGCGACAGTAAAGCGTGGCATAGGGGAGTGATCGGGATCACTCCAAATCACGCCCACAGATATATATCGTTCTAGTACGATGTGTAGTGCGTGTCCCGGGAACTCCGATTGCGCCCCGCCGGTCCCGACGACCGGGCGTACGTCGAACGGCTCCTGGCCGACAACGACCTCCCCGTCTCCGACCTGTCGGAGTCGCTGGATCCCATCTACGTCTGCGAATTCGAGACCGGGAAGGTGGGCGTGTGTGGCCTGGAGCGTCACGGCGACTGCGGCCTCGTTCGCTCGGTGGTCGTCGAGGAGTCCGCGCGCGGGAACGGCTACGGGACGGCGGCCTGCGAGGGGTTGCTCGACCGCGCCCGGGCGGCGGACCTCTCGGCGGTCTACCTGCTGACGACGACGGCCGACGGCTTCTTCGCCGACTTCGGCTTCGAGGAGGTCGACCGTGAGCGGGTGCCCGAACCGGTCCGGTCGACCGAGGAGTTCGCCGACCTGTGCCCCTCCTCGGCGGTCGTCATGCGCCGCGAACTCGGCGGGTCGGCGGGCGAGGGATAGCGGGACGGTCGATCAGGGGCGGTGAGGGGGTCCCCCCGACCGCGGGATCCCGACGCCTCAGCCGGGTGGTTCCTCGAACCGCCTGCGTGCCAGCAGTACCGACATCGCGTAGGCCATCCACGCCTGGCACCAGCGCATCAGCGTGACCCGCTTCGTGTAGAACCGGTGTTTCCGGAAGTAGAACCGGCCCTCGCCGTCCGAGAGGTTCTCGAGGGCCCACCCGAGGATCCGTTCGGCGCGGTCGAACTCGCCGGTCATCGAGAAGACGACGATACCCTGTGCGGAGGCGTGGACGTCGCGGGGATACGTCGAGGACTCGTCCCAGTTCGGTGCCCCGTTCTCGTCGAAGAGCGTGGTCCGGTGGAACGCGAGCGCCCGGTCGATGACCCCCTCGAACCGGTTTCCGTCGACGAGTTCGTCGTAGCGCAACAGCGCCTCGAGGACGAACCCGTTGTGGAAGTTGTCCATCGAGAGGTGGGAGGCCTCCGGCGGGTGGCGGTAGAACCACCCGCCTTCGACGGTCTGCAGTCCGGCCACGAACTCCAGCATCTCCCCCGCCCGTTCGGCCTGGCGGACGTCGCCGGTGTGGGTGAACAACTCCAAAAGTAGCCGGGCGCCGACCGCTATCGCGTTCGGGGTGACGTGGTCCCAGTCGTCCGTGGGGAGGTACTTGATGACCGCACCGTCCTCGACCTCCCGGTACTCCAGGTCCTCGACGACGAAGTCGCCCGCGGTGCGGCCGACGGTCGGGTACACCGGGTCCAGACGACCGGCCCGCAACAGCGCCCGCGCCGGGGTGGCCGTCGAGAGCACCGAGGGGGTGTCTGTGTCGCCGGTGCCGGTCACCGACTGGGTCTGGTGCTGGTGGCTCCCGCAGAACCCGCTGTACCCGCGAACGCGGTTCGCGATCAGCCACTCGAGCAGTTCGGTCGCCTCCGACGCGAAGTCGACGTCGGCGGTGCCAGCGGTCCCGCTCTCGTGCAGGACCCGGTCGACGGTGAGGTTCGCCATCGCGAACAGGCCGGCACCCATGAAGTTGCGGCGGCGCTCGACGAGCAACAGCGGCCGGACGTTGACCGGCGTGCGCTTCGCGGCCTCCTGGAACGCCAGGTTGACCCACCGGTTCTCGACGGGGAGGGTCCGCCGGATCCTGCTGCTCATGCCGTCGCAGTAGTCCCAGCCGGTGTAGTCGCGTTCTCTGGCGTACGCCAGGACGTCGAGCAACTCGGGGAGTGGCGTCGACCCGGGTACTCCGTCCCGCTCCGCTCGACGGTCCGGTATCGTGTGCGACACGGCACTGACGCAGACTCGGACGCCACACGGATTGTTATGGCCCACTTTTCGACGGGACGGTCCCGGTGAAACGGTTTCGGACGGGAGAGCCGGCCGGGCGACGGGTTCCTCGACGTCGCCCCGGGGTTACTCCGACGTTACCGCGACGACGTGCGATCCGTCCCGGCGCTCTACTCGCGGCGCGATCCGTCCTGGCACTCCACCCGCGACGTGATCCAAACCCGACGCGCAATGGCGGGCGAAACCGCTACGGTCCCGGCACGCCGATCCCCGGCCGAGCGGGGACGACGCCGTGCCGAACAACTACCTGGTCACCGGCCCGCCCCGGAGCGGGAAGACGACGGTCCTTTGCCGGGTCGTCGACCGTTGCGACGCGGACGGCTACCGGGTGGGCGGGACCGTCTGTCCCGAACTGCGTTCGGGGGGCGACCGGGTCGGCTTCGCCGTCGAGGACGTCACGACGGGCGACCGGCGGGTGATGGCCCACGTCGACCGCACGGCAGGACTGTCCGTCGGGAAGTACCGGGTCGACACGACGGCGCTCGACGCCCTCTGCCGGACGGCGTTCTCCCGGTCGCTGGCGGACGCCGACCTCGCGGTCGTCGACGAGATAGCGCCGATGCAGGTCCACAGCGACGAGTTCGTCCGTGGCGTCCGGCGGATCCTCGACGGGGACCGCCCCGTCGTGGCGGCCCTGCACCACACCTCGACGGCGGGCTTCATCGGCGAGGTCCGGGACCGGGGGGACGCCGAACTGTTCGAGGTCACCGGGGCGACCCGCGACGACCTGCCGGGGACGCTCGCCGACCGGATCCGGGCGGTCGCGTGAGATCGACCGTCGACCGGATCTACGACCCCGCGCGGCCCCCCGGATCGACGGACCGGGACGGATCAGGCTTCCGTTTCGGCGTCGGGATCCGGCCCGACCCCCGACCCGGCGTCCGAGTCCGGCCCGCCTCCCGACCCGGCGTCGGTCTCGGCGACGGACGCAGGGTCGGTCCCGCCGCCGTCGGTGGCACGGGTGGCCGCGCCGTCGGTCCACCGGAGGGTGATCCCCACCCCGTCGTCGCCCCTGTCGGCGTCGATGGCGACCTCGTCCGGCGCGGGGAGGGTCGTCCCCTCACCGGCGACGGCGACTGTCAGGTCCGACCCGGCACGGATCCGCTCGCGGAGCTTCTCCAGTCGGCTCCCCAGTGCCGCCTCCGGGCGGGCGTCGCCGCCGGCGTCGGGACGGCCCGCGCCGATGACGGGGTCGACGTCCACGTCCTCGGTCCGGTCGGTCAGGACCGCGTTCAGGACCGCCCCGAGGAGGACGACGAGACCGTTGAAGTAGAGCCACGTGACGAGGACGACCATCCCGCCGAGGACGCCGTAGTCGGTGGTGCTGGAGAACTCGACGTAGAAGCGAAACAGCGACTCCAGGAGGGTGACCCCCGCGGCGGCCAGCACCGTTCCCGGGAGAACTTCGAGGATCCGGTGGTCCTCGTCGGGGAACACGTAGTACATCGGCAGGAACACGACCGTCAGGGCCGCGACGACGAACCCCCCGCCAAGCACGACGCCGACCGGCCCCGAGAACGTCAGTTCCCCGCGGACGGTGGCGACGGCGAGGATGGCCAGCACCACCACCACGAGCACCACCGCGCCGTCGAGTACCTGGTCCGGGAGCGTGTTGCGACGCTCGGTCTCGTAGACGTCCGAGAACGCCTGGTCCAGGCCCCGGAAGATCCGCAGGGTCGCCCACAGCAACAGCGCCAGTCCCAGGAGGGACACGCCCGAGACCTCCCGGCCCGCGCCCAGCGACTCGGTGAGGATCCGACGCCCGCCGGTCGTCAGCACCGACTCGGTCGTCGCGAGGACGGCCTCGACCAGCGTTCGCTCGCCGACCGAGTCCAGGGTCACCACCAGCAACACCATCAGCGGCAGCAGGGAGACGAACGCGTGGTAGGCGATGCTCCCGGCCATGAACGTCAGGTTCTCCCTGCGGATCTCCCGGTAGACGGCGACGGCGACGGTCTTCGCGCGGCCCGCGTCCATGCCCTTACCGGTGTGGGCGGGCGGCATTACTCTGACGGGCGGGCGGCCCCGTCGTGGTCGACGGCCCCACCACCTCCGGGTCAGCTCGCCGGTCGGATCGTCCCGCGGTTCCGCCGCGGAACTCGTCGCCGCATCGGGGCGATCCCCGCCGGGCGGCGTCGTCGCGCCGGGTCGATTCCCGCGAACGCCGTCGTCGCGTCCGGTCGGTCCCCGCGGACGTTTTTGTCGTGGCGGGTCGAAGCCCGCCCATGACCCTCCCCGAGGCGTTGCTCGCGACGGACGGCGTCGTCCCTGCGGTGGGTGCCGGGGGCAAGAAGTCCACGCTGTACGCCCTCGCGGACCGGATCGACCGCGCGGTCGTGACCGCGACCGTCCGGATCCCTCTCTTCGACCCGCACGTCGCGGAAGTGGCGGTGACCGAGGACCCCGTCGCGGCCGTCGAGGCGGCGGAGGACTGGCCCGTCGGCGTCGTCCCTGCCCGCGACGACCGGGACGACCGCTACCGGGGGTACGACCCCGCCGTCGTGGACCGCCTCGCCGCCGCGGGCGTCGCGGACGCGATACTCGTGAAGGCCGACGGCGCACGGACCCGCGAGTTCAAGGCCCCGGGCGACCGCGAACCGCGGATCCCCGACCGTGCCGACACCGTCCTCCCGGTCGCCAGCGTCCACGCGGTCGGCGAACCGCTGGACGAGGGGGCCGTTCACCGCCCGGAGCGGGTCGCCGCCCTGACCGGCCTGGCCGGGGGCGAGCGGATCGAACCGGAACACGTGGCCGCGGTGCTGGCCCACGACCGGGGTGGCCGGAAGGGGGTTCCCGGGGGCGCGTCGGTCGTCCCGGTCCTGAACAAGGTGGACGACGACTCCCTGGCCGGGGTCGCCCGCGAAATCGCCGCCGGGATCCACGCCCGCGCCGACGTCCCCCGGGTCGTCCTGGCGCGGATGACCGCCGACGATCCGGTTGTGGAGGTGGTCGAGGGGTGATCCGGTTGTGGAGGTGGTCGAGGGCTCTTCCGGTGGTCGAGATGACCGAAAACTAGAGCCGGTCCGCCGCCGCCTCGAACTCCTCGCGGGTGTTGAGGTTCTCGAAGCTCTCGACGGCGGCGTGTTCGCGGACCTCCGCTTCCTCGACGACGGCGTAGTCCAGGTCCGAGAGGGCGGCGACGATCCGACCGTCGTCCCGGGCGAGGGCGGCCGCGCAGGCGTCGGCCATCCGGTCGGCGCGGTAGACCGCCTGGGTGGTCTGGAACCAGCCGTCGGACAGGCGCGGAACCGCGCCGTCCCGACCCTCGGCCCGGTCGAACAGGTACTCGACGAGGGCGGGGTCGACGAACGGCATGTCGCAGGCGACCACGAGGGCGTACGCCGAGTCGACGGCCCGCAGTCCGTCGCGGATGCCGGCCATCGGCCCCGCGTCCGGAGTCTCGTCCTCCGCGACGGTGACCGGGAGCGGGTACCCCGACAGGGCGTCGGTGATCGGTTCCACCTGGTCGGCCCGGCAGTTCACGACCAGGCGGTCGACCGGTCCCGCGAGGCGGTCGGCGACCCGCCGGATCGCCGGGGTCCCGGCGAGGTCTGCCACGGCCTTGTCCCCCTCGCCGAACCGGGTCGAGCGACCGCCGGCGAGGACTACGGCCTCGGGCATGGCCGGCGGTAGGCACGGGATCCGGAAGTCGGTTGCGGGCCCCGTCGGCCACCGTTCCGATCGGAGCGGTAGTTTTACAGTAAAATTACGGTAAGCGGATACCCGGGCGCGTTGCATCGTATTGCCCCGGATCGATCCGGGGCCGTCCCGAACCCGAGCCGATCCGGGGATTCCAGTCGGGTTTGTAAGGGATCACGGGCGCGTTTCCCCCGCTGGCGTAACTGGGTCCGGTTACGCGCGGCCGGATCCCGGCCGCCATTTTAAGTTCGCCCGGTTGTTCCTCCCGTGTATGCTCGTCGACCAGTTCGGGCGTGAGGTGACGGGCGTCCGCGTCTCGCTGACGGACAGGTGTAACTTCGACTGCGTCTACTGTCACAACGAGGGGCTGGGCGACACCAGGGGCCCGATGGAGCCACGGGACCACGAGATGGACGCCGACGACGTGGTCCGGTTCCTCGAGGTGGCCCGCGAGTTCGACGTCGACTCGGTGAAGTTCACCGGCGGCGAACCCATGCTCCGGGACGACCTGGAGGAGATCGTCCGCCGGACGCCCGACGGGATGGAGACGTCGATGACGACCAACGGCACGTTCCTCCCCGGCCGCGCCCCCGACCTGGTCGACGCCGGCCTCGAACGGGTCAACGTCTCCCAGGACGCCCTTGAACCCGAGGCCTTCGCCGAGATCACGAAGTCCGGGGCCTACGACCGGGTCATGGAGGGCGTCGAGGCCGCCCTCGACGCCGGCCTCGCGCCGGTCAAGTTGAACATGGTGGTGTTCACGCACACCGCCGGCTACGTCGAGGGGATGGTCGAACACGTCGCCGAGAACGACGGGCTCCAGCTACAACTGATCGAGTTCATGCCCGAACTGGTCGGCAAGCCCGAGTGGTCGATCGACATCGGGCGGGTCCACGACTGGCTGGAGGAAAAGGCCGAGGGCGTCGAACACCGCGAGATGCACGACCGCCGGCGCTACTGGATCGGCGGCGGCCCCGGCGAGGGCGGCATGGTCGAGATCGTCGACCCCGTCGAGAACGAGGACTTTTGCGCCAACTGTCACCGCGTGCGCGTCACCCACGAGGGCTACCTGAAGGGCTGTCTCAACCGCAACGACGACCTCCGGTCGATGGGCGAGATGACCAAGCCCGAGATCCGCGAGGCCTTCCGCGAGGTGGTCCACAACCGCGTCCCCTACTACGGCGAGTACATGGTCCGGGACGACGAGGGCGAGTGGGTGATCAACGAGGACTACATCGGGGCCTGACCGTTCCGGCACCCGCGACCCTTTCCCCGCCCGAGACCCCTTTCCGCGATCCGTACCCTTACCCCGCCGCGTCCGAGAATAGGTGCATGGACCGACCAGCACACCGGGGGGCGACCGTCCGCTCCCACCGATCGCCCGGGGATCGGCCGGGGGCGACTCCGCCAGAAGTCGGCCCGCCGACGTTCGGTCCCGGCCCCGGCGGGCGGCCGGCACACCTCCGTGCCGGCCGCCGGAGCCCGGGGGAGGGCAGGCCCCCACTCCCGGGAGATCCCCCACGAGTCGAACCGGGAGGATCCGGCGACGGGCGTTCCCGGTCTCGTCCTCGGTTTCGATCGCCGTTTCGTTCCCGGATCCTTCCGCACCGACTTCGACCCCCGAGTCAACGCATCAGTTCGCCGCCGTTGACGTTCAGCGTCTCGCCGGTGACGAAGCCGGCGTCCCGCAGGTAGGCGACGGCGTCGGCGATGTCCTCGACCCGTCCGTACCGGTCGACGGGGATCTCCGCCAGTTCCTTCTCCTTCTCCTCGTTCGTGCGGTCGGCGGTCATGTCCGTCTCGACGTGGCCGGGGGCGACGGCGTTGACCCGGACGTCGGGCGCGAAGTCCCGGGCGTGGCTCTTGGTCAGCGAGAGGAGCGCCCCCTTCGACCCGGCGTAGTGGCACTCGATCGGTGCGCCGGTGAACGCGAGGATGGAGGAGACGTTGGTGACCGAGGGCCCGGGATCCCGCCCCGAGGCTCCGTCACCGCCGGCCGCTTCGGCGGCGGCTTCGAGTTCGGGGAGGGCGGCCTTCGTGCAGTTGAACGCCGAGTTGACGTTGATGTCCATCACCCGGTCGAAGTCCGCGGGGTCGAGGTCGGCGGTGTAGACGTGCTGGTCGATCCCCGCGTTGTTGACGAGGTGGTCGACGCCGCCGAACGCCTCGACGGCGGCCTCGACCAGCGACTCGGCCCCGGCGTACTCGGAGACGTCGGCCTCCCGGACGACGGCCTCCTGGCCCGCATCCCGTACGGCGGCGGCCGTCCCCTCGGCCGCGTCCGCGCTGGTGTTGTAGTTGACGACGACGTCGTAGCCGTCCGCGGCGAACCGCTCCGCGATCGCGGCGCCGATCCCGCGGGACGATCCGGTGACGATGGCTGCTGGCATCGCCCGAAGGTAGGGAGTGGGACACTTGGGCGTTTCCCGGGGTCCCTCGCTCGCGGGCGCGTCTCGGCCCATCGGTCGCGTGCCGTGCCGGTGGCTCCCACACTCACGGGAGAGTTTTTACCCGGCGGGGCGAGACCCCACCAACGTCGGCGGTGACGATCCGTGTCGAGCGAACCACACGAGGAGGGGCTGGCGGACTACCTCCGGGTCGCGGTCCGAGGGATCCTCGGCGACCCGGACCTGCGGACCCTCTACGCCGTCTACCTGTTGCTGTTCGTCGTCGCGGAACTCTACCGGCAGGCGCTCCCGCTGTACTTCCGGGCGCTGGGGATACCGATCGCGGTCCTGGGGCTGGGCAAGTCGGTCGCGACGGCCCTGGAGGTGCTCGCCTCCCCGGCCTTCGGCGTGGCGGCCGACGAGTACGACCGGTTCGCGATGGCGGCGGTCGCCGGCCTCGTCCTGGCGGGCGCGTTCGCGCTCCTGGGGGTCGCCGCCACGCCCGCCGCCCTGGTGGCGCTGATGGCGCTGATAGCCGTCACGCGCCTGGCGCTGAACAACGCCGCCACGCCGGCGGTCGACGAGGCCCTCGACGGGGAGTTCGCCGGCATCGGCTGGGGGATCCGTGACGTCTCGATATACGGGGGTGCCGCGCTGGGCCTCGCATTGGGCGGGGTCGTCAGTTCGGTCCTCCCGTCGGTCCGGTTCGCCTTCTTCGCGCTGGTGCCGGTCCTGCTCCTGACGACCGCGCTCCTGTGGCGAAACCGGGACGGCGTCGACCGGGAGGGATCCGGGGACGGCGAAACCGGTGGGGCCGGCGACGACGCCCCCGAGGGATCCGAGAGCGGTGCGGCCGAGGGATCCGACGACGGGACCCCCGGGGGATCCGGGAGCAACGAGGCCGAGGGGCCCGGCGACGGCGAGGCCGACGACCGGGAGGGATCGTCGCCCGGTGGCGATCGCTCCCCCCTCGACCGTGTGCGGTCGGGCCTCCGGCCGTCGGTCCCGGACCTGCCGAACCCGCCGGTGCTGGCCCGCTTTCTCGCCATCACCCTCCTCTCGAACGGGGGGATGGGGATGACCGTCTTCCTGTTGCCGGTGCTGGCGGTCGACCTGGGGATCGGTGCGGGCGAGTTCCTCTTCCTGTTCTCGGGGTCGTTCGCGGTCAGTGCCCCGCTGAGCGTGCTGGGTGGCGTGGCCGCCGACCGGTTCGACCGGAAGTACCTCTACGTCGGTAACTTCCTCGCCGAGACGCTGATGCTCGCGGCCTTCGCCGTCGCCTCGTCCGTGCCGCTGTTCGTCGTCGGGACCGCGCTGTACGTCGTCCAGACGACCTTCGAGCCAGCCGTGGCCACCTTCTTCTTCGACTCGTTCGACGAGGACGTCGCCGGCACCGCCTGGGGGATAACCGGCACGGCCTCGAAGGCCGCGGGCGTCGCCGCCCCGGTCGGCGGGGCGGTCCTCTACGAACTGGACCCGGCGTTCGCGTTCGCCGCCGGGGCCGTCCTGCTGGCCGGGGCGACGCTGGTGGCGCTGACGCTCCCCCGACCGTGATCGCGGCTGATAGGTCTCCGCCGCGACCGCCCCCGAACGGGCACACGATTTTTGGTAGTCGGTCGCCACACGGTAACAAGGATGGACATCGACGAGGACCGGTACGACGACGCCATCGCCGAACAGCTCCGCCAGGAGCACGAGTACGATGGGGACCTGGATCCGGACCAGCCGATCCCCGACACCTTCGAGTCGACGGTCGAACGGTTCCCGGACCGACCCGCCCAGAAGTACAAGGGCGGGATCTACGACCGGTCGCTCGCGGCGGTGGGCGCCATCGACCCGGCGCCCGACGGCGGGTACGCCACGCTGACCTACGAGGAGATGGCCGACGTGGTCCGGAAGCTCGCGGTCGGGTTCCGGTCGCTCGGGGTCGGCTCCGGCGACAGGGTCGGTATCTTCGCCGGGACGCGCATGGAGTGGGCCCAGAGCGACTTCGCCCTCCTGGCGACGGGTGGGATCGTCACCACGGTCTACAAGTCGTCCTCGCCCCAGCAGGTGCAGTACCTGCTCGACGACCCCGGGGCGATGGGCGTGGTCGTCCGGGACCAGGAACTCCTCGAACGGGTGCTGGAGGTGTACGACGCCGTCGACCTGCGGTTCGCCGTCGTCATGGACGAGATAGACGACCGGTACCGCGAACGGGACGGGATCTACACCCTCGGGACGGTCTACGAGGAGGGCGCGAAGCGCTACGAGGAGTCGGTCTACGAGTCGATGGTCGAGGACGTCGACGCCGAGGACCTCGCGACGCTGGTGTACACGAGCGGAACGACCGGCCGGCCGAAGGGGGTCCGGCTGACCCACCGGAACCTCCAGTCGCTGAACGTCCAGGGGATGAAGCGGGTCGGCCCCCGTCCCGGGCGGCCCGACGACGCGGCGACGGTCGACGAGACCACCCAGACGGTGTCGTACCTCCCGCTGGCGCACATCTTCGAGCGGACGGTCGGGAGCTACCTGCTCTTTTCCGCCGGGGCGTGCGTGGCCTACGCCGAGAGCGTCGACACCCTCACGGAGGACTTCCAGGCCATCCAGCCGACCATGGCGACGTCGGTGCCGCGGGTGTACGAGAAGATATACGACGCCATCCGAAAGGACGCCCGGGAGACCACCGTCGCCGGCCTCGACGTCGGGGAACGGATCTTCGAGTGGGCCGCCGAGGTCGGGCGGCGCTACGAGCGCGAGTCCGCGCCACCGCTGGGCCTCAGGGCCCGGATGTTCCTGGCGGACAAACTCGTGTTCTCGGACGTCCGGGACGCTCTGGGTGGAAACATCGAGATGCTCGTCTCCGGCGGCGGGACCCTCTCGAAGGAGCTGTGTACCCTCTACCACGGCATGGGCCTGCCGATCTACGAGGGGTACGGCCTCACCGAGACCGCCGCCGGGACGACGTTCAACACCCCGGAGAACTACAAGAGCGGGACCATCGGGATCCCGATCGCCGACGTCGACCTCAGGATCGACCGGTCGGTGGTCCCGGAGGGGCAGTTCGACGACGCCCTCGGGGAGTTCGGCGAACTGCTGGTGAAGGGGCCGAACGTCACCGACGGCTACTGGAACATGCCCGAGAAGACCGACGAGGCGTTCACCGACGACGGCTACTTCCGGACCGGCGACATCGTCCAGTGGCGGCCCGACGGCTACCTCGTGTTCCGGGAGCGCTCGAAGCAGATCCTCGTCCTCTCGACGGGCAAGAACGTCGCCCCATCGCCCATCGAGGACGGCTTCTCCGAGAGCGAGGTCGTCGAGCAGTGCATGGTCATCGGGGACGGCGAGAAGTTCGTCGGGGCACTGGTCGTTCCGGGGTTCGACCACCTCAGGACGGTCCTCCGCGACGAGGGCGTCGAGCCACCCGCCGACGACGCGGCCCTGATCGAACACGACCGGGTCCGGGAACTCGTCGCGGCGGAGGTCGAACGGATCAACGAGGGGTTCGAACCCCACGAACGGATCAAGCAGTTCGGGCTCGTCCCGGAGGAGTGGACCGAGGAGAACGAGATGCTCACGCCCTCGAAGAAGAAAAAGCGCCGCGACATCCTCGACGAGTATCACGAACTGGTGGCCGACATCTACCGCGAGGAGGCCGGCGACGACGCGACGAGCCCCGACCCGGAACCCGCCGAGTAATCTCCACCGTGTCCGGCGGTTCTTCGGGAAACGCACGGGAGCGAGGTTCAGGGCCGCCGGTAGACGTACTCGCCGTCCCCGGTGCGCACCCGCACCGCGTCGTCGTCGAACGCGAGGGCCTCGGCGCATCCCTCGAACTCGTGGAGGGGCATCCCGCCCTCGACCCGACCCTCGCGGGTGACGGTGAACCGCGTGGATCCGCCGAAGTCGCAGGTCGCGGCCTCGACGCCCTCCCGCTCCTCCTCGCGGAACTCGCCGCGGTCGCCACACCACGCCGCCAGTTCGCGACGGACCCTCGCCCAGTCGTCGACCGGGACCGGTTCGTGGTCGGTCACGTCGGGGGATCGGTCCGCCGCGGAGGTAGTTCTGGCGCTCGGGCCCCGGTTCCCGTCCCCCGGGACCCGGCGCGGGTTGCCAGTCCCGGTCCGATTCCGGCCCCGGCTCCGTGCCCCGGTGTGGGTTGCCAGTCCCGGTCCGATTCCGGCCCCGGCCCCGGCTCCGTGTCCCGGTGCGGGTCGCCCCCGGCCCCGGTTGCGATCCCCTCACGTGGTCGGCGTTCCTGCCGGGGACGTACCGTTGCCCTTAAATATTCGACCGCGATAGGAACGGGTGCTACGCTGCAGGGGTGTACGCCCCGAGTCCGGGAGGGCGAGAGTACGCGCGTGTCGTGGTAGCCAAGCCTGGCCCAAGGCGCAGGGTTGCTAACTCTGTGGCGTCAAGCCTCCGGGGTTCGAATCCCCGCCACGACGCTGTGCGGATCGGCCGAGGGGGACCGTGCAGTTTCCCCCACAGACCACACCACACAACGCATGAGCACGGAAGAACCACCCGACGAAGGCGAGGACGAGGACATCCGGTACTTCGTCCGGATCGGCCAGACCGACCTGGACGGGACCAAGTCCGTCGAGCGCTCGCTGTCCGAGATGAACGGCATCGGGCGACGAACCGCCCGACTGATCGCCGACGAGATCGGCGTCGACCGCCGGGAACTGCTCGGCAAACTCGACGAGGACCGGATCGACGAACTGGTCGAACTGGTACAGTCCTACGACGAATCGGTACCCGACTGGCTGACGAACCGCCGGAACGACTTCTACTCCGGCGAGACGAGTCACGAGGTCGGTAACGAACTGACGATGACCCGCCAGCAGGACATCAACCGCATGAAGATGATAGACTCCTACAAGGGCGTCCGCCACAAGCGCGGCCAGAAGGTCCGCGGCCAGCGGACGAAGTCCACCGGCCGGACCGAGGGGACCGTCGGCGTCAACGTCGAACGGATCCGCGAGGAGGCCGAGGAAGAAGCAGCAGAAGGGGAGGATGAGTGATGCCGCTTGGAACGTCCACCAAGCGCTACGAGACGCCGAACCACCCCTTCCAGGGCGGTCGGATCGACGAGGAGCACGGTCTCGTCGGCCAGTACGGCCTCAAGAACAAGGAGGAGCTCTGGCGGGCCCAGTCGCGCCTGCGTGAGTTCCGGCGCGAGGCCCGCGACCTGCTCGGGCAGGTCGAGGGCGAGGCGGTCCGGACCGAGAGCGAGGAGTTCCTCGACCGCCTGCGGCGCCTGGGCATCCTCGACGAGGAGGACGGTCTCGACGACGTGCTGGGTCTGGAGGTCAACGACATCCTGGAGCGCCGTCTCCAGACCATCGTCTACCGGCAGGGCCTGGCCAACACCGTCTCCCAGGCGCGACAGTTCATCGTCCACGGGCACGTCCTGGTCGGCGAGAGCCGGGTCCAGGCCCCCTCCTACAAGGTCGCGGTCGACGAGGAGGGCGTGATCCGCTTCGACGACACGAGCCCGCTGGCGGACGAACTCCACCCCGAACGAGCGGAGGGACCATAGATGGCAGAGAACGAGGACGGAAAGTGGGGCATCGCCCACGTGCACGCATCGTTCAACAACACGATCATCACGGTTACGGACATCACCGGGGCCGAAACCATCGCGAAGTCCTCGGGCGGCGCGGTCGTCAAGCAGAACCGCGACGAGGCCTCGCCCTACGCCGCGATGCAGATGGCCGAGACGGTCGCCGAGGAGGTCCTCGAGGCCGGCGTCGAGGGCGTTCACGTCCGCGTGCGCGGTCCGGGGGGCAACCTCCAGAAGTCCCCGGGACCGGGCGCGCAGGCGACCATCCGGGCACTGGCACGTGCCGGCCTGGAGATCGGGCGCATCGAGGACGTCACCCCGATCCCCCACGACGGCTCGCGCGCCCCGAAGGGCAAGAGCGGATACTGAGATGTCGGCAACAATCCACGACGTCGACTACGAGGTCGAGTTCGTCGAGCGCGGGGAGACCTCCGCGCGGATCCTGGTGCGCGGGGTGACCCCCGCGTTCGCCAACGGCATCCGCCGGGCGATGATCGCGGACGTTCCGACGATGGCCATCGACACCGTCCGGGTCATCGAGAACTCGTCGGTGATGTTCGACGAGCAGATCGGTCTCCGCCTGGGCCTGGTGCCGCTGACGACCCCCGTCGGCGAGTTCGAGGTCGGCGACTCGGTGACCCTCTCGATGGACGTCGAGGGGCCGGCGACGGCGAAGTCGGGGGACCTGCGGACGGCCGAGGACCTCGTGCGACCGGCCTCCGATGAGATCCCGATCATCGACCTCAAGGAGGGCCAGCGGCTCGAACTGGAGGCCGACGCGGTGCTTGACCGGGGCCGGGACCACGCCAAGCACCAGGGCGGGGTCGCCGTCGGCTACCGGCACCTCCAGCGCGTGGAGGTCGTGGGCGACGCCGACGAGTTCGAGGACGAGGAGCCCCGGATCATTCGCGGCCACGTCGAGGAAGACGGCGAGGTGATCGACACCGCGGAGTTCGACCACGACCTCTCGAAGCGGTACCCCGGCAAGGAGGTCGAGGTCCACGACGTGGACAACGCCTTCGTGTTCCACGTCGAGACGGACGGGTCGCTGTCCGTGGAGGACCTGGTCCTCAAGGCCGTCGACTCCCTCGAACGCCGCGCCGAGGAACTGGAAGACGCCGTCGCACTGTAAGCACAGATGCCCGCCCCGAACCACCCACCGACCCCACGCGCGACGCCCCCGGCGAGGGATCCCTCCGGATCCCCCGCCGTCGAGGACGACGGTCGCCGAGCGCGGACCGAAAGGGGTTTGTGGCGGCGCACCGAACGCGGGATCGCGTGCAGGGATAGCCAAGTCAGGTCAACGGCGCAGCGTTCAGGGCGCTGTCCCATAGGGGTCCGCAGGTTCAAATCCTGCTCCCTGCATTCTCCGACTCGACCGAACGGGAGAGTCGTGAGTAATCAGCGAGCGGATTCGAACCACGGGAGTCGGAGCGGCCGAGCGAACGCGAGGCCGACCGTCTCCAGGAGGTTCAAATCCTGCTCCCTGCACTCCCTTCCCTTCTGTAGACAATGAGCAAAACGAACCCACGACTACAGCGACTCGTCGCCGACCTGAAGTCGGCGGCTCGCGAGTCCGACGCCGACGTCTGGGCCGACGTCGCCGAGCGCCTGGAGAAGCCCCGGAGCACCCACGCAGAGGTGAACCTGGGGCAGATCGAGCGATACGCCCGCGAGGACGAGACGGTCATCGTCCCGGGCAAGGTGCTCGGCAGCGGCGCGCTCCGGAAGTCGGTGACGGTCGCGGCCGTCGACTTCTCGTCGAGCGCCGAGACGAAGATAGCGGAGGTCGGCGAGACCATGCAGCTAGAACAGGCGGTATCGAACAACCCCGAGGGATCGAACGTGCGGGTGATGCGATGAGCCTCGCCGAGTTCGACGCGGACCTGGTGGTCGACGCGTCGGACTGCATCATGGGGCGCGTCGCCAGCCAGGTCGCCGAGCGCGCACTGGCCGGCGAGCGGGTGGCCGTGGTGAACGCCGAACGGGCGGTCATCACGGGCAGCGAGCAGGACGTAATGGAGACGTACCGGACGCGGGCGGGCCTCGGCTCCGACCGGGGGCCGGCCTACCCGAAGCGCCCGGACACCATCTTCAAACGCTCCATCCGGGGGATGCTCCCCCACAAGCGGCCCCGCGGCCGTGAGGCGTTCGAGCGGGTCCGCGTCTACGTGGGCAACCCCCACGGCTGGGCGGCCGAACCCCTCGAGGACACCTCCCTGGACCGGCTCTCGAACATCCGATTCGTCCACCTGGGCGACGTCAGCGAGAAACTGGGTGCTTCCGTAACATGGTAACCAACACGTCAGGCAAGAAGAAGACGGCCATCGCCCGCGCCACCGTGCGCGACGGGGACGGCCGCGTGCGGGTCAACTCCACGCCGATCGAACTGGTGGAACCGGAACTGGCCCGCCTCAAGATGACCGAACCGTTCCGGATCGCCGGCGAGTACCGCGACGACGTGGACCTCGATGTCCACGTCGAAGGTGGCGGGTTCATGGGCCAGGCCGACGCCGCCCGGACCGCCATCGCGCGGGGTGTCGTCCAGCACACCGGCGACGCCGAACTGCGCGACGCGTACATGGAGTTCGACCGCTCGCTGCTGGTCAACGACGTGCGCCAGCGCGAGTCCAAGAAGTGGGGCGGTCCCGGCGCCCGGGCCCGCTACCAGAAGTCCTACCGGTGATCCAGTCATGATGGTTCCAGTCCGGTGTTTCACGTGCGGCAAGGTCGTCGGCGACCGGTGGGAGGAGTTCAAGCGCCGCGTCGAGACCGAGGGCGAGGACCCGGAGGAGGTACTCGACGACCTCGGGCTGGAGCGACACTGCTGTCGGCGGATGCTCGTCAGCCACAAGGACCTGGTCGACATCGTCAGCCCCTACCAATGAGCTCCGGACAGCGCTTCAACCGGTACGAGAAGGCCCGCATCATCGGTGCCCGGGCACTCCAGGTGTCCTACGGGGCCCCCGTACTGATCGAGACCGAGCAGACCGAACCGATCCTGGTGGCGGCCGAGGAGTACGACGCCGGCGTGCTCCCCTTCACCGTCAACAGGGAGGACGACTGAGATGACGACGGTCGCCGACGTGCGCCTGCGGCGCGTACTCGACTCCCGGGGGAACCCGACGGTCGAGGCGGACGTGCTCACCGAGTCGGGTGCCTTCGGCCGGGCCGCCGCACCGTCCGGGGCGAGCACGGGTGCCCACGAGGCGATCGAACTCCCGCCCGCGGAGGCCATCGCCAAGGCCCGCGAGCACGCGGTCCCCCGCCTGACCGGGGTCGACGCCGCCGACCAGCGGTCGGTCGACCGCGCCCTGGCGGCCGCCGACGGGACGGACGACTTCTCGGGCATCGGCGCCAACGCGGCCGTCGCGCTCTCGATGGCCGCCGCCAAGGCCGGCGCGGCCGCCCTGGGGACGCCGCTGTACCAGCACCTCGGCGGGACCTTCCGGGGCGACGGCTTCCCCGTCCCGCTGGGCAACGTCATCGGCGGCGGCGAACACGCCGCCGACGCAACGGACATCCAGGAGTTCCTGGCGGTGCCCTCCGGGGCACCGTCCGTCTCGGACGCCGTGTTCGCGAACGCCCGCGTCCACGAGGTGGTCGGCGAACTGCTGGCCGAACGGGACGTCCCGGCCGGCAAGGGCGACGAGGGTGCCTGGGCGCCCTCGGTCGGCGACGGCGAGGCCTTCGAACTGCTGGCCGAGGCCACGGACCGCGTGAGCGACGAGGTCGGCTTCCACGTCGGCACCGGCGTCGACGTCGCGGCCGCCGAACTCCACGAGGACGACGCCTACCAGTACACCAACCGGGTGCGCCTCCGGGCCGAACAGATCGACTACGTGGTCGACCTGGTCGAGGAGTACGACCTGGAGTACGTCGAGGACCCCCTCGACGAGGAGGACTTCGACGGCTACGCCGACCTCACCGACCGGGTGGGCGACCGGACCCTGATCTGTGGCGACGACCTGTTCGTGACCGACGTCGACCGGATCCAGCGAGGGATCGACGCCGGCGCGGGCAACAGCGTGCTGATAAAGCCCAACCAGATCGGTACCCTCTCGGCGGCGTTCGACGCGGTCGAACTCGCCCGGGAGAACGCCTACGCGCCGGTCGTCAGCCACCGGTCGGGCGAGACGGAGGACGCCACCATCGCACACCTCGCCGTGGCGACCGACGCCCCCTTCGTGAAGACGGGGGCCGTCGGCGGCGAGCGAACCGCCAAACTCAACGAACTCATCAGGATCGAGGACGACGCACTATGAGCGACAACGACGAACGAGAGGGGCTCGACGCCTCCGAGGTCGACGTCGAGGACCTCGAGGACGAGTCCGAGGAACCGCCCGCAGAACAACCCGAGACGGGGCAGGTCGCCGAGACCGAGGCCCCCGAGGACGAGGAGACCGAGGAGGAGGAGGACCCCGCCCTCGACGAGGACGTCATGTCCGGGGAGGAGGCCGACCTCCTCATCCCCGTGGAGGACTACCTGGGCGCCGGCGTCCACATCGGCACCCAGCAGAAGACCCAGGACATGGAGCGGTACATCCACCGCGTCCGCACGGACGGCCTGTACGTCCTGGACATCTCCGCGACCGACGCCCAGGCCGTCGGCGCCCGCGCACGCACCGGCCGGTTCATCCCCGGGACGCTGACGAACCCGGACTACGCCGGGTACATCGAACCCGACGTCCTGGTCGTCACGGACCCCATCGGCGACTCCCAGGCCGTCAAGGAGGCCAACACCGTCGGCATCCCCGTCATCGCGATGTGCGACTCCAACAACACCACCCGGGACGTCGACCTGGTCATCCCCACGAACAACAAGGGCCGCAAGGCCCTCTCGGTGGTCTACTGGCTGCTGGCGAACGAGACGCTGGACGCCCGCGGCGCCGAACCCACCTACGCCCTCTCGGACTTCGAGTCCGGGATCTGACGGTTTCGCGATCGGACGGTTTCGACGGTCACTTTTCCGTGGTTTCACGGCGATACTCGCGGCCGGACGGGGCAGGACTGGTCCCTGCTATCGGATTTTCTGACGGGTGAGACGGCCGATCCCGACACGAGCGAGACCGTGGCGTTCGACGCCTCGCCCGCCAGCGACGAGGAGGAGATCGTCCGTTACGAGTGGGACTTCGACGGCGACGGCGAGGCAGAGGAAACCGGCGAAACCGTCACGCACAGCTTCGGGGACACCGGCCTGAAGTACGTCGAACTGACCGTCGTCGACGGCGAGGGCCGGACCGACTCCGTGGAACGGACCGTCCCGGTGTCGTCCGTCGACGACGGGACGGAGACGACCGCGGACGACGGGACGGAGACGACCGAGAGCGACGGTACCGGGACGGAGGAGACGACCGAGAGCGACGGTACCGGGACGGGGGAGACGACCGAGAGCGACGGTACCGGGACGGAGGAGACGACCGACACCACGAGCGACGACACGGAGACCACCGCCGCCCCGACTACCGACGAAGGCACCGACGCCACCGACGGCGGTGAGGACGGCGACGGCGGCGGGATCCCCGGGTTCGGCCCGGCGGTCGCCGTGGTCGCACTGCTGCTCGCGGCACTGCTCGCACACCGCCGGCGCGACTGACTCCGCCGGTCCCCCGTTCTCGGCGGTAACCGCCGACGGGAGCGACCCCGTCCGGTCGACGAGAGGTTTTTTCCGACCGTCGGCCGACCGATCGATATGGATCCGGAATCGAGGCGCAGAGACCTGTTGCGAGCGCTGACCGGCGTCGCCGCGACGGCCGGCCTCGGGGGACTGGCGGGGTGTATCGACCGGTTCGACGGCGAGGGCGGTGGAACGACGGTCGGCGGGGACGGGACGACCGACGACGGTGGACCGACGCCCGGCGACGCGACCACCACGGCCGGCGGCGCCACCACGACCGAGGAGACGACAGAGGCGGAGACGACCGAGGAGGGGACCCCGACCGGCGGCGACGCCTCGGGGTACACCGAGTGGGTCCCCGCCCCGTCGGCCCTCGGGATGGAGGAGGGGGAGTACTTCCTCTTCAGCTACCTCGACGTTTCGACGGTCCGCGAGCACAGCGACCGGTTCGACGAGAGCGCGTACGCGGGTTTCGAGCGGTCGCTGTCCTCGTTCGGTCCGGTTCCCGAGGTGTCCGCGGTCGAGTCGCTGGTGACGCTGTTCGTGGGGACCGGCGGCAGCCTGGTCCTCACGGTCCGGGGGTCGTTCGCCGCCGAGACCGTCGCGAACGCCGTCCTCGAGGAGCAGGGCGGCGGGGAGGCCGGCGAGTACGGCGAGTACGCCCTCTACGAGAGCGCGGAGAACGCCGCGGCTGTCCGGGACGGGACGGCGGTCATCGCGCAGGGGATGTCCTCGGAGGGCCTGACCAAGATAAAGACGGTCGTCGACGCCCGGCGCGGCGAGGCCGATCGGTTCGTCGCCAGCGACGACGCCGCGACGCTGGTCGACGAACTGGGGGTGCGCACCTCGGCGCTGGGGGCGAGGTCGGGAGACCAGCTGAACGAGCCCTACGACAAGGAGGCGCTGTCCGTCCTGGGGCTGTCGACCGACGTGACCGACGACCGGGCCCGGTTCGAGGAGGTTCACGTCTACGAGTCCGCTTCCGCGGTCGACGTCGACCGGAGCAGGAAGGCCGCCACGAGCGGCGTTGGCACCCTCACCGGCGTCGAGGACGTCTCGACGTCCCAGTCCGGCCGGGTCGTGGTCGTCGGCGCGACGGTCCCGATCGAGGATCTCGGACTGGGCGTGTTCGGGCCGAACATCGCCGCCGACACCGGTGGCGACGAGCCGACTCCGGAGGTGAGTTTCGAGTTCGACTACGACGCGGACGCGGGGTCGGTAACGATCACTCACGCCGGCGGTGACGTCCTCAGCGAAGAGAACACGGGTGGGCTCCGCTACGGCCGCGAGGGCGGGGCGCTCCACGAGTGGTCGCTCCCCGTCAGTGCCGGCGACAGCGTGACGCTCTCTCCCGACGGTGGTCTCGAATCTGGCGACGAAGTGCTGATCGTCTGGGAGGGCCCCGACGGCGAACAGACGGAACTCCTCGGCTCCTACACGGTTCCCTGATCCGGGTCTAGGGCGATTCTTCCGGGAATTGGCCGGACCTTCGGCGACCGGCAGGCGTCCGGGGATCACGCCCGGTCGTACTCGACGACCCCGAGCCACCGGCCGAGGGCGTCGTCGTCGAACCACGCGACCCGGCCGGTCGGCCACGCCTCGGGATCGGTGAGTGGGTAGCGGTCCCGGGGGGCCGACAGGTCCCCGCGTCGCCGTGTTCCCCGGTGGTCGCCTCCAGGTCCGCGCGGGTCACGGCCACGTGGTCCATCCGCAGGTCCATGGTCCACGATAGGCACGGGGTCACATAGGTCCACTGTGCCCCCCGGACCCGGCTTACAGTAAACCGGCCGGCGGGGTGGATCCGGGAGCGGCCCCGTCCGGGGAGTGGCGACCGGTCCGGAGTCGTTTCGGCAGGCTTACGACCGTGGTCGGCGGATCCCCGGACATGGTACGCGAACTCGACGCCGTCGAGCGGATCGGCGTTGTCGGTGCGGGGACGATGGGGAGCGGCATCGCCCAGGTGGCGGCGACGTCCGGCTACGACGTGGTGATGCGCGACGTCGAGGAGGCGTTCGTCGAGTCGGGCTTCGAGAGCATCGAGAACAGCCTCGGTCGCCTGGTCGACCGGGGCTCGATCGACGAGGAGGAGGCGGACGCCGTCGTGGACCGCATCGAGGGGACCACCGACCTGGCGGCGCTGTCGGACTGCGACCTGGTCGTCGAGGCCGTCGTCGAGGACATGGACGTCAAGCAGGACGTCTTCGCCGACCTGGACGGGGCCGTCGACCGGGACGTCCTCCTCGGGACGAACACCAGCACTCTCTCGGTGACGACCATCGCCAGCGCCACCGACCACCCGGACCGGGTCGTCGGCCTGCACTTCATGAACCCGGTGCCGGTGATGGAGGGCGTCGAGGTGGTCGTCGGCGAGAAGTCGAGCGACGGGGCGGTCGAACTCGCCCACGCCTTCGCCGAGGACCTGGGCAAGGAGACCTGGGAGGCCGACGACAAGCCGGGGTTCGTCACCAACCGGATCCTCATGCCCTGGATCAACGAGGGGATCCGGGCGTTCGACGAGGGCGTCGCCACCAAGGCGGACATCGACAGGGGGATGAAACTCGGGACGAACGTGCCGATGGGTCCCCTCGAACTGGCCGACCACGTCGGCCTGGACGTCTGCCTGCACGCCTCGGAGACGCTCCACGAGGAACTCGGCGACCGCTACAAGCCCGCCTACCTGCTCAAGCGGAAGGTCGACGCGGGTGATCTCGGCAAGAAGACGGGCACGGGCTTCTACGAGTACGACTGATCCGGTCGGCCGGCCGGCCCGATCAACTGCCGACCCGGTCGATCACCCGCTTCACCAGGGTGAGTCCGACGGACGGCACAGGGACGTGGGTGGTCGTCCCGCTGGCGTACGGCCGGACGGTCTACGGTGCGCTCGGGTTGTACATCACGGCGTGTGAGTCCCGATGAGCGCGACGCGAACCGCCGCACCGCTGGGGGTCAAGATCATCTGCGTGCTGGCGACGATCGGTGCCCTGCTGGGGCTGGTGGGTGGGTTCGGGGTGGCGGCAGCGGGCGGGATCTGGATACTCCTGGGGCCGATCCTGGTGTTGGTTTCGGTCGCGCAACTGGCGGCGGTCTACGGCCTCTGGACGCTCCAGTCGTGGGGGTGGACGCTGGCGATGGTCCTCTACGGGCTGGACGCCGCCATCGACCTGGTCGGGCTCGCCAGCGGCGACCCCGGGTCGGTCCTGGGCCTGGCCATCGCGGTGATGGTCCTGGCGTACATCTTCGGCAAGCGCGACCTCTACAAATCGAGGAAGCGCGAGGTGCCGCCGGCGAACAGGATCTGACCCGCCACTCCTGCGGATCCGGCGGTCCGGGATCGACGGATATGACTGCCGTGGCGAAGGACGTGGAACCGGCGGGGGATCGGTCCCGCGGGACCGCGGACCTTTTGACGACCAGCACCCCAGGTGGACCGGGATGACCGACGACGTCACGATCCGGCGGTATCGCCAGGGCGACCGGAACGCCGTGTGGACGGTCCACGACCGGGCGTTCCGGGCCTCTCCGGTCGAGTTCGACCCGGAGCTCAACCGGTACCTCCGGCGGATCCCGGAGTTCTTCCTCGACGCCGGCGGGGAGTTCCTGGTCGCGACGGTCCCGACCGGCCAGGGCGACTCCGAGGTCGATCCGGCGGACGGAGGGGCGAACGGAAACGGACCAGCGACCGGGGACGAAACGGTGGTCGGGTGCGGCGGCTTCCTCCCCTCGACGGCCGAGAGGTCGTCGGTTCGGCCGGGCGCTCCGGTCGTCGCCGACGAGGACACCGTCGAGGTCCGGTCGGTCCGGGTCGACCCCGACCACCAGGGCCGGGGGATCGATCGGGATCTGGTCCGGGACCTGGAGGATCGTGCCCGCGACCGGGGGTTCGACCGGGTCGTCCTCGACACGAACGTCGACCTGACGGCCGCCCGGGGGCTGTACCGGTCGCTGGGGTACGAGGCCGCCGGCCGCGAGGCGATCCACGGCTTCGAACTCGTTTACTTCGAGCGGGAACTGTGATCGCCGACCGGGAACGAGACGGGAGAAGCACGGGATAGCGGGACGAGGGGGGATCCCGGGCGGGACGTCACGTCGGGGGACCAGGGGCGGAACGTTCTGCCAGGAGGGTCCGTGATCGGGTCTCCGGGAGGGGGATCCGCGACAGGACGCTGCCGACTCTCACATCCCCTGGCCGTTGGAGTAGTGGTGGAGTGGCTGGTGTTCGATCCGTTCGCGGAGGTCGCCGAGGGCGGAGCGGGGGACGCCGGTCGCGAAGCGTTCGAGGAGGGCGCCGACCTCCTCGCGGGGGACCTTCACGCCGCCCTCCTCGACGACCTCGTCGGGCCGTTCCCGGAGTTCGCGGATGGTCCCGACCGCCAGCAGGAAGGGGATGGCCCACGCGGAGAGGGTGTTGCCGTCCTCCTCGGGCATCGCCTCCAGCCAGGTCTGTGCGCCGTCGAGGTAGCCCGAGGCGTGGTCGGTCACCTCGATGATCACCCGTGCGACGGCGGCGACGTTCTCGGGGTCGGTGACGTTCTCGGGGTCGACGCCCTCCTCGCGGAGCCACCGGGCCGGGAGGTAGACGTTGTCCTCCTCGCGGTAGTCGTCGGCGACGTCCTTGGCGACGTTGACGAGCTGGAGCAGGAGGGCAAAGGCCCTGGCGTTCCCGCGCAGTGTATCGGTGACGTCGGTGGAGGCGTTCCGGGAGACGAGGTTCGTCACGAGGGTGCCGACGGTGCCGGCGGCGTACCAGCAGTACTCCTCCAGTTCGTCCAGCGTCTCGATGCGGAGGCCGCCCTCGTCGGCGTACCGGTCGACGAACTCGGCCATGCCACCGACCAGTTCCCGGACCGGGGGGCGCGCGGCCTCCCGGGGACCGGGGTCCAGCGACTCGAAGGTCCGGACCACCCGGGCCGCCTGGGCGACGACCTCCCAGTCGTCGGTTCGGTCGTCGGCGGGGGGGACCCAGGGGTCGACTGACTCCCTGAACTCGTGGACCGTCGTCGGGTCCTCGGTGTCCAGCACTGCCCGGTACTCCCGGAGCAGGCGGCTCTGTTCCTCCGGTGGAATGTGCCCGGCGTCCTCGATGGTGTCGGCGACCCGACAGAGGAGGTAGCCGATGCAGATGTGGCGGGACATCGGTTCCTCGAGTTCCTGTATCGTGATTGCGAACGTTCGGGAGACCCCCTGGACCGCGTCGTAGCACCACTCCAGGTCGTCCTCGAACGTCCCCTCGGCCGACTGCTCGCTACGACTGTTCATTCGTTGGGACGCTCCTTCGAATCCATCGTAAAAAAACTCCTTGGCTCGTGCCGACAAGAGAACGGGGGGACACTCAAAGGTGACGACGAAGGCAGTTTGGACGGGACCGACGGATCCGGCGGTCGGCGGTGCGAACGGATCCGGTCCCTCGGAGGTCGAACGGATCCGGCGTCCGGCCGGCCTGTTTGTACGTTTAGTGACACTTTTGCGACCGGTTCGGCCGGTCGGGGCTGGCGGCACCGACCCCGGTGGCCACGGGCGATCCGGACCGGTGATCGACACCGGTGGCCGCAGACGCGGCTTTTTTCGCCCCGGCGAGGGAACGACCGGCCATGAGCGGGTTCGACGTCATCCCGACCGGGGCCATCGAGGAGGGGACCGCGACCGACGCCTACTTCCTGCGGACCGAGGAGACCATGCGGGAGGCGGGGCGGAATCCCCACGTGACCGCGGAGGTCACCCTCGGACAGTTCCCCTCGGGCGAGTTCTCGGCTTTCGCCGGCGTCGCGGACGTGGCCGAACTGCTGTCGGGGCTGGACGTGGACGCCGACGCACTGCGGGAGGGCCAGTTGTTCGACGGCGGCCCGGTCCTCCGGATCGAGGGTCCCTACTTGAAGTTCGCCCGGTTCGAGACCTCGCTCCTGGGCTTTTGCTCCCAGGCCAGCGGGTTCGCCACCCGGGCCCTGGAGGCGCGGGTCGCGGCCCCCGACCGCCTCGTGCTCTCGTTCGGCGCCCGGCACGTCCACCCCTCCATCGCCTCGGTCGTCGAGCGGTCGGCGCTACTGGCCGGCCTCGACGGGTTCAGCCACGTCGCCGCTGGCGAAGTGCTCGACCGGGAACCCGGCGGGACGATGCCCCACGCCCTGCTCATCTGCTTCGGGAAGGGGAACCAGGAGGCCGCCTGGCGCGACTTCGACGAGGCGGTCGGCCCCGAGGTTCCACGGATCGCGCTGTGTGACACGTTCGACGACGAGGCGGACGAGGCGGTCCGGGCCGCCGAGGCCGTCGAGGACCTGTCGGGGGTGCGCCTGGACACCACCGGCTCCCGGCGCGGCGACTTCGCACACATCGTCCGGGAGGTCCGCTGGGAACTCGACGGGGCGGGCCACGAGGACGTGGAGATATTCTGTTCCGGGGGGATCACCCCGGAGACGATGCGGGAGTTGCGGCCGTGGGCCGACGGCTTCGGCGTCGGATCCTACATCACCGACGCCGACCCACTCGACTTCGGGATGGACATCGTCGAGGTCGAGGGCGACTCGGTCGGCAAGCGCGGGCGCCTCCCCGGCGCCAAGGAGGCGTACCGGACCGCCGACGGGGCCCACGAGGTCCGCCGGGCGGCCGACGGGGCGCCGGACGGGGGCCGCCGACTGCTGGAACCGCTGGTGCGCGACGGCGAGGTGGTCCGAGAGTTCGACCTCGACGCGGCGGCCGACCGCGCCCTCGCCGACGCCCGCGAGGTGGACTTCCGGGACGTGGCCCGGGAGCGCCTGACCGGCGTCCGGGACTGATCGGTCGGGTCGACGCCGACGGTTTACGGTAAGTTTCCTGTAAGCGCGGGTCGCCGGGGTCGTCGGGTCGGAACGGGACGATGGACCTGCATCGTCCCACCGGCGACCCGGTCGAGGAGTACATCGTCGCCGGGGAACCGTACACGCTTGTCGAGGCGTTCGACCTCGCCGAGTCGATCACCGGGATCGACGCCCCGCGGGCGGTCCCGGCCTGGCCCTTCCGGGGGATGGCCGCCGTCTCGGGTGTCCTCGACCGGTTCCTCACAGCGGTAACAGCGCGGAAGCCCACGGCTTTGAGCCGTGGGAGGAAGCGCGTAAGCTTGATGTGACTTCGAATCGAACACTCGAACACGTCCCACGGAAGGGGAGTGGGGCTTTCGAGCCGGGAGCGCGAAACTCGGGAGTCCGACTGGCAAGCCCACGAGTTTACTCGTGGGTAGCTGACTACCCCAGACCCCCACGTGCGGAGTCACCGTCGAGACAGCCCCGATGTTCCGAGACCGTCGAGGTCCGCGCGACGTCGGCCCGGATCGATGTCGAGGAGAGGTCCCCGAAGACTGTTACGACGAGGAGACGGAATATCCGGAGCGGTGCGGCGTCAGGCCTCCGCCTCGATCCCGGTGACCTCGACGTACTGGGCCAGGGTCCGGAGGATCCCGTCGAGTTCCTCGCCCGACAGCGAGTAACGCTGCTGGGCGTAGACGGTCCGGAGTTCCTGGCGGTCCCGGGGGAGCAGGTCGGCTATCTTGTAGGCGGTGGCCTCGTCGACCTTCTCGTGGTCCCGGAGTTCGGCGACGAGTTCCTGGGCCTCGTCGGCGTCCAGCACCGCGAACCGGTTCGCGTGCTGGATCGACCGCGCGAGGACGTAGTGCATCTCCCTCTCCTGGGCGGCCCGTTCCATCTCCAGGTCCTGGAGTATCTCCTTGGTCTCGGAGACGGTGATGTACTCCTCGTCGACGATCTCTTTGAAGATCGTCATAGCAGTTCTACTCCCCGTCCGTCTCGTGGGCTTCGAGGTGCACCGGCGCGGCGATGACCTGCTTGTCCTTCCCACCGTCCGTTATCTCCACAACGTAGGCGTCGCCCTGGCGGCCGACGACCTCGCCGGTGTGGCCGTTGAACCGGTGATGGAACCGGCCGTCGGGGATGCTCGGGTCGATGCTGAGGTGGACCATCTGGCCCTCCTCGAAGGACTCGACCGAGCGCCGGGGCGGGGAGATGCCTCGTTCCCGGGGGTCGTTCGACAGTTTCTCGCGCGTTCCGGTTCGTGGTCCCTCGGAGTTCGGCATAGTCGTGGGGCACCCTATTCCGGTGAACCGTATAAACCATACGTTCCCGGTCGACGGATCCCGGCGTTCCCGGCCGTTCGATCCCGGCGACGGACAGGGTCGGCGCATCGATCCCGGGGCAGGAGAGGGTCGGCACCGCCGGAGCGACCCGGTTGGAACACCTTCTTGACCCCCGGACTGGAAGGGTCTGGAAACGGGTCGTCGCCGTCGGTGACCCGGAGGATCCATGACCGAACGTGACGACGGATACTCGCTCTACGACAAGGTCGTCGCCGGCACCGCCGCCGTCCTGCCGGCGGTACTCGTCGGCGTGTTCCTCGAGGCGCTCCTCCCCGGCGGGACGGGGCTGTTCGGGGGCGTGGCCGCGTGGTACCTGGTGACCAAGCGCCTCCTCTCCGAGCGTCGGCCGTCCGGCGAGGAGGACGTTCCCGGGGACCCCGAGGCGGCCGGCCTCGTGTGGGAGGTCGAGAGCGAACTCGACGGCCTCGCCGCCGACGCGCCCGACGGGGAACTCCCGGTTGCCCGGGGGATCCACGACCGGGCGAGACGCTACCTCGACCACGGGGCGTACAACCGCGCCCGGCGGACCGCCGAGCGTGCCCGACGGGTCGGGGAGGAGGAGGCCGTCGTCCGCGCGGTCGTCGCTGCGGGCGAGGCGGTCCGCGGACAGGTCGCCGCTATCCCGCGGATGGAGGAACTGCTCAGGGAGGCCGAGGAGGACGCGGGAACGGACCCGGAGCGCGCCGGGGAACTCGTGGGGGACGCCCGGGGGATCGCCCACCGACTCGTCGACGACCTCCGGGACGGGGCCGGGGAGCGCGCGGAGTCCGCCCGCCGGGCCGCCGCCCGTGGCGACCACGACCGCGCCGAGGAACTGTGGTCCGAGGCGTACGAGGTCGCGACCGCGGCCCTCGACATCGCACTGGACGGTCCGGCGGCGGTCGCCCCCGACGCCGCCGGGAACGCCGACCGGCGACGGACCGGCAGGGAGGGCACCGATCCCCAGGGGGTGATAGAGGACGATCCCCGTCGCGGAGGCCAGGGCGATCGCCGCCCTGCGAGCGGGTATCCGCCAGACGAGGGGACCGCACCGGCGGACCGGTCCGACCGCGAGACGGGGACCGGCGAACCGGTGGACGCTCCGGGTCGGGGACCCCGGACCGGGGACCGGCGGGACGGGATCGAAGCGGAACGATCCCACTGGGATCCGGCCGGAGACGCCGAACCGGATCCGACCGGACCCGCCGAACGGGAGCCGACGGGGGACCGCAACCCGGACCCGACCGGGCCCGCCGAACGGGAGCGGGAGTCCGAACGCGAGTCCTGATCCACGACCGGGAGCGTGAACGCGAGTCCCACCCTCGACCGGGAACGTGAACGCGAGTCCCGATACCCGGGCGTGGGTGGATCCGCTCCGCACCCTGGTCGTTCCGCCGACGGGATCGCGGGCGAGATCCGGGAACGGGATCGCGGGCGAGATCCGGGTACCTAACACCCAGGGGGGCGTTGGGTCGTCCATGACCGACGACTCCGGGGAACCCTTCCGCTTCGAGACCCGCTCGATCCACGCCGGCCAGGAGCCCGACCGAGAGACCGGGGCGCTGATGACGCCGATCCACGCCAACTCGACCTACGAGCAGGACGCCCCGGGCGAGGACCGGGGCTACGAGTACTCCCGGACCGCCAACCCCACGCGGACCGACCTGGAGGCCAACCTCGCCAGCCTGGAGGATGGCGACTACGGCCGCGCGTTCTCCAGCGGAATGGGCGCGATCAACACCCTCCTCAACCTGCTCGAGGCGGGCGACCACGTCGTGACCGGCGACGACATCTACGGCGGCACCTACCGGATCTTCCGGGAGGTCTACGAGGACTACGACCTCTCGTTCTCGTTCGTGGACACGCGCGACCTGGCGGCCGTCGAGGAGGCCATGCGCCCCGAGACGGAACTCGTCTTCCTGGAGACGCCGACCAACCCCCTGATGCGGATCACCGACGTCGAGGGGGCCGCCGACCTGGCCGACGAGTACGGTGCGCTCTGTGCGGTCGACAACACCTTCGCCACCCCCTACCTCCAGCGACCGCTCGAACTCGGTGCGGACGTGTCGGTGCAGTCGCTCACCAAGTACCTCGGCGGCCACTCCGACGTCGTGGGCGGGGCGCTCCTGACGGACGACGCCGACCTCGACGAGCGGATCGGGTTCTACCAGAACTCCGTGGGCGCGACCCCCGGTCCCCACGACTGCTTCCTCGTCCTGCGGGGCACCAAGACCCTCCCCGTCCGGATGGACCGCCACTGCGAGAACGCCCGTGCGATCGCCGACTGGCTCGACGATCACCCGGCCGTGAGCGCGGTCCACTACCCCGGCCTGGAGAGCCACCCGCAACACGACCTGGCCGCCGAACAGATGGACGACTTCGGGGGGATGCTCAGCTTCGAACTCGACGCCACCCTCGAGGAGGCGAGCGACGTGGTCTCGAACACCGAGGTGTTCACCCTCGCCGAGAGCCTCGGGGGCGTCGAGAGCCTCATCGAGCAACCCGCCGCCATGACCCACGCCTCGATCCCCCGCGAGGAACGCCTGGAAGCGGGCCTGACCGACGGCCTGATCCGGGCGAGCGTGGGGATCGAACACGTCGACGACCTGATCGAGGACCTGGATCAGGCGATGGACGCGGCCGGACTCGGCTGACGGCCGTCGGGGAACCCCCCTGCCTGGCGATCCGGTCGGTGAACCACCGACGCTGCTCACCGACCCTCCCCACGAGTCTGCCCGCCGACCGTCCCCGTGGCGCGCGAGCAACGCGCGAGGGACGACCGACCGAGCGACCGCAGGGAGCGACGGGAGGGAGTCGGCTGGGGAGGGCGTGGCCGCCGACCCGACGGTCGGCGTCTGACGCCCGTGTTATCCACCCCCACGCGGACGCCATTTTTAAGAGGCTGACCCCCCGAGTAGATGTATGGCCGCGCACGGCCGTCCCGCCCTTCGGGATCTCTTCGACGAGTCGCCGACGCCGCACATCGCCCACCCACCACGCACCCACCACAGGGACTTTTACGTAGCCACGGACGGGTCCTTCCGGTCCTCGCGGGCGGGCGGCCTCGGCGCAGTAATCGAAACCCGGGACGGGTGCCGGGTCGCCAGGGTCGCACTCCACGACGGGTCGCCGGACAACAACGTCGCCGAGTTCCGGGCGCTCCACCTCGGCCTCGACGTCCTCGCCGAACGCGCACCGGACGACGCCAGGGTCGGGGTCCTCGTCGACCACGACGACCTCGCCAGCAACGTCAACGCCGCCGTCCTCGCGGCGGGCCACCCCGACTTCGAGCCCCCGGCCCAGTTCAGGGTTCCTCCTGCAAGCCGCCACCACTGGCGGGGGATCCGCGCCCGCCTCTCCGGGTTCGATGAGGTCCGGGCCGCACGGATCGAGAGCGACCACAACCCCGCACACCCCCTCGCGAACGACCCCGCCGGCTTCGAGCACGTCAACCGCGAACTCGACCGGTGCGTCCTGCCGGAACCGCTGGACGGGACGGCCGACGACGACCCCCGCTACCCGCCGCCGTCGCGTCGTGATAGGCGGGCAAGCGACTGATCCCGGTCCGCGATCTACGGTAACCTTACTGTAAACCGCCGGTCACCGGCAGGTACCCCAGTGGGACGGATCTCCGAGGCCGGATCCCGGCCCCTACTCCTCTTCCTGGGCGTCGACGACCGCGACGCCGGCCAGGTTGACGATGTCCTTCACCTCGTCCCCGCGCTGGAGGACGTGGACGGGCTTGTCCACGCCGACGAGCATCGGTCCGATGGCGTCGGCGCCGCCCAGGCGCTGGAGGAGCTTGTAGCCGATGTTGCCGGCCTCCAGGTTGGGGAACACGAGGAGGTTGGCGGGGTCGTCCAGGTCGGAGAACTCGTAGGTCCCCGAGAGGATGTCCTCGACGACGGCGGTGTCGGCCTGCATCTCGCCGTCGACCGGGAAGTCCACGTCGGGGTCCTCCCGGAGCCGCTGGGCGGCCCGCCGGGGCTTTCTCGTCCCGGGGTTGTCGACGCTCCCGAAGTTCGAGTACGACAGCAGCGCCGCCCGTGGCTCGACGTTGAACTCCCGGGCGAGGTCGGCGGCGTGGCGGGTCACCTCGGAGAGCACCTCCGCCGTGGGGTCCTGGTTGACGGTACAGTCCGCACAGAAGACGACCCGGTTCTTGAACGTGAGCATGTAGACCCCGGCGGCGTAGTCGGCGTCCTCGGCCGTCCCGATCACCTGCAGGGGCGGGCGTAGCGCGGAGGGGTAGTGGTGGGTCAGCCCCGTCAGCATGGCGTCGGCGTCGCCACACTCGACCATCACCGACGCGAGGTAGTTGCTCTCGTGGATCCGCTCGCGGGCCTCGCTCATCGTGAGCCCCTTGCGCTTGCGGAGTTCGTACAGTCGCTGGGCGTACTCCTCGAAGTCGCCGGTGGCGGGGTCGACCACCTCGGGGTCGAACTCCAGGCCGAGGGCGTCGACCGTCCGCTCTACCTCGCCCTCGTTCCCGATCAACACCGGGTCCGCGATCCCCTGTTCGACCAGCTGGTAGGCGGCCCGGATTATCTTCTCGTCGTCGCCCTCGGCCAGGGCGACGCGCTTGGGGTCGCTCTTGGCCTTGTTGAGCACGACGCGCATCATCTCCCGGGACTTGCCCAGGCGGGCCTCCAGGCGCTCCTCGTAGGCGTCGAGGTCGATCTCCTGGCGGGCCGACCCCGACTCGACGGCGGCCTGGGCGACGGCGGGCGCGACCTCGAACAGCACCCGCGGGTCCAGCGGCTTGGGAATGATGTAGTCCGGGCCGAACTGCAACGGCTGGTCGCCGTAGGCCTTCACGACGGCGTCGGGGACGTCCTGCCTGGCCAGGTCGGCGAGCGCGCGGGCGGCCGCGACCTTCATCTCCTCGTTGATGTCGCTCGCCCGGACGTCCAGCGCCCCCCGGAAGATGAAGGGGAACCCGAGGACGTTGTTGACCTGGTTGGGGTAGTCCGAGCGCCCCGTCGCCATGATGACGGTGTCCTCGCGGGCGGCCTTGGCCTCCTCGTATCCGATCTCGGGGTCCGGGTTGGCCATCGCGAAGACGATTGGGTTCTCGGCCATCGAACGGACCATCTCCTGGCTGACGATCCCCCCGACCGAGAGGCCGACGAAGACGTCCGCGCCCGCCATGGCGTCGGCCAGGTCGCCCTCCGGCCGGTCGACCGCGAACTCCCGCTTGTAGACGTTGACGTCGCCGTGTTCGGCCCGCTCCTCTGTGATGATCCCCGACGAGTCACACATCACGATGTTGTCGTCGTTCGCCCCCAGCGAGACGTAGAAGCGGGCGGTCGCAATGGCCGAGGCACCGGCCCCGGAGAAGACGATTTCCAACTCGTCCAGCGACTTGCCGGCGATCTCTGCGGCGTTCAACAGCGCCGCGCCGGAGATGATCGCGGTTCCGTGCTGGTCGTCGTGGAACACCGGGATGTCCATCTCCTCGCGGAGTCGCTCCTCGACGGTGAAGCAGGCGGGGGCGGCGATGTCCTCCAGGTTGATCCCGCCGAAGGTGGGTTCCATGGCCCGTACCGACTCGATGATGTCCTCGGGGTCGTCGTGGTCCAGTTCGACGTCGAAGACGTCGATGTCGGCGAACCGCTTGAACAGGACGCCCTTGCCCTCCATGACCGGCTTGGAGGCCTGTGCACCGATGTCGCCCAGCCCCAGGACCGCCGACCCGTCCGAGACCACGCCCACCATGTTCCCCTTGGCCGTGTAGGTGTAGGCGTCGTCGGGGTCGTCGCTGATCGCGAGACACGGCGCCGCGACCCCCGGCGAGTACGCGAGGCTCAGGTCTCGCTGTGTGTTCGTCGGCTTGGTCGTCGAGATGGCGAGTTTCCCGGGCGGGTCCCGGGCGTGGTACTCCAGTGAATCCTCGTCCAGTCCCATGCGCCGCCCGTTCGTGGGAAGGCACTAAAAGTGTGTGGAGGGAGGGTTCGACGATCGTCGAACACGGGCCGCGGGGGCGCGGACCGGCGTGCCCGGACGCCGGTGGCCGGGCCGACGGGTCCGCACGGGCCGGTGACGGACCCTACGGCTCCTCGACTGTCCCGCCGGCCGCCTCGTCGGGGGCCCCCGCCCCGTCGTCGGGAGGTTGCTCGGCGACGCTGATGCGACGCTGTCCCGTGAACTCCAGGATCATCCCGAGGATCGAGACGACCGCGATGACGGCGAACGGTCCGCCGGTGATGATCGCGGCCTCCTGGAGTGCCTCGGCGCCGCCGAGGGTCAGGACGACCGCGGCGATGACGCCGACGAGCACTCCCCACAGCACGCGAACCCGGGGTGCCGGCTCGGTCGTGCCGTAGGTGGTGAGCATCGAGAGGCTCAACACGGCCGTGTCGGCAGAGGTGACGAGCCAGGTGATGACCGTTCCGAGGAACGCGAGCATCAGCAGGCTCCCGAACGGCAGCGCCTCGAACAGGGGGAAGGCGGCCACCGCCTCGGTGGTTCCCTCCTGGCCCAGCACGCCGAGGATGTCGGCGCCCCCGGTCTGCTGGAGGTGGATCGAGGTGTTGCCCATGATGCCGAACCACGCCATCGTCGCCAGCGCCGGCGCGACCACGCCCGTGACGACCACCTCCCGGATCGACCGACCCCGCGAGATGCGGGCGATGAACAGGCCGACGAACGGCGCCCACGAGAGCCACCAGGCCCAGTAGAACACCGTCCACGTGCCCCCGACCCAGTCGCCGGCCCCGACGAGGCTGCCCGTCTCGCCGTTGTAGAGGCTCATCATCGGGAACTCGACGAGGTAGTAGCCAAAGCCCTCGGCGGTCCCCGTGAGGATCCGCATGGTCGGACCCAGCAGGAACACGGCCAGCGCCAGCGCACCGAACAGCACCACGTTGACGATCGCTATCCGTCTGATCCCGCGGTTGACCCCGGTCACGACGGACACGGTGAAGATGAGTGTGAACCCGCCTATCACCGCCACGGTGCCGATCACGCTCGTCTCGGCGCCGAACTGGTAGGCCGTTCCCTCGAGGAACTGCCTGCTGATCAGCCCGAGGGTGGTCGTCAGGCCGCCCAGCGTGGCGAAGACCGCCAGCACGTCGACCAGTTTCGAGAGGCCACCGTCGAGGTCGTCGAGTCCCACCACGGGGGCCAGGAGCGTCGAGACCCTGAGCGGCGCGTCGAAGTTGTAGGCGTAGTACGCGATCGGGATCCCGATGACCGCGTAGGCCGTCCAGGCCGAAAAGCCCCAGTGGAACATCGTGTACTGGATCGCACCGAGCGCGGCGGCCGAGGACTGGGCCTCGGCACCGACGTACGGCGGGACGAACTCGAAGTGGAATATCGCCTCGGCGGGACCCCAGAACACGATACCGGCCGCGATGCCGGCCGAGAACAGCATCGCGAAGTACACGGGGTAGCTAAACTCGGGATCGCCGTCCCCGAGCTGGACCGACCCCCACGGGCCGACCAGCAGCCAGGCGACGAACACGACGAACAGGAACACCACCGACAGGTACAGCATCCCGACCTCCTTCCAGAGGAACTGGTTGACGTCCGAGGCGACGCCGGAAACCCAATCCCCGGCAACGATCATCGCGAGCACGAAGACCGCCGCCACACAGACGCCGACGCCGCCGACGATACCGTCTATTCGCTCGTTCGCTCCGTCCGGTTTGTCTATCATAGTTTCGCTTTCGACCTCCGATTGCCGAACTCCGGTCGACCGCCGAACGGCGGTCGGACGCCTGCCTCCGTCCGACCAGTTCCTACGTCGTTGCCGCCGGCTCCGGCAGGACCGACAGCGTGATCAGGAACGTGGCGGCGAACACCATTCCAGCGGCGAGCACCAGCTCGACGGTCAGCCACCCGCCGACGATCGACGGCATCATGTATACCGACAGCAACAGGCTCCCCGAACCGATGCAGACGACGGTCAACCCGAGGATCAGGTCGGAACTCATCGGGTCCTGGTCGACGGGATAGCTCCGGTCGCGTTCCATGATACGGGTTAACGATTAACAGTCCCCGTATTGATTCCTTTGGCCGAAACAAAACATAAGAAACTAACAATTCCGTGACCCGCGGTACGGTGACCGCCCGGCGCGTCGAACGCGCTGGCCGGACCGGCGCCCGGGACCCCGAGACGCCGACCGATCCTACCACTGCCGCCACGAACAGGCCGGCCGGACCACCCGCCGATACCACGAACACGCCGGTCGATCCCACCGGAAACGCGCCGAACACGCCGGTCGATCCCACCAGGGACGCGCCGAACACGCCGGTCGATCCCACCAGGGACGTCTCGGACACCCAGGCAGAGCCACGTCCCCGACCGCCCCGGTCGACGCTGACAGGCGGGTGGGGCGGCGCCGACCGGCGGCCGCCGTGGTACTCACCCGATGTTCTCGCTCGGATCGACCGACGCCCGACTGTCGAACTCCAGCTTGAACGCCGTCTCGTTGGGGTCGACGTCCCGGAGTTTGTGGACGTGGAGGTACGACTCGACGTCCTGGTCGGTCGGGTTGTGGGTCACCACGAAGGCCCCGTCCAGCGCGTGGAGCAGCTCCCACTCCTCCCGGTCCAGCCCATCCAGGTCCGGCGCGACGAAGTAGACGTACGACAGTCCGCCGCGCTCGTAGGTCGCGGACTGTATCGTCCGGACCGTCTGCCGGTACTCGTCGAAGGATCCCCCGCCGGCCCGGACGCCCTTCAGCGCCGTCGCGGTGTCCAGCACGAAGTTCGCGCCCGCCGACAGTCCGTCGAGTTGCTCGACGACGGGGTCGGGGAGCCGTCCGAGTTTCCCGCGCAGGTCCACGACGCCCGACCCGTCGGCGACCGGCCCCGAGACGCTGCGCTCGACGTCCGCCTCCACGTCGGCGGCCCGGCGCGTCGTCGTCACGTACCTGGTCTGGCGGCCCGTCTCGAACAGGTGGTACCCCAGCAGGTAGGCCATCGAGAGCGGCGGCGACACCACCCCGATGGTCGTCCCGGCCGGGATCCCTCCGAGCCGACGCTCCCGGTCGAGTCCCGCGACCCCCGTCGACAGTCGGTCCCGGTCGTCCTCGGCCATACCCGTGCAAGAGGACCGTCCGTTCAAGTCAGTTGTGGCGACCCCCCGGCCCGGTGAGTCCGGGCCCGACCGCCGAGACGGAGGATCCGGGCTCGACGAGTAAGTTTTAATACTCACACACTATATACGTTGGATAAGCATGGATATCCCCGTGATCTACGCCGCGGGTGGGGCCCTGGCAGTGGTGACGGTGGCGTACCTCGTCTACTGGGTGGCCAGGGCCGTCGTCGCCTCCCGGACGGCCGACCGGGAGGAGACGCTGCCCCCGAAGCACGGCAAGGACCGGCGCGTCCCCGGCGGCGAGTGACCGATCCGGGTCAGGGACCGTGGAGAAACGCCTCGTACTCCTCCCAGCAGGTCCCACAGAGGTACTCGATCCGCGACGGCTGGGGTTCGCCGACGAAGTCGCGACGGATGATCTCGGTGTGGTCGTCGTGCAACTCGATGGTCGTGCCACGGCGGGCGCACTGGAACTGCCTCGACGTGGTTCGCGGTCGCGTCCGACCGACCCTGGCGGTCGGGACTCCCCCATTGGTGAGTTCTCGGTGTGGACTGTGAAACTATCGACCGACCCGTCGGGATCCACTCGCGACCCACGGATCCCCCGGTGTGGTCGCCAGGAGGCCAGGATATATGCGGCGAGTCGACGAACCACGGGTATGGCACTCACGGAGGGCGTCCACGCGCTACCGCTGGAGTACGAGTTCGAGGACCGGGAGATGACGATTCACCCCGCCGCCGTCGAGACGGACCGGGGAGTGATCCTGCTGGACGCCGGCCTGCCCGGGTCCGTGGAGCAGATCTCCGACGGCCTGGCGGCGGCCGGCCTGGCGCTCTCGGACGTGACGAAGGTACTGCTCACCCACCACGACGGCGACCACGCCGGGGGGCTCCGGGAACTGGTCGACGAGACGGGCGCGGAGGTGCTGGCCCACCGGGAGGAGGCACCACACGTCGACGGCCGCGAGGCCCCGGTCAAGGGCGACGCCGACGACCGCTACCCGCCGGTCGTGGTGGACGTGGAACTCGTCGGCAGCGTTCGGTTCCGGACCGCCGCCGGACCCATGGACGTCGTCGACACCCCCGGTCACGCGCCGGGCCACGTCTCGCTGTTCTTCCCCCGCTCGGGACTGCTGGTCGCCGGCGACGCCCTCGTCTCCGAGGGCGGTGAGCTGTCGGGCCCCAAGCCCGAGTTCACCCCCGAGATGGACCGCGCCATGGAGTCGGTCGGTGCGCTGGCCCACCTGGACGTCGAGCGGACCCACTGCTACCACGGCGGCACGGTCGAGGCCGGTACCGGACGGATCGAAGAGATATACGAGGACGAGCGGTAGCTCCGTCGAGGACCGACCGCGGGTCGGCGGTCGGAACGGGGACCCGCCACCGCGGATCCGCGGTCGGCAGTCAGGGCGCGGGACCGCCGACCGCCGATCCCGTGGATCCCCCGCCGGCGTCGCGCTCCCGGGTGAGGGCCGTGAGGGTGTCCTCGTCGAGTTCGACCAGGTGACACAGGGGGTTGCCGGGGTAGACCACCGGGTTCTCCAGCACCCCCACCAGCAACCCCGTGAACGGCGCCCGGACGACGTCGTTGTCCGTCTTGAACGGGTTCGTGATCGTACAGATCGGGTCGTCCTCGTAGACCAGGTCCCCGCGCTCGTAGTGCATGTCGACGATCCCACCCACGCCGGCCCGGAGCCAGGTCTTCTCCTCGGACCCGTCGATCACCGTGCGCCACCCGGGCCAGGCCACCTCCTCGTCGGGGAACGCCCCGAACTCCGCGAGGACGCTCCGGACCCCCGCCAGTGCCCTGTCTATCAGTCCGCGCTGGAAGCGGTGGGCCTCGCCCATCTCGACGGTGATGGTCGGGACGCCGTGCTCGGAGGCCTCGCGGCGGAGCGACCCCGAGGGGCCGTCGCTGGAGATGATCACGTTGGTCGCGAACGCCTTCGCCACCCGGGCGACCGCCTCGTCTTCCATGTCCGCCCGGACGTGGAGCATGTTCGTCCGGCCCCGGGTGGAGGTGTGGAAGTCCAGCCCCAGGTCGCAGGGCTCGACGAAGTTGTCGAAGATCCGCTTTGCGATCCGCCGGGAACTCGTCGAGTCCTCCCGCCCGGGGAACGAGCGGTTGAGGTCCCGGTCCAGCACCGGGAGGTAGCGCTTCTGGGCGAGGAAGCCGGGCACGTTCAACACCGGCAGGCAGACCAGCGTCCCGCACAGCCCCTCGTGGTCCAGTTCGTGGGCCACCTCACGGACCACCTCGATCCCGTTGAGTTCGTCGCCGTGGGCGGCCGCAGTCAGGCACACCGCCGGCCCCGGTTCGGCCCCGTTGACTATCGTGACCGGGATCCGGACCGGGTCGCCGAGGTACGTCTCGCTGACGGGGAACCTGACGTTGGCGGCCTCGCCCGGTTCGACGGTGCCGCCGTCGTAGGTGAACGCCCCCCCGCCCGACCGGTCCGGGCCGTCGTCGGCCATACCCCTACCCCGTACTCGTCGCTTAAATGCGTGTGCGTTGGGGAGGCCGGACCGTCGTGGGGATGCCCTGGGATCGCGTCGGAAGACCGGAACACCCTCAGATCGCGTCGGGACGCTCGTGGACGACGAGTTCGACGGGGCGGGACTCGCCCTCCAGGTCCCGGACGGCCCGGGCGACGACGCGCTTGGCCTCGGTCAGCGCCAGGGGCTTGACCTTGTCGACGACCCAGTCGAGGCTGGCGAAGCGCGGGAGGTCCACGGCGGACTCGTCGGCGCTGTCGGGGTCGAACCCGGCGACGAGGCGGATCCGCGAGGCCGCCTCCGGGTCGCGGCCCTCCGGCGGGTCCTCCAGTTCCTCGGGGGCCTCCTCGACCACCCAGGCACCGCTGGCGTTGATGTCCTTGGTTATCTCCCAGTCGATCCGCTCGGGGCGGACCGTGTCGGTCACCCGCGAGCGGAGCGTGTACCCCACCTTCCACCAGGCGAAGCGCAGGTCGTATTCGGTGCCGGGATTGCCGTCCCCGTGCTGGCGGACCTCCTTGAGGTACTTCGAGTACCGGGCGTACCGCGGGAAGTCCACGAGGAAGTCGAATATCTCCTCGGGCGGCAGGTAGACGACCGTACTGACCTCGATCCGGTCCACGCACCCCCCTATTCCCGGTACGGAGGTAAGCCTTGCGTCCGAGCGGCCCGGGCCGCTAATACTACGGGCGGGTCCGGGGACGGTCCGGGACCGGATCGGGACGGTCCGGGACCGGATCGGGACGGTCCGGGGGTGATCCCACGCACGGCCACACGGTCGAGGTCAGGACCGGAGTTCGCCCACCAGCACCGTCCGGCCGGCCGACAGCGAGTAGTCGTCGCCCTCCAGGCTCCCGTACTCGGCCACCACGTCGAAGCCGGCGTCCCCGAACCGGGCCGCGAGTTCGGGGTAGGTGTAGCTCCGGACCGAGAACGTCGCCTCGCGGGTCCGGCCGTCCCGCACGGTCAGGCGGCCGGTGGTGATCCGTCCCGTCCGGGGGTCGTACTCGCGGCGGTCGACCATGTAGTCGCCGTCGACCTCGAGGACGCTTGTCTCCTCGAAGTCGGCCATCACGGCGTCGTGGTTGTTCACGTCGACCAGCAGTCGGCCGCCCGGTTCGAGCACCCGCGCGGCCTCGGCCAGCACCCGGCGGTTTCCCGCGTCGTCGAAGTAGCCGAAACTGGTGAAGGCGTTGTAGGCGGCGTCGAAGCTATCGGCGGGCCAGGGCAGGTGGCGCATGTCGCCGTGGACGTACTCGACGCGGTCCGCGACCCCGCGCTCCCGGGCGTCGGCGCGGGCCCGGTCGAGGAAACCCTCCGTCGCGTCGATTCCGGCCACCTCGATCCCCCGTTCGGCGAGGGGGTTCGAGATCCGACCGTGCCCGCAGGGGACGTCCAGGACGCGGTCGCCGGCCGAGAGGTCCAGGGCCCCGGCGACGAACCCCGCCTCGCGCTCCGATCGCTCCGGGGCGACCCGGTCGGCGTAGAAGTGGAGGTACTCCTCGGGGTCGAACACCGCCTCGGTCTCGAAGACCGGATCGTCCTCGGGATCGCCGGTCATACCCGTCCCCTCGACGTCCGGGCCCGAAAAACCGCCGGCAGAGGATCCCCGCCGATCAGGCCACGCCCAGCGTCTCCCGGTAGGCGCCGTGGTGGTCCTCGAAGACCTCCATTATCTCGCCCATCGTGGCGTAGGCCTTGACCGCGTCGACGATGTAGGGCATGGTGTTCTCGCCCTCGTCGATGGCGTCCGAGAGGGCGGCCAGGCAGGCGTCGACCGCCTCGTCGTCGCGCTCCTCCTTGACCGCCTCCAGCCGGTCGAACTGGGTGCGCTGGGCCTCCTCGGCGTCGACCTTCAGGATGTCCGGGCGGGTGTCCTCCTCGATGGTGTACTCGTTGACGCCGACGACCACCTCCTCTCCCCGCTCGACCCGGGTCTGGTACTCGTAGGAGGCGTCCTGGATCTCCCGCTGGAAGAAGCCCTCCTCGATGCCCTTCAGGATGCCGTCGCGCACCGAGCCGTCGCCCATCTCGCGGATCTCCTCGATGTACTCCATGGTCCGCCGCTCCATCTCGTCGGTCAGCGCCTCGACGGCGAACGACCCGCCCATCGGGTCGATGGTGTCGGCGACGGCGGACTCCTCGGCGATTATCTGCTGGGTCCGCAGGGCGACCCGGACCGCCTCCTCGCTGGGCAGGGCCAGGGCCTCGTCGTAGCTGTTGGTGTGGAGGCTCTGGGTGCCGCCCACGACCGCCGCCAGCGCCTGGATGGTCGTCCGGACGATGTTGTTCATCGGCTGCTGGGCGGTCAGAGACTGGCCCGCCGTCTGGGTGTGGAACTTCATCCGCTTGGATTCGGGGCGCTCGGCGTCGTACCACTCCTCCATGATCCGGGCGTAGATCCGCCGGCCGGCCCGGAACTTGGCGACCTCCTCCAGGAACGAGTTGTGGCAGTTGAAGAAGAACGAGAGGAGGGGCGCGAACTCGTCGACGTCCAGGCCGCGGTCCAGGCAGTCCTCGACGTAGCCGAAGCCGTCGGCCAGGGTGAAGGCGAGTTCCTGGACGGCCGTCGACCCGGCCTCCCGGATGTGGTAGCCGGAGATGGAGACGGGGTGGAACTTCGGGGTCTGGTCGACCGCGAACTCGATGGTGTCGGTGACCACGTCCAGGGAGGGTTCCGGCGGGATCACCCACTCCTTCTGGGCGATGAACTCCTTGAACATGTCGTTCTGGAGGGTGCCGCGGATCTCGTCGCGCGGGAGGCCCTGTTCGTCGGCCAGGGCGACGTACATCGCGTAGATGACCGCCGCTGACGGGTTGATGGTGAACGAGGTCGATATCTCCGCCAGGTCGATCCCGTCGAACAGTATCTCCATGTCCCGCAGGGTGTCGACGGCGACCCCCTCCTTGCCGACCTCCCCCTCGGCCATCGAGTGGTCCGAGTCGATGCCCATCAGGGTCGGCATGTCGAAGGCCGTCGAGAGGCCCGTCTGGCCCTGTTCGATGAGGTAGTGGAACCGCTCGTTGGTCTCCTCGGGCGTGCCGAACCCGGCGAACTGGCGCATCGTCCAGGTCCGGCCGCGGAACATCGTCGGGTACGGCCCCCGCGTGTAGGGTTCCTCCCCCGGGAACCCCAGGTCCTCCTCGTAGTCCAGGTCGGCGACGTCCTCGGGCCCGTAGAGCCGGTCTACCTCCAGGTTCGACACCGTGGCGAACCGGTCCTTCCGCTCCCCGTACTGGTCCAGGAGGGGGTCGAGTTCCTCCGCCTCCCACTCGGCCCGTCGCTCCCGGATCGAGTCGAGGTCCTCCTCGTCGTACATGCACGGGATTCCGGCAGGCGCTTCAATAAGCGTTGGCCTTGTCACACCACGGAGTCCGCTCGCCCACGGTCGACGGCGGCAGACGGGCATTACAGTAATTTTACCGTAACCGGGATCCGGCGCGGCGGGAACGTCGCAGGTTTAATCCGCCACGCCGGCAGATGCACGCACATGGACGACCGTATCGACGGCGTCGACGTGACGTTCATCGGGTTCACCGACGAACTCGACCGCGAACGGGCCCTGGCGGTCCTCTCCCACCTCGACGGGTACGACGTCCCGGCGGCCTACGGGAACCGGGTTTCGAACCTCGGGGAACTGGACGCCGAGGACGTCGACGGGGCGCAGTACGCCGTCGCGGACTTCGTCCCCTCGGGGTTCGACGTCCGCGAGGAGCAACCGAACGTCTTCACCGCGCAGTACCACGACGGGCGGGTGCTGTACCAGTTCAGGGCCGACCGGGAGTCGGTCGAGGACCTCGTCGGGGTTCTCGACCACGTCGTCCCCGAGGAGGAGGTGACAGTCCGATTGTTCCGCGTGGTGTTCGACGTGGACGCCGACGTCACCGCCGACACCGACATCGAGGACGTCGAGTCCCCCGAGGAGTTCCTGCAGTCCATCGACGTCGACACCGCGGCGGGCCGCTCGGAGGTGGACCTGTCGTTGCGCCGCGGACATGCCGACCGATTGACGGAGTCGGGGGATCCGCTCCGGGAGCGGTTCGAGGAGGCCGTCGCCGCCACCGAGCGGATCCTCCCCTGAGCCGGAGGAGGAGAGAACGGAACGGACGGGAACCGAGTCCGGACACCCGGATCGGAACCGGAGGAGTCCGAGTCGAAACGGAAGGGAGCTCCGTCCTTCCGTTGAGCGATCACGATCGACTTACATGTTGTGAAAGGGACCGATGAAAATTATTAACAGGGTGCCGCCACAGGTTCCGGAAAAGACCGGAGGGTTCCGGAGAGATGGGTGGTCCCAAGAAAAAGCGGCGTGGACGGTCGAAGCGGGCGCCGAAGCGACGCGACGAGAACGCGACGGAGTCGGAGGGATCGACGAAGACGGGCGCGTCCTCGAAGGACGCCCAGGGGCCCGTCCAGCGCCTCCACCGGACGGTCGGCAACCAGGCCGTCCAGCGGTCCCGGCAGGAGGGCGGAGGAAAGGGGGGATCCGGAGGGCCGGACGTCCGACCGCTCCCCGCGGCCGCCGCCACCCCCGCGGTCCAGCGGGCACCCGCCGGGAGCGGCGGGAACGCCCAGGCCAGCGACGGCGGGTCGGGCCAGGGCGGCGGGGACGGGGCGATGGCGAGCGCCGTCAAGACGAACCTCGGCCAGATCACCGACCTCACCGGCGTCGTCGAAGGGCTGGGATCGGTCGTCGAACGCGTCGTCCCGAAGTCCGGGCAGACCGGCGTGGCCGAGGGGTCGTTCAGCATCCCCTTCGCCGGCACGGGCGCGGGGCTGGGCGACCTGAACCTGGAGATCGACCTGAAGTCGGAGGTCTCCCGGGGGAGCGACCAACTGAGCGGCCTGTTCGAGATAGCCGTCGGTGGCGGTGCCGAGATGGGGATCGAGTGGCTGTCGAAGTTCAAGGCGAAACTCCAGGCGCTGGGTACCGTCGAGTCCCAGGGCGACAGCGGGGAGGAACTGTTCCGGATGTGGGCGACGTCGTTCCGGGAGGCGGTCGACGACGCCCTCGCGGCGGTCGCCCCCAGCGGCGTCGCCGGGAAGGTCGCGTCGCTCGTCCTCTCGGACAGCACGGCCGAGGAGTGGAAGAAGCTCATGGACGAGAACGACTGGATCAAGACGACGATGGGCGCGCGCCTGGTCGCGCAGGGCGAACTCGGCGGTGGGGCCGGGAGCATGGAGAGCGGCTACTCGAAGGGCCAGGAGATCCGCGGGACGAAGGGGGAAGGATCGGAGCTACAGAAGAAGGAGTTCGACCAGTACCACACCAAGGGGGTCGCTTCGTTCTCCGTACTCGGACGGGGAGGGGAACTGAAGGGCACCTACGTCTATCGCGACTACGGCACCGGGAAGCAGGAGACGACGTTCAGTTACGAGGGAACCCTCCAGGAGACACCGCCGAAGATCGTCCGGTCGGAAACGGCGAAGGAGGTGGGAGCGGACGTCGCCTCGAAGGTGGCCGACCTCTACAACAAGTTGGCCGGCGAGAAGGCGAGCGAACTCCAGGTGGAGGCCAAGACCGACGGCGTGGACGACGTGTCCGTCGAGGACGCCACGGTGACCGGCGGATTCCTGGCGGCGGACCGCGCGAAGGTCGTCGACGGCGCGGTGAAGGTCAAGGGGAGCCTCTCCTGGACCGGCGACGTGCTCGACGGCTCCCACCAGGGGAGCATGGTGATCGTGGCCGAGGACTCGGTCACGGTCAAGGACCCGGCGGGCAAGGGCGAGGTGAAGGTCGCCAAGGAGGAGCAACTGATCGAGTTCGTCACGGACCCGTAGTCCCAGCCGCTCGATCGCCGGTAGGTTCCGGACTCGCTCTTCACGCTACCGGACGCTGTACCGCCTCGACCAGCGGGTCGTGACCAACGGTGAGGAGGCAGCGACCGTCGCCGACGGTACCAACGTTGACGGATCCCCGGAGTCAAGCCGGGGGCATGGACCACCGGATCCGGGAGACGATCGTGACCGTGGTTGGCCGGGGCGACCCCGGGGACCCGGACGCGGCACTGTCGGTGCTCTCGCACGTCGACGACTACGAACCGTCAGACGCGTACTCCAATCGGCTCTCGAACGTCGAGGGGTTGGACAGGGTCGAGACGGGCCAGTACCTCTTCGCCGACCACGTCCCCTCGGGATCCGACGTGCGGAGCGAACCGCCGAACGTGTTCAGCGTGGACGACGACGACGGGATCGCGGTCCAGTTCAGGGCCGACGACGACGCGCTCGACGACTTCCTCGACGCACTCGACCACGTCCTCGGGGCGACCGACCTGGACGTGGCCTACCTCGGCGTGATGGTCAGGCTGTCCGTCGACGTCACCGGCGGCGGCCCCGTCGAGGACCTGGGGAGCCCCGAGGGGTTCGACCTGGAGGCGAAAATCGATACGGAGCGCGAGCGGTCGATGCTCCGGTTGCAGGCCCACACCGACGGGATGGCCCTCACCGAGGACAGTGATCCGGTGGACGACAGGGTCGACGAGGCCGTCGGGTTCGTGACCGACCGGCTCCCGTAACCCCGGCGGGGTACGCCGGCCGGAAGCCACCACGACGCCCTCGACTACTGGAGGCGCTGGGTCGTCTCGACCAGCGGGTGGTGGGCGTAGTCCACCACCTCGACGTCGCCAAGCGAGGAGAGGCCCGCCTGCCGGGCGGTCTTCTCCATGCCCAGTTCGACGGGGTTGCCGGTGACGATGACGTAGGCGTCCATCTCCTCGATCCCCAGTCGCTCGGCGGCCTTGACCCGGTGGTGGCCGTCCGCGAGGAGGAGGCGGCCGTCGGCCCCGCCGTTGTCGATGACGACGAGGGGTTCGGCCAGGCCGCGTTCGAGTTCGTAGCGCCGGCCCTCCAGTTCGTCGGCGTAGACGGTCCCCTGCGTGGGGACCAGGTCGGCCAGCGGGACGGTCCGGCGTTCCTGGGAGAGGTCCATCCCGTGGATCGACTCCAGGGTGTTCATCAGTTTCCCGACCTTCTCGGGCGTGGCGCGCTCTATCTGGCTCCGGATCACGTCGGCGTTGCCGATGATGCCCACCAGGTGGCCGGCGTCGTCGACGACGGGGAGCTTCTGGATGCCCGACCGGAGGATGACCCGGGCCGCGTCGGTCACCTTCATCTCGGGGTGGGCGACGATGAGGTCGGTGCTCATCACGGTGAAGATGGGGGCCTTGTCGTCCTGGAGGAGGAGGTCGCGGGCGCTGACGAACCCGACGACCTGCCGCCCCTCGCAGACGGGGAACCCGTTGTGCGAGTCCGACCCGGCGATGCGTTCGGCTACCTCCCCGACCGTCGCGTCGGGGTCGACGGTCTCGACGTCCCGGGTCATATAGTCCTCTACGACGGGCCGGCGGTGGTCGTTCGAGTCCGATTGCATGGGAAGTGAACCGACGCCCGGAGGGGTCGCGATCTCACCATGACCGTGGGCCGGCACCGCGTAAATCGGTTTCGACTGGGGCCAGGACTGGCGTCAGGGGTTCACTCCTCCGTTTCCGGGGTGCCGGACCGCCCCTCCGGGTCGGGGGCCTCCTCGGGGAGGTAGCGACTCTCCAGTTCGTCGATGCTCTTCGGCCCGCGCCTCGGGCGTTCGTGGGGCCGCTCCCTGACCGCCTCGAAGAACGTCCCCGAGACGACCTGGCGGACCGTCTCCTGGTTGACGTCGTCCTCGTCGGGGAACCCGGAGGTCAGCCGCGAGAGTGGGATCTGTGCCCCGGCCATGTCGGCGTGACCGCCCGCGGACCCGTAGGTGTCGAAGGCGACCCGGAGCGTCTCCCCGAGGTCCAGCGGCGTTCCACGGGCCCGGGCCGACGCGTAGAGCATGCCCGTCTCCGCCGGTTCGTCGCCGTCCGTCCCGCCATCGACCGGGTCGTCCTCGTCGTACCCGTAGACCAGCGTGGCCGTGATCCCGTCCATGTCGAGCAGTCTGTCGGCCGCCTGTGCCAGGGTGTCGCGGTCGGAAATCGGCCCGACGCAGGTCGCGAGCACCCGCCCGTCGACCTCGCGGTTCCGGATGGCACGGGCCAGGACGTCCAGGGTCTCCGGGCTGTGGTCCGGCGTCTCGACCCGGTCGAGCACCGACCCGTCGGCGTGGGGCAGGAGTTCGGCGGCGGCCTCGAAGTCCGCCGTCGCCACCTCCCGGCTGAAGTCCTTGGTGTCGATCCGGATCCCGTACAGCAACGCGGTGGCGACCGTCGACCCCCCGTAGTCGTCGACGCCGAACCGCCGGAGGTAGGTGGTCAGTAGTGTCGAGGTCGCCCCCACCTCCGACCGGAGGTCGACGAACGACGCCTCGACCGGCGCCCGGGGCGGGTGGTGGTCGATCACCACGTCCACGTCGACGTCCTCGGGCAGTCGGTCGTTGACCCCGGGCCGGGAGTGGTCGACCAGCGCGAAGCCGCCGAACTCCGAGAGGTCGTCCTCGGTCGTGAGGTTCCGCAGGTCCAGGTCCAGCAGGTTCACCAGCGCCCGGTTCTCCTGGTGGTTGATGTTCCCGTAGTAGCACGGCACCGCCTCGACCCCGACCACCGCGGCGACCCGGACGAGCGCCACCGCGCTTGCGATGGCGTCGGGGTCCGGGTTGTCGTGCATCACCACCGCCAGGGTGCCCTCGACCGACCGGAGGGTCGACCGCAACCGTCGGGCCTGGTCGCTCGCCCGCGAGGCCACCAGGTCCGCCACCCGGTCGGCCAGCACCGACCGCGCGTCGATCACCCGGTCGGCGCTTCTTGCGATCGCCCGTCGCTCCTCGTCGGTCGCCTCCGGGCTCACGTACACCAGCAACGTCACGGTCGGGGACCGCTCCCGGACGATGTCCGCGATCCGTCGACTCCGCCACGGTTCGTCGGCGGCCACCACCACCACGTCGGCCGAATCGACCCGCGCCAGCGACTCCGGGGCGGCGGGGTCCGCCAGCTCGGCCCGGATGGTCTCGTCGCGGAGCGCCTCCACCCGGTCCTCGTCCTCGGTGACCACGGTCACGGTCCCGGGTCCATCGTGGATCCCCTCGACGAGGCGCTGACCGACCGGGCTACACCCCAGCACCAGCCGCGACACCATTGCACCCGGCTACCCGCTCCGGGGAGGTAAACTTGCCGCCCAGCGACGGTGCCGGCTCCCCCGATCCGGGACGGTTCGGGAGCCGGGCCGGGACTGCCGGGGGTGTTTCATCGAACTGAATAGCACCTCCGCTCCCCGGGCGGTCACCTGCCGCTCGACAGGCTAGTCCTCGGGCGGCCACCGACGCCCGGAGATTGCGGCCGCGAGCAGCGGGCGGAGGACGCTCACGAGCGGGGCGGTCACGTCGTCGGCCCAGACGGCACGGTGGTCCCGCTCGTCCGCTCCCGGCGGGTCCTCGACGACGGCCGCCAGCGTCGCCGCGTCGTCGACCTGGAGGGCGGCGCTGACCGATCCGGCGTCGATCGGCAGGGAGTCCCACCAGGTCCAGGTCTCGACGACGCTCGCGTCCGGCACCTCGCCGTCGACCCGGGCCCGAAGGCGCTCGTCGGGGGAGCCGAACAGCACCGCGACCCCCCGGTCGGTCGCCCCGGACAGTGCCGCGACCACGTCCCCGGTGAGCACCGAGCCGTCGGCCACCGCCAGCCGGACCTCCGCGTCGGCGTCGCCGACCAGTCCCGCCAGGCGCTCGGCCACCCCGTCGCGGCCCCCGATGGACCACACGCCCGGCCCGTCCTGGGGCACGTCGGGGGTTCCGAGCCGCGAGAGCCGGGTCTCCAGGTCCGCGGCGTGTTCCTCGTAGCGCCGCCGGAGCAGGTCGACCGCACGGTCGACGCTCACCGCCCGGAACCGGCGGGGCTGGGTGTTCCGCACGTCGACAAGGCCCCGCTCCGACAGGGCCTCCATGCAGTCGTAGACCCTGGCCTGTGGGATCCCCGCGGCCTCGCTGACCTCCTTCGCCGTTCCCGACCCCAGGCCCGCCAGGCCGACGAACGCCCAGGCCTGGTACTCGGTGAGCCCGAACTCCCGGAGGAGGTCGACGGCCTCCTCCCGCGGGTCATCGACCACGGTCGCCCCTCCCCGTACCGCTCCGGTCGCCGGTAGAGATTCCTCCCGTCATCGTCGGGCCCCTCGCGCGATCTGTCGCGCGACCGTTACCCGGAGTAGGCGGCGCGGGCCCATAAGCGGTCCACATCCGGATCGACTCCCCGGGCCGACGCTGGCCGGGAGACACCCCCCGGATCGACGCTCCGGGGAGCGGTTCGGACCGAAACCGGGCCGTTGCGGGGCGACAGCCCACCGGCCGACCGACGCTTTTTGTGCGAGGGCGACCGATCCGGGGACAATGAAGACCATCAAGGACAGCGTCCACGACCACATCACGGTCGACGGGGTGGCCCACGACCTCCTGGACACCCCGGAGGTCCAGCGACTCCGGCGGATCAAGCAACTCGGGACCGTCCACCTCGTCTACCCCTCGGCCAACCACACCCGCTTCGAGCACTCGCTGGGGGTCTACCACCTGGCGGGCCAGGCGCTCTCGCACCTGGGGGTCGAGGGCCGGACCGCCCGCCGCGTCGAGGCGGCCGCGCTGTTGCACGACGTCGGCCACGGCCCGTTCAGTCACAACCTGGAGGGACTGGTCCACCGCCGGACCGGCAAGTACCACGACGACGTCGGGGACCTGATCGACGAGGGGGTCGTCGGGGCGGTCCTGCGCGACCACGACATTTCGCCGTCGACGGTGGCCGACCTCATCGCCGGCGAGGGGCAGTTCGGGCAACTGGTCTCGGGGGAACTCGACGTCGACCGCATGGACTACCTCGTGCGGGACGCCCACCACACCGGCGTCCCCTACGGCACCATCGACCACGGCCGGCTGATCCGCGAGTTGACCTTCGTCGACGGGGAACTCGTCCTGGCCGAGGGGAACGTCCAGACCGCAGAGAGCCTCCTCATCGCGCGGTCGCTGATGAACCCGACCGTCTACAGCCAGCACGCCGCCCGGATCAGCAAGTCGATGCTGCGCCGGGCGGCCGAACGGCTCCTCGCGGAGACCGACACGACCGCCGAGGAGCTCCGGCGGTGGGACGACCACGACCTGATGGCCGCGCTCCGGAACTGCGAGGCCACCGCCGAGGACGCCCGCCGGTACGACCACCGCGACCTGTTCAAGCGTGCCGTCTGGGCCGAGATAGACGACGCCCCCGACGACCTCATCGACGCCGACCACGACGAAATCCGGGAACACGAGCGAGCGATCGCCGACCGGGCCGGCGTCGACCCCGACTGCGTCATCCTCGACGTACCCGACCGGCCCTCGATGACCGAGTCCTCCTCCCGGGTGGTCGTCAGCGGCGAGAGCCGCCGGCTGGACCGCCAGTCGCCGCTGGTCGAGGCGCTCCGGGCGGCCTCGCGGTCGCACTGGCGGCTGGGGGTCTACGCGCCCGAAGAGGACACCGACGCCGTCGGCAAGGCCGCCGCCTCGGTGCTGGGCCTGGAGATGGACGGCGCCCTCGTCCGGGAGGTCCGGGAGGGACTGCACGCCACGCTGGACGAGTTCGCCGGGGACGGGTAGTTCGGGTTCGGGGGGATCCCCCGGATCACCCCTCGTCGAAGGGGAGGTCGGGTTCGTAGCCGACCGCCTCGATGGCAGCCTGCAGGACGCCCTCGACGTCGTCGTCCTCGGTGATGGACATGTAGTGGTCGGCCTCGACGTCCCGGGACCGGTCGGCCTTGTTGCAGACGGTCAGGAGGGGAACGTCGAACTCCGCCGCGACGGCGTCCCGGAGGGACGACTGGAGGTCCAGCGGGTAGCCACAGGCCCCGGAGGCGTCGACCAGGAAGAGTACGCAGTCCGCGAGGTGGGTCAGGGCGCTGACGGCCTGGGACTCGACCTCGTTGCGCTCCTCCGGCGGCCGGTCGAGCAGTCCGGGCGTGTCGACGATCTGGTAGCGGACGTGGCGGTGCTCGACGTGGCCCACCGCCAGCCCCGTCGTCGTGAACGGGTACGAGGCGGTCTCGTTGTGCGCCCGGGTGACCGCGTTGACGAACGAGGACTTCCCGACGTTGGGGTAGCCCGCGACGACGATGGCCGGTTCGTCCGGGTCCAGGTCCGGCAGCGTCCGCAGGTCCTCGCGGGCCTCGGCCAGCAGTGCCAGGTCGTCGGCCACCTCGTCGACCACGTCCGAGAGCCGGGCGAACGCCTGCTTGCGGTGCTTGCGGGCCAGGTCCGCGTCCGCGTCGTTGATCTTCCCCAGGTACTCGCTCCTGATGTCGTCGGCCTGTCCGGCGGCCCAGCCGACCGACGAGAGACTCTGCCGGACGGCGTCGACGTCGACCAGCGCCGCCGCGAGTTCCGAGTAGAAGGGGTCCAGCGCGTCGAAGTCGGGCCAGGCGGTCACCACGTTCTCCAGGTTGTCCGAGACGACGTTGCCGGCCGTCCGGACCATCGACTCCTGGGCGTCCCAGCCGGTCTTGGCCCGTCCGGCCCGGGCCGCCCGGGAGAAGGCCGCGTCGACCAGCTCGTCGGCCTCCGGCGTCGTCGGCAGATCCTCGAAGGCGGTCGGCATCGCTTTCACAGTGGTAGGTCCGGAGCCGTGAAAAGGGCACGCTTTGGCGCTCCGCAGCCGTTCGACCCCGAATGCGTGTGACGGCAAGGGGAATCCGAGAGGCGGAGGGGGACGTCGAGCGATCCGCCATGTCGAAGTCCAGCCCCGGAGGGTCGGCCCGGCGGTCACGCCGGTCGTTCCGACCGGACGACGGCGTACACCCCACCCGCACCTATCCCGACGCCGGCGCCGACCAGCAGCGGTGTGAGGAGCGACGTGGCCGGCACGGTGCCGACGACGGCCATCGCCAGCAGGCCCAGGACCCCGACCCCGGCGACGGCGAGGTACCCCAGGTTCCGGTCCGGCGGTCCGAACCGGTCCGCCGCGACGAGGAACGACCCGACGACGACGGCCACCGGAACGGCGGGCCACAGGCCCGTCATGCTCTCGGCCCACCAGAGACCGAGAGCGAACGCCATCACCGGCGAGACTACCGGCGCTCCCGGAGTCCGTTCCGCGCCGAACCGGGACCGATCACCGCCGCTCCCGGAGTTCGGCCCGCAGGTCCGCCAGGTCCAGGTCGTACATTGCCAGCAGAACGAGGAGGTGGTAGACGATGTCGGCGCTCTCGTGGGCGAGTTCCTCCCGGTCGCCGTCCTTGGCCGCCAGGACCAGTTCGGTGGTCTCCTCGCCGAGTTTCTCCAGGACCGCGTTCTGGCCCTTCTCGTGGGTGAACAGGGAGGCGGTGTAGGAGTCCTCGGGGAGCCGTCGCTTGCGGTCCTCGATGACCGCGAACAGTTCGTCGAGCACCTGGTCGGCTTCGGTTTCCTCGCCGGACCCCGGATCCCCGTTCGCGGCTCCCCCGGCGTCGGCCGCGGAATCCCCGTCGGTCATGGCATCTCGACGCCGCCGCCCTCCTCGAACTCGCGGATGTCGTCGAGTTCCTCGAACTCCTCGGCGTCCTCGCGGCCGCTCTCGAACACCTCCTCGGCCACCTCGATGGGGGCGTTCGTCCGGGCGGCCAGCGCCAGCGAGTCGCTCGGTCGGGCGTCGACCACCACGTCCTCGCGGGGCGTGTTGAGGTGCAGGTCGGCGATGTAGGTGCTGTCCTCGATGTCGGAGATGACCACGCGGTCGACGCGACCGCCCAGCTCCTCGACGACGTCCAGACAGAGGTCGTGGGTGAACGGGCGGGGGAGGTCGGCGGCGCTCATGCCCCGCGCGATGCTCGTCGCCTCCTCCAGCCCGATGAAGATGGGGACCACGTCCGACTCGTCCTCGACGGTCAGGACGACGATACCGACCGGCCCCTGGGCCGTACCGGCGACCCGGACCGCGTCGATACTCGCGTTCATACCCACCTCGACGGCCCCGAGCACGAAAAGCCCTTGCACGCGGGACGGCAGTCACTCGCCCACGGCCCGATCCAGACGGACGGCGGCCACTCGCTCGCGGCCCGTCAAGGGGGGATGGCCGTCACTCCACCACGGCCCGCTCCGGGGAGAAGGCCAGTTCGTGGATCCGAACGTCGTCGGTCAGTTCCGGGTGGAAGGCGGTCGCCAGGACGGGACCGTCCCGCACCGCGACGGGTCGGCCGTCCCACTCGGCCAGCACTTCGACGTCGCCCACCTCCTCGACGACGGGGGCACGGATGAACACCGCGGGGAACGGTTCGTCGAGGCCGGTCACGTCCAGGGGAGCCTCGAAGGAGTCGACCTGCCGGCCGAAGGCGTTCCGGTCGACGGTCACGTCGAGCACCCCCAGTTCCTCGACCCGGTCGTCGTTGGCGTCCCGGGAGGCGACGATGAGCCCCGCACAGGTCGCCAGCAGGGGCTTGCCCGCCGCCACGTGGTCCCGGACCTCGGGGGCGATCCCTTCCCGCTGGAGGAGTCGCGAGATGGTCGTCGACTCCCCGCCGGGCATCGACAGCCAGTCGCAGTCGGGGACGACCCCCGACTCGCGGACCTCCCGGACCGTGACCTCCTCGCCGTGTGCACGCGCGACCCGTTCGATGGCCGCGGCGTGTTCGCTGACGTCGCCCTGGACGGCGACGACGCCGGCCGTGAAACTCATCGGTAGCGGTAGGGCGGGGAACGGCAAAAACGTCGCGGGTCCCGGTCGGGACGGGGGAAACGGCAAAAACGTCGCGGGTCCCGGTCGGGACGGGGGACCGGCGAACGCCGGCGTCAGGAGACGATCGTGAGGACCTGGATCAGCGCGCCGAACAGCACGCCGAACGCGACGACGGTCTTGGGGTCGATCTGGATCGCGTTGCGGTCCTCTGCGTCGAAGTACCGGACGAGACCGGCACTCGACATCAGGCCTCCCGAGTTTTCGCCACTACTCATGTCCGCAACCAGGCGGGCGCGACCACTAAACCTTTCGAACCGCGGGGGAGGGTCGACCGGAGCGGAGTACGGTCCGATCCGGGCGAAAACCCCGCGAACGCGCCTGCAGACCGAACACACGAGTGGGAAATTCTTATGGGTCGTGCCGGCCAAGTTCGGTTACAATGAGCGTGAAACTGATGGACTTCTACGCGGACTGGTGTGGCCCCTGCAAGACCCAGGACCCGATCCTGGAGGACGTCAAGGAGGACTGGGGCGACAGGTTCGAGTTCGTGAAGGTCAACGTCGACGAGGAACAGGACGTCGCCAACGAGTACCAGGTGCGCTCGCTCCCGACGCTGATCGTCGAGAACGACGACGGGGTCGTAGAGCGGTTCGTCGGCGTCACCCAGCGCGACGACATCGAGGACGCCCTCGAACGCGCCGGGGCCTGATCCGGTCCGACCCGAACCCGGTTCGACACTGTCTGCGGCCAGTCCGACGGGGGTCCGCCGAGTTCTTCGACGACGCTCGTCAGCGTGTCGACGTGGGTGCCCTCGTGGTCCCGGACGTCCGCGAGGTTCGACGGTATCGACCGCCGGACGCGGCCGCCGAACCCCTCGAAGGCCGACGCCGCCATGACGTCGCTCCTGTCGAACCGCTCCAGTCCGTCGCGGTAGAAGGCGTACTCGAGGTGTTCGAGCGTGAGAGCGTAGTTCAGGACGTCCACGTCGCCGACGTCGTCCGCGGACGCGTCCTGCGCCAGTGCCGCGTTCGATCCCGCCACCGAGAGCGCCAGGACGCCCGCACCCGCGGTGGCCGACCGCCTGAGGAAATCGCGGCGCGAGGCGAGCGATCCATCCCGGAGCCGGTTCACTATCGATTCGACGCTGCCTGCCGTCCGTCCGTGGTCATCGTCCGTCATGCGTACGTCAATCGAGTCAGCACACATATGACGATTTTCCGATATTTCCCCGAGAGGTCACCGGGGACCGACCGACTTCCCACCGAACTTCGAACGAACTCCGGGCGGTCCGGCGCGATCGATCCCGGGGCTCGTGGGATCGCGCACGCTCGCCCGACCGGAGTGCCGGCGGGCCTCAGGGTTCGGTCAGGGCGACCAGCGATCCGTCGTCGGAGGTGACGTAGAGTCCCCCCTCGGCGGGAGTCGGGGCCGCGTCGACGTTCTTCACCGACGAGTCCCCGAACTGCCAGTGGCGGTCGCCGGTGTCGGGGTCGAGGGCGTACACCGTGCCGCCGTCGTTGCCGACGTACACCCGGTCAGCGTCGGCCGAGGCAGCACCGTAGATCCTGCTCCCGGTGTCGTAGGTCCAGCGCTCGGTGCCGTCGCCGCGTTCGACCGCGTGGACGACGCCGTCTCGGTTGCTGGCGACCACCGCGTCGTGTGCGACGCAGACGCTGCCCACGGACCGACTGCCGTGCTCCGCGGGGCCGAGGTCGTAGCGCCACTCGGTGTCGCCGGAGCCGGCGTCGAGGGCGTGCAACACTGGCTTGTTGTCCGTTCCCTGCCCGTGCGTGTTGACGTAGACCGCCCCGTCGGCTACTGCCGGACTGGCGAAGATCGGGGCGAGAGCCGTGTGCCAGGTGATCTCGCCCGTGTCGAGGTCGACGGCATACACGTGACCCGACTCCCCACCCAGGTACGCGGTCCCGTCGGCGATTGCGGGGGTGTTGGTGAACGACTCGTAGCCCCTGTCGGTCGGCCACTGGGTACCGCCGTCTCCGGGGGCACCGGCGACGACGAGTTGGACGTCGCCAGTCTCCAGGTCGAGCCCGAAGAACGTCTGCCGCCTTTGCAGGCCTTCCTTGCCCAGGTACACCGTCCCGTCCGCGACCGTCGCGCTCCCCTGCTTGATCCCGAGGTCGCCCTCGCGCACGATGGGACTGTCGTCGACCTCCGACCGGACCCACTGCTCGGTCCCGTCGTCGGCCGAGAGGGCGTACACCTTCCCGCTACGTGAGGGGAAGACGACCGTCCCGTCGGCGACGGTAATCGCGGCGTCGGTCATGGCGCCGACCTCGTAGGTCCACTCCTCCTCGCCGGTCTCGGCGTCGTAGGCGTACACCTTCTCCGGCCCGCCGGCGTAGACGACGCCGTCGACCGTCGTCGCCGGCCCGTCCGTGTGGTCGACCGACCCCACCCAGTCGACCGTCGGCTCCTCCGTTGGCCCGGCGACGGACGGGTCGAACCCGCTGTTGCGGTTGTCTCGCTGGTAGGTTGCCCACCCATCGACGTCGGCCGTCGCCGTGGACCCGTCACTCGTGCCGTCGCCCAGACAGCCAGCGACACCGGCGACGCCCGCCGTGCCGACGGCCGCGAGGACCCGGCGTCGCGTGACACCGCCTCGACCGGTGCCGGTTTTCTGGTTCGATTCGGTGCCGGTTTCCTGGTTCGATTCGGTGCCGGTTTCCTGGTTCGATCCCTTCCCGCCGAGTTCGCTGGCGTCGTTCCGGGTCATGTGTACTCTCCGACGCGGGCCCCGCCGCCCGAGTCGTTCGATACTCCACGGACCGCCTTTCCAATCAAAAGTTCTTCGGCCCCGGGAAGCGTCCCGGACTCCGAGAAACCCCGGCGCAGAAGCGCAGTTCCACACGATCCGGCCCGGACTACAGGCACAGTGAATGGAGCGACGGCTCGACGAGTGATCGGCAGAGAGGAGTAAGCCCCCTTCTGTTCGGCCCGGCATTCGGCTGAGCGTCCGCGCCAAACGTACGCCAGCGGCGCACCCGGGCTACCTGTCGCGCGGACTTGCACCGGTGAGGGTGGCCGTTCCATCGATCCCCGGCCGTCGGCCCTCTGCCGGTCAACTACCCTCCCTTTCGGTCGGGATCGCGGGCGTCATCGGTCGGGCCGGGACGTGTCGTTGCTGTTCCAGTGCCGGCGGTCTCCCGCCCCGGGCTTGCGCCCGGTCACCTGCCCGGGCGGTGGGGGGACTTTCCTCGCGCGGTCCGCGGGAGCCGGGCTCTCTCTACCGTTCCGGCGTAGGGCCCTCGGGCGGTTAAGTTGATCGGTGGACGGCGCTACTCGCGGCGGCGGTCGTCGGCGACCAGCCGACCGACCTCGTCCAGCCACTCCGGCGACGGGACCGTAACGTTGCCCACGGTCGTTACCTCGTAGACGAGCGTGCGGGTGATCCGCTGGCGCCTGTCGGTTTCGTCACCGACTGGCTCGGTCGTCGTGAAGTTGGCCCGGAACCGGCGGATCCGCCCCTCCTCGTCGACGACCATCCGCCCCGAGTAGTTCAGTAGCTCGTCGTGCCAATCTATGGCGGCGCCCACTCGGTCGAGGTCGGCCGCGACGAGGACGAAGCGGCACCCGTCGTCGGTCTCCCGGACGTCACTGACGTCCCACTCCCCGAACGAGACGTGGTTCGCGACGGCGTGGTAGAGGGTCACCCGGGGACCGAACGAGTAGGGGTACTCCTCGTAGGTCGTCCCGTTGGCGACGGTCCGCCTGGCGCCCTCGGTCCCGTTGGTCCAGGTGACGACCTGCTCCTCGGTCGGTTTTCGCCTGTCGATCCGTTCCTCGACGGGCGAGAGGCCGGCGCTCGCGCGGACCTCGCCGGAGACGTCGATACCCTTCCCGGAACTGCGGTTGTTCGTCCGCCGATACTCGAACCGGTAGGCGAACCCCGACTCCCCCATGGCCGCCCGGTGGGCTGACACCAGTTCGTCGTCGTCGAGGAGCGTGGTCCCGTTCATGCCGGGCGGCGCGTCCTCGGCGTCCACGTCCGGTGCCCCGGTCGGGGTGACCTCGCCGTCCGGATCCCCGTCCCCGGCGGCGGGGCCGGCGTCGCCGCCACCACCGCCGAGGACCAGGAACGCCACCGCCACCACGGTAATCAGTGCGACCACGGCCGCGACTCCGACCTGCCGGCGCGACTCGAACGCTGGAGGGTCGATCATGACACGGGATGGCAGGGCGGGATCGAAATATCCAGCGAACGGTAAAACCAGCGTTTGAACAACTCGAAACGCAACGACCGAACCACCCGCTACGCTACGACCGTCCCCTCACCGTTCGATCCCACTACGACCGTCCCCTCACCGTTCGATCCCCAGTTCGGCCATCTCGTGTTCGAGGAACTCCCGGAGGCCCTCCTCGAAGAGACGGTGTTCGATCCCCAGTTCGCGCCTGGCCTTCGCGTTGTCCCCCCAGGTAGGTGACGCCGCCCAGCGACCGGAGGCTCTCGGGGCGGTAGTCGTGGGGGAGCGTCAGCTACCCACGAGTAAACTCGTGGGCTTGCCAGTCGGACTCCCGAGTTTCGCGCTCCCGGCTCGAAAGCCCCACTCCCCTTCCTTTTTAAGAA
>PXRX01000035.1:158033-160258 GCA_003023195.1 Halobacteriales archaeon QS_8_69_26
GTGGGACGTGTTCGAGTGTTCGATTCGAAGTCACATCAAGCTTACGCGCTTCCTCCCACGGCTCAAAGCCGTGGGCTTCCGCGCTGTTACCGCTGTGAGAGGTGCGGCGACGGGCGGCGTGCGGGCGGCCTATCGGAAGGTTGATTGATCTGTCCGGGGAATCGACCGTCCGTCGCCCGGAAAATTATTCCCTGCCCCGTTCGAACGGATGTGCGAAACGGGCCAACCCATGTCGATGATAGCAACGTACGAGGAGTTCGTCGCCGAGGAGTGCTACGGACTCACCTCGGAGGTGACCGACGAGTACACCGTGTCGAACCCGACGCCGGGCGCGATATACAACGCGGTGATGTTGCACCACTACGTCCGGACGGAGTTCGACGACCAGCCCCGGGACCACGCCGTCGAACCCCTCCAGACGTTCAGCGAGACCTGGCACCGGGAGGAGGGCAACTGCGAGGAGTTGAGCGTCCTCCTGTGCTCGTTGCTCCGCCAGGTCCCCGACCACCGGACCCGGTTCGTCACCGTCGACAACGACGAGTGCCAGGGCCACGCCCTCCTGCAGATCAACTTCACCGGGGTCGACGACCCGGAGCGGGTCGCGAGGCTCCTGCGGATCGCCCACAAGTACATCGAGGAGATAGACCGCTCGACGGACGAGATCCACTGGGAGACCGAGGGGGACGACCACTGGTTCGTCGCCGACCCGATAAAGAGCGAGTACATCGGGGACGTCGCCCGGCACGTCGACGAGGGGTACGTGCACACGGACGGCGGGGCCTGGCAGTGGCACCGGGTCAAGGACAGGGGCAACGGGATCGGTCGCGAGGCCCCGCCACCGGCGGAACTGGCACGCCGGCACGGCTGACGGTCCAGCCGTCGAGACCGGGGGGTCCCACGGAACGGGGGATCGGCCGCCGGCGTTCTCACGGCGTCGGCCGCCGGCCGGTCGCGGTGAAGACGCCGGCGGCCACCGCGCCGAGCAGCACCGGGTCGCCCGCCCGCAGTAGCCCGAACAGCCGGTCCGGCCCCGCGAGCGCGGCCAGGCCGCCGACGAGGAGGGCCGACACGACGAGGCCGCCGCCCACCCGGATCGGGTCCACCCCCTCCAACAACCCGGTTTCGACCCGCTCCCGGACCTCGGAGTGCCGAGGTCTGCATCTCTTACATGAGAGATGCATTCGGTATTGGCCGAGTGCATAGCTGAGCATCCAGAACGGGTGTGCTAACCCGAACATCTCCCCCGAATCTGTAGCCTTGTTGACTGAACTGATGCCACACTGAGATGGAGGAACCCTGCGAAGTGACCGCTTTTCACACAGCGCGTGATACGGGGAGTCCGCTCAGTTCGTATCTGTCGAACAGGTCACGCGACGGCTGTCGTGGGACGAACCGTTATGCGCCTGTCTCCGCTGACTTCGATCTCCAGGTCGTCGATCCGAAACGAGACGCGTATGTCGCGCTCGCTGGTCCCGGTGGTGCCATCGAACATCGCGTTTAATGCGTCTGGATCGATGAAATCGTACAGCGGGTCCACGCCAGTCGGCTCGACTCCCTTTACCGTCGCGATAGCTCGAACCACCCCGTGAGACGGGGATTCGTCCGCGTCGAAGCTGCACTCGAACTCCGATTGATCCGCTGTCTCCGAGTTCCGAATCCAGATTTCACCACCGGTGTCCACGGTCACGTGGTGCTCGTGGTACACGAAACTGAGCCGAATGGGACGCCGGCGTCGCCGGATGAGCGCGTCGAAAATGATCGGGTCCACGACGGATTCGACGGGTTCCAACTCGTCCGGATCGGTACCGGTCGCTTCCGCGACCGAGGCAATGACTGCATCGCTCCCCGATTCGGACTTCGGATCGAACGTGACGTGATACTGCTCGGATAGACCCTCGTCCCCGACTTCCCCATCTATAGTCATACATACACTCACGTCACGCGGCCGTATATGTTTTTTTATGTGTAGTTTGACTTATGGACAAATCCGCAAGATATGCGTTTTTTTTGACCAAAGGCACACGTTCCATCGGACAGTCATCGAGGGTGATTTTAAATGAATTGCTAAATTAGCACCGGTGGTGGCAGTCATTCGTCCGCACTATAATCCCCGTCCATGTCATCGGCCGCTTCCGAGAAGTAGAAGTGATTGAACGGCTGTACTCCCCGCCGTTTCATTATCTCCGAACTCTCGACTTCGACGCCGAGGTCGTGGATCGCGTCCG
>PXRX01000035.1:160358-178206 GCA_003023195.1 Halobacteriales archaeon QS_8_69_26
CCCCCTGATGACGCCGTCGCCCTCGAGGCGTTCGAGCCGGTTGCGGATGGTACTGGCGGAGACGCCCGTCTTGTCGGCGATGTCCGCCGACGTGGTGTTCCGGGCGTCCTCCTGGAGCATGTAGAGGATACCGCGATCGATATTGTCCAGGTCGTGTGTCATGGGTGGAGTACGTGCAGTTGGTACGAGTTTTCCGTGAAACGGCGTGCTCGTCATTCCTGTCGTGAATTCAGTCCCGCTGTCCGTTCGTCGTAGGCTGCGCGTACCTGGTCGAATCCGTCCGCCGTCGTCGGGAGCGCCGATCGGATGCTTTCAATTCGAGACTCGTATCGGATCGTCCGGGTTTCGGGATCGTATTCGATCCAGCCAGCGGCCGCCAGTTTCGGAAGGTGGATGTGATGGAGCTCGATTCTCACTGCGTCGGAGTCGGCCGTATCGTCGTGACGTGTTTCCCCCCCTATCTCCGAACTGCGTACCCCATCGGCGAGTACGGAGAGCCGAACGGGGTCGTCGTGGTTCGGGAGTTCGAGGAGAACCCGGTGTCGAAGCGGATGGTTCAGCAGGCCGTACGCGTCGACCGATCCGGTGTCCCCGTCGCTGATTGATCCGGACATAGCAATTTCTCATGTGTCCTTTTGTCTTCCCGGCAATAAACCGCTAGTTTAACTCCGACTGTAACAACATCGGGGTCCGAGGAGTTCACCCTTCGTAGGTTTCGAGTTGCCACGTAAATATCGCCCTGAGTACGACGACCAGGCTGTTCCGGTGACCGGTCCCCCAGATTGCGACTTCCTCGGTGTCCTCGGTTTTTATCTCTTCAACACGCACGCTGACGAGGGCAGTTTGCTCGTCGGTGATGAGCAGCGTTCCCGCGGGTGTGTCGGCCCACTCCCACAGCGTCTCGAACAGTGTTACGGACGGGACGGCGTCCTGGATGCGATCCCGAACGTCGTCGGAGACGCCACCGATGTAGACGTCCAGGCCCCGGTCGTCCGCGTTTCGGAGCGTGTCGAGGGTGTCTTCGGTGAGGTAGTCATCGACCGTGAGGTAGATGAGTTCGTCGTCGGCCTCGTCGATGAACTCCCGGACGCGTTGGTTCACGGCATCGTGACCGGCAACAGTCCAGGTGCCGAACTGCTCCGTCGCGGGTTCCGTGGTGTCCAGTTGTTCGAGTTTCTCGGCAATCCCTTCGATGGTGTTCTTCCGGGAGAGATCGAGTTTGCTAACGATCGCGTCACGTGAGATGACGGTGTATCGTTGTGGGGTCGCGTACTGCACGTCGACGAGCCCCATGTTCTGGAGTGTTTCCGCGGCGTCGTAGACGCGTGTGCGTGGGACGCCGTCGGCGTCCGCGATGTCCTTGGCGGTTCCCGTTCCGATTCGAACGAGCGTAACGAGCGTCCGAGCTTCGTACTCGGTCAGCCCCAGCTCGATGAGGTCATCGGACAGTGCCACCGCGAGTTGTTCGTCGGTTTTCCCACTCATGAGTCGACGAACGGTTCGCGGCTACTTGAGTTCACGCCCGGATTCCCATACTCGGAATATACGGGAAACGTACGTGAGTCGTGAGTGCAGAGGCCGCTATTTTTGACGGTAGACGGCTTCTCTGAGGACATCTGGTTGGGGCCACAGTAGACATAGGCCCCAGTCGGTTCGCGACCTAACCACGTTTTTATTACCGATAGAGCACGAACGAACGTCTATGAGCATCGTTCGGGACTCCGAGCACAGCGACGGTGCCCCGACCATCGAGGGGACCGGCATCCGGGTGAAAGACGTCGCGGTCGCGTACGAGCACAGCGGGTACGAACCTGACGAGAGCATGAGGCCGCTATACTGTGACGAGAGTATCTGGATCCCGGTCGCGGACGGACTCCGCCGTCGCGGCTGGGCCGTCCTCACCGCTCGTGACGAAGAGCGATTGGGCGATCCCGACCGGGAACACCTCTCGTACGCAGTCGAGAACGACTGGATTCTGGTGACGTTCGACGACGACTTCCTCTCACTCGTCGAAAGATCCGGCTTCGAGCACGCCGGAATCGTCTACATTCAACAGACCGGGCGTGACATTGGAGACGTCGTGAAAGCGGTCGACGCACACCTCGAAACGCGTTCCGTAGACGACCGCAGTATTCATTACTGCTGATCGTTCGACAGTGCGGCGGGCAACGAGATGGAGGAGGCAGCACCCGGATCCTGGAGAAGCAGTAACGAAACGAGAGGGCTCTATAGCCGCGCTAAATACATTCACTATGGATAGATTGTGAGTCGTGAGTGCATGGGCCGAGTTGGGGGCGGTCGGAATTAGGGCCTGTCTCCCGGCCTGCCGGGGGCCGATCCGGCCCCGGTCTCCACGCTGGGGCCGCGCCGTCGGGCGGGGCTACCGCCGCGCCACGAACAGGCCGAGGTCCGACCGCATGCGGATCGGGCCGTCCTCGAGTCGGCGCTGGGCGATCCTCCGGAGTGCCGGCAGGTCCGACTCGTCGAACGGGGCCAGTCGCGGATGGTCGGGGAGCGTCCGGGCGTACTCGACGAGAGCGTCGGCGTCGGTCACCGACAGCGGCGACTCGAAGCGGTGGGACTCGACCGAGTCGAAGTGCTCGCGGAGTTCGGCACCGCCGTCGGACAGCGTGAACTCCCGGTTGAGCGACTCGACGCTGCCCTCGCCCGTGGCCGCCTCGTCCAGCATCCCGTAGAGGGTGGCCTTGCTGTCGCGGGTGACCGTCATCGCGAACAGGTAGCCATCGGGCCGGAGGATGCGGTTGATCTCGCGGAAGGCGACGTCGCGGTCCGGGACGTGGTACAGCATCATGTTCGCGAGGACGGCGTCGGCCGCCCCGTCCCGGACCGGTATCGCGGCGGCCGCCGCGGTCGCGTAGTCGAACGTCCGGTCCACACCGGCGAGGTTGCCGCGCGCGGCCTGCACCATCCCCTGCGAGAAGTCGGTCAGCGTCGCGGTCCACCCCGGGGGCGTCCGGTCGGCGTTGCGTCGCCAGATGGATCCGGTCCCACACCCCAGTTCGAGGACGTCGGCGTCCCCCGGGAGGGCGTCGCGGACGAACCCGAACGCCCAGTCGTGGGGGTGGCCCTCGCGGGTCGAGAACCGCTGGTTGAACGACCCCCGCGTCGAGAGGTTCGACTCGTTGGCGTACTGTTCGACGGGTCGATCGTCGGTCATGCTTCCACGGACGGGGGCCGGGCCTTGAGTTCTTGGGGTGCAACGGGGGTTCCGTTCCGGATCGCCCCGCAGTTTACAGTAAAGTTACTGTAAAAGGTCCGGAGATAGGGCGCCGCCGCACCATCCGAGGGTTTTTCTGTCCCCTCGGCGTCGATATACCCATGTCGATACAACGGCGCGAGTTCGTCGCGGCGCTCGGGTCGGGGGCGCTCGCGGGACTCGCGGGGTGTGCTGGCCTCGTTAGTGGGGAGGACGACGGGGACGGCCCGGCCGTCGCCGGCGAGACGCTGACGCTGGCGACCACGACGAGCACGTACGACACCGGCCTGGTGGACGAACTCGACGGGGCGTTCGAGGACCGGTACGGCGTGACCGTCGACGCCGTCGCCCTCGGGACCGGCGCGGCCCTGGAGACGGCCCGGAACGGCGACGCCGACGTGGTGATGGTCCACGCCCGCTCGCTGGAGGACGAGTTCCTGCGGGAGGGGTACGGCGTCAACCGGCGCGACCTGATGTTCAACGACTTCGTCGTCGTCGGTCCCGAGGGCGATCCGGCAGGGATCGCGGGGGCCGACTCCGCGACGGCCGCGTTCGAGGCGATAGCGGCCGCCGGAGCGCCGTTCGTCTCGCGGGGCGACGACTCCGGCACCCACGCCGAGGAGCGGGCCATCTGGGACGCCGCCGACGCCGAACCCGGCGGGACCCGGTACCGCGAGGCCGGCCAGGGGATGGGCCAGACCCTGAACCTCGCGGACCAGCAGGGGGCCTACACCCTCTCGGACCGCGGCACTTACCTCTCCCAGCGGTCGCAACTGTCCCTGGTGATCCACGTCCAGGGGCCGATAGAGGGCGGGCCGGACCGCCTCGCCAACCCCTACGGGGTGATGGCGGTGAACCCGGCGGTCCACGGGGACGTCGAGTACGACCTGGCGATGGCGTACATCGGGTACCTCACCGGTCCGGAGGGCCAGGAGACGATAGCGAACTACGAGGTCGACGGGCAACAGCTGTTCTTCCCGCAGGCGCTCTCGGAGGACCCCGACTTCCAGCAGTACGTCCCCGAGGGCTGGCGCGAGGACGGGGAGGAGTCGACGGAGGGGTGATCGTCGGCGTGGCCCCATTTGTCCAGGGCGTCCCGGTCGCGGTCCTCGTGGATCCGGCGATTCCGGTCGGCACCCTCCTGCACGCGGCGATTCCGACCGGGGTCGTCGTGGACGCGACGGTGCCGGTCGGGGTCCCGTTCGAGTCCGTCTACGTCCGGAGCATCGTCGCCGTCTCGCTGTACGTGAGCGGCCTGGCGGTCCTCCTGGGGACGCTGGTCGGGGTCCCGCTCGCGGTCGCGCTGGGATCGGTCGAGTTCCCGGGCAAGCGCCTGGTCACCTCGGCGTTCACCGCTGGGATGGGGTTCCCGAGCGTCGTCGTCGGCCTCCTGGTGCTGTTCGCGGTCTCGAACCAGGGACCGCTCGGTGGCCTGGACCTGGTGTTCACCCGGGAGGCGATGGTCCTGTCCCAGTTCGTCCTGGCGACGCCTGCGATAGTGGCCATCAGTCTCGCCGCCGTCTCGGGCGTCGACGAGTCGGTCCGGGACGCCGCCCGCGCCCTCGGCGGGACCCGCGTGGACGTCGCCCTCGTGACCGTCAGGGAGGCCCGGTACGGGGTCGCGACCGCGGTACTGGCCGGGTTCGGGCGGGCGATCAGCGAGGTCGGATCCGTACTGATCGTCGGCGGGAACATCGCCGGGGCCGACGGCGTCTCGAAGACCCGGACGCTCACGACCGCGATCCAGCTGGAGGCCCGCCAGGGGCGGTACGACACGGCGATGGTGCTGGGCGGCCTGCTGATGGCCCTCGTGCTGGCGGTGAACCTGGTGGTCGTCCGCCTCGGCGACGAGGGGATGGTGCGGTGATGGTGGCGGTGGGTCCCGTCGGCGGTCGGCCGGACGAGGGGGTGGTCCGGTGACCCCGGCGGCGGATCGCGCCGGCGGCCGGCCGGACGAGGGGGTGGTCCGCTGATGGCGACTGCGGATCGACTCGACCGGCGGGACGGGACGCCGGCGCTCTCGGCCCGGTCGGTCTCGGTGGCCTACGGCGACGACCCGGTCCTCTCGGACCTGTCGCTGGCCGTCGATCCGGGGGAGGTCCTGGCGGTCATCGGCCCCTCCGGGGTCGGGAAGACGACGCTGTTGCGGGTCCTGTCGCTGTCGTTGCGCCCGGACGACGGCATCGTGACCGTCGACGGGACCGACGCCTGGACGGCCGACGCGGCCGGGCGACTGGCGCTCCGCCGGCGGATCGGCCTGGTGTTCCAGGAACCCAGCCTGTTCGAGGGGTCGGTCGCCCGCAACGTGTCCTACGGTCTGCGGGTCCGCCGGTCCTGGCGCGAGCGGATCCGCGACGGACTGGCGTCGGCCGTCGGGTTCGACGGCCCGTCGGCCGGGTCGAACGGGACCGCGGCGGCGGTCCGGGAGGCGCTGTCGGTGGTCGGCCTGGCGGACGCGACGGACCGGCCCGCGTCGTCGCTGTCGGGCGGGGAGGCCCAGCGGGTGTCGTTCGCGCGGGCGCTGGCCTACGACCCGGACGTGCTGTTGCTCGACGAACCGACCTCGGACCTGGACCCCCGGAACACCGCCGTCGTCGAGGACGCGATGGGCGAGGCCGCCGGGCGTGGGATCGGCGTGGTGCTGGCGACCCACGACATGCACCAGGCCGAACGGGTCGCCGACCGGGTGGCGGTGTTGCTCGGCGGCGCGTTCGCGGAGGTCGGACCGACGGCGGCGGTGTTCGAGGACCCGGACGACGACCGCACCCGGAAGTTCATCTCGGGGGAGCTGGTATGGTGACTCGCCAGGGGGAGGGAACCGGCGTGGGAGCGAGGGACTTCGAACCGCGACTCCGGGTCGACGACGTCACCGTCACCGGCCGGGACGTCGAGATGCTCCGGGCCATCGACCGCCACGGATCGATGTCCGCCGCCGCCGACGCCCTGGGGCGGTCGTACCCGCACCTCCAGCGCCGGGTGGTGGAACTGGAGGAAGCCCTGGGGTCGCTGACGACGCGGGTCCGGGGCGGCGAGGGCGGCGGCGGCACCGAACTCACCCCCGAGGCACGGGCGGTGATCCGCCGCTTCGAGCGCCTCCGGATCGAACTGGCCGGGGTGACCGCCACCGCCGAGTCGGTGTTCCCCGGGACCGTAGTCGAGCGACGGGGCGAACTGGCGACGGTCGAGACCCCGGCGGGCGAGTTGACCGCCCGGGTCCCACCCGGTACGACCGAGGTCGAGGTGGCCGTCCGGGCCGACGCCGTCGTGCTGATCGACCCGGACTCGACCGACCGGACACACACCAGCCTCCGGAACCAGCTACCGGGAACCGTCACCCGGGTCGACCGCGAGGGGACCGTCGCGAACGTCACCGTCGACGTCGGGGGCGGCGTCGCGGTGGAGTCGGTGATAACCGCCGAGAGCCTTGCCCGCCTCGACCTCGCACCGGGGGAGGCGGTGGTCGCGGCGTTCAAGTCCACGGCGGCGCGGGCGACCGGGTCCGAGGTGTGATCCCGGTTTCGGGCGCGGAGAGCCGGCGGCGTGATCCCGCTATCGGTGCGGCGAGCCTCCCCCTTGAGCGGGGAAATGACGCACGCTTTTGTGCCCGGCCGGCCCCCACTCCCACATGGTCACAGCGAGCGCCCCCGGGAAGGTCTACCTGTTCGGGGAGCACGCCGTCGTCTACGGGGAGCCGGCGGTGCCGTGTGCGATCGACCTCCGGGCCCGGGTCACCGCCGAGGAGCGGTCGGACGACCGCCTGGTGGTCCACGCCCGCGACCTGAAGCTGGACGGGTTCACCGTCGAGTACGGCGAGGGATCGCCGGACGTGGACGCGGAGGACGCGCTGGTCCGGGCCGCAGTGGGGTACGTCGACGAGTCCGTCGCCCAGGTGCGCGACGCCGCCGGGCGGCCCGGGGCAGGCCTGGAGATCACCGTCGAGAGCGACGTTCCACTCGGGGCGGGGCTCGGATCGTCGGCGGCGGTGTCGGTGGCCGCTATCGAGGCGGGGACCCGGGCGCTGGGGACCGAACTCGACCGCGAGGAAGTGGCGGACCGGGCCTACCGGGTCGAACACGCGGTCCAGGACGGCCAGGCCTCGCGGTCGGACACCTTCTGCTCGACGATGGGTGGCGCGGTCAGGGTCGAGGGCGACGACACGCGACGGCTGGACGCGCCCGACCTGCCGTTCGTGGTCGGCTACGACGGCGGTGCCGGCGACACGGGCGAACTGGTCGCGAAGGTGCGCGCGCTCCGGGAGGACTACGGGTTCGCGGCCGACACCGTCGCGGCCATCGGCGACCTGGTCCGGGAGGGCGAACGCGCCCTGGCGGAGGGCGACGTCGAGGAACTCGGCCGCCTGATGAACTTCAACCACGGCCTCCTCTCGGCGGTTGGCGTCTCCTCGCGGTCGCTCGACGGGATGGTGTGGGCCGCCCGCGGGGCCGGCGCCCACGGCGCGAAGCTCACCGGGGCCGGCGGGGGCGGTTGCATCGTCGCGCTGGACCCGACCGACGCGACGGAGCGCGCCCTCTCGCTGACGCCCCAGTGCGAGCGCGCGTTCCGGGCCGAACTCGACGCGGAGGGCGTCCGGGTGGAATGATCGTCGTCAAACTCGGCGGGAGCGTGATGACCCGCAAGGAGGAACCGGAGACGGTCGACCACGGGGCCCTCGACCGCGCGGCTGTCGCCGTCGCAGGGGCCGTCGAGGCCGGCGCGGACGTCGTCGTCGTCCACGGCGGCGGGTCGTTCGGTCACCACCACGCCGAGCGACACGGGGTCACCGACACCGCGGGGACCCACGACCCGGCGGCACTGCTCGACGTCCACGGGGCGATGAAGCGCCTGAACGACGCCGTCGTCGAGGCACTGGTCGCCCACGACGTGGGGGCGGCACCGGTCCATCCCTTCTCCGTCGCCCACCGCGACCGGGACGGCGACCCGACGTTCCCCTCGGGTGGGATCGCGACGATGGTCGCCGAGGGGTTCGTCCCGGTCCTCCACGGCGACGGGGTGCCCCACCGTGGCGAGGGCGTCACCGTCCTGTCGGGCGACGAGATCGTCGTCGAACTCGCCCGCTCGCTCTCCGCCGACCGGGTCGGCCTCTGCTCGACGGTCCCCGGCGTGCTCCGGGACGGCGAGGTCATCGACGAGATCCGGAGCTACGACGAGGTGGCCGACGTCCTCGGCGGGAGCGACGCCACCGACGTCACCGGGGGGATGGCCGGGAAGGTCCGGCAACTCCTCGCGCTGTCGGCCCCGGCGACCGTCTTCGGCCTGGACGACCTGGAGGGCTTCCTCGCCGGGGAACGGGTGGGTACCGTGATCCGCGGCGGGGACGACTGATCCGCGACGGTCGGCCCAGGTCAGCGGTGGGGACGATTGAGCCGCGACGGTCGGCCCAGGTCAGCGGCGGGGACGGCTGCTCCGCGACGGTTCCCCGCGACTTGCGGGGGACGACGGGCCTGCAACGGTCGCCCGATTGCTTTTCACTGGCGGTCCCCGAGGGGAACCATGCCCCGGGAGCTACCCCCGGAACTCGAATCCCGGATCGAGGGCGCGCGACTGGTCGCACACCTCGCGACCTGCAGGGACGACCGGCCCCACTCGGCCCCGGTCTGGTACCGGTACGAGGACGGCACCTTCGAGGTGATGACGACCGGCACGAAACTCGCCAACCTCCGGGCCAACCCCCGGGCGGCGCTGTCGTTCCAGGAGGGCGCGGACGGCCACCCCGAGTGGATGGCCACCGTCCTGGGATCGGCGACGGTCGTCGAGGACACCGCGGCGTCGCGGGCGGCCAACCGGCGGATCAACCGGAAGTACGGCGCCGACCCGGACGACTGGTCGGAGAACGTCCTCGTCCGCATCGACCCCGGGTCGGTGACCTACCGGACGTACTGACCCGGGTTCCCCGGACGTACTGACCGGAGTAGCGCGGGATCACTCCTCGTCGAAGGCGGCACTCATGCCGGCGTGGACGAACCGGCCGAGGATCGCGCCGATCCGGGAACCGTCGGTCCAGAGGGCCGTCTCGTCCATCGGGTCGTCGACGTCGTCCACGACGGACATCAGGACCGTCGCCTCGTCGACCAGGAGGGTCCGGCCGGTGTAGGTCTCCACGTCCTCGCGGTCGTCGACCAGCACCCGGAGGGGGTCGCCCGCGAACCGGTCGGCGACCGACGGGTGCGTGGTGGCGACGGTCACGTCAGCGCCCGCCTCGCCGCGTTCCCGGAGCGTCGCCGCGATGGGGTCGGTGACGTGTCGCGGGGCCTTGACGAGGTAGATCACCAGGTCGTCGGCCCGGCCGAGGAGTTCCTCGACCCGCTGGTCGACCGGCGTGCGACCCCGCAGGGTCGCCACGTCGACGGTCGACCGCTCGGCACCTTCCTCCCTGATCGCCTCCAGATTGCGGAACGCCCGCTGCTCCTGGCGGTCGACGCGTTCCCGGAGGTGCTCGCGGGCCGCCTCCAGGCTCACCGGCCGGTATCGCTTCGGGGAGGACTCGACCAGTTCGACGAGGCCGCGCTCCGCCAGGTCGTCGGCGGCGCCGTAGACCTGCGAGCGCGGCACCTCCGAGACCTCGCTCACGTCGGCGGCCGTCCCGCCGCCGAGTCGCTGGAGGGCGACGAACACCCGCGCCTCGTAGTTGGGCAACCCCAGTTCGCGCAACGCGTCGATGGCGTCGGTCTCGCTCATGGTTCTCGTGGTCGACCGGGCCGACGGGGGTCGGGGTCGGCCGTCCCACGGATCCGGGTGGTCGGGGGACGCCCGATTCCTGGGATCCCACCGGGCGTACGTCCGTGCTTCCCTCGACGGTTCCGATCCCCGCTCCGGGGGTCGATCCGGCCCGGCCGCCCGCAGTCCCGATCAACTCCTAACGTTTGTAGTAGAATTCTACAATATTTATTTACCTTGCGGTCGAAGCCCGGACCACGATGGATCTCGCCGAACGGTACGCACGGACAATTAGCGGTCGCCCGGTGACGGTGGTCGTGGTGCTGTTGCTCGCGACGGCCGCCGTCGGAAGCGCCGCCGGGAGCGTGGACTCGGACCTGACGATAGCGGAGTTCGCGAGCGACTCCGAGGAGGCGGAGAAACTGGATTACGTCGAGTCGAACTTCTCGACGGAGGGCGAGAACACGACGGCGATGCAGGTGGTGATCCGCGACGAGGACGGGAACGTCCTCACCCGCGAGTCGCTGATCGAGTCGTTGCGACTGCAGCGGTCGATCCGCGAGGACCCGGGGATAAACGCAACCCTGGTCGACGGCCAACCGACGGTCGGGCTGGCGAACCTCGTCGCCATCGAGGCCATGCGGGCCGAAGGCGGCGGTCCGCCCGGTGCCGACGACGGTGGCGGCCCGCCGAGTTCGGGGGACGGTGACGGCGACGGTCCGCCGGGCGCGACGACGCCCTCCCTGGACCGCCAGATCCGGCAACTGGAGTCGATGTCCGACGAGAAGGTCCGGGCGGTGCTCGCGCGACTGCTCGACCCCGACCGGACCGCCGGCGGCCCCGACCCCTACGTGTTCCTCCCGACCGACCACGAACCGGGGAGCACGACGGCCGAGGCGCGGATGGTGTTCGTGTTCCAGACCGCGCCGGCGGGCGACGAACTGCCGGCCGCCGTCGCCGAGGCACAGCTAGCGACCGACGACCTGGCCGAGGACCGCTACGGCGACCGGGCGTTCGTCTTCGGGCAGGGGATCGTCGAGGAGGAGTCCTCCCGGGCGACGGGCGAGAGCTTCCGGCTGATCACCCCGGTCGCGCTCCTCCTCGTGCTGGGCGTGCTGTTGATCGCGTACCGCGACCCCGTCGACGTCGCGCTCGGACTGCTCGGTATCGTCCTGGTGCTGGTCTGGATGGGCGGCGCGATGGGGTGGCTCGGCATCGGCGTCACCCAGATCCTGATCGCCGTCCCCTTCCTGCTGATCGGACTGAGCATCGACTTCGCGTTGCACATGGTGATGCGGTACCGGGAGGCGAGAGAAGCGGATCCGGACCGGTCGGTCACGGAGGGGATGCGCGTCGGCCTGGCGGGCGTGACCGTCGCGCTGGCGGCGGCCACGTTCACGACCGCCGTCGGGTTCTTCTCGAACGGCGTCAGCCCCATCGAACCGATCCGCCAGTTCGGGATCGTCAGCGGGATCGGTATCGTCTCGGCGTTCGTCGTCTTCGCCGGGTTGATCCCCGCGCTGAAGGTACTCGTCGACCGCCTCCTCGAACGGGTGGGGTTCGACCGCCGCAAGCGGGCCTTCGGCACGGGGAGCGGCCCGGTCAACCGCCTGCTCTCGGTCGGGGCGGTCCTCGCCCGCCGGGCGCCCGTGGCCCTGGTCGTCGTCGCCCTGGTGGTCAGCGCCGGCGGGGGCTACGCCGCGACGGACATCGACACCTCGCTGAACCAGGAGGACTTCCTCCCGCGGGACTCGCCGGCCTGGATGGATTCCGTCCCCGACCCGTTCCGGCCCGGCGACTTCGACCTCAAGGAGAACGCGCTGTACGTCAACGACAAGTTCGCCCAGGACCGCGACCAGGCGCGTGCGGAGATACTGATCGAGGGGTCGGTGACGGACGACGACACGCTCGAACGCGTTGCCGACGCCCGGGACCGGACCGCCGAGACCGACACCGCCCTCACCCTCGCCAGCGGCGAGCCACGGGTCGAGGGTCCAGTCTCGCTGGTCCGGTCGGTCGCCGCCCGCAACGAGACGGTCGCCGCCGTCGTCGACCGGGCCGACACCGACGGGAACGGGATCCCCGACCGCAACCTCCGGGCGGTCTACGACGCCGTCTTCGACGCCGCCCCGGAGGAGGCCGGTGCCGTGATCCACCGCGAGTGCACCGGGGGCGGCGAGGACCGGGACTGTGAGTACCTGGCGCTCCGGATGGGCGTGACCGTCGAGGGCGGGGCCAACGCCCGGGCGGTCACGGACGACACGCGCGGCGTCGCGGCTGGCATCGAGGAGGGGTCGGACCTGACCGCGACCGCGACCGGACAGCCGGTCATCACCGCCATCGTCCAGCAGGGCCTCCTGCGGACGCTGGTCGAGACGTTCCTCATCACCCTCGGGGTCATCCTCGCGTTCCTCTCGCTGGTGTTCTACCGCCGGTACGACACCCCCTGGCTCGGGGCGGTGACGATGGTGCCGGTGGTGTTCGCCCTGTCGTGGATCCTCGGGACGATGTACCTGCTGGGGATCCCGTTCAACACCGAGACCGCCGTGATCGCGTCCATCGCCATCGGCCTCGGGGTGGACTACGCGATCCACGTCAGCGAGCGGTTCGTCGAGGAGCGCGAGCGCCGGGACTCGACCGCCGACGCCATGGAGGCGACGCTGTCGGGCACCGGGGGCGCCCTCCTCGCCAGCGCCGCGACGACCGCTAGCGGGTTCGGCGTCCTCACGCTCGCGCTGGTCCCGTCGCTCCGCCGGTTCGGGATCGTGACCGGGACCACCATCGCCTACGCCTTCGTCGCCTGCGTTGTCGTCCTGCCCAGCCTGCTCACCCTCTGGGCGCGGTACCGGTCGGTCCCCGGAGCCGACCAGACCGCCGCCGGGACCGTCGCCGATCCCGAGTCGGAGCCCGGGTCCGACCACGGGGCGGAGCCCGGTCCCTGATCCGGGCGCGGATCCCTGGTCCCGACCCGCGACGGGACCCGGGTCCGGAGCGCGGGTTCCCCGTCCGTCCCCGCTGGCGTATTCGGCCCTCCGGCCGTACCGGCGACCCCTCCGAGGGGACCGGTATCGCCCGAAGCCGCGCAGTTTTTAACACCCGGGGTCGTATCTTCCCGAAAGCGTTCCGCGGGCGGTTCCGTGGGGAGTGAAGCCACCGTCCCCGGGAGTCGACGGCTGCAAGACGCCGGGACTCCGGTGCCGTCGGCGGGTGTTCGATACCCGACTGCCAGCGACCGCGGCTTTGCGTGCTTCCAACGATGGAAATCGAGATCGCAACTATCGGCGGTTACGAGGAGGTCGGACGGCAGATGACGGCCGTCCGCGCCGGCGACGACGTCGTCGTCTTCGACATGGGCCTGAACCTGTCGAAGGTCCTCATCCACGACAACGTCGAGACGGAGCGGATGCACAGCCTCGACCTGATCGACATGGGTGCCATCCCGGACGACCGGGTGATGAGCGACCTGGAGGGCGACGTCCAGGCCATCGTCCCCACCCACGGGCACCTGGACCACATCGGGGCCATCTCCAAGCTCGCCCACCGGTACGACGCCCCGGTCGTGGCCACCCCCTTCACCATCGAACTGGTCAAGCAACAGATCGAGGGTGAGTCGAAGTTCAACGTCGAGAACGACCTGGTGAAGATGGACGCCGGGCAGATGATGTCCGTCTCCGACCGGGTCGACCTGGAGTTCGTCAACGTCACCCACTCCATCATCGACGCCATCAACCCCGTCCTCCACACCCCGGAGGGCGCAGTGGTCTACGGCCTCGACAAGCGGGTCGACCACACGCCCGTCATCGGCGACCCCATCGACGTGGACCGGTTCCGGGAGATAGCGACCACCGGGCCGGGCGTCCTCTGTTACATCGAGGACTGCACCAACGCCTCGAAGAAGGGCCGAACCCCCAGCGAGGCCGTCGCGCGCCACAAGTTGAAGGACGCCCTCTACTCGATGGAGGACTACGACGGGGGCATCGTCGCCACCACGTTCTCCAGCCACATCGCCCGGGTGAAGTCGCTGGTCGAGTTCGCCAAGGACATCGGCCGGCAACCCGTCCTCCTCGGGCGGTCGATGGAGAAGTACTCCGGCACGGCCGAGCGCCTGGACTTCGTGGACTTCCCCGAGGACCTGGGGATGTTCGGCCACCGCAAGTCCGTCGACCGCACGTTCAAGCGCATCATGAACGACGGCAAGGAGGACTTCCTCCCGGTGGTGACCGGCCACCAGGGCGAACCCCGGGCGATGCTCACCCGGATGGCCCGCGGCGAGACGCCCTACGAACTGGAGGACGGCGACAAGGTCGTCTTCTCGGCCCGGATCATCCCGGAGCCGACCAACGAGGGCCAGCGATACCAGGCCGAGACGCTCCTCGGGATGCAGGGTGCCCGCATCTACGACGACATCCACGTCTCGGGCCACCTCAACCGCGAAGGGCTCTACGAGATGCTGCAGACCCTCCAGCCCCAGCACGTCATCCCGGCCCACCAGGACATGTCCGGCTACTCCGACTACGTCAACCTCTGTGAGAACGAGGGGTACCGCACCGGCAGGGACCTGCACGTAACGCGCAACGGCAACATGATCCAACTCGTCGAGTGACGATGTCCGACTCCAGGTCACGCGAGCGGCGGGTGCTGGACGCGGTCGAGCGTCGCCGCGAGGTCGTCAACGACGCCCTCGCCGAGGAGCTACCGGTGCGCCACCCCGACCGCCTCTGGGAGGCCGCCCGCCACCTGCTGGACGCCGGGGGCAAGCGCCTCCGGCCGACACTGATGCTGCTGGTCGCCGAGGCACTGTCGGACGCCGAGCCGATGTCCGAGGACTACCGGAGCTTCCCGGACTCGAACGGCGACACCGTCGACCTGCTGCGGGCCGCCGGGAGCGTGGAGGTCATCCACACGTTCACGCTCATCCACGACGACATCATGGACGAGGACCCCCTCCGCAGGGGGGTCGCGGCGGTCCACGAGGAGTACGACGACGCGACGGCCATCATCGCCGGCGACACCCTGTTCTCCTCGGCGTTCGAACTGCTGACCGAGACGGGCGCGCCCGCCGCCCGCGGGCTCGACGCCATCAACCTGCTCGCGGAGACCTGCACCCGGATCTGCGAGGGACAGTCGCTCGACATCGACTTCGAGACGCGGAACGACGTCGTACCCGACGAGTACGTCGAGATGATCGACCACAAGACCGCGGTCCTGTACGGCGCCTCGGCGGCCATCCCGGCGATCCTGCTGGGCGCCGACGAGGACACCGTCGACGAACTGTACGCCTTCGGTCGCGAGGTCGGCCAGGCGTTCCAGATCCACGACGACGTACTCGACCTCACGGTCCCCAGCGAGAAACTGGGCAAGCAACGGGGCAGCGACCTCGTCGAGGGCAAGCAGACCATCATCACGGTCCACGCCCGCGACCGGGGCGTCGACGTCGAGGGCCTGGTCGACGCCGAGACGCCCGAGGAGGTCACCGGGGCCGAGATCGAGGCCGCGGTCGAGGAACTCGAGGCCGCCGGCAGCATCGAGTACGCCCGCGAGATGGCCCACGACCTCGCCGACTCCGGGAAGGGCCGGCTGTCGGTCCTCCCCGAAAACGAGTCGCGGGAACTGCTGGCCGGCGTCGCGGACTACCTGGTCGAACGCGGGTACTAAATCCCCACCTCTTTTCCACGGGGGTTTCCTCGGGCGCTCGCTGCGCTCGCGCCCTGCGGGAACCCCCGGCAAAAAATCCGGATCAAAAAAGCCGGCGGCTCCCGGCCTCCGGCCGATCGCCGCCGTGAACCGCTCGCTTCGCTCGCGGATGCAGGCGACCGTCGCCGAACTGTCCCAATGGCCTGACGACTCCTCTCTCGGCCGCCACCTGGTCTACCCGTACCGATCCCCCGCCAGGAGTTCCCGGGCGTCCTCCCGGATCCGGTCGGCCGCCGCTTCCTCGGTCCCCTCGGGGAGGTCCAGGCTCCCGAAGTCGTTCATGAGCCTGACCATCGCCAGCATCTCGTAGAGCGGATCGGGGGTCGCGACGGCGTCGGTGCGGTCCGGGGCGGAGGCGCGATAGCCCGACAGCATCGCCTCACGGACGAGCGACCGCCGGTCTTGGACGTCGGACAGCCCCGCGAGGTAGGCACCGCCGAGGACGTAGACGGCGAACTCGACGTCGAACGATGCCGGGACCGCGAGGGTGTATCCCCAGTCGATCATCCCGGTGATCGACCCGGACTCCGGGTCGAGGAGGAAGTTGTGGAGGCCGTGGTCGTTCCGGCCCAGGACGGGGTCGAAGGGACCCGCCAGGTCGTCGACCCCGGCCTCGAACCACCGGGTCAGGTCGGGCGTCAGGTCCGAGAACCGGGAGTCGGCGTGGCGGTCGAACTCCCGGTCGGCGTAGGCCCGCAGGTAGTCGGACCAGGACTCGCGCGGGTTCCCGACGGTCAGGGTGTCGGGGTGGCCCGAGGGCCGGTCGCCGGCGAGTCCGGGACCGTCGTGGCGGACGTGCCCGAAGCTATCGACCGCCGGGACGGAGTGGAGTTCGCCGAGGTACGCGCCGGTCTCCCGGGCGAGACGCCGGAGTGCGTCGTCGTCGAACCGTCCCACGTGCTCGTAGGGGAGTTCCTCGCCGGGGAGCGCGCTCATCAGGTAGAACGGTGCCGGGAGGTCCCCGTGGGCGTCGACGACGCCGAGGACCTCGGGAACCGGGATCGACGTGCGGTCGTGGAGCACCGCCTGGAGTCGTGCCTCGTCCGGGATCCCCCATCGCTCCCCGTCCGGGGACGCCTTCAGGTACAGCGTCCGGGTCGGTCCGCCCTCGACGGCCACCCGGTAGACCGAGCAGAAACCCCGCTCGACTGGAACCGCACGCTCGACCTCGATCCCCGGTTCGACCGTCCGGACCATCTCCTCGACGGTCGGATCGGGGATCGCCCGTGCCTCGGGAACCTCGTCCATGGGCAGAGTTCCGCCGGGTCCGGGAGAACCCTTTCGGTGGCCTGTGGAGTGGGACCGAGGGGCGCGGATCGGGACCACCTATTTCACCCGGCCGCGAGAGGATCCGGTCGTGCTCCGGCGCGTTCGCGAGACGGCCCCGGTCGGCCTGGTGCCGGCGGCGTGGACCGTCGTCACCCTGGCCCACCTGGGGACCGTCACCGAGGAGACCCTGCTGATCGCACACGTCGTGATGGACGTCCTGCTTCTCGCCTTCGCGGCCCTCTCGTGGTCGGACATGACCGAGGGGGCCCTGCGGGCCTGGCGGACCGTACTGGTCGCGGGGTTCGTGTTCACGCTGACGGGGACCTACGGCCTGGCGGCCGGCGGGCCGACCACGGTCCTGGCGGTGACCGTCTACGCCTGGATGCTCCTGCCCGCCGCGGCGCTGTTCTACACCGGACAACTCGTACCACCCGAGGACGGCCCGCGGATCTACACGAGCGGTGCCATCCTGTCGGCGGTCGGGGCGGTGCTGTACCTCGGGACCTACGTCGGCGCGGACGTGGCGACCGTCGGCGGCCTGGCGCTGGTAGGGGTCGGCCAGACCGCGGGAATCGTCAACGCGGCCGTCCAGTAGCCACGGGGTCGGCGGTCGTCGGTCCCGCTGGCGCCCCCTGTACAGTCACCGTAACGGGTCGCGGTCTTACTGTACACTTACGAGGGTGGCATAGAACGAGTCATACAGAGTTACTTTCACTCTGGCATTCGATAAACTGGCCGGTAAGTAGAAATGCGGAGTTACCGCTGTGACTTCTACCAGATGCGAGTGATGTTCCCGGAGTAGTCCAATCGACCCAGCGTAGAGTCGGCAGTGGACCAGTGGCTGCGCTGGGAGAGCATACCCAATGTTTAATCTCACGGCATGTGGATAGTTAGCACATTGGAAGGTAACTCCGATGACCGAGCTCGAAGCCGAGAACAAACGGCGTATGCGACAGTATATCGACGCCTGGAACGATCACGACCCCGATGCGA
>PXRX01000036.1 GCA_003023195.1 Halobacteriales archaeon QS_8_69_26
TCGCAATACCGGTGACGTGACGGCTCGATTCCTGGGCATCTTCTCGGACAGTACCACCGTCTCCGAATTCGAAGAGGAATTACAACCGCTGGGCGATCGGTTCGTCAAGGCATAGGGAGACAAGTAAGCTACCCATGACTGATCGTTCGATACAGCATCTGAGCGGGTAGTTTTGGCTACCGCTTCTCGCGCTGTTCGATCTTGTTGAGTTCGATCAGCAACCGGAAGATGGCCTTGACGAGGTTGCCGTCCACGTCGAACCGTTCGGCGTTCTCGGCGGCCCGCTCCATCACCCGCTCCTCCTGTCGTTCGTCGGTCGTCGCCATCCCCCGGCGCTCCTTGACCCCCGCGATGGTGTCGGCGACGTAGGTCCGCCGGGCGATCAGTTCGACGAGTTCCCGGTCGATGGCCTCTATCTCCTCGCGGAGGTCGGCGAGGTCCATCTCCTCGGGGTCTATCTCCTGGGGGTCTATCTCTCGCTCCCCGACCCCTCCATCCCCGGACTCGCGGTCGTCGCTCATCCGGGCACCGCCCCCGTCGCCCTGGTTGTGGTCAGCCACGTCTCGCCCTCGCGACGGTCCCAGGCGGATCGCACCTCGGCCAGGTCGTCCCGGTCGCCGACCGCGACCACGGAGGGGCCGGTACCGGACAGCGACACGCCCGTCGCGTGGGGCAGGGCCTCCATCAGTGGCTCCGCGGAGAACCCGAGCGCCACCGCGTAGGCGAGGCCGTTGACCGTCATCGCGACCCCGTAGTCGCCCGACAGCGCGAGGTCGGCGACCAGGTGGGCGACAGGGGCGATCCGCCGGCACCGGTCGACGTCGGCCGCCGCGCTGTAGGCCCGTCGCGGGGGCGTCCAGACGAGGACGTCCCACGACGGTTCGTCCCGGGCGAGCAGTTCGTCGGCGGCGTTGTCGGTGACGGTCAGCCCCCCGAGCATGCTCGCGCTGGCGTCGTCGAACGCGCCGGTCACCGTCACGCCCGCGTCGCGGGCCGCCTGGACCCCAAGTCGGCAGGCGTCCAGGGGATCGACGTCGTCGACGACCCCCAGTGCGTCCAGCGTGGCGAGGACCGCGGCGTTCGCGGCCGCGCTGGAGGACTTCAGCCCCGCCGCGAGGGGCACCTCGCTCTCCGTGCGGACCGTCCCACCCTGGCCGTCGCCGTGGCGCGCGACGGCGAGTTCCACGCAGCGCTCTATCAGCGAGGCGTCCGGATCCTCGTCGGAGCCGAGTCCCGGCGCGTCGGCCACCTCGCCGGTCACGCCGTCGGAGCCGTCGAGGTGGACCGACGCGGTGACCGTCCTCTCGATGGCGAAGGCCGCACCCCGGCCCGTCGCCAGGGCGTTGAGTACAGTGCCGGCCGCGGGGGCTGTCGCCCGGCCGTCCATGTCCCACCGACTCCGCCGCCCGGCCTTATCAATGGCGATCCCGGCCACGTTCGCCCCCCTCGGGAGTGTGAGCACGGGGACGCGGGGCTTTTCAACCGCCCGTCCGAACCGACGGCCGATGAAGTACCGGAGCAACGTCTCGCCCGCGACCCTCTCGGTCGAACTGGTCGAGGGGGGCGTCGCGGTGGAGTACCTCGACGGGCGGGAGACGTTCTACCACGGCGTCCCGGAAGCGGTCGAGGGGCCCGTCCGGGCGGCCCCCCGGCGGCACCTCCACGTCCTCGTGACCGATCCCTCGGGGACCGAGGGCGTCCTGACCTACGTCAACGACCGGACGAGCCACGACGACGTCCTGGAGTCGACCGGCGTGGGCCGGGTCCTCCTGGAGGCCGACGAACGCGAGGAACTGTTCCCCGGGGTCGCCGTCGAGATGGACGGCCTCGCCCCCGTCGTGTCGGCCGACCTCGACCTCGTGGACGGACGGGTCTTCGTCTTCGAGGAGGACGAAATCGTCGAGAAGTCCTACGAGATCGTTCCGGAGGACGAGGCGGGATCGGACGACGAGGACACGGGCGAGGAAAAAACGGACGACGGAGAGGACACGGGCGAGGAAAAAACGGACGACGGGGAGGACTGACCGTGCCCCTCCAGCGCCAGTGGCGGGATCTGGACCGGTCGACGATCGGGCGCGCGCCGGAGCGGTACGGGGTCTACGAACTGGGGATCGACGGCGAGGTGGTCGAGGTCGGTGCCGGCGTCCTCCGGCGGGAACTGAAGGACGCGCTGACCTACGCCGACGCGGACCAGGTCCGGTGGGAAGAATCCGGAACCCGGGAGCGGGCGAAGGAACTGGCCGAGGAGCACCGCGACCGCCTGGATTGACCGGTCGGGAGGCTCCGCAGTCCGGTGGACCGGGCGCGGGGGCCGACGACGACCGGGAGTGAGAATCACTAAGGCGATCCGTCCCTACCCCCGGGTATGAGCGACGACGCCGGGGTGGTGCTCGAGGTCCGGGGCGCAGAGAAGCGCGACGCGGGCCGGGGCATCGCCCGCATTCCGGAGTCGGCACGCCGACAGATCGGGGTCATCAGCGGCGACACGGTCGTCATCCGGGGGGAGAACACGACGGTCGCGAAGTACTGGCCCGGCGGGATGGACATGCCCGAGGGCATCATCAAGATAGACGCCGACACGCGGGCCAACGCCGGCGTGTCCATCGGCGACGAGGTCCGGGTGCGCCAGGAGTCGGTGCGCGACGCCCAGACCATCACCATCGCGTACCCCGAGGAACTGGCCGACGTCGACAAGGGAACCCTCCAGCGGGCGGTCACCCGCGACCTGGAGGACCGCCCGGTCAACGAGGGCGAGCAGATCCACCTCGAACGGATCACGGACGAACCGTTCCAGATTACGTCCACCTCGCCCTCGGGACCGGTTATCATCAAGTCGACGACGACGGTGCTGACCGACCCCTCCTCGTACGGCTCCGCCGGTGGCGAGGGGTCGGTCGACGTCGACGAGGACGTCGAGGCGACCGGGGCGGGCGGCGTCACCTACGAGGACATCGGCGGCCTCGACGAGGAACTCGAACAGGTCCGTGAGATGATCGAGTTGCCCCTGCAGGAACCGGAGGTGTTCCGGCGCCTCGGCATCGAGTCCCCGAAGGGGCTGTTGCTGTACGGGCCGCCCGGGACGGGGAAGACCCTCATCGCGCGGGCCGTCGCCAACGAGGTGGCGGGCGAGTTCATCCACGTCTCCGGCCCGGAGATAATGTCGAAGTACAAGGGCGAGAGCGAGGAGCAGGTCCGGGAGATCTTCGCCGAGGCCCAGGAGAACGCGCCCGCCATCGTCTTCTTCGACGAGATAGACGCCATCGCCGGCAAGCGCGACGACGAGTCCGACGTGGAGAACCGCGTCGTCGCACAGTTGCTGAGCCTGATGGACGGGCTGGACCCCCGCGGCGAGGTGGTCGTCATCGGCGCGACCAACCGGGTCGACACCCTCGACCCCGCCCTGCGCAGGGGCGGCCGATTCGACCGCGAGATCGAGATCGGCGTCCCCGACGAGGAGGGGCGCAAGGAGATCCTCGAAGTGGAAACCCGGAACATGAACCTGGCGCCGGACGTCTCGCTCGACGGCCTGGCCGAGCGCACCCACGGGTTCGTCGGCGCGGACATCCACGCGATGGTGACCGAGGCGGCCATGGAGGCCCTCCCCCGGTTCCGGGAGGCGATCAAGGCCGAGACGGCCGGGAAAGAGGTCGACCAGCCGGCGGTCCAGCGGAGCGACTTCGACGCCGCGATGGCCGCGGTCGAACCCTCCGCGATGCGCGAGTTCGTCGCCGAGGCACCCTCGACGACCTTCGCGGACGTGGGGGGACTGGAGGAGGCCAAGGCCACCCTCACCGAGAGCGTCGAGTGGCCCCTCACCTACGACCGCCTGTTCGCCGAGACGAACACCGACCCACCCTCCGGAGTCCTCCTCTACGGCCCGCCCGGGACCGGGAAGACCCTGCTGGGCCGGGCGCTCGCCGGCGAGAGCGACGTGAACTTCGTCCACGTCGCCGGGCCCGAGTTGATAGACAAGTACGTCGGCGAGTCCGAGAAGGCGGTCAGGGAGGTGTTCGAGCGTGCCCGCCAGGCCGCCCCGACCATCGTCTTCTTCGACGAGATAGACGCCATCGCGGGCCACCGCGGCACCGGCACCAACGAGGTGACCGAGCGGGTCGTCTCCCAACTGTTGACGGAACTCGACGGCCTCGCGGACAACCCCAACCTGATGGTCCTGGCCGCCACGAACCGCCGGGACACGATAGACGACGCCCTCCTGCGGCCCGGCCGCCTGGACACCCACATCGAGGTACCTGCCCCCGAGCGGGAGGCCAGGCAGGCGATCCTGGAGGTCCACGCCAGGGGGAAGCCGCTGGCCGACGACGTGGACCTCGGGGACCTGGCGGCCGACCTGGAGGGGTACACCGGCGCCGACCTGGAGGCCATCGTCCGCGCCGCCTCGATGCGTGCGATCCGCGAGGCGGCCGAGGAACACGGCCCCGAGGAGGCCAACGAGCGGGCAGAAGAGGTGTCGATCACCCGCGAGCACTTCGAGACCGCCATCGCGGGCGTCGAACCGACGATGGGCTAGCGCGACGGCGGGTCGCCGGACTCTCCGTCCGGGTCGCGGGCCATCGACAGCGACGACCGCTCGCGGACCTCCCGGTCGTAGGCGTCGGCCTCGACGATAACCGTCTCGCCGGCCCGGAGCCGTTCCCCGGGTTCGACGTTCAGGTCTACGGGTTCGATCCCCGCCGGGAGCAGGACCTCCGTGCGGGAGCCGAAGGCGATGTGGCCCAGGCGCGCGCCCCGGCGGACACGCTGGCCGCCGGCGACGTAGGGGGTGATCCGCCGGGCGAACCACCCGACACGCATCGTCACCTCGGCCCCGTCGAAGCGGACGTGGACCGCCTCGTTGTGTTCCGACCGGGCCAGCGGCGCGGGCCAGTGTCCCCCCGACTCCCGGTCGACCGCCCGGATCCGACCGCCGAAGGGCGCACGGATCACGTGGACGTCCCGGACCCCGAGGTAGATCCCCAGCCGGATCCGGTCGTCCTCCCACCCGACCGACGCGACCGTGCCGTCCGACGGGGCGACGATACCGCTCGCGGGCGTCGCCCGCGACGGGTCGCGGTAGAAGTACAGCACGCCGAGCGACCCGAGCATGAGCGGCCCCCCGACGAACGGTGACACGAACGCCGCCGGGATCCCCGAGAGGAACAGCAACCCGGCGTACAGGAACGCGCCGCGGGCGAACGAGAGGGGGAGCGACGGCAGCGACGGCCGGCCGAACGGTAACTCCACCATCGTTCTGACTGGGGACCCCTCGGGACCTAATGGTTGTGCCTCGAAAGCGTGAGTGCAAAGTCGGGGCCGGTCCGATCGGGGCCATGCAACTCCACGAACTACCGGCCGACGAGGCGGCCGTCCGACGCTACGTCGAGGAACTCTGGCTCCCCTACCACCGGGAGCTGGCGGCGACGGCCGGGCGTCACGAACTGGCCGACGACGTCGACGTCGTCGAGGAGGAGGTGGCGTTCCGGCTCGACACGCTGGACGACGACGGCCACCGGACGTGGATCGCAGTCGACGACGGCGAGCTGGACGACGACACCCGCGAGGAGGAACCGGTCGACCTGGCCGAGATGGACGCACGCTTCGCCGGCTTCGTCACGACGGACGTGAGCGAGGCACCGTCGGTGTTCGACCGCCCGGACCAACTCCGGATCGGCGACGTCTACGTCCGGGAACCCTACCGTGGCGAGGGACTCGCCCGGACGCTGGTCGACCGCGTCGCGGATCGGGCACGGGAAGCGGGGTGCGCGGAGGTGACCCTCGACGTGGACGTCGACAACGACCGGGCACTCGCCTTCTACGAGAAACTCGGCTTCGAGACGACCCGCCGAACGATGGCAGTGGCCGTCGAGGACCTCTGAACCGGGAGCAACTCCGAAGGGGAACGGGATCCACCGACCGGGAGAACGACGACCCCGGGACGGCCGACCGGAGGGCGAACAGTCGAGCAGTGAGAGCCCAGGGGCTCGGCCAAGGCGAAGGCAACGAGAGAGGGGGCCGAACTGGCGCCGGGGGACCTCAGTCGACGTAGTCGATTTCCTGCTTGCGGGCCTGGCTGGGCGCCTCGACCTCCTCCTTGGCGTCGTTGCGCCCGTAGATCTGCGGCGAGTCGACCCCGGTGACGACGATCATCGTCCGCATCGTGCCCTCCAGTTCCTCGTCGACGGAGGTACCCCAGATGATCCGGGCGTCGGGGTCGATGCGGTCGTATATCTCCTCGACGACCCCCTCGGCCTCCTCGATGGACATGTCCGAGCCCCCGGAGACGTTGACCAGCGCGGAGTTCGCGCCGGAGATGTCCACGTCCAGCAGGGGCGAGCGGAGGGCAGTCTTGACGGAGTCGGCGGCCTTGGTCTCGGTGTCGGACTCCCCGAGGCCGATCATCGCGACCCCGCCTCGCTCCATGACGGTGCGGACGTCGGCGAAGTCGAGGTTGACCAGGCCGGGCTTGGTGATCAGTTCGGTGATGCCCTTGACCGAGCGCATCAGCACCTCGTCGGCCACCTTGAACGCCTGCCTGACCGGGAGCTTGCCCACGGAGTCCAGCAGGCGGTCGTTCGGGACGACGATGACTGTGTCGGAGACGTCCCGGAGTCGTTCGAGGCCGGCCTCCGCGTTGGTGCGCCGGACCTCGCCCTCGGCGGTGAACGGCGTGGTGACGATGGCGATGGTCAGCGCGCCCTCCTCGCGGGCGGCCTTGGCGACGACGGGGGCCGACCCGGTGCCGGTCCCGCCGCCCAGTCCCGCCGTGACGAACACCATGTCCGACCCGGCGATGGCGTCGTGGATCTCGTCCTGGCTCTCCAGGGCGGCCTCCTCGCCGACCTGCGGGAGCGACCCGGCGCCGCGGCCGCCGGTCCGGTCCTCGCCCATCAGGATCTTCGTCTCGGCGTCGACGTCGACGAGGTGCTGTACGTCCGTGTTCGCCGCGACGAGGTTCGCCCCGTGGATCCCCTCCTCGGACATCCGGTCGACGGTGTTACACCCCGCACCGCCACAGCCGACGACGGTTATCGTGGTCTCGAGTTCCTCCAGGAGCGCCTCGAGGTCCTCGTCGCCCTGCCCCGACGCGCCGTCCCGGTCGGGGTCGACGGCCCCCTCCCCGGAGCCGGACTCGGCCTCCTCGGCCTCGTCTATCACTCCATCGACAATTGAGTCCATACGTACAGGTTGGGTCGATCCGCCCTGTATTTATTCTTGTGCCGCCGTCAGACGGCCGTCTGACGCCCGTCGCCTCTCGGAATTAGCGATCGGCCGGGCCACGGCGGTGAAGATCGATCCGACGTATCCGATCGCTGGTACTGCGGAGCACCCACTCGTGGCGGGTCGCGGGGGCCGGGGCGACGGCAGTTACTGTAACGGTACTGTAACCGGTGCGTGAGGCCGGATCGACGCAGCCCGCCAGTTCGCCGGGGAGGGCAGAGCGTCAGTTACCGCTCCGGGGCGACTGTGAGTTCCCGACCGAACAGCTCTCGACGGCCGCGTTACCGAAGTCGTCGCCCAGCGTGGGGTTGTTCTCCGTCGCCGAATCGGATCCCGTCTTCGGGTCGTCGTCGTAGTGGGGCCCGTCGGCGCCCGCGGTCAGGTGGCAGGACGGGGTGTGCGCCGCGGCCGGACCGGTGGCCACGAACACCCCCACCAGTGCCAGGACGACTGTCAGGATGACGATACGCCGCTTCGAGTCCGGCAGTACTCGCACCATCGATGCGGGCCATATTTGGCCGCCGTTTCGGCATTGTTATCAGGCGGTTATGTCGATTTGGTCGAAGGTTCTGGGGTGGTTATTGGCACGCAGGCCCCCTTCCCGGCCCCCGTAATCCGTCGTTATTCGGGACAGCAACGGAGTTGACAGTTCAGTCCGGGGGAGGATCCGACCGGACCGGGAACCGCCGCTCCCGTTCCCGGTGGACCTCCTCGGGGTGGACGGTCCTGCCCTCCACCTCGACGGACTGCCCGTCGGCCAGTCGGCCGAACGCCGGGCCTTCCCGGACGCCGGCCTCCCGGGCGAGTTCGGGAACGAAGGCCGTCTCGACGGCCACCACCGCGCCCTCCTCGCGGTCGACGGACCCGTACTCGTCCCGGAGGATCCCTGCCAAATCGTCGACCAGGGCGTCGTAGTCGCCGGGGTCGGCGAACGCGGCCCGGCCCTCCGCCCGGGTCCCGCCATCGCGGGTCCCGAACGCCACCGCGTGGGCCTCGACGGTCGACCGCGTCGCGTCCGGGTCCGTCCCCTGGGCCTCCCCGAGCAGTTCGGCGGGGAGCGCGACGGTCCGGACCCCCTCCGGGTCACCGGGAACCCGGTCCCCGAACCGCACGCCCTCCGCGACACTGCCGAGGGCGCCCTCGACGGATGCGACCAGGTCCAGCGGTCGGTCGCCGACCTCGCGGATCCAGGTCTCGCTCACCACCTCGTACCCCTCCGCCTCGATGGCGGCGGCGAGGTCGGGGTGGTCCCCGTCGAGGAGTGCACGTTCGGCGCCCGACCGGTCGAAGGCCTCGCGGACCACCGCCCGGTTGTCGTCGGTCCCCGGGTCGCCCATCGCGTCCAGCGCCCAGTCGGCGGCGACGTGCCCGACGGCCCACGGCGTCTCCCGGACGACCCGCGTGAACCGCGGCGCGTAGTGGCCGCCGCCGAACCCCACGACGGCCCGACGCCCGCGGGGGTCGACGTCGCGCAGGTCGAGGATCGCACGGGCGACTGCCCGGGCGGCCTCGGGGTCCTCCCACTGGGGTTCGGCGCTGCCGACCTCGACGAACATCGACGGACAGCCGACGTGGCTGGGGCCGTGGTGGGTACACTCGACGCCGACGTCGTACCCCTCGGGCGCGTGCTCCGCCAGGGCCGGGACGACCGCCGCGACGGCGTTGGGCGGCGCCTCCGCCAGCGACCGTGGCTCGCCGCCGAACTCCGCGTCCGCGAAGTTGCCGGTGACGTGGGCCGTCAGGAGCGGTCCCGTCTCCCCCGAGTGGCGGGAGGCGAACACCAGTAGATCCGGCTCGTCCCCCGTGACGGCGTCGCCACGGTCGTCCTCACCGGCCGATCCACCGTCGAACGCGGTCGCGGCCCCCTCCAGGTGGAGGTGCAACGCCTCGAAGGTCCGCATCTCGAAGCCGTCGGTGACGTGGTAGGTGCCGCCCCCGTCGGCGGGCGGCCGCGAGTCGTCGGTCCGGGACTCCCAGTCGGCCAGGTCCAGGAGGTGCTCGCCGATGTGCTCGGAGGCCCGGTCGGCCTCGCTGACGACGATCGCTATCACGTCACCGGGTCGGCCCGGCCCGGAGTAAAGCGCGTCGATCGGACCGGCCCGGACCGTCACCGCCGCCGGGACGCGAGCGCCCCGGCGGCAAGTAGTGTGAGAACCGCGACGATCGGTCCGAATCCCGGGAATGGTGCCCGATCCGTCGTCGGGGGTCCGTCAGTCCGCACTCCCGGGGTGCTCGTCGGCCGTCGACACCGCCGCGCGGATCACCCCGGCGGTCCGGTCGAGCAGGCTCCGGAGCGCCCGTCGCCGGACTGCGAACAGCACCACCGCGAGGACGATGTAGATCCCCGTGAAGATCAGCAGGGACTCGTACTTGGTGACCGGCGAGACGATGAGGTCCCTGATAATCATGAACTCCAGGAGGACTTGTGAACAGAACAGCACCAGGAGCACGGCGGCCTCCCGGATGGATATCTCGAAGTTGACGAGGATAGACAGCGCGAACATCGACTGTGCGGCGGTGAGCCATATCTCCGCGGACTGCGTGGCGTCGAACGGCAGGGCGCCGTACCGCCCCAGGCCGATGGAGTAGACCACCACCAGCGTCCCGATCAGCAGGGTCCACTGGTTGAGCTTCGAGGAGATGAGGGCGTTGAACCCGGCGGTGGTCCGGGCCTTGTTGACGAGATAGACCACGACGATGAGCTCCGGTGACTCCGAGGCCAGCGGTGCAACCCACTGGATCATGAAGAATGCGGGGACTCCGATGTTCTTCCCGACGTCCTCCAGTCCGTGGGCGAACGGCTCCACCGCGGTGAAGATCATCAGTCCCGAGTACGCGAACAGGAAGAGGACGGTGGCGACTCGCTTGGGCCTGGGGAACTGCTGGAGGTACGCCGGCACCCCGACGTGTTCCTCCTCGGGGTCGATTGGCCCCCGGAGGACGATCAGGATGTAGGCGACGTAGATCCCGACCAGGATCAGCATGTCGAGGACGTCGATGGCGTCGTTGAGCGGCACCATGAACGCCCAGACCGTCGCGGCGAACAGGAAGACGATCTCCAGGCTCAGGTCGCGGTCGAGGGTGACGACGTTCGCCAGGAAGCCGTCCCGCTCCTCGATGGCCGGGTCGGGCCCGCCCACGTAGTAGCGGACGATGGAGAACACCGCGATCCCCGACCAGCCGATCCCGATGAGGATCCGGTTCGCGCCGGTCATGTTCGCGACCGCGAGGTTCCCGGCCTCCACGCCGCGGTCGGTCCCCACGAACGCCCCGGCGTTGAACGCGTAGAGGGCGTCGACGGCGTACTCCGGGGCGACCGCCAGGATGGCCAGCACCGCGATGGCGAAGGCTCGGGGGACGTCTTTCTCCGCAGTCTCGGCACCCCACGCGAGGAGGAACGATGCGCCCAGCACCGACAGTCCGCTCACCGCGACGACGGTACCCGTCGAGAAGTCCTCCGGAGTCACGAGCGGTTCGGTACCCAGGACGGGCAGGAACTCGCCCAACATCGGGAGAACGTTCGCGGCGGTCCAGATGGCGATCCAGGGGATGGTCACCGCGAACGCGAACGCCATCACGCCGAAGGTTCGCCTGTTCATGGTCGTCCGGAGTCGATGCCGCCGTCCGCTGTCTCGGTCCACTCGTGGTGCGTCGCCGTGATCACGTCGTCTCACCGACCGTCGGGTCGATACCGTGCGATCACTGAACCCGCTCCCCTAAAAACCACAAGTTAGTCCGTAACTCCACGATATCGAGGGTGTGACGGGCTGAGAGACGAATATCACCGATCTCCCGACCTCTGGAAGGTTTCGGGATCTCGGGTCGTCGAACGGCCCCAGATCGGGCGTTTCGGGGGTTAGAAAGCAGTTCGAGGCGCGAGCCCGGGGAACCGGTCTCGGCGTCACTCCTCCGTGACCCGGACCTCGGCGTCGGGCGCGCTCTCCTTGACGCTCTCTATCCCCCGCTGCGCGCCTTGCTTGGTGCTGTATCCCTCGCCGCTGTCGGCGATGATGTTCCCGTTCGCGGCGACCAGTCGCCAGCGCCACTTGCCGGCGTTGTCCTCGTAGAGTTCGAAGACGGCCTTGCGCGGCATCCGGGTCGACCCAGGGCCGCGACCACCATAGTAGTGGCTTCCTCGACCGGGTCGGAAGGGTGCGCGGGGCGGATCGGACGAAGGGGATTCAGCAGGGGCGGATCGAAGGCGAGTGGGGAACGCTCAGTCCGCAGTGGCGGTCCCCTCGGGGAGGTCCTCCAGTCGACCGGCCTGGACGCCCCAGAGGTCGGCGTAGGTGCCCTCGGCCGCGAGGAGTTCGTCGTGGGTCCCACGCTCGGTTATCTCGCCGTCCTCGACGACGAGGATCTGGTCGGCGTCCTTGATGGTCGAGAGGCGGTGGGCGATGGCGAGGACGGTGCGGTCCTCGACCAGCGTCTCGATGCTCTCCTGGATCCGCACTTCGGTCTCCGTGTCGACGTCGGAGGTGGCCTCGTCGAGGACGAGGATCTCGGGGTCCTGGAGGAGGACCCGGGCGATGGCGATCCGCTGGCGCTGGCCGCCCGACAGTTTGACGCCGCGCTCGCCGACCTCGGTGTCGTAGCCGTCCTCCAGGTCGGTGACGAACTCGTGGGCCTCGGCCATCTTCGCGGCCTCGATTACGTCCTCGCGGTCGGCGTCGAAGGCACCGTACCGGACGTTGTCCGCGACGCTCCCGTAGAACAGGAACGTCTCCTGGCCGACGTAGCCGACCGTCCGCCGGAGACTGGGCAGGGAGACCTCCCGGACGTCCTGGCCGTCGACCCGGATCGCGCCCTCGCCGACGTCGTAGAGGCGCATCAGGAGCTTCAGGGCCGTGGACTTGCCGGCGCCGGTCGGCCCGACGAGCGCGAGCATCTCGCCGCCCTCGACGGTGAAGTTCAGGTCCTCGACGACCGGTTCGGGGTCGGCGTGATCCTCTTCTGCGTCGTCGTCCTCGTCGTACGCGAAGGTCACCCCGTCGTACTCGACCCGGCCGTCGGTGACGGTCAGGTCGGGGGCGTCCTCGTCCACGTCGAGGTGGCCGGGTTCGTCCATCAGGCCGAAGACCCGTTCGCTGGAGGCGTAGGCCCGCTGGTAGAGGTTGATCAGCTGGCCGAACTGTGCGAGGGGCCAGACGAACCGCTGGGAGAGCATGATGAACGTGACGAACTCCCCGACGGAGAGGGTCCCGGTGAGGAACAGCGGTGGCCCGGAGAACACCCAGAGCCCGCCGACCACGAAGGTGACGACGAAGCCGATGCCGGCGGTCAACTGGAGGCCGGGGAAGAACTTGATGCGGGTGGTGATGGCCTCCCAGTTGGTGTCGAAGTACTCCCGGGAGGCGTCCTCGACCTGTTCGGACTCGTGGGCCTCGGCGGTGGAGGCCTTGATGACCGCTATCCCGCCGAGGTTGTTCTCCAGGCGGGAGTTCATCGTGCCGACCGTCGAGCGGACCTCGGCGTACTTCGGCTGGATCGCCTGGACGAAGTAGTGGGTGAACACGGCGATGACCGGCACGACGCCCATCGTCACCAGGGCGAGTTGCCAGTTGACGTACAGCAACACGCCGCCGGTGCTGACGATGATGAACGTGATCCGCGTCGCCATGTTCAGGCCGCCGTTCAGGAACTGCTCCAGGCGGTTGACGTCGTTGTTCAGGATACTCATCAGCTCCCCCGTCTGCTTGTCCGAGAAGAACCCCAGGTCAAGCGACTGCATCGCGTCGTAGGTGTCCGTCCGGACCTTGTGCTGGACGCGCTGGGCGAAGGCGTTGAGGCCGAACCCCATCACCCAGGCACAGACCGCCGCCAGGAGGTAGGAGGCGGCCACGAGGCCGGCGATCAACCAGAACTGGTCTGCCGGGGCGGTCGGGAGCCACGCGTCGGGCACCAGCGGGAGGGTGAACGCCCGGCCCGAGTCTTCGAAGACGCTGTCGAGGGCGACGCCGAGGAGGTACGGCGGCACCACGCCGAAGGCGTGGGCACCGACCCCGGCGAGCAACCCGAGGACGAGCGCCGACCAGTCCCGGCGCCCGTAGGTGGCGAACAGCCGACGCATGGGTTCGTCCACGCGCTCTCGCTGTTCCTCGAACGTTCCGTCGTCGTCCGTTATTTCTGACATCGTTGTGTGGTGTAGTGTCGGTCGGTGATCGGTGCTCGACTGGGCGGCGAGTGGCCCCTGACGGGGACCACGCAACGGGATCGACGACGCCCGGCGGCGGACGAGGCAGCGGAACCGCGACGGGGGAGCTGGGTGAGGGTGCGGCGGCTATCACCGCCGCGAGCGAGCGGCCGGGCGTCGGGAGGGGTCGGCCGGAGTCAGAGACGGAAAACGGTCATCGAGGTGGCCTCACCATCACCGTCTATCGCCGGATCAATAAATTTTTTGATTGGTTGTGAACCGTTAACAAGGGTCCGCGGGACGGGTCCGCGGCAAACGGGAACCCGGTGGTCGGAGGCGTCAGGGGTTGGTAGTTGGAGGACGGAGGCGTCGAGGCCTGGTGATCGGAGGACGGAGGTGGAGGGCCGAAGCGCGGGGACCGGCGGGCCGTCCCACCGGCGGTCCGGGAGCGGGCAGTATCCCGGGCTCGGCCGCCGGCGAGGCCGGCGACGTGCGGAAGCGTCCCACCGGCGGTCCGGGAGCGGGCGATATCCCGGGAGGGCGACGGTGGATCGGCCGCCTCAGACCGTGACCTTCCAGGTCGTCCCCGACGAGTACCCCCACTTCTCGACGTCGACGTCGAACTCGCCGCGACGGATCGCGGTCATGTTGGTTCCCACTTCCTTGGCGGTCATCCCGAGTTCCTCGCCGATGAGGCGGGACTTGAAGTAGGTCTTCGTCTGTCCCTTCTCGCGGAGGTACTGGAGGATCCGGCGCTGCTTGTCCGATAGGTCGACCGCCTGTGCACCACTCGTGCTCATACTAACCGGATCGGACGCTCCCACTATAGGGGGTTTGGTACGCGAGGTTAACACGGCGCTTGCTTGCGGTTTTCGGAGTTCTGTGGTTCCCCTAACGGGGACCCACCCCACGCTCGGGTCCGGGGTTGGTACGCGCGGTTAACAGCGCATTACAGCGGTAGCGAGGCGAAAGCCCACCCGTTTACGGGTGGGATGAAGCCGACAACTGGGAACCTGTCCATGTTCGTAGCCACGACTGGGGTCAGGTGTATGCGTAACATCTTTAGGTGAGTGATTTCTATATACTGACGATGCCTCGTGGGTTCGACAGGGAACGTACCAACGTCCACAAACTCCAGTACCACTTCATCTGGTGCCCGAAGTACCGCAAATCGGTACTCGAAGGCGAGGTACGCGACCGTCTTAAAGAACTCATTGAGGACAAAGCCGACGAACTTGACCTCGAAATCTTGGAGTTGGCGATTCGTCCCGACCACGTTCACTTGTTCATCACGGGCGACCCAACGCTCGCCCCGAACAAGATAATGCAACAGATCAAGGGCTACTCCTCGCGCCATCTCCGTGACGAGTTCGACTTCGGCTTGCCCTCGCTGTGGACGCGCTCGTACTTCGTATCGAGTGCGGGCGACGTATCCAGCGAGGTCATCGAGGAGTACATCGACGCCCAAGCAGGTGAGTAGTCATGCAACGGAACGTCTCAACCACGGTCCGGGTCAAACTCCACTCGCTGACCAACAGGAAAGCCGACCTGCTCGTCTGCGAGTACGAGGCGTTCCAGACCGAGGTTCACGGTGGAGACGCCGACCTCTACTCCGCGACCAAACAGCAGGCGTCGAAAGTCCAGCGACAGAAAGATCCAAACGAAGACACCAAACAGCCCGTCGTTCTCCGCAACGACGTACTGGATATAGCCTATGACGAAGACACCGTTCTGTCGTCGTGGTGGATGAAAGTTCCCGTCTACGACCCCAAGCAGGGACAGGGCAACTCGATTTGGTGTCCCGCCCACGTCCCGCACAAGGACGAACAACTCGTCCGTGAAGGCGATATTCGGGACAGCGAGTTGGTGCGCCGAGACGGTAACTGGTACGTCCATCTCGTCGTCAAACGGTCTGTGACCGTCCAAGACGAGTACGACGACGTGCTGGCTATCGACATGGGGGCACGGTGGGTCGCTACCTGTGCGTTCCTCTCCGACCGCAAAACCACCTTCTACGGCGAGGA
>PXRX01000037.1:0-21341 GCA_003023195.1 Halobacteriales archaeon QS_8_69_26
GCCTGTCGCGGATGCCGGTCAACTCCTCGAAGGCGATGACCGTACAGCCGTTCTCGGTTGCCTCCTCAATGATGCCGTTGGCAATCCGGTGGAGCATCATCTTGAAGCGACCCGTCTCTGTGCGACCGACTGCTTGGATGTTCTCGTGGGCGTAGCGGCTCCCGCACTGCTGGAGCGAGCCACGCCGTTTCTCGTACTCTCGTCGCCAGTGGTCGAACTCGTCGCCGCTCCAGAACACACCTGTTGAGGTGACCGCGAGTTGGTTCACGCCGAGGTCAACGCCGAGGACTGTGCTGTGCCCGGTCGTTGCCTGGTCCAGCGTGTCGGACTCCACCTCCGCCTTTGTGCGAAGATGAAGGAACCACTCGCCGTCCCTGTGGTGTAGTTCCGCGCCCGTCACCTCGTAGTCGTCGTTGAACAGATACCGGCTATGAGGCGTGTCGCGGTCGGCGTTGGGTAGGGCGTACTCGACCTCAATACGCCCATCCACGGTCGCCAGCGACACGTACTCGTCGTGGAAGGTGGCGCACCGCTTGTCGTAGACAGCGGTCGGATTCGAGAAGTGCGGTTTGCCAGCGTATTCACCCTGTTTCCAGCGAGCGACGGCACTCTGTACGGCGTCAGCGGCCTTGTTACGCGCGTTCTGGACGAGATTCGCGTGCAACCGTGTCCGGTCACGTACCTCGTCGTAGGTTTCCTCCTGCAACTGTGCCTTGCTGGTCGTCTTATATTCACCCTGCCACGCGTGGTCTACGACGTAGTTAGCGGCCCACAGAAACTCGGCTACTGTCTCGTGCAGAAGTGCGGGGTCGTCGCTGTCCACGTTGAGTTTGACCGGGACAGTTCGCCGCACCTCCATACGTCAGATGTGTGCCCGGCAGTTTATAAGTATTGGGGGAAAGGAGCGGCAACAGTGCGTGGGCAGTGGCGGGATTGTCGGCTTCCTCCCCGGCCTACTCGCTTGTGCTTCCGCCGGGGTCGGAAGCCCTGCGCTCCTTGAGGCCGGGGGCTCCGCCTCGAAACTGCTGACGGTCCTCACGGCTCGGCGGGGTCCTCGACGCCCTCCAGTCCCGTCCCGGTGATCCGGAACCGGGCGGTCTCGCCCGCGGGCTTCGAGCGGTGCTTTTCCAGGGTCGCCCGCCGGTTGCCGCCCCGGAAGCGGTCGACCCGGAGGACGGTGCCGGTCCAGTGCTGGAGGGTGTTCCCACCGAGCGGCTTCACCCGGTCGCCCTCGGGGTCCGTGAACACCTGGTTGGTGACGACGACCGCCAGGCCGTGCCGGCGGGCCAGCCCCAGGAGGTGGGTGACCTGGTCGGCGACCCGCCGCAGGGCGTCGCCGGCCTCGCCGTCGTTCATCCGCTCGACCCGGTAGAAGCCGGTGGCGCTGTCGAGCACCACCAGCGAGGCGCGTTCCGCGAAGTCGGCGACGTCCCGGACGGCCTCCTCCTGTTCTGCGAAGTCGTGGGCCGACTCGATCACCACCCTGGAGGCGAGTCCCTCGACGTCGCCTGTGCGGGCGTCGGCTATCTGCTCGAACCGGTCTATCGACAGCCCCTCGGTGTCGACGTAGACGACGGTCCCGTCGGCGGCCGCGGCCTCGACGGCCGCCGACAGCGCGAGGTTGGTCTTGCCCGCCCCCGGCGGGCCGTACACCTGCGTGACCGTCCCGCGCTCGAACCCCCCACCGAGCAAGTCGTCGACGGGAGCACAGCCCGTCGGGATCGGTGTCGAGTCGTTCACGCACCTACCTTCCGCGCTGTCGGTCAAAAACCGTCCGGTCCGCCGGCCCGCCGGGATCCCCGACGACGACGGACCCCCCGGTCCGCCAGCCGGTAACGGCGGCCTAGAGTCCGCTAAGCAGGTACTAACAATGATACGGATACGCGATAGTGACACTGACGACAGTGGTACTCCATTGGCTCACCGAACGGGCGGCCACGCTCGCGACCGGCGTCGCAGAGGAGCGGGAGGGCTCCAGCCTGGAGATACGCCGACTCGACATGGAGGCGTACAGACGGCACTTCCCCTCCTCCGGCTTCACCGTCTTCCAGAGGAGCGAGGTACTGTCCGTGCTCGACGAGTACGCCGAGTCCGACCTCGAACTCTACGGCGCGTTCAAGGGCCAGGAGGCAGTCGGGTTGATCCCCGTGTTCGTCACGGACTACGCCGTCGGGCGGACCGTGTGTTCGCCGCCGGTCTCCCGGGGGATCCCCCACATGGGACCCGTGTTCATGCCGACCAGCCCCAAGCAGCGAAAGCGCGAGCGAGGGAACGCCGAGTTCCTCCGCGGGGTCGTGGACGCCCTCGAAGACGACCCGCGGTTGACCGTCTTCCGGGTGCTCTGCCGACCGGACTACACCGACCCCCGTCCCTACGCCTGGAGCGACCAGCGGATCACGCCCTACTTCACCTACGTGCTCGACGTCGGCGACAGGTCGACGGAGGACCTCCTCGCCGGGTTCACCCGGGACCTGCGCTCGGAGATACGGAAGAGCCGCGACCTCGACATGGAAATATCGGTCGAGGACGACGGGGCGGCGGCCCGCGTCGGGGCGGACGTGGCCGAGCGCTACGCCGAACAGGGGGAGTCGACCGCCGTCACGCCCGGCTTCGTCGAGGACGTCGTGTCGGCGCTCGGCCACCGGGCCCGGACCTACGTGGCCCGCGACCCGGCGGGGGAGTACCTCGGCGGGATCGTGGTCCTCTACGCCGACGACACGGCCTACTTCTGGCAGGGGGGCGTGGCGGGGAACTACGAGGGCGTCAGCGTCAACAGCGCCCTGCACTGGGAGATCCTCACCGACATCGCGACCGACCCGCCGGTCGACTCGGTGGACCGGTACGACCTCGTCGGCGCCAACACCGAACGCCTCAGCGAGTACAAGGCCAAGTTCGGCGGCGACCTCGTCCCGTACTACCTCGCGGAGTCCGACGGCCCGGGGATGGGCGTCGCCAAGCGAGCCTACGAGGTCATGCGAACGTGATCGGCCCCCCGTCGACGCCGCCGGCGGCGGTGACCGCCGTGACCGTCGGGACCCGCTGGTGGTGGGGAGGGATCCGGGCGTGACTGTCGGAACGAACCGGTCGTGGGAAGGGATCCGGGCGTGACTGTCGGAACAAACCGGTCGTGGGAAGGGATCCGGGCGTGACTGTCGGAACGAACCGGTCGTGGGAAGGGATCCGGGCGTGACCGTCGAGGCGGACCGGGTGCCCGAAGGGACCGGACTGGAACTCCTGCGGTCGGTGCTGTCCTGGTCCCGCGACCGGGACTACGTGGGGTGGGACTACGCCGACGGTGCGAGCAGTCGCCTGCTCTCGGCCCTCCCGTTCGACAGCGGGTGGCTCACCCTCGCCGTCCAGGAGACGGTCAAGCGCGCCCCGGTCAACCTGCGGCCGCTCTTCCTGGTCGAACAGCGGGCCAACTTCATGGGGACGGCGCTGTTCGCGATGGCGAACCTGACGACCCACCGGTTGACCGGGGAGGACCGGTTCCTGGCGGACGCGCTCACGCTGGGGAACCGGCTCCTCACCCTCCAGAGCGACCGGGTGCCGGAGTTCGCGGGGTGTCACCGCCACGACCTCCAGGGCCTCGACGGCAGGACGCCCGCGGGGACGCCCGGCATCGTCGGCACGTCCTACGGGGTGCGGGCGTTGCTCCGCCTCGCGGAGTGCGCGGACCGACCCTTCGACGACGTCGCCCACACGGCGGCGGACTTCCCCTTCGAACACCTCGACTACTCCGAGTGTCCCGACGGCGCGCGGATCCGGTACAAGCCGACGGAGACCGGCGACTACTACACCCTGAACGCCAACGCCCTCGGCGCGCGCACGTTGCTCGACCTCCACGCGGACCGGCCGTCCTCGCGCCTCCGGGAGGGGGCCACCAAAATCCTCGACTACGTGGTCTCCCGGCAGACCGACGTCGGGGGGTGGTACTACCGCGACCCGCCCGGGGCCTCGCACCTCTCGATGGACAGCCACCACAACGGGTTCATCATAGAGTCGCTGGTCAGGTACGAGGAGGTGGTCGGCGACGGGCGCTACGACGACGCCATCGCCGACGCGCTCGCCTTCTACCGCGACCTCTTCGAACCGGACGGGGTCCCGCGGTTCGACGAGAGCGAGCCCTATCCGCGGGACATTCACGCGAGCTCTCAGGGGGTCATCGTCTTCGCCCGGTGCCGGGACCTCGCGACCGCACGCCGGATCCTCGACTGGGCGCGGGAACACCTCTACGCCGGTGACGGCCGGTTCTACTTCCGGAAGCACCGCTATCACACCAAGCGAACCACGCTGATGCGGTGGTGCCAGGCGTGGATGGCGTTCGCCGTCGCCGAGTACCTCGCGGCCCGGGACCTCCGGGACGAACCCGGCGTGGAGCCCTGAGCGGTCCGGCGGCCGGACGATCCCGGGAGCGGGATCGACCCGGCCGCCCTTCGCCGATCCCGCGTCCGGCCGCCACCCTCACTCGACGTAGCCGAGGTCCGCGAGGCGTTCCTCGACGGCCTCGTCGTCCAGCGTCGTCCCCGCCCCGACGTCGTAGTCGGGGTAGTCGGTCGCGCCGGGGTCTTCGGCGACCGGGAGAACGTCGCCGTCCATCCGCTCGGCCCGCTTCAGTCCCAGGAGGGCGAGGACCGTCGGGGCGACGTCGAAGAGGTGCGCGCCCGAGAGGTCGGCCGACTGGTCGACGCCCGCTCCCGTCGCGGCGACGACGCCCTCGCGCTCGTGGTCCCAGGCGGGCGGGTCCGGCGCGGCGAAGTGCTCGCCCAGGAGCCACGTCGTGACGTAGGTGTCGAACCTCCTGGGAACGGCGACCACGTCCACCGCGCGGTCGACGTTGGGGCCGGAGAAGAACTCCTCGCGGGGGGCCACCGTCTCGAAAACGGGGTCGCCCTCCGGCGTCGTCAGGTCCGACAGGAGTTCGACCACCTCCGACCGGACCGCCTCGTACTCCCCGGGGGCGACGACGCCGTCCGGTTCCCGGCCCCGGAGGTTGATCCTGATCCCACACTCCACCCGCGAGCGTGCGTAGGCGGCGGAGTTCGGGAAGTCGACCTGCTCGCTCCCGGCGCGGACGAGTCCGGTGGGAACCCACCGCCGCGCGGCGTCGAGGAGGCCCAGGCGCTCCAGGACCGCCCCGGCGCGCTGGCTGGTGAGTCCGACCGACGCCGCGAGCGCGGCGGTCCGCTGGAGCGGCGTCCCGTCCGTCCCCTCGCCCCGTTCGCCCTCGCGGAGGCGGTCGTCCCGGATGACCGCCCACGTCGGCATGCCCTCGCCGCCACGGGTCGCCGAGAGCAACCCCTCGTCCCGCAACACCTCGTTGACCCGGAGCCGACGGTCGTACTCCCCGAGACCGTGGTCGCTGACGACCACCACCGTCTCCGGGTCGCAGGCCGCGAGGGTGCGGTCGACCGCCCCGTCGACCGCCCCGTAGACGCCCCGGACCGCCCGGTCCGTCTCGGGGTACTCGTGGAGGATCGTATCGGTGTGCTGGAACTGCAGGAACCCGAAGTCGGGGTCGAACCGGTCGGCGAGGTAGCGAAACGCCTCCCCCCGCATCCGCGTCAGGGCGCGGTACTCCGCGACCGTCTCCTCGACGCCCGCGGACTCGTCGGACTCCACGTCGGCGTAGACGCGGTACTCGCCCAGGTGGTCCCGGACGTCCTCCAGGATCCCCTCGGGGTGACAGGGCGGGTCCTCCGGGGCCAGGTAGCCGGGAACGACGGCCCCGTCGACGGCCTCCGGCGGGTAGGTCACGGGGACGTTCACCACCACGCTCGTCAGGTCGTGGTGGTCGAGGTACCCCCACAGCGGGCGCTCCTCGACCGACGAGGCGGTCACGACCTCCCAGTCGTACCCCTCGAACGCCAGGAAGCCGAACACGCCGTGCTTCCCGGGGTTGGTTCCGGTGTACAGCGAGGGCCAGGCACTTGCGGTCCAGGGCGGAATCTGCGATCGGAGCGGTCCGCTCGCCCCCTCGCCGAACAGGTCCCGGAGCGTCGGCGTGACCCCGGCGTCGAACAGCGGACGCAGGACCGGCAGGGAGGCCCCGTCGAGACCGACCAGCAGGGTGTCGAGACCGTTGTCGTCGCGTCCGGGCATCGAACGACGGTGGCAACGCCACCGCGACCCATTGTTAGAACGGGGCTACCGCTGGATCCGGCAGGGGATACCGGAGGATCCGGCAGGGGATACCGCTGGATCCGGCAGGGGATACCGCTGGATCCGGCAGGGGATACCGCTGGATCCGGCAGGGGATACCGGAGGATCGGGGGGAGTAATCGGAGACACCCACCGAAAAGCGTCGGATCAGACCGCGTGGATCGACTCCACGAGCGCGCACTTGCGGCACTTCTCGCGGCGGGTCGGCGCGCCGCACTCGACGCACTCGCCGGTGTCCTCGCCCTCCTCGCCCCGGTACTCGCGGGCGGCCAGTTCCGCCAGGTCCTCGTAGCCGGCCATGATTGAGTGGCGGGTGCCGGGGTGGTCCTCCTCCAGTTCCAGCAGGAGGTCCCTGACTTTCCCACGGAAGGCCTCGCTTGCGTGGGGGCACTCGGTGATGTGCGCAGGGAGGTCCCGCAGGTGGGCGTACAGCGCCACCTCCTTCTCGGGGACGTCCCGGAGCGGTTTCGCGCGGGGGACGAAGGGATCGTCGTCGCGATCTTCGTCCTCCCCGTTTTCCGCACCCGTCCGCTCGTCGAGGGGGCCGAGGCTGGCGTCGAAGTGCTTCGCGATCTGGTCGAGATCGCCCTCCAGGAAGTTCATCAGCGCGGTCTGGGCCTCGTCGTCGAGGTTGTGGCCGGTCAACAGGAGGTCCGCGTCGAACTCGTCGGCGTAGCGGCTCAGGAGGTCCCGCCGGAAGACCCCGCAGTAGGCGCAGGCCGCCATGTTCTCTGGGTCCTGTTCGACCACGTCGTCCATCCGGAGGTCGAACTCCTCCTCGTAGGTCACCAGTTCGTGGCGGATCCCCAGGTCGGCGGCGAGTTCCTCGGTGGCGGCGACGCTCTCGTCGCGGTACCCCTCGATCCCCTCGTGGACGGTCAGTGCCACTATCTCGACGCGGGGGTCCTCGGCGAAGGTCTCGTGGAGGATCTGGGTGAGGACGACGCTGTCCTTCCCGCCCGAGAGGCCGACCAGCCAGGTGACCGGGTCCTCGGGCGTCGCGGCCTGCGGGAGCAGGGAGTCCTTGCGGATCCGCCGGCGGACCCGCCGCTCCACGGACTCGACGAAGTGGTGCTCGCACAGGTGGGAACCGGAGTACGCGGCGTGCATCACCGCCTCCCGGTCGCACGTGACGCAGTCGACCATCCGTCTCGGTCACCGTAGCCGGCGCGAACGCATACCGGTTTCGTCTCGACGGCCGACCCGGCGACGGCGTTCGGGCGTGGCGTCTCCCCGGATCCGCCCGCGTCGGCGGTTCGGGGCCGGTCGGGGAGCTCCGACCCCGTCCCTTGCAGGTCGTTCCGACCCGGCCTCCGCAGGCCGCTCCGCTCCGACTCCTGGCGACCGATTACAGTAACTTTACTGTAACACGACCGGCCCCACCGGTACGCGCGTCCCGGCGGGCGGGACGACGGGCCAGTCCGGTAGTCCCCGGATACTGGGGGACGGTGGTGGAGTTCCGACCGCTCCGTGGACGGGTCGGGCGACGGAACTGCGAGTGGCGTTCGCCGAACGCGTTCGCCGCCGTGTGGTAGATCCGGGAGACTGCGTCGGGGTGTGGTCGATCGGTAGCGGACGCGTTCGCTCCGCATTCGGTGGGTTCAAGTGCGTCTAACCCCGAGCCACGGACCACATGAGACGTCGGGAATTCCTGGCGGCGGCGGGCGTCGCCGGCGGTACGGCCGCGGCCGGCGGGGCCGGGACGGCGTCGGCCCAGGAAGGCGAAGACGGTGGAGAGGACGGCGGTGGCGGGGGCGGCGAGGAACACATCGTCGAGATGAACGACCAGTTGCAGTTCGCCCCGTCGAGCCTGACCGTCGCCCCAGGGGACACCGTCGTCTGGGAGACCGTCGGCAGCCAGCCCCACAACGACGAGGGCGTCGTCGCAGGGGGCGAGACCTACGAACACACCTTCGCGGTCGAGGGCACCTACGAGTACTTCTGCATCCCCCACGAGGGCGCCGGCATGGTCGGATCCATCGAGGTCACCCAGGACACCGGCGGCGGCGGTGGCGGCGACCAGGAACCCCACGAGATGGGCGTGCCCTTCCAGGCACACTTCGTCGGCATCTCGACCATCCTCGGGATCATCATCTCGCTCGTGTTCACCTTCTACGTGCTGAAGTACGGCGAGTCACCGCACGCGAGCGACCCCAACAGGAAGTGAGACCATGTCATCCACAGGAGGCAACTACGGCGACATCCATCGCTACGAACCCGCCCGCGAGAGCACCACCGCGGCGATCGCCATCGCGTTACTGACGATCGTCCAAGTGGTGTTCGTCGGCCTGTTCACCTACGGCCTGGTCTCCGGCTGGGGGACCGACGCCATCGGGAACATGTTCCTCGGGTTCCTGCTGGCGGTGATCTTCGTCGACCTGGCGTTCATCCTGGTCCTGTACCGGAAGGAGTTCCTGCCGGACGTGATGATCGTCAAGAAGCGCCGGCGCAAGTGGGAGGACCTGTACGTCCGCGAGGACGACGTCGACGGCCGCCAGGTCGACACCGGAATGGTGTGGGAACAGATCAAGCGCGCGGTTTACCCGTACTACGAGAGGTAAGACGATGGACGACAAGTACCCGACAGATTCCGACCGTCGCAGGTTCGTGAAGGGCGTGGTCGGCGGTGCCGTCCTCTCCGGGGTCGGCACGACGGCCGCGGCGACGGTGAACTCGCTGACGGCCCCCGCGGGGGCCGGCGGCGGGACCACCCGCTACCGTGGCGTCGAGAACACCGCCGGCCCGGCGCCACGGGGGATGCCGCAGATCCCCGTCGAGATACAGGAGAACGACCAGGGCGAAGAGATACTCGTGGGCGTCTGGCCCGAGGAGATAGACGAGGAGGCGGGCATCGCGGTGAGCGAGGACTACGGCGGCAGCGGCGTGGACTACAAGTCCTCCTGGTACCAGTACTGTGGGGTCCAGACCTACCCCGGGGTCGACCCCCAGGCCGACAAGGACAACACGCTCTACTACGTCGAGAGCAACCCCCAGTTCCAGTGGCAGGAGGAGGAGGTCGAACTGGGCGCTCCGGTGAAAGTGTCCGACTTCGAGGACTACGAGACCTGGGGTAACGGCATCGGGGAAGCCGGGATCGGCAAGCCCGCGGCGGCCAACTGGCGCTCCGAGGGCGAGGACCCGACCGAGACGATGCCGGTCCAGATCCTCCGGAGTACCCGCATCGAGGAGATGGCCCAGGAGGACGACTGGATCGCCGCCTCGACCGAACGCGGGTTCATGGCGATCCTCAACAAGTGTACCCACTTCTGTTGTGTCCCCGGGTTCAAGCACACCGAACAAGCGGTAGAGTTCGGCGGTGCCAACAGGATTTACTGCCAGTGCCACCAATCGATCTACGACCCGTTCAACGTGCTGGACCTCCAGTTCGTCGCGCTACCGCGCCCGAGTGAGTGACACCATGAGCCTCAAGAAACCCGACAAACACGACCACAAGGGGTGGTTGAAGCGCAAGAACCTCTCGCCCATCGAGCAGACCTACCTGTTCACCCTGATGTGGGTCGACAAGCGCCTCAGGATCGTCGACTACCTGGAACTCCTGGAGAACCTCTACTACAAGGTCAACCTCCAGATGCCCAAGTCCCACACCGAGCAGTACGGGCTGGACAACAAGTTCTGGTACTGGTACCCGCTGTACCCGCCATCTCCGGGGCCTTGCTGGGCTTCTACTACGCCCCGTCGACCGCCGGTGACCCCTCGGCGGCCTACAACTCGATCACGTTCATCATGACCGACCTGAACTTCGGGTACATGCTCCGCTCGATACACCGGTGGAGCGCCCAGGTGATGGTCGCGGCCGTCTTCCTGCACATGCTGCGGGTGTACTTCACCGGGTCGTACAAGGAGCCCCGGGAACTGAACTGGCTGATCGGCATCGTCCTCATCTCGCTGACGATGTTCTTCGGCTACTCGGGGTACCTGCTCCCGTGGGACCAGCTGGCGTTCTGGGCCGGCCAGATCGGCGTCGAGATGGCGCTGTCGGTCCCGCTGGCGGGCGAGTGGGCCGCGCAACTCGTCTTCGGCGGCTTCTCGCTCGGGCAGGCCACCCTCCAGCGGATGTACATCATCCACGTGTTCTTCCTGCCGTTCGTGGTCACCACGCTGATCGCCATCCACATCGGCATCGTCTGGATGCAGGGGATCGCGGAACCGCACTAACGATGACCGACGACACCACCACCGACACCGACCGCGAGCACAGGACCGACGACCGGGACGTGGCCACCGACGGTGGCACCGAGACCGCGACGGACGGCGGGAGCGAGCCGAAGACGGACGGGTCCGGCACCGGCATCGTCCCGCCCGACGACGAGGTACCGACCTGGCGCGAGCGCAAGGAGCGCCGCCAGGGCCTGGCACGGCTCACCTACGAGTACTTCGAGCGGTCGCGTCGCGAGGACGAGGACCTCCGCCGGGAGTCGACCTACCTCGACCGGGACGTGCTGGCGTTCCCGACCTGGCCCCACGAGACGGTCAGGAACCTGGCGCTGGCCTCCTTCTTCACGGGGATGATCATCTTCCTCTCGGCGGCCCTGCCGCCGCACATCGACGCGCCGGCCGACCCGTCCTCGACGCCGGCGGTCATCCTGCCCGACTGGTACCTCTACTGGTCGTTCGGCCTGCTGAAGCTCGGTCCCCTCAACCCCGACCTGACGATCCTCGGCGGGGACAAGCTGATGGCCGACCGGACCTACGGCGTGATGGCCAACGTCGTCGTCGTCGGCATCATCGCGATGGTGCCGTTCCTCAACAAGGGGAGCGCCCGCCGCCCGGTCGAGCAACCGTTCTGGGCCGCGGTGGGCGTCTCCGGGGTCGTGTTCGCCTTCACCATCTCGGTGCTGTCGGTCAAGAACCTCATCCCCATCCCCGAGCACCTCCTGCTCGACCTGACGTTCCTCCTGCCGGTGGTCGCCGCCATCATCGCCTATCCCGTCCTGAAGGCGATGCGCGAGGGGTACATGTACGACCTGAACCGGCGGTACTACCGGCTCCGCCCGCCGAAGTAGCAGTGTCCGACTCCGTCCCCGGCGACGACTCGTTTTCCGGTTCAAACGGATCCACCGGGAGCGACGGCACCGTCCACGAGGGCGACGGTGGCGGCGACGAGGAGGAGCACCCGGACGGGGCGGGGCCGGGAGAGGAGCGCCCCGGATCGGAGGAGGTGGTGACCGTCGAGGAGGGGCCGGGCGGGCGGGAGGTGGTCGTCCCCATGGCGGTGTACAAGCGGGTGACCGTCGTCTCGACGCTCGTGGCGATGGTCTGTATCGTCGGCGGGTTCGCGTTGCTGGACCGGGCGACCAACCGGGCGACCCTCCCCGTCGACGAGGTGAACCCCTGGCTGGCGCTGGCCGGCCTGGGACTGATCGCTTTCGGGGGACTGACCTACGCCTACTCGACGCGCTTTCGCGCGGCCGGAATGGGAAGTTCTAAAACCGACGAGGACCGACCCACGGACGATGGCTGACGAGTTCATCAAGGGGCTCGGTATCCTGACCGGCGCGGGCCTCGGGTGGATGGTGCTCGCCGGGTGGTACAACACCCCCGAATTCGAGGGGGCACAGCTCACCGCCCCCAACCCGGGCACCGTCGGGGCCTTCGGCGAGCCAGCACTGCTCCTCAAGGAGGGCCTGTTCTGGTTCGCCATCCTCGGTGCACTCGCCTTCTGGATCCTCATCCCGGCCGCCCAGCAGGCCCGCGAGCGACTCGCAGAGTAAGCCGGACCGGTCCCGATACCCCGCCCCGCCGTTTTCGCCGATCCGACGCCACCGGATCCCGGTCCCCGCGCGGACCCCGGTCGGTTCCCCGCTATTCTTCCGGTTCGGACAGTACTTTTACCCGCGACGCCGCTACCCGTTCGGATGCGCGAACCCCTCGAATCGGGGGTCGCGGGTATCTCGGAGTGGGGGACCGAACTGGCGGCGGCCGGCCTCGCCGGCGCTGCGGGGGTCGCGGGATCGTACGCAGTCGCCGGGTTCACGCCGGACTTCGTCGCCGGACCGATCGCCGGACAAACGGCCCGCCGGATGCCGGGCGCGGTGATAACGTTCGCTATCACGGTCCTGGGCGACCTGGGCCACCAGTTGAACCTCGTCGGCGCGCTCTTCCTCGCGGCGGGACTGCTCGGTTCGGTCGCGTTCGCCGGGATAGCGCTGGGCCGGCACCTGGAGTCGCCGGCGGCCGCGCCCGCCGTGGCCGCGCTCGGCGGGACCGTGCTCACCTTCGCGGTCACGTTCGCCGGTCTCGCGTCGGTGGTCACGGGTGTCGTCGTCGGCGTGGGCGAACTGGTTCCGCTCGAACGGGTCGGAGGCGACCCTCTCGGATCCCCTGCCCGGCGACGACGTCCGGCGGCAGTGGGTCTACCGGTGCGACCCGCCCGACGGCACCCACGAGGTGGTCGTCCGGGCCGTGGACGGGACCGGCGAACGCCAGACAGAGGAGAGCGACGACTCCTCCCCGAGCGGTGCGACCGGGTGGGTCTCGAAGGAACTCTCGCCGTAGGCGGCCGTCCGGGGGATCCGTCGGCTCTCGACGTGTCGGGGCGAAAAGCGGGTCGGGGGACGCCCGGTTCCGTCAGACGATCGAACTCCAGTACGGCCGGACCAGGTAGAAGACCGCCTGGAACAGCGCGTACGAGAGCACCAGCAGGGAGGCGACGAGCGCAGCTTTCGGGCGGTCCAGCGGGCGCTCCTCGCGGACCTCGACCTTCCGGGACTCGAACTCGAAGAAGTCGGTGATCACCATCCCCACGACGAGCATCGAGAGCACCATGCCGCCGTGGTGTTCGACGGTCATGAAGTAGAACGATCCCAGCACGAGGACGACGTTCGACAGTTCGTGCGGGACGAACCGGGCGACTGCCTCGGCCCCCTCCTCGACCTGCTTGCGGTGCCTGCGGTGAGCGAGCAGGCGGGTGACCATGTTGAGGACCACCAGCACCACCAGCAGTGGCTCGATGTAGGGGGCCAGGGCGTCGACGGGTCCGAGCAGGGTCGACGGGTCGGCCATACCCGTGACTCCGACCCTCGGGCATTAGTGTTTTTCCAAAGCGACTGGGCCCGACCCGGGATCGTGGGGAAGTCGTAAGCGGTCGCTCCCCCGTCCCACCGGGGAGGACCGACCGTCGGGGTCCCCTCGCGGACCCGGCCCGGAGCGGACCGGGGAACTATGGGCCGGGCCGCCGATGGAGCGACCGAGATGCCGACGGACGACCCGGACCGGTACGAGGCCGTCGTCGAGTCCGCGCGCGACGGGGTGTTCGCGGTCGACGGAACCGGGACGGTGACCCTGGCGAACCCGGCCGCGGCCGACCTGTTCGGTGCCGACCCCGGGACGCTCGTGGGTCGGGACGTCGACGACCTCGACGCGTCGGTGACCCTCTCCCGGGAACCGCCGGGCGGGATCGACCCGTCCGTCGCCGGGGAAGACGGGACCTTCACCGACCTGCTGTGGGACCTGGCCGACGCCGACGGACGCGCCGAGGTCGAGGTCGGGCCGGGCGGGCGGACCCTGGAACTCGGGGCGAGCGGGATCGGACGGGGAGACGAGACGGCGGTCGTCGTCCGGGACGTCACCGACCAGGAGCGCCTCCGACAGCAGTTGAGCGTGGCAAACCGGGTCCTCCGGCACAACCTCCGGACGAGCACGAACCTCGTCGGCGGTCACGCACGGATCCTGGAGGTCGAAGCCGACGACGAGGAGACGGCGGAACACGCCCGCGCGGTCCGGACGGAGGCCGAGCGACTGGCGCGACTGGCGGAGAAGACGCAGGCGCTCCGGGACCTCGTCGGATCCGGGGACGACCGGGCCGAGGTCGACCTCGCGGCCACCGTCCGGGGAGTCCTCGCGGACCTGGTCGACGAACACCCCGCCGTCGAGACGGCCGTCGACGCGCCCGACCGGGCGGTCGCCGAGACCCATCCGCAGTTCGAGGTCGCAGTGGCCGAGGCCGCCGAGAACGCCGTCGTCCACGCCGGGGACGCGGGCTCCCGGGTCGAGGCGACCGTCGAACGCGACGGGGACTGGTGGGCGGTGCGGGTGGCCGACGAGGGACCCGGGATCCCCGAGTACGAGCGGGCGGTCCTCGACCGGGACGCCGAGTCGGACCTGGACCACGGGAGCGGGATCGGCCTCTGGCTGATGCGGTGGGTGGTCGACCGGTGTGACGGCCGGCTTTCCTTCGAGGAGAACGACCCCAGTGGGACAGTGGTCTCGATCCGGATCCCTCTCGACAGGTGAAACGGGGACCCCTGCCGACGGGTGAGTCCCGGCGGACCCGCACTGACCGACCGCAGGTCAGAGGATCCCGCGCTGGCGGGCGATCGTGTTGAGCTGAATCTCGTCGGTGCCCTCGACGATCCGGAGGACGCGGGCGAGGTGGAGGTTGTCCACGAAGGGGGCGTCCTCCGAGACGCCGGTCGACCCGTGGACCTGGACGGCGTCGTCGGCGACGTCCCAGAAGGCGTTGGTGGCGAACCACTTGAACGCGGACGTTTCCTCGATGGCCGGGCCGCCACGGTCGAGTTCCCAGGCGCACCGCAGGCCGAGGGCGTCCGCGGCCTCGGTCCGTGCGTACCCCCGGGCGATCTTCGAGGAAATCTGCTGGAACTCCCCGATGGGCCGGCCGAACGCCTCCCGTTCGGTCGCGTAGTCCTCGCACCTCTCTCTGAGGAACCGCGACCGGCCGACGGCCGTCGCGCCGAGTTCCATGCGGCCCAGGCCCAGGAAGTTCATCGCCTCGTAGAAGGCGCCGTCGACGGTGCCGAGGACCCGACCGGGCGGCAGGCGGAGTTCGTCGAAGTGGAGTTCGGCCTGCATCCCCTCCAGGCCGACCGCGTTGTTCAGCGACCCGACCTCGTACTCGTCGTCCTCGACGAGGAAGCAGGTGATCCCACCGTAGCGACCGGTCTCCTCGGCGGGCGTGGTGCGGGCGAAGACCTGCACGAAGTCGGCGTGGGGCGCGTTCGTGATCCACTGCTTCTGACCGTCGAGGATCCACTCGGCATCGTCCTCCGCGTCGTCGCCCTCCCCACTGTCGTCGCCGGTTTCCCCGCCGACCGCCCCGCTGCCGTCCCCGGCCTTCTCCCCGACCCGCCGGGCAGTGGTCGCCATGTTCGGGGCGTCGGACCCGACCCCTGGCTCCGTGAGCGCGAAGGCGGTGGACTTCTCGCCACGGACCGTCGGCTCCAGGTACCGATCGACCTGGTCCCCCTCGGCGTTCAGGAGGAGTGGCTTGGGGCCCTCGGGGCCGGCCAGGGCGTACTCCGCCAGCGCCGACCCATCGCGGGCGACGCGGCGCTTGGCGCGGTACCAGGTCACGTTCGAGACGCCCGACCCGCCCACGTCCTCGGGGAGGTTCATCGCGTAGAAGCCGGCCTTGGCGGACGCCCGCCGGATCCCCTCGATCGCGTCGACCACCGCCGGGTCGAGGTTGCCGTCCTCGTCCACACCCTTCCGGGGGTTGGTGAGCAGGTCCCCGAGGTCCTCCTCGACGGGGGCGACCTCCCGTTCCAGGAACTCCCCGAGGCTGTCGAGGATCAGCCCCGCCTCCTCGTCGGTGTCGAAACTGACGCCGCCGTGGGTCTCCATGCTCCCACCAGCAGTGCCGCGGGCAAGTAGGTTGGGGACGCCGGAGTCGGGCGATCCTCGGGAGAACTACTCGTCCGCCACGACCCGCGGAGTTACTCGTCGGCCGCGATCCGGCGTTCGTGTTTCTCGGCGCCGATGGACAGGCCCGCCTTGGCCTGATCGGCCGTCTCCATCGTCAGGTCCTCGACGGGGACCTCGTGGACGTCGTCGTACTCCTTGATGACGTACGTGTGGTAGTACTGGATGGCCCGGCGCGCGTTCTGCCTGGGGCTCCCGGTCAGTATGTCCGTGTTGAGGCTGAGGTGGACCACCTCGGGGAACGGCATCCCCAGGACGTCCTGAACCGCCTCCATCGCCTCGTAGTCCTCGTCTCGGACGCGAACCGTCTTCGACATGGACGTGGCTGGCGGGGCCGACGGATTAAGCGTTACGATTCGTTACTGTCTGAAACGATCTGTTTCGATTCGTTACGATCCGTTACACCAGCCAGGATCCGTTCCCCCGGCCCGCCTGGTTGCCCGCTCTCGACCCGTGCGGTCGATCCACGACGCCCCAGACTGTTTAAGTACGCGCTGGTCGTACCACAGAACTAGCATGAGCGAATCCGACGGCGAGGGGGGCGAGGAGACGGCCGGCCGGGAGGCCGTCGTCCTCGACTTCCTCGCGCACGGCCGGTCCGACGACGACCGACCCCAGTACCAGAAGTCGCCGGTGGCGTACGCGCTCGGGACCGGGGACTTCCGCCTGTACGAGTTCACCGCCGACCGGGACGCCGACGTCGGCATCGGCGACCGGGTCGTCGTCGAACCGGCCGGGGAGCGCGACCCGGTCGTCGAGACCCTCCGCGAGGTGGACTACGGCGGCCTCTCGGGCGGTGCCCAGTCGGAACTGGAGTACGCCGTCGAGGACCTCGTCGCCGAGAACGAGCGCCGGTTCGTCGACTTCTACAACGACGCCCAGCCGGTGACCCTGCGGCTCCACCAGCTCAACCTCCTGCCGGGAATCGGGAAGAAACTCCGCAACGGCATCCTCGACGAGCGCAAGCGCAAACCCTTCGAGAGCTTCGAGGAACTCACCGACCGCGTCCAGGGACTCCACGACCCGGAAGGGATCGTCGTCGACCGGATCATGGAGGAACTCCGCGAGGACGACCTGAAGTACCGGATATTCGCCCGACGGGAGGAGTGACCCGACGACGCCGTCTCGCGTCGGGCCAGGTGACCGGTGACGACTCCCGGCCGGACCACGATGCCGGACGGGTGATGCTCGGCCGGACCGCGCTCTGTACCTATCCGAACATCCCGCCACCGGGGACTGGCGGCGGGTCGTCGTCGTCGTCACCGCCGCCCGCGTCCTCTTCCTGGGCATCGTCCAGGTCCCCCGACTCCATGGCCTGGGCCAGGTCCATGGCGTAACTGCCGATCGCTCGTTCCGTCTCGTCGTCCTGGAGGGTCAGCGCCTCGACGACGTAGTTGGGAACGTCGCTCGGCATCGCGTCTCCCTGGACGAAGTCGCCGATCGTTCGGAGTGTTTCGACCGAGTGTTCCTCGAACCGGTCGACGATGAACTCCGGGATCGATTCGTCCGGCGTGGGGGCAGTCGCCATACCGCTTGGTGGTTACGTCGATTGTACACTAAAGTATTGTTAAAAGTGTAATATATCTTTTATTTTTTAGATTATTTTATTGATCTTTTCCTAAACTAACGACACTGTGGTGCCGTGTCGGTCGTCACCGGGTCGGTCGAGTGCGGATCCCCGGTGGTACTTTTACCCAGCGGTCGGTTGTTCGACCATGGGCGTCCAGGACGACGCGATCCGCGTCCTCCACGTCGACGACGACCCGAACCTCGCCGACGTGGTGGCCCAGCTCCTCGAACGGGAGGACGAGCGGATTACCGTCACGACCGCACGGGACGCGGAGAAGGGGATGGAGCGGCTGCGGGGAGAACCGTTCGACTGCGTCGTCTCTGACTACGACATGCCGGGGACGAACGGCATCGAGTTCCTGAAGCAGGTCCGGGAAAAACACGGGGACCTGCCGTTCATCCTGTTCACCGGGAAGGGGTCCGAGAGCGTCGCCAGCGACGCCATCTCGGCGGGGGTCACCGACTACCTCCAGAAGGGCGGGGCCACGGAGCGCTACGAGATCCTAGCGAACCGGATCGCCAACGTCGTCGAGGGGTACCGTTCGCGGCGGGCGCTGGAGCGGAACCAGCGGCGGCTCTCGCTGTTCGTCGAGCAGTCGCCCCTGGGGGTCATCGAGTACGACCCCGACTTCGAGGTCGTCGGGTGGAACCCGGAGGCGGAGGCGATATTCGGGTACTCCGCCGAGGAAGCCCTAGGTCGGGACGCAAGGTTTCTCGTCCCCGAGGAGGAACGCGACCGGGTCGCGTCGTTCTGGAACCGTGTCCTGGAGGAGGACCAGTCCTCCGGAGTCAACCGGAACCTGACCGCGGACGGCGACCGGATCACCTGCGAGTGGCACAACAGGGCCGTCACGGACGACGCCGGCGAGGTGCTGTCGGTGTTCTCGCTGGTCCGGGACGTGACCGAGCGCGAACGGCGAAAGCGGCGGCTGGAGACGCTCATCGACAACCTCCCGGGGATGGTCTACCGGTGTGCGAACGAACCCTCCTGGCCCATGGAGTTCGTCGGCGGCGAGTGCGAGCGACTGACCGGCTACGCGGCCGGGGAACTCGAACGCAAGGAGGTCCTGTGGGGCGAGGACGTCCTCCACCCGGACGACCGCGACCGCGTCTGGGAGGCGGTCCAGTCTGCGCTCGCGGCGGACGAACCGTTCGAACTCACCTACCGGATCACGACCCGGGACGGAACCGAGAAACTCGTCTGGGAGCGCGGCCGGGGGATCTACGGCCAGGAGGGCGACCTGCAGGCGCTGGAGGGGTTCATCAGCGACGTCACCGACCGGGTCAGCGAGGAGCGTCGCCACGACCTGCTCAGGGACCGCGTCGAGCGGGCGATCTCGGCCACCGACGCCGCAATCTGGGAGTACGGGACCGACGGGGACCGGGTCGTCAGGCACGGCGTCGAGGGAATCCTGGGACTGGAGTCGGGATCCCTCGACCCCTCGCTCGATTCGTTCCTCGAACGGATCCACCCCGACGACCGGGAGCGCGTCCGGGTGACCTACGAGGAGGCCCTCGACGCGGGGGATCCCTACCGCGTGGAGTTCCGGGTCGACGACGGCGACACCCGCTGGATCGAGGACCGGGGTGAAGCCTGGGGGGACGCCGACGGCCCGACCCGTATTGTCGGGTTCCTGACCGACATCACCGCGCGCAAGGAGCGCGAGCGGAAGATAGCGCGGCTCCACGAGGCGACCCGTGCGCTCGTCGGCGCCGACAGCCCGGAAGCGGTCGCGGAGACCGCCGTCGGGACGGTCAGGGGCGTCCTCGGGATGCCCGTCGCGGGATGCTGGCTCCACGACGAGGGGGAACTCGCGCCCGCCGCGACCACCCCCGAGAGGGACGACCTGCTCGGCGAGGCACCGACCTTCAATCAGGCGAGTCTCTCGTGGCAGGTCTTCGAGAGCGGCGAGTCGGTCGTCTGCGACGACCTCTCCGAGCGGGACGACAGCCACGACCCGGACACGGACCTCCGGAGCGAGATCATCGTCCCGCTGGGGGGCCACGGGGTGATCGACGTCGGGTCGACCGAGCGGGAGGCGTTCGACGAGACGGACCTCACGCTGCTCCGGATCCTGGCGACCAACGCGGAGGTCGCGCTCGACCGGGTCGAGCGGGAGACACGGCTCCGGGAGGAACGGGCGTTCGTCGAGGGGGCGCTGAACGCCATCGAGGACGCCTTCTACGTGTTCGACCCCGACGGCAAGCCCCTCCGGTGGAACGAGCGCCTCCGGGAGGTCACCGGCTACACCGACGAGGAGATAGCCGGGATGGACCCGCTGGAGTTCTTCGAGGGCGACGACGTCGAACGCATCGCGGCCGGCCTGGACGAGGCCGTCGAGACCGGGTCGGCCACCGTCGAGGCCGAGTTCGTCACCACCGACGGCGATCGGATCCCCTACGAGTTCACCGGATCCCCGCTGACCGGGCCCGACGGCGAACTCATCGGGGTCGCGGGCGTGGGCCGCGACGTCACCGAGCGCAACCGCCGGGAACGCGAACTCCGGGAGCGCAACGAGCGCCTTGAGACGTTCGCCAGCGTCGTCTCCCACGACCTGCGCAATCCGCTCGAGGTCGCCCGGGGGCAACTCGAACTCGCCCGGCGGGACCCCGACGGCGGCCACCTCGAGGACCTGGTCGAGACCCACGACCGCATGGAGGACCTGGTCGAGGACCTGCTGTCGCTGGCCCGGACAGACCGGGACGTCGCCGACATCGCACCGGTCTCGCTCGCCGCGGTCGTCGAGGACGCCTGGAGTACCGTCGAGACGGACGGGGCCACCCTCCGGGTCGAGACTGACCGTCGGATCGTGGCCGACCGGTCGAAGCTCCGCCGCCTGTTCGAGAACCTCCTGCGGAATAGTATCGAACACGGAGACGACCGGATGACCGGGGAGGATCCGGACGGAGGCGTGACCGTCACCGTCGGGGACCACGAGGACGGGTTCTACCTCGCCGACGACGGGCCGGGGATCCCCCCGGAGGACCGGGACCGAGTCTTCGAGCGGGGCTACTCGACCGACGAGCGGGGAACCGGCTTCGGACTCGCCATCGTCGCCGGGATAGCGGAGGCTCACGGCTGGGACGTCGACGTCGACGAGAGCGCCGACGGCGGCGCGCGCTTCGAGGTCACCGGCGTCGAGTTCGCCTGACCGCTCCACGGGGGATCGGCCACTGTCGGAGCGAGAACCGGCCACTGTCGGAGCGTGGATCGACCACCGACACCCACATTCATAACTTCCGTGTCAGTAAACTCCGGATCGAGTATCCGAACCCAGAACGCCCGATTTCCGGCGCGTGGAAACGTTTGGAAGGGTTCTCAACTGAATCAATTGTGGTCAATTGCACGGAAACGGTCGCAGCTATCACACCGTTATAACGTACTCCGGGGTCGACCCTTCGGGTGCCGATGAACCGGCAAGAACTCGCCCGAACGGCGGCGATCGGGATGGTGCTGGCGCTGATGCTGTCGACGATCGCCTCCGTGGCGGTCGTGTCGGCGGCACCCGCCAACGGGCACGACGACGGTAGTACCGACGACGGAAGCGCGACCGCGGCCGGCTCCGGCCACGCCCACGTGACGGTGTACCTCGACGACGAACACGTGGTCCTCGAGGTCACCGAGAGCTTCGAGGGGTCGGTGGTGGTGACCATCGAGGCCGTCGACGGCACCTACGAGGGCGAGGGCACCTACGAGATAGACGGCTACGAGCGGGTCGTCCTGCCGGTGCCCGACGACCCGGTCACGCTCCGGATCACGGTCGAGGCCGGCGGCGAGACGTACGTCCACACCGTCTACGTCGACCCGCACCCCGAACCCGACCCGCCCCAGCGTCAGCTACCCACGAGTAAACTCGTGGGCTTGCCAGTCGGACTCCCGAGTTTCGCGCTCCCGGCTCGAAAGCCCCACTCCCCTTCCTTTTTAAGAA
>PXRX01000037.1:21365-62044 GCA_003023195.1 Halobacteriales archaeon QS_8_69_26
TGTGGGACGTGTTCGAGTGTTCGATTCGAAGTCACATCAAGCTTACGCGCTTCCTCCCACGGCTCAAAGCCGTGGGCTTCCGCGCTGTTACCGCTGTGACGCCGACCCGATGCGGCAGTTCATCCAGCAGGTCGAGGAGATGATCGACGAGGACGGCGACCGCTCGCTCTCCGACCGGGTGATCGTCGACTCCGACGGGGACGCCCCGGACCTGGGTGACGAGGACGACGACGCCGACGAGGGTGACGACGCGAACGACGGCGAGGGCGACGACGGCACGGAGTCGGACGACGGGGACGATTCCGACGACGGCCAGGACGCCGAGGACCACGCCCGCGATCAGGCTCAGGAGACTGAAGACCACGCCCGCGACCAGGCTCAGGAATCCGAGGACCACGCCCGCGACCAGGCTCAGGAATCCGAGGACCACGCCCGCGATCAGGCTCAGGAATCCGAGGACCACGCTCGGGACCAGGCGCAAGAGACCGAGGACGAGGCCCGTGACGAGGCACAGGAAACCGAAGACGAGGCTCGTGACGACGCCGACGAGAGCGAAGACGAGGCTCGCGACGAGGCCAACGAGACCCAGGATCAGGTCGACGAAACCATAGAGGAGACCGAGGACGACGTCGAGGAGACGGTCAACGACACCGAGGACGAACTGGACGAGACCGAGGACGAACTGAACGAAACCGTCGACGACGCGACGGACGCCGAGGCCAACGCGAGCGCCGGCGCCGAGACGGAGGTCGAGGGCAACGCGAGCGCCGAGTCCGGCGACGACGGGACCTCGGCCGACGCCGAGGGATCCGTCGAGTCGGAGACCGAGTCCGAGACGAGCGTCGAGGCCGGAGACAGCGAGGCCTCGACCGCCTCGTCCTCCGAGACGGAACTGGAGTTCGAGGGATCGGTGTCGATTTCGGACGACGACGAGGACGAGTGACGGATCGGGGGGTGAGGACCCACTGCGTGCGCGTTCCCCCGGCGCTTCGGCCCTCCGCCGACGCCCACCCCGCGATCCTTCGGCCCTCCGCCGACACACACCCCGCGATCCTTCGGCCCTCCACCGACACACACCCCGCGATCCTTCGGCCCTCCGACGACGGTTTTTCCGGACGCCAGCGGTCCTCGGCACCCCCCGTCGATCCGTCGCTCCCGACGAGTCACCGACGACTGTTCTCCCGACCCGTCAGGACGACCGTTCTCCCCCGGGGAAGGCTGGTGGAGTTTCCCGACGAGGCGACTACGCCTCCGGATCGCTCGGGTCGGGGACGGCGGTCGGGTCCCCGACGAACCGCGACCGGACGTCCTCGGTGGGGACCATGCACCGGTCCTTCCGGCCGAACACCCGGTAGCGGTAGCGCGCGACGAGGTCGTAGACGACGTCCCGGACCGGCCGGGGGACCACCCGGGCGACCCGGAGCAGCGAGTACCACCCGCCGAGGTGCCCGGCGATCCGAAGGACTGCGTCGGACTTCGTGTAGCAGGCGTCCTCCTCGACGAGGACGATGCTGTCGAGGGTGGCCTCGTGGCCGCAGTCCGCCGTGAGGTCGTCGGCCACCGGCGACTGGAGGGAGGCGTACCGCAGGCGGCCCTCCGGATCCCGGGGGATCAGAACGCCGACGAACCCGCTACAGAGGTTGCACACGCCGTCGAAGAGGACGACGGCACCGCCCTCGGGAACGACGTCGTCGGCCTCCGGGGACTCGGCGCTGGCTACCGGGGAGTCGTCGCCCTCCGGAACGGGTTCGAACTCCTCGACCGGGACCGCGTCCTCGCCCGCCGGATCCGCCTCGTTCCCGGGGGGCGTTTCGGAGTCGGTCATCGCCCGATCCTACGGGTTCGAGACGTTTCAACGGACGGGTCGGCGGGCCCGGATCCGCCGAGGGCGGACACCCGGGATCCGTACCGTGGGTCGCCCACGACGGACGTACCCCACAGTACAGAGGGACGTTTACAGTAAAGTTACGGTAAACAGCCGAGTCCGGATCGACCGGCGAAGAGAGGGCGCGAGGCGGTGGAGGAACGAACCACGAAGTGCCGGGGAACGAGAGCCGTCGCGCCGGGGCGTCCGGGGTCACAAGGCTTGTCCCGTCGGAGTCCGTGTGGCAGTGCAATGGGGGAGGACGAGTGGACTGTGGACCCGCCGCCGGGCGTCGACGGCCGGACGGTGGTCGTGACGGGCGCGAACAGCGGGATCGGGTTCGAAGCGACGCGGGCGTTCGCCGCGGGGGGTGCGCGGGTGGTGATGGCCTGCCGGAGCGTCGAGCGAGGGGAGGAGGCCGCCGCCGAGGCCCGGGAGGCCGACCCGCCGGGCGAACTGGTGGTCCGGGAACTGGACCTGGCGTCGCTGTCGTCCGTCCGGTCGTTCGCCTCCGGGGTCGACGAACCGGTCGGGGTGCTGGTCAACAACGCCGGGGTGATGGCGGTCCCCTACGGCGAGACGGAGGACGGCTTCGAGACCCAGTACGGGGTCAACCACCTCGGACACTTCGCGCTCACGGGACTGCTCCTGGACCGACTGCGGGCCGTCGAGGGCGAGAGCCGGGTGGTGACCGTCTCCAGCGACATGCACAAGCAGGGGCGGCCGAACCCGGTCGTCCGGGAGGGGATCGACCCCGACTCCTACGGGCGGTGGACGGCCTTCGCCCGGTCGAAGCTCGCGAACCTCCTGTTCGCCTTCGAACTCCAGCGCCGGTTCGAGGCGGCCGGCGAGGACGTCAAAAGCGTCGGGGTTCACCCGGGCTACGCCGACACCGACCTCCAGCGGCGGGCCCCGGAGATGCTCGGGTCGAGGGTCTGGCTCTACTTCATGAAGGTCGCCAACCTCGTGATGGCCCAGTCGGCCGAGCGGGGGTCCTGGCCGATCCTGTACGGTGCGACCCACCCGGACCTTTCGGGCGGCGAGTACGTCGGGCCCACCGGCATCATGGAGATGCGGGGCTCGCCCGGGGTGGTCGAACCCTCGAAGCGGGCCCGGAACGAGGACCTGGCCGGACGGCTCTGGGACGCCTCCGAGGAACTGACCGGCGTCACCTACGACCTGGTGGCGGCCCCGGCGGGCTGAACGACGGGGTACCGACCGCCGGGTGGATCCCGGCGTCGGCACCGGCCCGACGGTGTACTGGACGGGGAGACCGGAGTCCCCGGGCTACTCCGCCTCCCGTTCCCGGAGCCGGTTGCGCTGGATCTTCCCGGTCGTGGTCCGTGGCAGTTCCTCGACGAACTCGACCTCCCGGGGGTACTCGTGCTGGGCGAGGCGGTCACGGATCCCCCGCCGGAGGTCGTCGCCGCCCTCGACCCCCTCGACCGGCTGGACGAACGCCTTGATCACCTCGTTGCGGGTCTCGTGGGGGACGCCGACGACGCCCACCTGTTCGACGTCGGGGTGTTCGAGGATCGTTCCCTCGACCTCGCCCGGCCCGACCCGGTAGCCCGCGGTGATGATCACGTCGTCGTCGCGGGCCTTGAACCAGAAGTAGCCGTCCGCGTCGCGGGACCCCAGGTCCCCGGTGAGGTGCCACTCGGTCCCGTCCGGGGCGGTCACGCTGGCCGCGTCCGTCCGCTCGGGGTCGTTCCAGTACTCCCTGAAGACGACCGGGTCGCCCTCGCGCCGGACGGCGATAGTTCCCAGTTCGTCGGTGCCGAGTTCCTCGCCGGTCCCGGCGTCGACGACCGCCACGTCGTGGCCGGGGACGGGCTTGCCCATGCTCCCGGCCTGGGCGGGGAACCAGGTCCGGCAGTTCGCGACCAGCAGGTTCGCCTCCGTCTGCCCGTACAGTTCGTTGACGGCGACGCCGTCCAGCGTCTCCCGGGCCCACTCCAGTATCTCGGGGGTCAGCGGCTCCCCGCCCGAGCAGATGGCCGCCACCGACAGGTCGTAGCGGCCGGTCGGGTCGTTGACGGTCATCAGCATCCGGATGGCCGTCGGCGGGAGGAACGTGTGGGTCACGTCGAACTCCGCCAGCAACTCGAAGGCCGTCCCGGCGTCGAACGACCCCATCGGGTACCCCACGACAGGTTGGCCGTAGTGCCAGGCCGGGAACACCACGTCGCCTAGCGCGCCGATCCACGCCCAGTCGGCGGGCGTCCAGTAGGTCGAGTCGAAGACGTCGTGCTCGAAGTACATCCAGAAGGCCGGGCAGTGGCCGACCCAGAGGCCGTGCCCGTGGAGGACGCCCTTGGGCGGACCGGTCGACCCGCTCGTGTAGATGACCACCGCCGGCGTCGTCTCGTCGGTGTCGGCCATCTCGAACCCCGCCGCCCGCCCGTCGAGGAGAGCATCGAAGTGGTCTACCCCCGTACCGGGGTCGCCGGCGTCGACGGCCACCACGTGTTCGAGGCCCGGGCAGTCGCCTCGCACCGCCCGGACGGCGTCCAGCACCGACTCGTCGGACACGACGACCGACGCGGAACTGTCCCGGAGGCGGTACCGCAGGGCGTCCGTACCGAACAGCACCGACAGCGGCAGCGACACCGCCCCGACCTTCCAGCACGCCAGGTGCGTGAGCGGGTTCGCCGGCCTCGCCCCGGACGCCGCGCTCCTCGACCTCGCGGGAGCGAGCGAGGACCCCCGGACCGCCGACTGGCTCGACCGGCCGCGGCGGGTCCGTAACGTGGGCGCGGTGTTCGACCCGGAGGCCGACCCCGGCAGGGGCTACCTGGAGACGGACCTCCCGGGATCGTTCGACGACCTCGTGTTCGTGCGAGAGACGACCCCCACGCGTCCGCTCTCGGACGACGGCTAACGGGGATCGACCACCCGTCACCCGGAAAGGTCGGTCGCCGACCCGGACAGGTTCGGCCGGACTCAACCCCGTCCGGTATCCGTCCGGATCGATCGTTCGTTTCGATCGGAAAGGTCTAACAGTATGGCATTCGAAGCGCGAACGATGCCAACCGTAGAATACCTGAACTACGAGGTCCTCGACGATCACGGCTGGGAGATGGACGACGACGACCTCTTCGAGAAGGCCGCCGACGCCGGCCTCGGCGACGAGGACTACGGCACCCTGGAGGTAAACCGGGGCGAGTACATCCTGGAAGCCGCCGAGGCCCAGGGGTACGACTGGCCCTTTTCGTGTCGGGCCGGCGCCTGCGCCAACTGCGCGGCCATCGTCAAGGAGGGCGAGATCGACATGGACATGCAGCAGATCCTCAGCCAGGAGGAGGTCGACGAGAAGAACGTCCGCCTTACCTGCATCGGCTCGCCCGAGGCCGAGGAGGTGAGGATCGTCTACAACGCCAAGCACCTCGACTACCTCCAGAACCGCGTCATCTAGGTCCCGGCGCGTTCGACGAGGCCCTCGCTTCGTTTCGCTCCCGGTCGCGTAGCACTGCACGTCGCTCCTCCCGTCGACCGGAACGTATACCTCGCTCGCCCCGCCCTCTGGTGACGTGATCGACCTCGAACTGGTGCTGGCCTCGCCCGGCGACCTGCTCCGGCTCGTCGCCGTCCCCGTCCTGGGGTGGGCGGCCTACCGCGACGTCCGCACCCGGCGGGTCCCCAACCGCACCTGGCTTCCCCTGGGGGCACTGGGCCTCGCGCTGCTGGCCTGGGACGCCTGGGGAGCCCTGGCCGGCGGCGGCGTCGCGTTCCAGGTCTTCGCCCTCCGGGCCGGGATCGCGCTGGGCTTTCTGGTCCCCTTCGCGTACCTGTTCTGGGCCTTCGGGGGCTTCGGCGGCGCCGACGCGAAGGCGATCATGGTCCTGGCGGTGCTGTTCCCCACCTACCCCGAGTACCTCCTCGGGGCTCCGATCCCGGACATGACCGGGGTCGGGACCCTGCCAGTCGTGGGCACCACGGTCGGCGTGTTCGCGTTCACGGTGCTGACCAACGCGGTGCTGGTCGGGGCGGCCTACCCGGTCGCGGTCACGCTCCGCAACGCCGTCCGCGGCCGGTTCACGCCGGTGATGTTCGTCGGCCGCCCGATCCCCGTCGAGCGACTCGCGGACACCCACGGCCGACTGCTGGAGACGCCCGACGGGTTCACCCGCCGGGGGCTGGACCTGGACGCCCTCCGGATGTACCTCCGGTGGCGCCGGGCCGACCTCGGGGACCTCCGGGCCGACCCCGAGACCTTCCGCGACCCCGACTCGCTCCCCGAGACTCCCGGCCAGGTCGGCGACGGGGCCGTCAGGACCGACGGCGGGTCGCCGTCCGGGGACGAGGACGGATCGACCGTCGAGGAGGAATCAGGAGGGGCGGCCGCCGAAGCGGAACCGGAAGGGGCCACCGCCGAGGAGGAATGGGAGGAGGCCACCGCCGTGGGGGGACCCGATGGAGCCACCGGAGAGGATCCGGACCACCCCTCGCCGGGGGACACGGACGCCGCCCTCGGCGCGCCGGACGACGATCCCTGGGGTGCGGCGGCGTTCGTCGAGGAGTTCGGCGAGGTGTACGGGACGGGCGCGGACGACCTCCGGGCGGGCCTGGAGGTCGTCGCCGGGGCCGACCGCGTCTGGGTCTCGCCCGGCCTCCCGTTCATGGTGCCCCTGTTCGCGGGGCTTGTGGTCGGACTGCTCTACGGGGACCTCCTGTTCGCGGGCCTCCGGGCGCTGGGCCTGGTCTGATCCCGGACCGAGGGTTCGGGGATCGGAGGCTCCGCCGGCCCGACCCCCACCGGACCGCCGGCGGCGCTAGCCGGCGACCGCGTCGACGAGCGGTTTCGTCACGTAGAACTCGACGATAGCGGCGACCACCAGCGCCAGCCACGCGGTCCCGAGGAGGATCCCGGCGCGCCGCCAGCCGTCCATCCCGAGGACGGCCTCCCGGCGGCCGATCACCCGGAGGGCCGTCACGTGGACGACCCGGAACGCGACGGCACCGGCGACGAAGATGGCCGGGAGTTCGATCACCCCGTGGGGGAGGATCGCCAGGAGGACGACGCCGACGCCGCGCTCGGCGGCGGCCAGGCCCGCGACGTAGCCGACCAGGATCCCGTTGAACAACAGTACGAGGGCGGTGACGACGCCGAGCGAGAGCGCCCCCAGCACCAGGACGACCGCCGCCCGGGTGTTGTTGAGGAGGATCGTCACCGCGGTCACGTTCTCGGGGAACAGTTGCCTGGCGTCCTCGACGCCCAGCACCGCCCAGAGGTCGACCCGGCCGACCATCGCGGCTCCGATCACCGCCCCGAGCAGGAACAGTCCGGCCGAGAACAGGACGTACGTCCGGTGTTCCGCTACCGCCTCGCGCAACGGAGTGAGGAACCGGCGGTCCAGGGGGTCGTCCGGTTCCGTGCTCGCCTCGTCGTGGTCGACAGGGTCCCACCCGTCGGAGTCGCGGGCGTCCGGACCCGAGGTGTCGGAGTCGCCGGCGTCCGGATCCGGGGCATCGGAGTCGCCGGCGTCCGGATCCAGGGTGTCGGGGTCCCGAGTATCCTGGGTGTCGGAACCCCCGGCGTCCGGAGCCGGGGCGTCGGCGTCGCTGTCCCTGTCGCCGTCCATACCCCGACGTCCGCGCCCTGGGGACAAGTCTCCGGCGATCCAACGAGTTAACTCCCCGCCGGGGGTACGGTCGCACATGAGTACACTCGGCGTGTCCGGCGGGCGGGTGCTCCGCCCGGACGGGAGCGTAACGCGGGCGGACGTGCTGGCGGACCGGGAGTCGGGGCGGATCCTCGCCGTCGAGGAGGGCGTGGCCGACGGGGCCGACGAACGCCTCGACGCCTCCGGTGGGATCGTGATCCCCGGACTGGTCAACGCCCACAGTCACGTCGCGATGACCCTGTTGCGGGGCTACTCGGACGACAAGCCCCTCGACCGGTGGCTCAGGGAGGACGTCTGGCCGGTCGAGGGCGAACTCGGCCCCGAGGACGTTCGCGCCGGCACGGAACTCGGGATAGCGGAGATGGTCAGGGCCGGCGTGACTGGGGTCGTCGACATGTACTTCCACGTCGACGAGGTGGCCGCGGCCGTCGAGGCGGCGGGCCTCCGGGCGCGACTCGGCTACGGCGTCGTCACCGTCGGGAAGGACGACGAGTGCGTCGAGTCGGAACTCGAACGGACCCGCGAGGTCGCCGCCGAGTACGACGGTGCCGCCGACGGCCGGATCCGGACGGCGGTGATGCCCCACTCGCTCACCACCGTCGACGCCGAGTCACTGGACCGCTGCGTCGCGGCCGCCCGCGACCTGGACGTGCCACTGCACTTCCACGCCAACGAGACGACGGACGAGGTGGACCCCGTCGTCGAGGAGCGGGGGATCCGCCCGCTGGAGTACGCCGACGACCTCGGGATGCTGACCGAGACGGACTTCCTCGCCCACGGGGTCCACGTCGACGACCGGGAGATCGAGGTGCTGGCCGACCGGGGGACCGCGGTGGTCCACTGCCCGGCCTCGAACATGAAACTCGCCAGCGGCGCCGCCCCGGTGCCGGCGATGCGCGAGGCCGGCGTCCGCCTCGGCCTGGGCACCGACGGCGCCGCCTCGAACAACGACCTCGACCCGTTCGACGAACTCCGGGACGCCGCCACCCTCGCGAAACACGCCGCCGGGGACGCCGCCGCGCTCCCGGCGGAGCCCGCCGTGGCGATGGCGACGGCCGGGAGCGCCGACGCCGCCGGCCTGCCAGGCGGACGGATCGCCGAGGGCGAGGCGGCCGACCTGGCTGTCGTCGACCTCGAAGCCCCCCACACCACGCCGGTCCACGACCCGGTGAGCCACCTGGCCTACGCCGTCCGCGGGAGCGACGTCCGCCACACCGTCTGTGACGGCCGGATCCTGATGCGCGACCGGGAACTCCGGACGCTGGACGAGGAGCGGGTCGTCGAGCGGGCACGCCGCCGTGCCGGCGAGGTCGCCGAGCGCGCCGGGGAGTGATGATCGGACCGGCAGTCGATCGGTCACACCGCGAGGAACCGAAGAGCGCCGAGAGGGCTACAGCAGCGGTACAGTAAAGTGAGCGGACGACCAGTCAGGATGGACGACAGTTCGGTTTCGGGTTTGCGATAGGTGGATAGTGCATGTCCTCAACTTTGGGACCATCGCTATGACATGAATTCAAGCCGGTGCGTTGATTTCGCTGAGATTCGCTACCGTTGCCGGTGAGTTGGTCTATCTGTGGTGATACTCAGCATCCTCTCGCTTCAAAATATCTTATAAAAACATGGGTATACACCGTCTTATAAATTATACACAAGCCACTTATTATACGGCTATAGTTCGTGTGTATGGATCGGCGTACGATACTCCGATACGTTGGAGTCGCTTGTGGTACGATGTTTGCAGGATGTGGATCGAACACCGACCCGTCGGGTACTTCGACGGACGATGGGGGTGCCAGTGACGATACACCGACCCAAACCTCACGGGTGAGTACGGGGACTCCCCGGTCCTCGGTACCGAGAACTACCGAACGAACGAGCGAATCTACGCCCTCGGCCATTCCGACAGTATCTCACCCGTATCTGGAACAGTGTCCCGACACGATGGTCCGGGCACTCGGTGATCCGATTTCGATACAGGACCCGCCGGACGAGGACTTCGACGTTTCGGACGATCCGACGAGAAGTACGATCCGCCGTTTGTGCGGGATCGAACATCGTGACGAAATCGAGCGTTCGGTAAACCAGCGTGCGTCTACCGCCTCAAACATTCGTCAGATGGTAATCAGTAGAGAAAGAGACGGCCAAACAATAGTCATGGTAGGACTCGTGTTCGACCTTCGCTTTGGAGAAGAAAGGATCCCCCCGATCGGGTTCGAGCGGTTTCGTGAAATCGTCCCGGCTTCGTTTACTGCTACTGTGAAAATAAATGGAAGAGAATATGACTGCTCCTCCCCTATTTTCGCCGACTGTTGGAAATTAAACTGATTTCTCTGATCTGCTAATTTACTACAAAAATATCTAGTATAACTCTTGAGAGCGGCCGGTCAGGCGGGGCTCGCTTCCTCGCTCTCGGCCTCGCCACCACCACCGCCGCCCAGTCGGCCGGGGAAGGTGAGGAGCCACAGGAGCGCCAACCCGACCCAGTAGGCGAGGGCGACGGGGACGGAGACGATGAGCATCGTCAGGACGCCGCCGGGCAGGAAGTAGCCGGCCAGCGCGAAGATGGTGACGACGACGACCCGCCAGCGGTCGTACATGGTCTGGAACGAGATCAATCCCCCGTAGTGGAACAGGATCATGCTGACGGGGATGTCGGCCAGGACACCCACCCCGGCGGTCGTGAAGATGACCAGCCAGAAGAAGGCGTTCAGCCGGTAGGAGATGATCATCCCGTTGGGGCCGGCCGCGAGGGCGTCCTCGACGAGGAAGGAGATGATGTTGGGGGCGACGTAGAAGAACCCGAGGCCGAGACCGAGGCCGGCGGCGCCCAGCAGCGACCCGCCCCACACGAGGAAGACCCGGCGGTCGCCGCCGACGGTCAGTCCCCGTTCCTTCAGCGCGGGGTAGGCGTAGTAGAGGGTCATCGGCACCGCGAACATCGCGCCGATGATGACCGACACCTTGACCTCGAAGATCAGTTGCTCGACGGGGTGGAGCGCGATGATGTAGTTGGCCGCGCTGGGACTGGGGTCGCTCCCCTGGGCGGCGGCCTCAAGCACCGCCGGGTCGATCCGGCTGAAGAACGAGGCCTTGATCTGTCCGAGGCCGCCCTGGTAGAGCCACCAGAACGAGAGGCCCATCGTGAGCATGAACACGCCCACGATGCGGAAGGCCTTCGAGGTGAGCGACTCGGCGACGAACGCGACGTCGTAGTAGTAGCCGCCGATGTCCTCCTCGGTGGTCTCGTCCTCGGTGAACGCGTCGGCCACCCCGGCGGCCGTGCTGGTGACCACGTCCTCGTCCTCCTCCGACTCCCGGGGGAAGGTGGCCTCGGCCGTCTCCTCTTCCTGGGCGGCGTCCTCCTCGGCGGTGTCGAACCGGTCGAGGATCGCGCGCCCCTTCTCGGGGTTGCCCTCGTCGATGGCCTCCTGGGCGAGTTCGAGGGCCTCGTCCTCGGTGAGTTCCAGGAACGCCTCGGGAGGTGCCGCCCGGATCCCGTCGACGTCGAGCGTCGAGAGGTTGAGCTCCGAGAAGTCGACCTCTCCCGTTCCAGTCCCGCCCGTGCCGGACGCGCCGCCAGGGGTGGGCCGGGGTTCGACGGGGTCGTTGAGCACCTTGATCATGAACGCGAAGACCACGACGGCGACGATGGCGAGACCGCCGGCGAGGGACAGGACGGCCTCGCCCGTCGGCCCGCCGACCCCGATCAGTCCCTCGACCGACAGGGGGTCGGGCCGGACCCGGCCGGGCAGTTCGGGGAGGACGGTCTCGTTGACCCACGCGAGGCCGTCCTGGGTGACGAACGCCGCCACCCCGGCGGCCGCGAGGACGAAGACCCCGCCGAGGTAGTAGCCGGCCTCCCGGACGCTCATCGCGGTCGGGTCCGAGGCGCCGGCCCGGCGGACGTTGGTCACCAGTTTCGCCAGCCCCAGGCTGAAGACGTACAGTCCACACAGGGGGATCCCCCACATTATCTGCGTGAACGGGTCGGGCGGGGAGAACACCGCGCCGAACCCGAAGATGAGGACGACGGCGTACTTCCACTTGTCGCGGAACGTCTCGTAGGGGACCACCTCGGTGTAGGAGAGCAGACTCATCATCAGCGGCAACTGGGCCGCGAACCCGAACGACGCCGTGAGGATGAACAGGAACTGGATGTACATCACGATGTCGTAGCTGGGTTTGATCGCGGCGTTGATCGCGTTGCTCGCCAGGAAGCTGAACATGAACGGGAAGAAGACGGCGTAGGCGTAGACCACGCCCCCGGCGAACAGCACCAGCGCGAGGAGGGCGAACGCGACGAGTTTGCCCCGCCCGACCGGTGCCGCCGCGGTGTACCCCCGCTCGCGGAGGGAGTCCCGCGAGAGGAACAGCAACACCGGCACCGCCATTATGATCCCGATGAACAGACCGATCTTCACCTGGACGAGTATCACGTCGAACGGCGTCCGGGTGATGATGTCGACCTGCCCGACGACGGCCTCGCTCATCCGGGACTTGGTGTTGGCCCGTAGCCAGTCCCAGACGTACAGCCGCAGCATCATGATCGTCAGGACCAGTCCCATGACGAACACGATGAAGACCTTCTGGAGGTGGGTCTGGGCCGTCGAGAGCATCGCCCCGGCGGTCTCCCGCCCCTCGTTGATAGTGCGGGCGGTATCCTCGTCGATCGCCGAACTCATCGATCCCCCGTTACCCGTTCGGTCACATCAATCTTCTTCTCCCGACCCGCCCGTAATTACCCGGCCGTCGCCGGGACCGGGCCGACGACCGGGGAGAAAAAGGACTATAACCGGGCGCCCGCTATGGCTCCCCAGTATGCCGGACGAGTCGGAGGACCCGAGTCGGGACAGCGACGGGGAGCGGGAGGGCGACCCCGCCGTCGCCTCCGACGACGCCGGCGACTCACGGGAGCCGACGAACGCCCCCGGGGATCCGGAAGCCTCGACCGACGGGGGCGACGCCGTCGACCCCGGGGATCCGGAAACCACGACCGACGGCGGTGACGCCGTGGATCCCGCCTCGACCGACGGCGACGACGAGGGGTCCGACTCCGACGGAACGGACGAGGCAGACGTCGGCGGGGACGGGGCCGGCGGCCTCCAGAAGGTGGAACGGGGGTCCGAACCGGAACCGGCCGAACCACGCGAGGACGACGCTCCCGATGCCGACGCCGAGCCTCCCGATGCCGACGACGGATCCGGCGAGGACGGTACGGAAGCCGCGTCCGACGACGGATCCGGGATGGTAGGCGACACGGCCGCCGACCTCGACGACGGATCCGGAGACGGGAGCGACGACCCGGGGAGCCGTGGGGACGGAACGGTTCCGGAGAGCAACGTGACGTTCGACGAGGACGAACTGGCCGACCCGGTCGCCGACCCGGACGTCGACGTGGCCGACGTCGGCGACGGCGCACCGGTCGGGCCGAGACCCGCCGACCCCGAGGATCCCGAGAAAGGGCCGCCGGTCGGGCCGAGACCCGCCGACCCCGAGGATCCCGAGGGAGGGCCGCCGGTCGGGCCGAGACCCGCCGAACCGGACGAGGAGGAGCCGGGGCCGCCAGGACCGGAAGAGGGGCCGCAACCGGCGGAACCCGACGACGGCCCGCCGGGACCGGGACCGGACGACGCCTCGCCCGAGGACCCGGACGAACCGGACGAGGCGACCTTCGGTCCCCCGCCGGACGGGCCGCCCGACGACGAGGAGATGCCCCTGGCCGACCACATCGAGGAGATGGTCAGCCGCCTCGGGGTCGTCGCCGTCGCCGTCGCCGCCGCGACGGCGCTCGCGTTCCCCCTCGCCGAGGACGTGCTGGTGGTGATGTGGTACGACACCCTCCCGGCGGCGGCCTCCGACCCGCACGTCTACGGCCCCCTGGAGAAGATCCTCGCCGAGATCAAGGTCGCCAGCCTCGCCGGCATCCTCGTCGCCCTCCCGGTACTGGTCTACCAGTCGTACCTGTTCATGCGCCCGGGCCTGTACCCGCGGGAGCGCAAGTACTACCTGGCGGCGGTACCCACCAGCCTCGTCCTCGGGACCATCGGGATGGCGTTCGCGTACTTCCTCGTACTCCCGGCGCTGTTCCAGTACTTCGTCTACTACTCCGAGAGCGGGGTCGACCGGTTGGCGTTCGGTCTCCGGGTCACCTTCGACCTGATCGTCGCCATGCTCGGAGCCTTCGCCGTCGTCTTCCAGATCCCCCTGCTGATCATGCTGGCGATCATGATGGGCGTGACCAGTCGCCAGTGGCTGGAGAACCGACGGATCTACTTCTGGGGCGGGTTCGTCGGCGTCGGCTTCCTGATGGGCGGGGCCGACCTCACCGGCATGGCACCGATCATCATCGGTGCGACCATGATCGGCCTGTTCGAGGGCACGCTCCTGCTGTTGCGCTGGACCGACAGTTGATCCCTCGGTCGGGCACCTCCCGATCGCCCCGAGTCCTCGCCGGTCGGGGCGACGAGACCGGATCGGACGAGTTAACCCCGCCGACGGCCACGCTCGTGCCAAGATGAAGGTACTCGTGACGAACCCCATCGCGGAGGCCGGGCTCGACCGCCTCCGCGAGGCGGGTCACGAGGTGGTGACCGACTACGAGAGCACGGGCGACGACCTGCTTGCGGCGGTGGCGGACGCCCACGGCCTGATCGTCCGCTCCGGGACCGAGGTCAGCCGCGAGGTGTTCGAGGCCGCCGAGGAACTGGTGATCGTCGGGCGGGCGGGGATCGGGGTGGACAACATCGACCTCGACGCCGCCACCGAACACGGGGTGGTCGTCGCCAACGCCCCGGAGGGGAACGTCCGGGCGGCCGCCGAGCACACCGTGGCGATGACCTTCGCCGCGGCGCGGTCGATCCCCCAGGCTCACGCCCGCCTGACGGCCGGCGAGTGGGCCAAGGGCGAGTTCCTGGGAACCGAGGTGGGCGACAAGACCCTCGGGGTCGTCGGCCTGGGTCGCGTCGGCCAGGAGGTGGCGAAGAAACTCGACTCGCTGGGGACCGACGTGGTCGCCTACGACCCCTACATCAGCGAGGAGCGGGCCGACCAGATCGGTGCCCGCCTCGTCGACCTGGACGAGTGTCTCGACGCGGCGGACTTCCTCTCGGTGCACACGCCCCTGACTCCCGAGACCGAGGGGCTGATCGGCGAGGCGGAACTCGCCCAGCTGGAGGGCGGGTACCTGATCAACTGTGCCCGGGGCGGCGTGGTCGACGAACCGGCGCTGGCCGAAGCCGTCGGGGACGGGATCCTCCGTGGGGCGGCGGTGGACGTCTTCGCCGAGGAGCCGGTCGACCCGGACAACCCGCTGTTGTCCGTCGAGGACGTCGTCGTCACCCCGCACCTCGGGGCGTCGACGGAGGCCGCACAGGAGAACGTCGCCGTCTCGACGGCCGAGCAGGTCGTCGCGGCCCTGGCGTCGGAGCCGGTCCCGAACGCGCTGAACGCGCCGTCGGTCGACGAGACCGCCTACCCCCGGATCCGCCCGTACATCGACCTGGTCTCGACGATGGGGAAGGTCGCCACGCAGCTCCTGGACGGTCGGGTGGAGCGCGTCGAGATCAGCTACCAGGGTGAGATCGCCGACGAGGACCTGGACCTGGTGACCGCCTCGGCGCTCCAGGGGGTCTTCGAACCGCTGGAGTGGCAGGTCAACGCCGTCAACGCCCTGCGGATCGCCGAGGAGCGCGGCGTCGAGGTCACCGAGTCGAAGACCCGCACCAGCGAGGACTTCCGGTCGCTGGTCACCGTGACCGTCGGCGCCGACGGGACCGAGATCCCCGTCGCCGGCACGCTCTTCCAGGGGGACGAGCCGCGGATCGTGCTGGTCGACGGCTACCGGGTCGACGCCATCCCCAGCGGGCGGATGCTGGTCGTCCGCAACTACGACGAACCCGGCGTCATCGGGCTGATCGGCACCGTCCTCGGCGACCACGGCGTCAACATCGCGGGAATGTTCAACGCCCGCGGGACCATCGGCGGCGAGGCCCTGACCGTCTACAACCTCGACGACCCGGTCCCCGACGAGGCCCGCGAGCGTCTGGCCGAGGACGACCGGATCATCGAGACCAGGTTCATCACGCTCGGCGAGGACGACTGACCCCGTCGGCGGGAGCGGTCGGTCCGCCGGGTTCGGACCGGGGAGGCGACCGATCCGCCGGGTTCGGACCGGGGAGGCGACCGATCCGCCGGGTTCGGACCGGCGACGGCGTGGTCACCCGGGCACGTATCACCGACGTTTTTTATGCTGGGGTGGGTGGCCGCAAACGATGATCGGTGACGCACTCGAGTACCCGCGGCGCGGGGAGAACTGGCTGGAACGACTCGGGATCGGGGGCGGCCTGCTGTTCCTGAGTTTCATCATCCCGCTCCTCCCGCAACTGGTCGTGCTCGGACACGCGAAGCGCGTCGCCGCCGGGACGGTCGCCGGCGAGCGGGTTCCCCCGGAGTTCGGCGACTGGGAGGGCCTGTTCTTCGACGGCCTGCTGTTCTACGCCGTCACCCTGGTGTACACCATCGTCCCGACGATACTGCTCTCCGTCGTCGGGTTCGTGGCGTGGTTCCTGTTCATCGTCCTGTTCGGAGCCGTCGGGGCCGCCGGGGGCGGGAAGGCCGCCGGCGTGTTCGGGCTCCTCGGCACCCTCGGGTTCGTGGTCCTGTTCGGGGTGTTCACCCTCGCGTTCACCGCCATCTACTACTTCGTCCCCGCGGCACTCGTCCACTTCTCGGTCGAGGACGACATCGGGGCCGCCTTCGACGTGAGCACGGTCAAGCGACTGAGCTTCGACGGACGGTACTTCCGGGCGTGGCTGGCGGCGTTCGGGATCGGGATCGGTGCCTCGGTGGCCACGACGATACTGGCGGTCACCATCGTCGGCCTCCTGGCGGTCCCGTTCCTCCAGTTCTTCGTCCAGATGGCCGTCTTCCGCATCTTCGGGGACGCGTACGCCGACGTCATGGACGCCGGGCCGGGCACCGACCCCGTCGCGACCCCGGGCGCGGCCGCGGACCGGTACTGATCTCCCTTCGCGTCGCGAACCGTTTCGCGATCCCCCTTCGAGCCCTTCCCGACGTACTCCTCGCCGATCACGCCGGCAGCGAGATCCGGGCGGCGACCTCCTCGTGGGCCGCGTCGAACACGTGGAGTTCCTCGACGGTCCAGGTCACGGGGTCGGGATCCCGCTCCCGGAGGCGGCGGACCGCGGCCGGGTCGCCGCCACGGGCCAGCGTGACGTGGGGGACGTACCCCTCGCCCTCCAGGCCCTCGACGGCCCCGAACTCCTCCACCAGGCGCTCGTGGGCCGTGACGATCCCCGGACTCTCGACGGCCAGGTAGACCACCGGCCCGGTCCCGACGGGCGGGTCCTCGAAGACCCCGATCCCGCCGGTCCGGACCCGGACCGGGGGCAGGCCGGAGAGGGCGCGCCGGACCCGGCCGACCAGGTGGTCCGCCCCGCCGTCGGCGTCGCCGAGGCGCTTGACCAGCAGGGAGTGGCGCTCTCGGACCCGCTCGAAGCCGACCAGCAGGGGGTACAGGTCGTCGGCGATCCGCGACACCCGGCCGGGAACCGGCGCGTTACAGGAGAACACCGGTTCGCCTCCTCCGGGTGAACACGTCGGATCGGCTCCCCCGGGCGGTGGTCCTCGCGAGGCCACCCACCGCGCGTCTCCGAACGGACTCCGTCACGCCCGACGCTGGGACGCCCCCGGGCAAAAGCCCTCCGTCGTGCCAGCACCCGGTCGATCCACCCGGACCACGGCCCCGGCCGTGCCCGTTGATCGCGGGACTGCAGGGTGCCGCTCGACCGATCTCTCGCGGGACTGCGGGGTCCCCCTGCCCGGTCGGTTCACGGATCCGGCAACCGTTGCCGGCCCGGAGGACAACGCATATCACCGCTCCGTGTAAACGGGGGTACCGATGCGAAACAGGACGGTGGCCGTCGTCGCGACGCTCCTGGTGGTCGCGGCCGGGGCGGCGACTGCCACGGGGGTCGGTGCCACGGGACCCACCGCGTCGACCGGGTCGACCCACCTCGCGGACGGATCGTCCGCCGTACCGGACGGACCGTCGACCGGGTCGGCCGCGGCCGTGGACCGGTCGGCCACCGTCGGAGGTGGACCCTCGGCCGGGTCGAGTCCGGCGGCCACGCCACCGGGAGGGTCGATCCGCGACCAGGTCGAGACCGACGAGATCAGACTCCGGATCGACGTCGACGAGAACGGGAACGCACGCTGGACGGTCGAGTACTTCACCAGGCTGGACGACGAGAACACGACCGCGGCGTTCGAGTCCCTCCAGGACGACATCCGGGCGAACCCCGAGGACTACACCGCCAGGTTCGCGGAACGGATCCGGAACACCGTCCAGAGTGCCGAGAACGCGACCGGCCGGGAGATGAGCGCCTCGAACTTCGAGGTCGACACCCGGCAGACCGAAACCGGGTTCGGGGTCATCGCCTACACCTACACGTGGACGAACTTCGCCCGTGTCGAGGCCGGCGGGGACCGCCTGGTGATCGGCGACGCCATCGATGGGTACCTCCTCGACGACAAGTCGACGATGATAATCTCCTGGTCCGAGGGCTACGAGCGGACGTCGGTCGACCCCGGCCCGGACTCGACGAGCGAACTGGGCGTCAGCTGGGAGGGCGACCGGACCGACTTCCTCCCGGGCCAGCCGCGGGTCACCGTCGAACGCTCCGCGGGGACGACCGGGACCACGGGAACGACCGGGGCCACGGGAACGACCCAGCCGGGCGGCGGTGACACCGGGGACGGCGGCGGGGACGGCGGGATCAACGCCACGACCGTCCTGCTGGTCCTCGTGGTCCTGGGCGTCGCCGCAGTGGGGATCTTCTACTTCACTCGGAGTGGCGGGACGTCGGCCCCGGTTCCAGTCCCGGACGACGACGGCAACGACGGGGCCGGCGACGGGACCGACGCCGGGACCGAACCGGCGACGGCGGAGGAGGACGACGACGAGGAAGCCGCCATCGACGAGGAACTGTTGAGCAACGAGGAGCGGGTACTGCGCCTGCTCGAACGTAACGGGGGACGCATCAAGCAACAGGAGGTCGTCCAGGAACTGGGCTGGACCGAGGCGAAGACCAGCCAGGTCGTCAGCGGGATGCGCGACGAGGGGACCATCGACGGGTTCCGACTGGGCCGGGAGAACGTGCTGACCCTCCCCGACGTGGACCAGGGGCCGGCCCCCGACGACGGCGAAGACGGCGAAGACGGCGAAGACGGGGACGACGGCGACGACGACCGGAGCTGGAACCAAATTTAAAAGCACCGATGGTTAACGACACCCCCGCGGCACCGATGTTCGAAATCGGCACACAGAGCGGCGATAAGCCGATTCTAAATCCGGGTAAACTGACGTTGATCCGGATCCAAGATCGGCACTTTATATGTGACGACAGGAGAGTACGATACTAATGATGCGGCAACCCCTCACCGTGCTCGTCGTGCTCGCGGTCGTCGCGGGGACGGTTCTGCCCGCCGTGGCGGCGGTGCAGGTTGGCCAGGGCGCCCAGGACCTGGCCTCGCCGTCCGCGGATTCCGTCGCGACGGCCAACGAGTCCGACAACACCACCCCGGGTCAGCAACTCTCCGGGGTCGTGGGCGTCGGGGCAGCCGAGATCGACGGCGAACTCGGCGAACGCAGCCTCTCCGAACGCCTCAACCGGTCCGGTACCAACGACTCGAGGGCCAAGGTCGTGGCGGAGCGGGTCGACGAGCTACGAGACCGACTCGAACGCTTGCAGGAACGACGGCAGGCACTGATCGAGGTCCGGAACAACGGCACGATCACACAGGGCGAGTTCCGCGCCCGGATGGCCGAACTCGCGGCGAACGTCTCGGCGACCGAACGGGTCCTGAACGCGACCGCCGACGCCGCCGGGGGACTGCCCGAGGAGACCCTGGAAGACAACGGCGTCAACGTCTCGTCCATCCAGGAACTCCGCCGGAACGCCAGCGAACTGACCGGTCCCGAAGTCTCGGAGATCGCCCGGTCGATAGCGGGTAACGGGGCCGGCGACGGCATGACCGGACCGCCCGATTTCGCAGGGCCGCCCAACGGCACGCCCGGTCCGCCCAACGGCACGCCCGGGAACGGTACCCCTGGTGCCCCTAACGGCACGCCCGGTGGACCGAACGGCACGCCCGGTGCTCCCAACGGCACGCCCGGGAACGGTACCCCTGGTGCCCCCAACGGCACGCCCGGTGGACCGAACGGCACGCCCGGTGCTCCCAACGGCACGCCCGGGAACGGTACCCCTGGTGCCCCTAACGGCACGCCCGGTCCGCCCAACGGGACGCCCGGGAACGGTACCCCTGGTCCCCCCAACGGCACGCCCGGTCCGCCCAACGGGACGCCCGGGAACGGTACCCCTGGTGCCCCCAACGGCACGCCCGGGAACGGTACCCCTGGTGCCCCCAACGGCACGCCCGGCGCTCCCAACGGTACCCCCGGTGGACCGAACGGCACGCCCGGTGCTCCCAACGGCACGCCCAGCGAGACCCCCGGCGACGACAACGAGTCCGACGAGACCGGGACCCCGGGCGGACCGCCGGACGGCACCCCCGCCGACGGGAACGAGACCGACGCGCCGAACGGGACGGACGGCGACACCCCCGGCGACGGCGACGACGGTGACGCTCCCGGCGACGGCAACGACGGTGACGCTCCCGGCGACGGCGACGACGGTGACGCTCCCGGCGACGGCGACGACGGTGACGCTCCCGGCGACGGCGAGGACGGCGACACCCCCGGCGACGGCGAGGACGGCGACCCCGGTGGTGGCGGTGATAACTCCGGCGGCGATGACGGCGACAACCCCGGTGGTGGCGGGGACGGTGACGGCGGCGGACCACCCTCGTAAGTCGATCGTCCAACGGATCGATAGTTCTCACGGGCCGGTTTCTCGACCCCGGTGACGCGGACCGTCGAGTCCAGCAAGCGGCCGGTAACTGGGTCCCGCAAGTGGCCGGTAACTGGATCCCGCAAGTGGCCGGTAACTGGATCCCGCAAGTGGCCGGTAACTGGATCCCGCAAGTGGCCGGTAACTGGGTCCCGGTGCCACCTCGTCCCGGACCGACCAAATCATACTGCTGGGGGCCGAAGTTTGGCCCGATGGCCGATCCACTGCACGTCGAGGCCGGGGAACTCGACCCCGAGGAACTCCTGACGGTACTCGAAGAGGGCAAGCGGGTCGTGGTCCGCACCGAGATGCTCGGCAGCGACCACGAGGTGACGTTGCGACACGACGGCGAGGTGTACTACTGCGACACGCCCACCACGCTGCACCGTCACGAGTCCCGGTCGGAGATGCGGCGGTGCCTCGACCACCAGGGGTACGTCCAGGAGGACGACGGGACGAGGGAGGAAGCCTGAGACCGTCCGGGGCGACGGGGGAGGAAGTCCGAAATCACCCGGGATGACGGGGGGAAACCCGACCGCCTGGGACGACGGAGATTCACCGAACCGATCCGGAGGGGTCTCCGGCGGGCGTGGGGTGAGGGCGTGCCAGGGGGTTTTTACTCGGGGACACTCTACCGGAACGCATGACAGATTCGGGGCGGCCGTCAGGTGATCCCCCGAGGATGGGGGAGTTGATGGAGCAGCTGGACCCGGAGTTCACCGACGTGATGAGTTGCGTGTTCGGGATCAGCGACCACGAGACCCGGACTTACCTGGCATTGCTCGACCGGCCCGGGAGCACGGTGGAGGAACTCGCCGGGGACCTGGACCGCGACCGGAGCAACGTCAACCGCTCGCTGTCGACGCTCCTGGAGAACGGCCTGGCGCGACGGGAGCGCCGCCTGCTGGACTCCGGCGGGTACGTCTACCAGTACACCGCGACGCCGCTGCCCGAGGCCAAGGAACTGCTTCACGACGCCCTCGACGACTGGGTCGAGCGGGTCCACGCGGAGATAGACGCCTTCGGCGACGAGTGAGTCGTTGCCGCCCGACGGATCCCAACCGGATCCGCCGGGCCGGCCGTCGACCGACGGATCGCTCCCGAGTGTGGGACCGGTCACCGCCTGCGGGCGGCCGCGACGCCGACCAGGAGAAGGACGGCGAGGAGGGCCAGGCCGACGCCGAACCCGGGCATGCCGAGGAAGCCACTCGACGGGACGGAGACGGTCCGGGTCTCCGCGTCGGTCGCGTCGTACTGGTCGGTGACCCTCAGCGTCACGTTGTGCTCGTCGGCGTCCTCGAACGTGTGCGTGACCGTCTCGCCGGTCGCGTTGACCTCGCCGTCGCCGTTGAAGTCCCACTCGTAGGTGACGTCGTCACCATCGGGGTCGGTCGACTCGGAGGCGTCGAACTCGACCTCCTGGCCCGTGCTGGGCTCTTCGGGGTCGACCGAGAACGCGGCCGACGGCGGTTCGTTCGTGACACTCACTGCCCGGATCGACGTGTTACTGAACACGTCCGACCCGGTTCGCTCCCAGGTCGCCGTCCGGCCGTCGATTTCGTCGGCGTTGGTTTCTTCCTCGACGACCGGGCCGGGCATCGTCAGCGTGTACTCAAGGGAGAACTGGCCACTGAACTCCTCGTCCTCGCCCTCGGTGTCGTTGATTTCCTCGTCGGAGTCGAACGAGTCGTCGACGTAGACGACCCGGTCCTCCTCGACCGTGACGTCTATCTGGGGGTCCGAGGATTGCCCCGCCTGGTCCTGCCCGTCACCGCCACCACCGAAGTCCGACCCGTCGATTTCGTCGGGGTCGAAGTCCTCGAGGACTATCGTAATGATCCCCTGGTCGTCCTCCTCCTCGACCGTGACCTCTATCGACCCGTAGGCCTCCTCGTCGTACCCCGCCTTGATCGACTCTTCGAGGGTCATGTTCTCCTCCTGGGCGCTCTGGTTCATCTGATCGAGCAACGTGGTCGGCATCTCCATTCGCGTCTCGTATCGTTCGATGGTCCCGTCGTTGTTGACCGTCGAACCGGTCGAGATAGTCAGACAACCGCTCGCGACCACGGCCACCACGAGGGCGATGGCCCCGAACGTTCGAACGTGGTCGTGCATGAAAACGTAGTGGACAATTCGCGGTAAATAACTACTGGCATGTGATCCCGGATGGCGCCGAGGAGGGCGCGTCCCCGTCCGGGACGGCGTCGACGTGGCCCATCCCGCCCCGGGGATCCGGGAGCGGCGGGCACGGACCCACTCCCTTTTCAGTGTCGGGGTCGTTCCGGCGTCTAGTGACCGTCGAAGCCGACGACCGGGACCCGCCACCGGACGGCCGGGAGGGGTCCTGGCTGGCCTGCGTCGAGTGCGGGACCACGTTCCCCCCGTTCGCCGCGGTGCGGTACCGGTGCGACGAGTGTAGCGGCCTCCTGGAGGTCCGCTACGCCGACCCGCCGACGTTCGAGGACTTCCGGGGTCGCGGGCGGGGCGTCTGGCGCTACGCGCCGGCCCTGCCGCTGGAGTCGGGAGTGAGCCTGCCGGAGGGGGACACACCGCTCCACCGCGTCCCCGACATCCGCGAGGAACTGGACCTGCGGGCCCTCCGGGTCAAGCACGAGGGGATGAACCCGACCGGGAGCTTCAAGGACCGCGGGATGACCGTCGGCGTCGCCGTCGCCCGCCGGGTCGGGGTCGACCGCCTCGCCTGCGCCTCGACGGGCAACACCAGCGCCGCGCTGGCCGCCTACGGCGCCCGGGCGAACATGGAGACCCTCGTCCTGTTGCCCGCAGGGAAGGTCGCCGCGGGCAAGGTCGCACAGGCCGCCCTCCACGGCGCCCGGATCCTGGAGGTGGACGGCAACTTCGACACCTGTCTCGACGTGGTCGACGACCTGGCGACCCGGGGCGAGGCCTACCTGCTGAACTCGCTGAACCCCTTCAGACTGGAGGGACAGAAGACCATCGGCCTCGAAATTCTCGAGTCGTTCCGCGAGGAGTACGGCACCGTCCCGGACCGGATCGTTCTCCCCGTCGGCAACGCCGGCAACACGGCCGCGCTGTACAAGTGCTTCCGGGAACTGGCCGCCGCCGGTGCCCTCGACCCCGACGACGTGCCGACGTTGACCGGCGTCCAGGCCGAGGGCGCGGCCCCGTTCGTCGAGGCCGTCGAGGCCGCCGCCGACGAGGTGCGCCGCTGGCCCGAGGTGGAGACCCGCGCGACCGCCATCCGGATCGGCAACCCGGTCAACGCGCCGAAGGCCCTCCCCGGAATCTACGAGACGGGCGGCACCGCGGTCGCGGTGAGCGACGAGGAGATAACGGCCGCCCAGCGCTCGCTGGCGGCGGAGGGGGTCGGCGTCGAACCGGCCTCGGCCGCCTCCGTGGCGGGCCTCCGGCGGTTGCGCGAGGACGGCGTCGTCGGGGCCGACGAGCGGGTGGTCTGTCTCACCACGGGCCACCTCCTGAAGGACCCCGACGCCGCCGCGGCCGCCGGCGCCGACACCGAACCCGTCCCCGGGACGACCGAGGGGGTCCTCGACCACCTCAAAGGGTGACCGATCCCGTCGCACGGGGGTGATCGCGGTCCCGGGAGAGTGATCGACCGGTTCCCGGAGGATCACCGACGGCCGAGGTGAGGGCCGACGACGACCTCAGGCGTGGCGGACGATGTGGACGTCGTAGCGCGGGTCCTCGGAGACGGGCGTCCCGACGCTGGACAGCGGCGTCGACACCCGGCCTGCGTTCGCGCTCCCGACGGAGAGGACCGACGCCCCCACCTCGGCGGCCACCTCGTGGATCGTCCGGACGACGTCGGTCGTGAGCGAGGCCGTCGCGGAGACGTCCTCCGGGACCTCCGTCCGGTGAGTCGCGCCGGGGGCGACCGCTTCCGCCCGGTCGCGCAACCGCCCGGCCACGAGGTCGGGGTCGAACGGTTCGTCGGGGGCGATCCACCCCCGCTCGCGGGCGTACTCCTCGCTCGGCGGGACGACCGACGGGACGACCACCTCCTCGCCGGTGAACTCGCCGAACTCGACCGCCCGTTCCAGGGCCGCCGTCGAGAGATCTGACCCGTCGAACGGCACAAGCAGGGCCATATCGGACACTCGTGTCGGCGAGAGTTAATTCTCGGTTAGGGAGGAGGCTCCCGATCGGAGACGGAGGCGTCCCGGGTCGGCAGGAGCCTCCCGGATCGGACGGGAGCGTTCCGGGTTTGCGGATCCCCGGGATCAGAACCGGCCGCGTCCGGGGCCGCCGGGACCGCCTGGGCCGCCCGGACCGCGACCGCCGAACTGGAGCTGGTCGGGGGTGCGGATCCGCGATTTGACGTGCTGGCCGTACGCGAGGCCGATGAGCAGTCCGACCAGGTGGGCGACGTGGGCGACGCCGCCGCCGCCCGCGCCGAGGATGCCGAGGACGCTGAGCCCGGCGTAGCCGAACGCGAGTACCCATATCGGCACGGGGAAGATGAAGTAGAGGTACACCCGGAGGTTGGGGTTGAGCACCGTCAGCACGCCCATGATCGCCAGGCCGGCGCCGCTGGCGCCGACCACGCCGCGCATGAACAGCGGTTGCTGGATCAACTGGATTCCGATCTGGCCGAGTCCGGCGAGCGCACCGCTGGCCAGGAACAGGAGGGTGAAGTCCCGCGACCCCACGTAGTCCTCGACGATCCGGCCGAAGAAGTAGATCACGATGGAGTTGACCGCGATGTGGAAGAAGTCGGCGTGGGCGAAGATGGAGGTGAACCAGGTCCAGACGTACTCGGGGTTGTCCGGGTGGAGCACGAAGATTGCCTGGCTGAGTTCGGCCGAGAGCGCGAAATCGGCGATCGTCTTGGCCCCGAAGGTGATCCACATCAGCCCGAGGAACACGAAGGTCATGTTCCCCCGGAAGTAGCCCAGGACCCCGCCCCGCCGGGTCGAGAGGCCGATCCGTTCGAGCAGGTTGCCCGAGGAACTCCCCCGGCCCGCGTCGACGCTGTCGTCGAACCCGCTGTCGAAGACGGCGTCGGGATCCCCCCACTCGGTCAGCCCCGGACAGTCGTGCTTCTCGGGTAGCCGGTGCTGGCTGCAGTGGGTCCCCCCACAGCTCCCGCACTCGTAGGGGAGGTCGACCTTCTCCCCGCAGACGTCGCACGTCGGCATTGGCCCCCCTTGGGGCCGGCCCCTGAAAAGGGGTTTGGGGTCGGACGACCACCGTACGGGATCGCGGAGAGTCGGACGACCGGTCCGACGCCTCCGGGCGTGATCCGTCCACAGTTCGTGACCGGTCTCGTCGAAGGACGGCCACGGTAGTTCGAACCCCCAGTGCGTCGGGCGTCGCCCCACGTCCCCCGCTACGTTCGCCGAATACGTGGTGTTCTATCCCTCACTCCACATAGGCTGAATCAGCCCGATCACAGCCCGTGGGCCATCCGCTCGCCGGTCTCCAGGCCGTTCCGGAGGGCGGCGTGGAGGCGGGCCTCGCCGGCCACCCAGTCGCCCACCAGGTAGAGGCCGTGGTCGCGGGCGCTGGCGACGACGCCCCGGTCGATCCCCGCCTCCGGAAGCGCGTACCGCCACCCCTGGTGGTCGGTCCAGTCCGGGTCCTCGATTCTGGGGTCGTCCATCACGTCGGCGGTCAGGGCCGCGAGTTCCCGGACGTTCTCGTCGGGCGGGTCGTCGTAGTGGTCGACCGACCACTCCGGGGCCGCCTGCACCACCAGGAGCGACTCGCCGTCGGGGACGTGCCCCGGCTTGCACTCCTCGCGGGCGATCCACCCCACCTCGTGGTCCTTTCCGGGATTGACCAGGGCGTAGTACGGGCGGTCGAACTCGGCGGGATAGTGGAGGACGGCGGTCCAGATCGTCCGGTAGTCGACGGCCCCGGCGGCGTCGGCCACTTCCTCGCGGAGGTCGGCGTCCCAGTCGGCGGTCCGGAGCAACTCGGCGGTCTGTGGTGCCGGCGGGTTCAGGACGAGGGCGTCGAAGGGACCCCACTCGTCCCCCTCGTCGTCGACGAGACGCCAGAACCCGTCGGTCGATCCACCACCGTCGGCCGGATCCCGGACGATCCGCTCGACCCGGGTCCGGCGGTGGACCGTCGCGTCGGTCCGTGCGAACAGGCGCTTGGCTATCTGTGTGAGCCCCTCCCGGTAGGTCCACTTGTGCTCGTCTGCGTCCCGGCCCGGCGACACCTCGCCGGCGGCGTCGAAGGTGTAGACCGGTTCGGTCACGTCCACCAGGCCCTCGTCGTCCAGCGTCCCGGTGAGCAGTTCCGTCACCCGGGGATCCTCGGACTTGACGTAGTTGGCGCCGTAGTCGTAGGTGACCGGTCCGCGCCGGCGGGTCGCCGCGCGCCCGCAGACGCCGCCCGACTTCTCCAGGACGGTCACGTCGGCGTCGGGGACCGCACCGTCGAGGACGAACGTCGCCGCGGCGGCGCCCGCGCCGGCCCCGACGACTCCCACCTCTGTCATGCCGTCGCCTTGGGGTCCGACGCCCAAAACTCCAGAGGAGCCTGCAAGCCACTCGACCCGGGCGGCGGCCCGGCGATGTTATACGACATCGGACAGGTCGCCCACGAGCCTTATATCACCTGCCGTGCAACGATGTCACACACATGACCGATCCCGGCGACTCGTCGTCCCGCAACGAGGGGACGACCGACGACGACGGGTGGAACCCCGACGACGTGCAGGTGGAGGGGGAGTTCGACGACGGGGGTGCGAGCGGCGGTGCGGTCGAGGTCGTCGACCGCCCCGGCGAGTTCCTGACCGACGACTACTGGTTCGAGGGGGAACGCGGCCTCTCGACCCGCCCGGGGACGCCGTTCCTCTGGGCGATGGCCGGGGCCGGGCTCTACGCGGCCTCGTTCGTCTTCGCCGCCGTCGGCCTCCTCATCGTCGCCCCGCCGGCCGTCGAGACCTACACCGAGGCCGTACTCAGCGCGGTGTTCTTCTTCCCCATCCCGATGGTCGCGTTCATCGGCGCGGGACTGGGCCTGGAGTTCTACCTGTCGCGGAGTTCCGGGCGGCTCCCGGAAACCGCGCTCCCCATCGCACTGGTGATCCCGATCCTGTTGCACGTCAGCCTGTTCTTCGTCGAGTGGGTCGACCTCGGGTACACCCAGGCTACCCTGGCGGACCTGTTCGCCGAGGACCCCGGCCTCGCGCAACTCCTGCTGTGGCCTCCGGTAATCATGGGCGTCGTCTTCGCCGTGATCGTTCACCGGACCACCGTCGCACAGGAAGACGGCGAGGAGATCGCGCTCCTCGGGTTCGGGTGACCGGCCGGCGCCCCGGTCGGCGCCGGACCACGGGACACCCCGGATGGCGCTCGTCTGCGGGATACATCGGATGGCGTCGACATCGATCCTCGCTATCAGTTCTGGCAGCGCCGATATCACGCATCACTATCACTTCTGACAGCGCCGACATCACGACTCGCTATCACTTCAGCACATTATCAGCCACGTCGATCATTTAAATAATCCCGCATACTGATGCCGGTGGCCCCACAAGGGGGGACGAGGATGGTCAACGAGAGCGACGCCACCGGCGGCGGGCGGGGCGAGGACGGCGACGGGCGAGCGCCGGCCGGCCGGATGGTCTACCACCTGTTCGCCAGCGAGGAGCGACGTCGGATCGCGAGCATCTTCCTCGACAACCACGTGGTGGCGTTCAGCCCCGAGGCCATCGCGTCCGCGACCCGGATGGACGAACGGGCGGCCGCCACCGCGCTCGCGGCACTTGAGGCCGCCGGTGTCCTGACCTCGATGACCCCGAACGAGGCCTACCAGACGGCCGCGTCGGACGACCCGGACCTCGAACGAGTCGCCGGCGACCTGGAGGGGGACTCCGAGTTCTACCGCCTCGACAAGGACTCGGAAGTGGCGATGGCCCTCGCGAAGGTCGACTCCGCGGCCGCACCCAACGCGACCGCGTTCTTCCGGGCGGCGCCGGACATCGACCACGAGTGATCGCCCGCGAGCGATCGGCCGTCGGACCGCGAGTCGGCCGCGAGCGACCGGCCGTCGGACCACGAGCGACCACGACCGGTCGACGCGACCGTTCACCCCCGTAGCGATCAGACCAGCGCGTCGGCGAGGGCTTCGAGCCGGTCGGTGTCGTCGAGGGCGAGCCACTGGAGCATCACCCGGTCGACCCCGGCCTCGCCCAGGCGCTCGACCCCCTCGGCCACCTCGGCGGGGGTGCCGACGACGGCCCCGCGCTCCCGGAGTTCGTCGGGGTCGCGCCCGTCGAGGACCTCGTCCAGTTCGGCCTCGTCGCGCCCGAAGACGACCTGGGTCATCACCGACCGGTCGACTGCGTCGGGGTCCCGGCCGGCCTCCCGCAGCAGTCCGTCGAGGTGGTCGTTCAACTCGGGGTCGTCCTCACTCGTTCCCGTTCGACGGTCCCGGACCTTCAAGCCAACGTTCGGGGAACCAGGGGGCCTGTCACGGCCGATCACCCGAGGGGCCGGGTGACCGGAGTCGGGCGGTCCGGGACTGGCGTGGATCTGGAGACGAGGCCCGAGACTAACGTGGAACTGGAGACGGGGATCCGGCGGAAACCGTGGCGTCGACGCTCGAAGCGACAACGGAAGACATTATTTCCGTCGGAGCTACGTTTCGGTATGGAACGACGGACGCCTCCCGAGACCGAGGAAGGCTGGTACGCCCTCCACGACTTTCGAACTATCGACTGGTCGGCCTGGCGATCGGCACCGGAGCGCGAGCGCAACCGGGCGCTCCGCGAGGGGATCGAGTACTTCCGGACCTGTTCGGAGCCGGCGGAGGGCGACTCCGCCGTGTTCGGCGTCCTCGGCCACGAGGCCGACCTGCTGGTGCTCCACTTCAGGCCGACGCTCAACGACGTCGACGCCCTCCAGCGGAGCTTCGAGCGGACGGCGTTCGGGGAGTTCACCGAGCGGACCGACTCGTTCGTCTCGGTGACCGAGGCCTCGGGGTACAACGTCGACCTAGAGGCCGCGCTGTCGGGCGAGAGCGACGCCGGCCTCGCGCGGTACATCCGGTCCCGCCTGGAGCCGTCCATCCCCGACGCGAACTACGTGTCGTTCTACCCGATGGACAAGCGCCGGGACCCCGAGCAGAACTGGTACGACCTGCCCATGGAGGAGCGCGCCGAGCACATGGAGGCCCACGGCGACATCGGCCGGGACTACGCGGGGGAGGTGAGTCAGATCATCACCTCCGCCATCGGGTTCGACGACTGGGAGTGGGGCGTGACCCTCTTCGCGGAGGACGCCAGCCGGATAAAGCGCCTGCTCTACGAGATGCGCTTCGACCAGTCCACCTCGAAGTTCGCCGAGTTCGGGCCGTTCCGGGTCGGCCAGCGGATCCCCCCGTCGGACCTCGGGCCGCTGCTGGCCGGCGAGCCGGTCCCCTCGGACTTCGAGGGCAGCGCCGACCCCGTCGCGTTCGAGGACCACGCCGAGGTCGAGGCCGCGGCGGCCGACGGGAGCGCGGGCGCCCACGCCGGCGCGAAGAGCCACACGGACGAGGGGCATCACGGCAACGACGAGGGGGACGACCGCGGTCGCGACGGCGACAGTGAGGGGGTCGACGTGGCGAACAGCGACGGGATCCGTGGCGAACTGGAGAACATCGGCGTCTACGCCGGTCAGCCCCACGGCGAGGACGTCTACGCGGTCGTGGTCTACTCGGACGCCGACGGGGACGAACTGTTCGAGGAACTCCGTGGCCTGCGGGCGAACTTCGACCACTACGACACCCACGTCAAGACCGCGGTCTACGAGGCCGACGGGGACCTGAACGCCGTCGCCAGCGTCTGGGAGACGGACGACGCCGCCGACACTGCCGGCGGGTTCCTCTCGGACCTGCCCGGCGTGGTCCGCCAGGCCGGCGACGACCCCGATTCCGACACCTGGGGAACGATGGGGATGTTCTACACCGTCGAGCCCGAACACGGCGAGGACTTCCGCGAGAAGTTCGACACCGTCGCGGGCGTCCTGGAGGGGATGGACGGTCACATCCGGACCGACCTCCTGGCCAACCGCGAGGACGAGAACGACATGTTCATCGCCTCCCGGTGGGAGTCCCGCGAGGACGCGATGGCCTTCTTCCGGAGCGAGGAGTTCGCCGACACCGTCGACTGGGGCCGGGACGTCCTCGCCGACCGACCGCGCCACGTCTTCCTGGCCTGAGGCCAGGGGACGTCCAGGGATCGCCGGACCCATACGCAACCTTACAAAAAGTCGTTTCAGCGAACGCTTTTCACGCGGGTGTGCGAACGATCACACATGAGCGAGGCGAACATCCAGGAGTGCGACGACTGCGTGGCCCCGGCCGAGGCGTTCTCGGTGGTCGCCAGCGAGACCAGGCTGGCGATCCTGGAGGCCCTCTGGGAGGCCGACGACCGGCCGGTGCGGTTCTCGGAACTCCGACGGACCGTCGGGATGCGCGACAGCGCACAGTTCAACTACCACCTCGACAAGCTCACCCCCCACTTCATCCACCAGGAGGACGAGGACGGCTACGACCTGCGACACGCCGGGAAGAAGGTCGTGCGGGCGGTGCTGGCGGGCGAGTTCAACGAGACGCCGACGGTGGAGCCGTTCGAGGTGCAGGGATCGTGTGCCGACTGCGGCGGCGACCTGTTCGCCACGTACGCCGACGAGATGCTCTCCATCGAGTGCGTCGACTGTGGCTCCCTCCACGGGCACTACTCGTTCCCGCCCGGCGGCCTGGCGGACCGCACCCGCGAGGAGGTGGCCCGGGCGTTCGACCAGCGAGTCCGTCACCTCCACTGCCTGGCGGCCGACGGCGTCTGCCCGGAGTGTGGCGGTCCGATGTCGACCCGAATACGGCGCGACGACGCCTCGCCGCTGGACCTCGACGTCTACGTCGACCACACCTGCGGGCGGTGCGACCACCACCTGTTCTCGTCGGTGGGGCTCTCGCTGCTGGACCAGTCCGACGTCGTGACCGCCCACCGCGCCCACGGCGTCGACCTGAACTCCCGGCCCTACTGGACCCTCCAGTGGTGCGTCAGCGACGACCACACGGAGGTGCTCTCGGCCGACCCCTGGCGGGTCCGGGTGACCATCCCGCTCTCGGCGGTGGCCGAGTCCGACCCCGACGACGGCGCCGGCTACCCCTCGGTCCTCGGCGGGGACGACCACCCGCCGGGGACCATCCACGTCACCGTCGACGGCGACCTGCAGGTGACCGACATCGCGGTCGAGGACGACTGATCCCCCGACCAACATCAACGATCCGAGCAGGGCTTCCGACCACCGAGTACTACCCTCGGAGTATCGGTCGCTGGTGCCGGAATTTCGGTACCGCGATCTATAATAGAATACGACACTGACTTGATATTCCAGCCATCAAGATTAAGTTTGCACGCCGCGATCAGAGATATGAAGACATGGGACCGAATTTACTAGACGGACGACTGGGCGATATCCTGTCGACGATCCTCACGGAGGGGTCCGGGGACGTCTACGTCGTCCACCCGACGAGAGAAACGATAGAGGAACTGGTCAACGTCGCCGGCGACCACGATGGCGACGTGCCGACGATCCACCTCCTCGCCGACGACCGAAACCTGCGAGAGGTGATGGACGACTTCCTCGTGGCGTCGAACGCGGCCGACCTGGTCCACGAGGGAACCCTCGAACTGCGGAGCAGCGAGGACAGCGCCGGCCAGTCGCTGGTCGTGACCGAGGAGTCGGTGGTTGCGCTGGTGAGTGCCGGCACGCGGACCGGCGGGCTCCGGACCGACGACGACGCGTTCGTCGAGAAGGCCCGGGACGCCTACGCCGCCGAGTGGGAGGCCGCCGAGACGTACCGCCTCCGGACCCCGCCCATCTCCCGGGTGCGGGACACCCTCTCCTCGGACATGGGCCCCGAGGCCGAGGAGGACTTCTCGGAGGTGCTCGCCTCCCTCGAAACCGCGCGTGGTGACGGCGACGGCCTCGACGAGGTGACGATCAGCCTCCTCGTCGCCGCCAAGAACGAGGAACTGTTCTACGACATCAGCCGCTGGGGCGAGGACGTCGGCGTCGCGTCCAAGGCGACGTTCAGTCGCATGAAGAACCGCCTGGAGGACTCCGGGCTGATCGGCACCGAGAAGGTGCCGGTCGATGTCGGCCGGCCCCGCCAGCGCCTCACCATCCAGGACGACCGCCTGCGGGAGGCGGACTCGACCCAGCTGGCGAGCGTCGCCGAGACCATCCTCAACTGATCCGGCCCGCTCACACCGCGCCGGCTTCGACCACCCGACAGTGACACCGACGCCACCCACGAGTCACGGCGCCGCACCGGGGTACCGACCGGGGTAGTTTTTTCTACCACGACGGCAGTGATCAACGAAACGGGAGAGTAAGATGAACGGGGGGAGCCGAATGAACGGGAGCGGGGTATGACCAGGAACGACGCCGCGAAACTCGGCCAGGTGCTCGCGGCGGGAGAGCGTTCCAAGGGGGACGAGGGGTCGCCGGGGTGGTGTGGGCTGTGTGACTGCGACCTGGACGAGGGCGAGGGGGGAATCGTCGCGGTCGAGATGGGAGCGAGCGAGGACGGCGAACCGGACGCCTGGCTCTGTCGCGCCTGCTACGGCTACGTCGTCCGCAAGATGGGCATCACGCCGACCCGCGTGTTCAAGGCCGGGCGACGCCGGATCGTCGTCCTGCCCATCGGGCCGTCCGACGACCACGAGTCCGTGATCCACTGGGAGTGACCGGTCGCCGGTCCCGCAGGCTTTTTTCCCTGCGGCCGAACGAACGCACATGGACGACGACCGCCCGGGAACCGGCGGGTCCGGACCGGACGACGCCGGCGGTGCCGGGTTCAAGCGACGGACGGACCTCGACGCCGCCCGGGACCGCCTGGCGGCGGCCGTCGGGGTGGTCGACCGGACCGAACCGGTCCCGCTCCCCGACGCCGACGGACGGGTCCTCGCGGAGTCGGTCGCCGCCGGCCGGGACGTGCCGGGGTACGACCGGGCGGCGATGGACGGTTACGCGGTCCGGGCCGCGGACACGTTCGACGCGAGCGACCGCTCTCCGGCGGTCTTGCGCCGGGTCGAGAACGACCGCCCCGAGGTCGGACCGGGGGAGGCGGCGCCGGTCCACACCGGGAGCCCCGTCCCGCCCGGCGCGGACGCCGTCGTGAAGGTCGAGGTCACCGAGACCGTCGGGCGGGACGTGGAGGTGTTCGACGCCGTCGCCGAAGGGGAGAACGTCGCCCCGGTCGGCGAGGACGTCGAGGCCGGAGAGTCGCTCTACGAACCCGGCCACCGCCTCAGACCGTCGGACCTGGGCCTGTTGCGCTCGGTCGGGGTCCGCGAGGTCGAGGTCCGGGACCGCCCGAGGGCGGCGGTGATACCGACCGGTGAGGAACTCGTCGACGCGGACCCGGACCGCGGCGAGGTGGTCGAGACGAACGGCCTGACCGTCTCCCGGTGCGTCGATCGCTGGGGCGGGACGGCCACCTACCGCGACGTCGTGACCGACGACGCCGACGCCCTCCGGTCGGCCATCGAGGCGGACCTGGACCACGACATAGTCGTCACCACCGGCGGATCCTCCGTCGGGGAACGGGACCTCGTCCCCGACGTCGTCGAGGGCCTGGGGGACGTGCTGGTTCACGGCGTCGCACTGAAACCCGGCCACCCCGTCGCAGTCGGTCGGGTGGAGGACACGCCCGTCCTCGCGCTGCCGGGGTACCCCGTCTCCTGTATCGTCACCGCCCTCCAGTTGCTCCGCCCGGCGGTCAAGTGGGCCGGGGACATGCCGCTACGGGACCCGCCGACGATGGCCGCCCGCCTTGCCCGGAAACTGTCGAGCGAGCCCGGCGTCCGCACGTTCGCACGGGTCCGCCTGACCGTCGAGGACGGCCAGCGGACCGCCGTCCCGACGCGGACCGGCGGTGCCGGCGTCCTCTCCAGCGTCGCACTGGCCGACGGGTGGATCGAGATAGCCGAGGGGCGCGAGGGCCTCCCCGAGGGCGAGGTCGTCGCCGTCCAGGACTGGGAGTACCTGCTCTGAGCGATGCGCGGTCGACCGATCACCGTCTAACGATGCCCGACCGAAAGGAGTTCCGCGAATAAGGATGCCCGACCGAAAGGAGTTCCGCGAATAAGGATGCCCGACAGAAAGGAGTTCCGCGAACTCGCACCGCCCGAACGCGCACGGGAGGCCATCGCCTCCCTGGGGCTCACCCCGAACCCCGAACGGGTGCCGCTCCGCGAGGCCCGGGGCCGGGTGCTGACCGAACGGATCGACGCGGAGATAGACGTCCCCGGGTTCGACCGGGCGACCCTGGACGGCTACGCCCTCCGGGCCCGGGACACGTTCGGGGCCGACGAGGCCGACCCCGCGCGCCTCCGGGTGGTGGGAACGGTCCACGCCGGCGAGTCACCGGACGTCGAGGTGGGCGAGGGCGAGGCCGTCGAGATATCGACCGGCGCCGTCATGCCGCCGGGCGCCGACGCGATGGTACCCGTCGAGCGGACCGACGAGGAGGGTGGCGCGGCCGCGGAGGGTGTCGGGGAGGGGGATCGCACCGTCTCGGTCCGGACCTCCGTCGCCCCCGGGGACAACGTGATGCTCTCGGGGGCGGACGTCGCCGCCGGGGAGCGTGCGCTCGGTCCGGGGACCCGCCTCACGCCCCGGGAGGTCGGCCTCCTGTCGGCCCTCGGCGTCGCCGAGGTGCCCGTCCGGGGCCGCCCGCGGGTGGGGATCGTCTCGACCGGCGACGAACTGGTCCGCCCCGGGGAGACGCTGGCCCACGACAGGGGCAAGATCCACGACGTGAACACCTACTCGGTTGCGGCCGCGGTCGAGGCCGCGGGGGGCGACCCCCGGGTCTACCCCCACGCTGGCGACGACTTCGACGAGATGGAGCGACTGCTCCGGCGGGCCGCCGAGGAGTGCGACCTGGTCCTCTCGTCGGGGTCGACCAGCGCCAGCGCCGTGGACGTTGTCTACCGGGTAATCGAGGAGCAGGGCGAACTCCTCCTGCACGGCGTCGCCGTCAAGCCGGGCAAGCCGATGCTGATCGGCCGCCTCGAGGAGTCGGCGTACGTCGGCCTGCCGGGGTACCCGGTGTCGGCGCTGACCATCTTCCGGGCGTTCGTCGCGCCCGCGGTCCGGGACGCCGCCGGTCTGCCGGAACCGGAGACGGCGACCGTCGAGGGCGAGATGGCCGTCCGCGAGCGCTACGAGGAGGGTCGCCTGCGCCTGCTCCCGGTCGGCCTCGTCGAGGACGGCGACGGGACGACGCTGGTCTACCCCGTCGACAAGGGGAGCGGCGCGACCACGTCGCTGGTCGAGGCCGACGGCATCGTGGAGACCCCCGCCGACGTAGCCTACCTCGACGAGGGCGAACGCGTGACCGTCGACCTGTTCTCTCCGGAGGTGCGTCCGCCGGCCCTCCTGGGCGTCGGCGAGGACGACCCCGCGCTCTCCCGACTGCTCGACCGGGTGACGGCCCCGCGGTACCTCCCCCTCGGATCCCGCGAGGGCCTGCGCCGGCTACGCGAAGGGATCCCGGACTGCGCGGTGACGGCGGGGCCCGTCCGGCGCGACGTCGAGAGCGAGTCGCTGGGCGCCTGGACCCGCGAGTGGGGGCTGGTGGTCCCCGCCGGCAACCCGGAAGGGATCGACGGCCTGGCCGACCTGGTCGACCGGGACCTCCGCCTGGTGAACCGGACGACCGACTCGGGCCTGCGAACCAGCCTGGGCAACGCCGTCGCCGACCTGGCCGAGGAGCGGGGGATCGACCGCCGGGAGGCCGTCGACGCCATCGACGGCTTCGAGTTCTCGGTGCGGGCCCACGAGAGCCCCGCCAGGAAGGTGCTGGCCGGGGCCGCCGACGCCGGCCTCGGCCTCCGGGCCACCGCCGACCGACTCGACCTGGACTTCGTCCCCCTCGGGACCCAGACGGTCCGGATTCACGGCAACCCCGACCGCCTCGGGAAGCCAGGGACGGCCGACCTCCGGGACGCCCTGGACGGCGAGGGGTTCGCCGCCGACCTGGCCGAACTACCCGGCTACGACCGGGGGTGACCCCGCGCTCGGCGTCGGTCCGGTCGCCCGAACGATCGTTTCAGCCTCCCGAACGTTCTCGTTCGCTCGCCCCGGACCGTCCGGCCATGCGCCGCCGGACCCTCCTCTCGTCGCTCGGCACCGGAGTGGCCGGCCTCGCCGGCTGTCAGGGTGCTCCGTTCGGAACGACGACGGAGACGGATCGGGCGGTCCCGGCGGAGCGGACGGAACGGCCCCCGGGGACCGGACCGCCACCACGTCGACCCCACCCAGCACGCCGACCCCGGCCGACGACGGCCTCGCCGTCGACCCCGGACCCGTCGGCTCCCGACCTGGAGTGATCGGTCGAAACGCTCCTGCCCGCCTCCGAGGACGATCCCTGCCGGATCCGGATCGCCGTCGAGAACGCCGAGGAGGAGCGGGAAATCACGGCCGCCGGCGAGTTGCCGGTCCCGATCACGCCCGGGGAGCCGGCCGACGGGAGCGACGGGGTCCGCCCCGCTATCGTGCCGGTCGGTTCGGACCACGAGGGGAGGACAGGTATAGGATGGGACCAGCGGTCACTCGCCGGGCACGAAGCCCAGTTCGTCGAACGAGGTGACGCGGTAGTCGCCGAGGACGCACTGGCCGCGGCGGTCGTGGCCGTGGCGCTCGACGTGGATCCCGTCGAGGCCGGTGTTCCAGGCCGCGCCCACGTCGTGGGGGCCGTCGCCGGCGAGGACGCCGGGGGCACCCGTGCGGCCGAACCCGCCGTCGGTCGCCACCTGGCGGGCGTCGACGCCCAGGCGGTCCATCGCGGCGCGGACCGGCGCGGGATCGGGCTTCCAGCCCACGTCCTCCGTACAGCAGACCACGGCGTCGAACCAGTCGGCGATCCCCAGGGTCTCCAGGACGGGTTCGGTGAGGTACCGCTGGCAGTGGGTGACCAGCCCGACCGGGGCGTCCAGGTCGCCGACGAAGGCGGCGTCGTCGTAGAGGAAAGTGGCCTCGGCTCGGGCGGCCGCGTCCTCGGTCTCGTGGAAGGCCGTCCAGAACTCGGTCGGGTCTACCCCCCGCCGCGAGAGGTGGGGGCGTCGCACCCCCGACAGCCCGTGCCACAGGACGCCCTTCTCGTAGTCGGTGAACTCGACGCCGAGCCGGTCGCCGACCTCCTCGATCCGGCGGCGCGCGTAGTCCGGCCTGACGTCGACGAGCGTCCCGTCGAGGTCGAACAGCCAGAACTCGTACTCGTCCCTGCTCGCCATTGCGGACGCTCAACTAGGGGATACGGGAATTAAGTACTTTCCGGGGCCAGCGGTGGCGTTCCCACTTTACAGTAAAGTTACAGTAAAGTTACTGTAAATGACGGGGACACCCCCGGCGCTCGCTCCGAGGTGGCGGTCTCCCGGGGTGCCGCTAGCTCCGGTCCCCGGGATCGTCCGGTCCGTCGCCGGATCCCCCTCCGTCCGGCCCTCCGCCGGATCCCCCTCCGTCCGATCCTCCGCCGGATCCCCCTCCGTCCGATCCTCCGCCGGATCCCCCTCCGTCCGGCCCTCCGCCGGATCCGTCGTCCTCTCCGGTCGTCGCCTGGGGGTCCGCCCGGTCGGCCAGGCGGTCGGCGGCGTCGTCGTCCTTCCACTCGTCCAGTTCCTTGGGGTCGACGTGGACGAACACGTCGTCGATCTCGGGGATCGCACCGATGGCGGCGATGACGTCGGTCTCGATGTCGTGGGCCTCGATGAGCGTGTGGTCGCCCTCCACCTCGACGTGGAGGCTGACGTCCACCTCGGGGCCGACGTAGTGGGCGACCACGTCGTGGACGCCCTCGACCTCCGGGTGGTCGAGCGCCCGGGCGATGATCTCCGCCCGGAGGTCCTCGGGCGGGGCGGCCCCGACGAGGTAGTTGAGGTTGTCCCGGACGATCTCGACGCCCGTGTAGAGGATGGCGACCGCGACGACGACGGCCGCCAGGGGGTCGAGGACCGGGTACCCGAATCCGGCACCGACCACCCCGACCAGGGCGGCGACGGCGGTGAGGATGTCGTTGCGGTTGTCCAGCGCGGTCGCCACCAGCGCCGGGGAGTTGCGCGACCGGCCGACCGCCAGGCAGTACCGGTAGAGGCCGTACTTCACCGCCGCGGCGGCGACGAGGACGACCATCGCCGGGACGCCGGCCCGCGCCGCCACCGCCCCCGAGAGGACGGACTCGGCCGCCTGCCAGAGGATCAACCCGCCGGCCGCGAACACGCCGGTGGCGACGAACAGCGAGACGAACGGCTCGATCCGCTCGTGGCCGTGGGGGTGCTCGAAGTCCGGCGGCCGCGTCGTGAGGTAGAGCCCCCCGACGATCACCACGCTGTAGACGGCGTCCGCGAGGCTGTTGACCGCCTCGGACCCGACCGCCAGCGACCCCGTGAAGTACCAGACCGCGGCCTTCGCGCCGAACAGGGCGACGTTCGCCGCCAGGACGACCATCCCGACCCGGCGGAGCGACACCGCCCGGTCCCCCGAGCGGGCCGGATCCCCGTCCGTCGGCCCCGGTTCCCGGTCGCCGAACTCGTCCGGGGTGTACTGACTGCCGGGGTCGTCACCGGAACCGGCGTCGGGATCGGCACCGGGGTCGTCCGCCACCCCCGTCGCGTCCCCGGCGCCGTCGGTCATGGCCCCGCGTAGGGACAGGCGCGGTAAATCCGTGTCGACGGACCGCCGGCTGGAGGCGTTTCGAGGGGCAAGGAGCGCGTGTGCCGGCCGGATCGTCCGACCACACGGCGCGCGCTGTCGCATCCGCGAGCACTGCGAGCGGATGCGACGATTACGCGCGAGGGGCGAGCATCACAGCCGAGTGAGCGGAGCGAACGAGGCGAGAAGCGCAGACGGCTGGGGAGGATCGAGGCTGCGGTTGGGGTGGACTGAAAGGGGCCGGCCCGCTCGGTCGCGTTCCGACGACGCAAGCACCGGACCGAGCGAGTCGGGGGCTTTCGGGGTGTCCCCAACAGGGAAAAACCTCTGGCTCCCCCGTCAGATCCACTACCCGCGAGTTCTACTCAAAGGTCGAGTCGGACGGCGTCGTCCTCGCCCTCGACGGTCGCGCCCGCCTGGTCCGCGAAGGCAGCGTGGAGGCGGTCGTAGGTGTCCGCCAGGGCCTCGACGATCACTTTCGTGTCCGCAATGACGGGCATGAAGTTGGTGTCGCCCTGCCAGCGGGGGACGACGTGGGTGTGGAGGTGGTCGCCGACGGATCCGCCGGCCGCCGCCGATCCCAGGTTGAGGCCGGCGTTGTAGCCGTCCGGGGCCATCGCGGTGTCGAGGGCGTCGGTCGTCCGGGCCTTCAGCCGGGCGTGGTCCAGGAGGACGTCGTCGGGGAGCTCTCGATAATCCCCCGTGTGATGGTAGGGGATCACCATCGCGTGACCGGGGTTGTAGGGGTAGTTGTTCAGCAGGACGTAGGCACCCTCGCTCCGGGCGACGATCCGGTGCTCGCGGTCGGGGCCCAGATCCGGCAACTCGCAGAAGACGCACTCCTCGACGGCCTCGTTCTTGTCCTCGCGCTCGACCCACTCCATGCGCCACGGGGCGAACACCTGGTCCATACCGGCACGTCGCCGTCGCGGGCCGTTTAGTCTTCGGAACCGGGCGATCAACCGACCCGGAACGATCTCGGTCTCGAATTCCACGGGAAGAAGCGGTGACATCCCCTCGAAAGCCCCCGGCCCGCTCGACTCGCGCGACTCGCTGTGCTCCTCGGTCGTTCGCTCCGCTCACTCCCTGCGGTGCTTGCGTCGTCGGGCTTCGTCGACCGGACCGGCCCCTTTCATAGTGACTAAGACGGAGCTTTGCTGGTGAGATACGGCCAAATGGCCGGTTCGTTGATCGTGCTCGACTCTTGTTGAAGGGACTCTTCCAGCGTCGAGAGATCAGGGACGAGTCGATGCTTGAACCACTCCTGGAGCTGGTCCCAGCAGCCTTCGACGGCGTTTAATTCGGGACGCTTCGACGGGAAGTACCGCACTTCGAGATCGTCACCGCGGACGCACGCGACCGAACTGTCGCCGACAGTTTCGGTCGCTCGGGTACCGCTGACGTGCTCCCGGAGATCCCGTACCCAGAAGTAGCCTGCTCGGTCGAGAAACACCACTAGCTCTTCACCGAATCGCTCTTTCAGTGCCTCAAATCAACCCGCGAAGGCCAACCATCATTACGATGATGGCGATCATGAACACGGTCTGAAGGAGACCCCACTGCATGGCTTTGCCGAATAACGCGTCGA